>CAZDLY010000005.1:0-77200 GCA_964506575.1 uncultured Akkermansia sp. | reverse complement strand
GCCCGCGCCGGCCGCGCCCGCCGCGCCGGCCGCCGAGCCCGCGCCGGCCGCCGAGCCGGCGGCCGAATGATCCGCACTCCAACCCTACCCGGCGCGGCCCCATCGCGTGGCGCCGCGCCGCTTTTGACAACCGATTGACACGAGAGGACCTCCCATGGCAGAAATCACTGTTGCAATGATCAACGACCTCCGCACCCGCACCAACGCCGGCATGATGGACTGCAAGAAAGCGCTGATCCAAACCCAGGGCGACATGGACGCCGCCATCAAGATTCTCCGCGAGAAGGGGCTGGCCATCCAGGTCAAGCGCGCGGACAAGGAGTCCAAGGAGGGGATCGTCGCCGCCGCGGCCTCGGCCGATGGCGCCACGCTCGCCCTGGCCGAGATCAACTGCGAGACCGACTTTGTCGCCAAGACCGAGCGATTCAAGGCGTTCGTGGCGGATGTCGCCCGACGGGTGCTGGCCGGCGACCTGGCCGTGGCCGAAACCCTGAAGGATGAACTGGTGGCGCTCATCGCCGCAACCGGCGAGAACCTGAAGATCCGCCGGGTGGCGCGCTTCGCCGCATCGGCGAACACGCGCGTCGAATCGTACATCCACATGGGCGGCAAGGTGGGCGTGCTGGTCGAGGTCGCCTGCGGCAAGCCGGAGACGACCGCCCATCCCGCCGTCGCCGAGATGATTCACGATCTGGCGCTCCAGGTCGCGGCGGCCAACCCCCGCTATGTGAGAAGCAGCGAAGTGCCGGCCGCCGACATCGAGGCCGAAAAGGACATCTACCGCAAGCAGGTCGAGGGCAAGCCCGTGAACATCATCGAAAACATCCTCAAGGGCAAGATACAGAAGTTCTTCTCCGAGATCTGCCTGATCGACCAGCCGTTCGTCAAGGAACCGAAGCAGACGATCACGCAGGTGGTCAACGACGCCGCCAAGAAGGCGGGCGACACCCTCACGGTCACCCGTTTTGTCCGCTTCCAGCTCGGCGCCGCCTAGTACACCGTGCACCATGAAATTGCGGACATGATTACATGTCTCTCAGATCACAGAAGCCGCGTCCGCCCAGCCACTGGCGGACGCGGTTTTGTTTTGTCCAGAATGTTTGACAAGGGCCGGGCTTTGTGGTTTCATCAGCGCGACGTTTGAAGCGATGCCGGGAGTTTCTGCCGACCGGTTGCAGGTGGGAGGTCGCGATGTGTGGAATTGTGGGCTATGTGGGGCTTGAGGGTGCGTGCGGCGTCCTGCTGGCGGGGCTGCATCGATTGGAATACCGTGGCTATGATTCGGCCGGGGTCGCGCTGGTGGATGACGGGATGTTGCGCATCTGCAAGTCGGTCGGCAAGGTGCAGGGGCTGGCCGACCGGATCGCGTCGGAGTGGCGGGAGGATGTGAGCCGCCGGGCGGGCACCGGAATCTGCCACACGCGGTGGGCCACGCATGGCGCGCCCACCGAGGCGAACGCCCATCCGCATCTGGACCGGTCGGGCCGGATCGCGCTGGTTCACAACGGCATCATCGAGAACCATGCCGCGCTGCGGCGGAAACTGGAGGCGCGCGGCCATGTGTTTGCCTCCCAGACCGACACCGAGGCGCTGGCCCGGCTCATCGGCGAGTGTTACCGGGGCGATCTGACGTCGGCGGTCGCCGAGGCCCTGAGCCATGTCACGGGAACCTACGGCATCGCCGTGGTGTCGGCCGATCATCCCGGCGAACTGGTCGCGGCGCGCCAGGGCAGCCCGCTGGTGCTGGGCATGGGCGTCGGCGAGACGCTCGTGGCGAGCGACGTGACGGCGGTGATCAGCCGGACGCGGCAGGTCGTCTACCTGGAGGATGGCGATGTGGCGCATATCAAGAACGGGGAAGCCGACATACGCACCCGCGACCGGGTGCCGGTCTCCCGCAGCGTCGCCCAGGTGGACTGGGACGCCGGCGCGGCCGAAAAGGGCGGTTTTGCGCACTTCATGATGAAGGAGATTCACGAGCAGCCCGAAGCGATCGAGAACGCCTTTCGCGGCCGGCTGGATCTGGAGGCGGGCACGGCGATGTGCGCCGGCTTGGGGATGTCACCGCGCGAGCTGGCCGCCGTGCGACGCATCGTGGTCGTGGCGTGCGGAACATCGCTCCATGCCGGCATGGCTGGCAAGTACGCTTTTGAAGGCCTCGCCGGCATTCCGGTCGAGGCGGAGCAGGCGGCGGAGTTCCGTTACCGCAACCCGATCCTCTCGCCCGACGACCTCGTGCTCGCCGTGAGCCAGTCGGGCGAAACCGCCGACACGCTGGCGGCGGTGCGCGAGGCTTCGGGCAAGGGGACGTGGGTGGCGGGCATTTGCAACGTGGTAGGATCCACCATCGCCCGCGCCGCCGGGCGGGGCGTTTATCTCCACGCGGGGCCCGAGATCGGCGTAGCCTCGACCAAGGCGTTCACCAGCCAGCTCACGGTGCTGACGTTGCTCGCGCTCAAGTTCGGCCGCGGCCGCAGGCTCTCCCGCGAGGAGGGGGTCGGACTGTGCCGCGAACTGCAGGCGCTCCCCGACGCGGTGCGCTGCGTGTTGCGGCAGAACGACCGGATCGCCGAGCTGGCCGAGCGGTTTGTGAAGACGCGGGACATGTTCTACATCGGCCGCGGGGTGCTCTATCCGGTGGCGCTGGAAGGCGCGCTCAAGCTCAAGGAGATCAGCTACATCCACGCCGAGGGGTACCATGCGGCCGAGCTGAAGCACGGGCCGATCGCGCTCCTCGACGAGCAGGTTCCGGTGGTGGCCCTCCTCAACGACATGCCGGGCAAGGACAAGACGCTGGGCAATGCGCAGGAGTGCCGCGCCCGCGGCGCGCCGGTGCTGGGGATTGTGACCGAGGGCGACGACGAGGCGTGCGCCGTCTCGGATGCCGTCATTGCGGTGCCGCGGAGCGGCCTGTATACCACGCCGATCGTCACGGTGGTCGCGCTGCAGTTGCTGGCCTACCATGTCGCGCGTCTCCGCGGTTGCGCGATTGACCAACCCCGCAATCTGGCGAAGAGCGTCACGGTCGAATAACCGGCGGAGCCGGGAACGGGATGGCAGGTATGGCGAAATTATTCGGCACAGACGGTGTGCGGGGGCAGGCGAACCGAGATCCGGTGACCCCCGAGATGGCGATGCAACTGGGCAAGGCCGTCGCTGCCGTCATCGGTTCCAGCGGCCACGGCAGCAAGCGGGTTGTCCTGGGCAAGGACACGCGGCTGTCGGGCTACATGCTCGAAAGCGCCCTCACCAGCGGGCTGGTCTCCATGGGCGCCGATGTCTTTCTCGTCGGCCCCGTGCCCACGCCGGCGGTGGCGCACCTGACCCGTTCGCTCGCGGCCGACGCGGGGATCATGGTGACGGCGTCGCACAATCCATTTGATGACAACGGCATCAAGATCTTCAATACCGACGGCTACAAGCTCGACGACGCGCAGGAGGAGGCGATCTCCGAGCGAGTGTTGAGCGGGCGCATCCTGTCGGAACACATCCGCAGCGACCAGCTCGGCAAGGCCTATCGCGTGGATGACGCCCGCGGGCGCTACATCGAGTTCGCCAAAAGCACGATTCGCAGCGAGAAGCTGAATCCGCTCAAGATCGTCCTCGACGCCGCCAACGGCGCGGCCTACCAGATGGCGCCGTACATCTTCCGCGAGCTGGGCGCGACGGTCGTGAAGATGAACACCGACCCCGACGGCTACAACATCAACAACGGCTGCGGCGCGCTGCATCCCGAAGTGATGGCCGGGCGGGTCCGGGAGTGCGGCGCCGATCTCGGAATTGCGCTGGACGGCGACGCCGACCGGGTGATTTTCAGCGATGCGGACGGGCGCGTCGTCGACGGCGACCGCATCCTGGCGATCTGCGCGCTGGCGTTTCGCGAGGCGGGCACGCTGGCAAAAAACACGCTGGTCTGCACGAGCATGAGCAACCTGGGTCTGCACGACGCCATGAAGCGGCACGGCATCGCCGTCGAGGTGACCGACGTCGGCGACCGGTACGTCATCGAGCGGATGCGCGCGGAGGGCCTGTCGCTGGGCGGGGAGAAGTCGGGGCATCTGATTTTCCATGACTTTGCCACAACCGGCGACGGCATCATCAGCGCCCTGCAGGTGATGCGCGTCATGAAGCAATCGGGCCAGCCGCTGGCGGCGCTGGCGGACTGCATGGAGGAATATCCCCAGAAACTGACCGGGCTGAAGGTTCGCGAGAAGCGGCCGATCAGCGGGATTCCGGCGCTTGCAGCCGCGATTGTGGAGGCGGAACAGGCGCTGGTCGATGTGGGTCGCATCGTGGTAAGATATTCCGGGACCGAGCCGAAGATACGGATTCTGGTCGAGGCGCGGACGCAGGCGCTGGTGGACCGGTGGCACGATCATGTGGCCGCCGTCATCACCCGGACGTTGATGTGAGGGAGGTCGGATGAAAACGGACACGATGAAACGCCGGCTGCAGGAGCGCGGTGTGGTGCTGGTGGATCCCGCCGCCGTGTGCGTGGCGCCCGATGTGGACCCCGGGCGGATCGAGGCCGGCGTGGTGCTTTATCCCGGATGCCGGCTGGAGGGGCGCGAGCTGGCGGTGGGACCGAATTGCCGCCTGGGCGCCGAGGGGCCCCTCCGGTTGAACGACTGCCAGCTGGGTGCGGGCATCATGCTCGGGGGCGGGAGTTTCGAGCGGGCGACGCTGTTGGACGGGGTGAGCGGATCGGATCAGGCGCACGTTCGGCCGGGATGCCTCTTTGAGGAACGGGCGACCTTCGGCCACTGCTGCGGGTTCAAGCAGACCCTCCTCATGCCCTTTGCGACGACGGGGAGTCTGGTCAATTTCTGCGACTGCCTGCTCGCCGGCGGCACTGGGAGCGACCATCACTCCGAGGTCGGTTCGTCCTTCATCCATTTCAACTTCACGCCGCACGGGGACAAGGCGACGGCGTCGCTCTTCGGCTGTGTGCCCGACGGCGTGCTGTTGCGGAGCCGGCGCATCTTTCTGGGCGGTCAGTGCGGAGCGGTCGGTCCGGTGCGTGTGGCGTATGGCACGGTGCTGGCCGCGGGACAGGTGCTGCGCCACGACGTCGAGACGCCGGGCTTGCTGGTGGTGCCGCCGCCCCCCACGCCGGGGGAGCGGCTGTACGATGTGGTCTGCCGTCATCCGGAGCGGGTGGTCCGCAACAACCTGATCTACATGGGCAACCTGCTGGCGCTGGATCAGTGGTACCGCCGCGTCCGGGCCGGCTTCATGGCCGGCACCCCGTGGGGGGCGCGGTGCCACGCCGGGGCGATGCAGCGTCTCGACGAGGCCTTGCGCGAGCGGATGGAGCGGCTCAACGCCTTTGTCCGCATCATCGGGACGGATGCCGAGCGCGCGTGTTTCCCTGCCGGATGGGATCCGGTGCGCGAACGGGTCGCGCAGGCGCTGGGCGCGCGCGCCGGGATGGGCAGTCCCGAGGCACTCGCGCCGATTGTCGCCTCGCTGACCGGCGCGAGTTGGACCGAGGCGGTTCAGCGGCTCGACGCCGATGCGGCCGCCGCCGTGCGCGCCTGGCTCAAGACGGTCGTGTCCGTCATCGCCGATGGCGCCGGCAAACCGGGCGTGGGCAGGATGGAGTAGCGGCGTTGTGCGAAACGGCGGAAAACGGACCGTAGCCGTTCGGGGGCTGCTGGCGCTGGTCGCGGCCTCGGCGCTAGCCCTCGTGCTCGGCGGGGTTTTCCGGTGCGCGTGGCAGCCGGCGCGTCCGGGGAGCGCGTGTGGGCGCCCCGCCGACCCGGCGTCGGTGGCCGGGGCCCGCGCCGCCTCGATCAGTGCGCCGCACACCGCCGCCGTCCGGCGTGTGACGCACGCCTCCGGTGTCGGTGGCCGGGAGCCGTCCCCGCCGCATGCATATTCAAATTCCCTTTTCCAGGCGCGCGCCGAGCCGTCGGGCGGACGTCTCGCCGCCGGCCCGGACGGCGCGGGGAAGTCCGCCGCCGGCGCCACGGGCGAGCACCCCTTGTTTGCCGCCTTGCGCGCCAGCACGGGACAGCCCATTCCCGCCGAAGTGCGCGCATTGGCGCTTCAGATCACGGCTGGCAGCACCAACGGTCTGCAGCGCGCCCGCGCGATCTACGACTGGCTCACCGAGCATATCCGGTACGATACGGAGGAGTGGGCGCACATCGTCGGCGGCGCCGAGGACTACTGTCACGACCACGACCCGCTGAGCGTGCTGCGCCGCGGCACGACGGTCTGCATCGGCTACGCCTGGCTGTTCAATGCGCTGGCGCAAAGCGTCGGCTTGCGCGCGACGTATCTGATCGGCGATGTGCGCGGATACCGCGGCACCGAGGATGACACGCTCATCAGCGCCTTCAAGCATGCGTGGAACGCGGTCGAGGTTGACCAGACGTGGATGCTGCTGGATGCGACCTGGGGGGCTCGCCAGACGGAACCGATCGAAGCCGCCTATGCGGCGCGCCGCGCCTACTACTTCAACACGCCGGCCAATCAGCTGATCTTCGATCATCTCCCCGAATCGACGGCGTGGCAGCTCCTGCTGAATCCGGTTCCCGATGTCGCGAGCTTTGCGGCGCTGCCCAATCTGAAGCCGACCTTCTTCACGGATGGCCTGCGGCTCGCGAATGCCTTCACGGACACGCTGCACGTGAGTGAGGGTGCCCAAGCCGGCATCACGCTCCTGGCGCCTGAAGGCGTGAGACTGATCGCCACCCTGAGCCGGCGGGATGGTGCGGACACCCGAATGCTGCCCGTGCGTCAGCAGGGCTATCAACGTGACATCGTCGTGGAAGCCGTTCCGGCGGGCACGCACATCCTGCGCGTCTACTCATCGTCCGGGACGGACCCCGTCCGGTTCGAATGCGCCGCCGATTTTGTCATCGTGGCGGAATAACCTATAACCGGCAGTCGGCGCTACGAACACGAAGGGCACGAAGGAAAAAATTCCGCGAGGGTTGGGGAAAATCGAGTAAGATTACGATTACGAGTAAGATGAAGATAAATATCAGGGAGTAACCCGTATCGGCACTGCCCTGCGCCCGGCTTTCGGGGGGCAAAGGCAATGCTGGTGATTGACCCCGGCTTCTGGGTGGTCTATACTGAACCCGTTTATGAGGAGCCTGTGCCGTACATGATGAACGACGAACCGAAAAAAGAGGCGCCGAGCGCGCCGCCCCAGTTGCCCAAGAGCGGAGGGGGGGGGGAACGTCCGGAGGGAGTGCCGCCGCAGCGTTTTCTGCTGGCCTGGATGGCGGTGCTCATTTTTCTGGGTATGACCCTGTGGATGGTGTCCGGCGACAAGGCCGTGGGCGGCACGCGCGAGATTTCCGACGGCGAGCTGGAGCAACTGGCGGCGAAGGGCGAGATTGAGAAGGTGGCCTTCGTCCCCGACCCGTCGAGCGGCATCCTCCATGTGAGCGCGGTCAGGAAGGGCAGCCGGGAGAAGGTCAAGCTGACGATTCTGGGTTCCGACGGCACCGCGCTCACGGAGCGGCTGCGCGTCCACGGCGTGCATCCGTCGGTGGAGACCAAATCGGTCTGGACGGCGCTGATGTTCCAGCTCCTTCCGGTGGTGCTGTTCATCGGTCTGCTCTATTTCATTTTCATGAGGCAGGTCCGATCATCGGGGATGGGCGCGATGAATTTCGGGAAAAGCCGCGCCAAGATGTTGAATCAGGACAAGAAGAAGATCACCTTCGCCAACGTGGCCGGGATCCGGGAGGCGAAGGAGGAGGTGCAGGAGATCGTCGAGTTCCTGAAGGAACCGAAGAAATTCTCACGGCTGGGCGGTCGCATTCCCAAGGGGGTTCTGCTGATGGGGCCGCCGGGCACCGGCAAGACGCTGATGGCCAAGGCGATCGCGGGCGAGGCCGACGTGCCCTTCTTCAGCATCAGCGGCTCGGACTTCGTGGAAATGTTTGTGGGTGTCGGCGCCTCGCGGGTGCGCGACATGTTTGAGCAGGGCAAGAAAAACGCGCCGTGCATCATCTTCATCGATGAGATCGACGCCGTCGGGCGCAGCCGCTTCACGGGAATCGGCGGCGGGCACGACGAGCGCGAGCAGACGCTCAACGCCCTGCTGGTCGAGATGGACGGGTTTGAAACCTCCGACGGGGTGATCATCATCGCGGCGACGAACCGTTCCGACGTGCTCGACCCGGCCCTGTTGCGGCCGGGGCGGTTCGACCGGCAGATCATGATCGATCTGCCGACGCTCGACGGCCGCGAGGAGATTTTGCGGATGCACGCGCAGAAGCTCAAGCTGGGACCGACCGCCGACTTGCGGCGGTCGGCGCGCGGCACCCCGGGATTCTCCGGCGCCGATCTGGCCAACCTGCTCAACGAGGCGGCCCTGCTGGCCGCCCGCCAGAACAAGGAGGGGGTGGATCAGACCGATCTCGAAGAGGCCCGCGACAAGGTGTTGTGGGGGCGCGAGCGGCGGAGCCGGGCGATGAGCGAGAAGGAGCGGAACATCACCGCCTGGCATGAGGCGGGTCATGCGCTGACGCAGGTTCTGCTGGAGCACACCGAGCCGGTGCACAAGGTCACGATCATCCCGCGCGGGCAGGCGCTGGGCGCGACGATGTCGCTGCCGGATCACGACGTGCTCAACCGGACCTGCAACGAGCTCCTGGATCAACTGGTGGTGCTCATGGGCGGGCGCATAGCCGAAAAACTGCACACCGGCGATGTGTCCACGGGCGCGCGGATGGACATCCGCATGGCGAGCCAGATCGCGCACCACATGGTCTGCGAATACGGCATGAGCGAGGTGATCGGACCCCAGGCGTTTGGCGAGAATCAGGAACTTATTTTTCTCGGGCGCGAAGTGTCGCGATCGCAGTCGCACAGCGAGGCCACGTCGGAGAAGATCGACGCGGAGATCAGCCGGCTGATCCGCGAGGCGTGCGACCGGGCCGACGCCCTGCTGACGGCCCACCGCGACAAGCTGCAGATTCTGGTGGAGCGCCTGCTGGAGGAGGAGACGATGGACGGCCGCGAGGTGGCCGATCTGGCGAAGCTGGGGCGCTTCCTGACGCGCGAGGAGCTGGCCGAACGGGAAAGTCGGGAGAGCCGGGCGCGCGCCGAGAAAGAGGCCGAGGCGCTGGCGCAGGCCCGGGCGCGGGCCGAGTCCCAGGCCGCGATTCCCGCGCCGGCGACGCCAGCTGCGGCGATCGATGGCGAAGCCCCGTCTCCACCACCCGCGCCGCCTGTCTAAATCGGGGGAGCATGCGCGATGGGCAGTGGCAGTCAGAGCGTGTGGCGGTGTCGCGGGCGGGCGATCAGTCTGGATCGGCCGCAAGTCATGGGCATTGTCAATGTCACGCCCGACAGCTTCTCCGACGGCGGCCTGTGGAACGGCGCGCCCGAGCGCGCGGCGGCTCACGGCCTCGCGCTGCTGGAGGCCGGCGCCGACATCCTGGACGTGGGCGGCGAGTCGACCCGGCCGGGTGCGGCCGGGGTGACGCTCGACGAGGAGTTGAACCGCGTGATTCCGGTCATCCGCGAGCTGTCCCGCCGGACGCAGGCGCCGCTTTCGGTCGACACCCGCAAGGCGGCGGTCGCCCGCGCGGCGCTGCTCGCCGGCGCCTGCATCATCAACGACGTCACGGCGCTCGGCGGGGATCCGGAGATGCTGCGGGTGGCGGTCGAGACCGGCGCGGGCGTGGTGCTGATGCACCTGCGCGGCACGCCGCAGACCATGAACGGGCTGGCCGTGTATCAGGACGTGGTGCGGGAGGTGTGCGATGAATTGCGCGCCGCCGTGGACGCCGCCCGCGCGGCGGGCGTGGCGCCGGAGGCGATCCTGGTCGATCCCGGCTTCGGCTTTGCCAAGGAGACGGAACACAACGTCGCCCTGCTGCGCGATCTGGCGCGGCTGACGACGCTGGGACCGGTCCTGGTCGGGCTTTCACGCAAGCGGTTCATCGGCGCGCTGACCGGCCGGACGGTTCCCGCCGAGCGGATGGCCGGCAGCGTCGCCGCCGCGATGCTCGCCGTGCAGCGCGGCGCCTCCGTGGTGCGGGTTCACGATGTGCGCGAAACCGCGGACGCGTTGCGCGTGCGCGCTGCGGTTGAACCGGGGAAGCCGCGGGGTGGGCGATGCTGACACCGCTCCAGATCGAGTTTCGCGACATTCTGCAAATCGCCATTCTGGCCGTGGCGCTCTATTACGTGTTGCGATTCATCCGCGGGACGCGCGCCGCCGCCATGTTGATGGGGCTGGGCATCGTGGTCGTGGTCGCCGTCGCCTCGATCAGCATCTTCAATCTCGATGTGCTGGGCTGGCTGTTCGGGGGATTGGCCCTGTATCTCGCCTTCGGGGTCGTGATCATCTTTCATCCCGAATTCCGACGGGGTCTGGCCAGGCTCGGCAAGCAGCCCTATCTCAGCGCGCTGCCCTGGCAGACGGCGCGGCACCGGCAGCCGGAACAGGTGTCGGAGAAGCTCTTCGAGGTGGTGGACCGGCTCTCGGAGCGACGGATTGGCGCCTTGATCGCGATCGAGCGGGCGGAATCGCTCGGCGTGTATGTGGATTCGGGCGTGCGGATCGACGCGCCCCTGATTCCCGAACTCCTGCAGACGCTGTTCTATCCGCCCGCGCCGCTGCACGACGGCGGGGTGATCGTCCGGGGCGAGTGCCTGGTGGCGGCGCGATGCATCTTTCCGCTTTCGGAGCGGCAGCGACCGGAGATGCGGGGGCTGGGGACGCGCCATCAGGCGGCGCTGGGGCTGAGCGAGGCGAGCGATGCGGTGGTCATCGTCATATCCGAAGAGACGGGAGCCGTTTCCATCGCGCATGACGGCAAGTTCTACCGGGACATGCGGCCGGATGCGTTGCGCCGGTATCTGCGCGCGCTGGATCCGCTGGTAAGCGGCGACTCCCTGACGTTCGGACGATTCCTGGAGCGGCTGAACCGGAGTCCGCAGAACTGGGATCCGCAACGGATGCGGCAGCGCATCAGGCGGCGGCGGGAGGTGAACCATGGCTGACCGCTCGACGGGATGGCGCCGCAACGAGTTTCTGGGCGACGTTTTTTTCTGGGTGCTGCGCGACTGGCCCTGGAAGACGGTGGCGCTGGTGCTGGCGACCATCCTGTATCTCTTCATTCGTGCGCGCATCCGGCATGTCGAGACGGTCGTGGTGCCGCTGGATATCGATCCTCAGGCACAGGTGGCGGCCGCCACGATCGAGCCGCTGGCCGTGTCGGTGACCATTCAGGGTTCGCTGACGGAGTTGCAGCGGCTGGACAGCCGCAATCTGCTGATGCTGGTCCGCCCCAGCGTTTCGGAGGGGCGCGCAGTTAAACCCTCCTGGTTCGGCCGCCTGTTGCGGTCGGCGTTTGGCAACCGTTCGCGCATGCGGGGCAATACCGAGGAGTTCCGTCTTTCGTCGCGCAATCTGCAGGGCGCCAACCGGCAGATGCGGGTGATCAAGATCGACCCCCGAACGGCGAAGGTCACTTACGACGTGCGCGGCGAGGTCGAACTGCCCGTGGCCGAACCCGTCGTGGTGGGCAAGCCGTATCGGGGCCGCGTGGTCATCGACTATACGCCCAAGACGGTCCGTGTGACCGGCTCGCGCGATCAGCTTGAGGCGATGGCGGCGAGCGGCGTTCAACTGCAAACCGGGCCGGTTGACGTGGACGGCCGTGTGCAGGGTTACCGCAAGACGGTGCCGATCCTGCAGCCCAGCGTGTCCCGGCTGGTCAAACTGGAGCCGGCCGAAGTGACGGCCGAAGTCAAGATCATCACCGATCGGTTCACGAGCGTGTTTTCGAACGTCACGGTGCTGGTGACGGGTCTGCCGGGCGATGGGCGCCGGTGGGCCTGCGCGCCGCCGGAGGTGGTCGTGAAGCTGACGGGCCGGGCGGAGGTGGTCAACGCCCTGCAATCCGATCAGGTTTCGGTCTTTGTCGACAGGCGCGACGCGCAGCGGCTCGGAACCAATGTCTTGCCGGTGAAGGTGTTTCTCCCCTATGATCTATCGTTCGAGACCGCCGAGACCGAGCCGCCGACGGTCACCGTGACACCGGTGCAACCGGAAGCGGAAGCGGAGGCGGGGGCGGGGTCTGAAGGCGCCGCGAAGGTTCCCGAAGGGTGAGGGCTATGGCTGACGACGAACAAGCAACTGTTACGGTTCCGCCGCCGAGTCTGGCAGCGCGGCTGATGGGCGCCGCCTTGATTCCGGCCAGCCTGTTCCCCGTGCTCGCGCTGGTGACCTACGACTGCCGGGATATTGCGTGGGTGCATGTTCCGGCCAACCTGCCGTCCGCGAACCTGATGGGGGTGGTCGGCGCCTGGCTGGTCTTTGGAGGTTATGCGCTGTTCGGGTTGGCGCTGTGGCTGCTGCCGCCGGTGCTGATGCTCGTCGGCCTGCTGCTGGCCTTCGGCCATCCCGTGCGCCTCGGCAGGCGCCTGCTCTGGGGCGTCCCGTTCTTCGTGATGGTGTGCGCGCTCGTGCAATTGGCGGCCGGCGCCGCGCCCCTGACGGGGTGGATGTCGGCGCTGAACATCACCCCGAACGCGGGCGGCGTCGTGGGGCAATGGGTCATGACGGGCTTTCTCAAGCGCTGGCTCAATCCGGTGGGCGGCGCGGTAGTGGCGGCGACGCTGGCCGTGGTGTTCGGCATGCTGGCGATCGGGTTGCGGACGCTGTGGTGCGCGGGGTGCTGGCTCCTGCACCGGCTGCGGGATCGGCGCAAACAGGCGCGCCAGCAGGCGGAGCGGCTGGGCCGCGAAGCGGAGGCCGCCGCGAAAGACGCGGCGCGTGAACAGATGCGGGACGCCCGGGAGGCCGCCCGCGCGCTGCGCGAGCAGGAACGGCTGACGAGACAGCAGAAGGAAGAGGAGTCCCGGCGCGCCTTCGATGAGCGCAAACGGGTGCTGGCGGAAGAGCGCCTGCGCGCCGCGCCGCAACCGGAGGATGACCTGCGCAACCAGGCGGCGGCGATGCGCGAAGCGGCGCAACGCGAACAGCGCGCGGGCGCGGATGCGGCCGCCGAACCGGCCGCGGCTGGCGTGGGTGCGGTCCCCCCGGTGGCGGATGACGCCGGCGAGGCGGCCGAACCGGATCTGCAGCCGGAACCCTATCGCCTGCCGCCGGTCGATTTGCTGTCGCCCGTGCCCGATGACAGCCCCACCTTCGGCGACATGGAGCAGACGGCCGCCAACCTGATCGCCAAATTCAAGGAATTCAACATTCAGATCGAGGTGACCAACATCATCCCGGGCCCGGTCGTGACCCAGTATGAGGTGCTGCCCGGGCCGGGTGTCCGGGTGGAGCGGATCGCCGCCGAAGTGCGCAACCTGCAGCTTGCGCTCGGCGCCGCCAGCCTGCGCGTGCAGGCGCCGATCCCGAACAAGAAGGTATGCGGCATTGAGGTGCCCAACCCGGTGGCGCAAAAGGTGACGCTGCGGCAGGTGCTGGAGAGTGAAAAGTGGGAGAAGGGGACGTATGCCCTGCCGCTGGCCATGGGCAAGGACGTCGTGGGCAAGGACCTCGTGCTCGACCTGGCGACGCTGCCGCACATGCTGGTCGCCGGGCAGACGGGCTCGGGTAAGAGCGTCTGCCTGAACGCCATTCTCGTCGGACTGCTCATGAGCCGGACGCCCGAGGAACTGCGCCTGATCCTGGTCGATCCCAAGCGGGTCGAGTTCCCTCCCTACAACGATCTGCCGCACCTGCTGGTTCCGGTCATCACCGATCCCAAGAAGGTGGCGTATTCCCTCCGCTGGGCGCTGGGCGAGATGGACAAGCGGCTGAAGATGTTCCAGGCGGCCAAGACCCGCAACATTGCGGTGTTCAACGCCCGCACGGTCGTGCAGCAGGACGACCTGTTCGCGTCCGGTTCGGCCGCCGTGCCGGCCGACGACGGCTTCCCCCGCAAACTGCCGCACATCGTGATTGTGATTGATGAGATGGCCGATCTGATGTCCACCGTCGGCAAGGAGATCGAGGCGAGCATCTCGCGCCTGGCGGCCGTGTCGCGGGCGGCGGGCATCCATATGATCCTGGCCACGCAGCGCCCCTCGGTCGACGTGCTCACCGGCACGATCAAGGCCAACATACCGGGGCGCGTCGCGTTTCAGGTTGCGCAGCGCAACGACAGCCGGATCATCCTCGACGCCCAGGGCGCCGAGAGCTTGATCGGCAAGGGCGACATGATCTTTCTCGACGCCAAACTCGGGCAGGTGCGCGTGCAGGGGGCGTGGGTCGGCGATGACGAGATCGCCCGCGTCGTCACGTTCGTCAAGGAGCACAGCCGCCCGGCCTTTGACGATGCCTTTCTCAGCAAGCTCGGAAAGGTGCGCGAACTGGGCGCCGATGACCGCGAGGAGGACGAGGAGGAGGCTGACGGAGCCCATGAGGACGCGGAACGGGGCGGCGGGGGCGAGGGGGCGGTCGAGGAGGACGGGGACGAGGAGATGGTGCAGGAGGCGATGCGCGTGATCCGGGATACGCGCCGGGCCTCGACGTCCACGCTGCAGCGGCGGCTGCGCATCGGGTTCACTCGCGCCGGGCGCATCATGGATCTGCTGGAGGAGCGGGGAATCATCGGCCCGCCGCAGGGCGTGGCCCCCCGCGATATATTGGTTGATTTGGACGCCGGATATGTCCATACTGACGGTCCGCCTGACTCATCCATCCAGGCGGGGGAGACGGACGAAGGCGCAGCGGGAGGGGATGCCGGCGCACCACCGGATGGTTCCAAAAACGCCGGGAGCGGGCAGAAGCAGCGGGAAGGCGGGTGAAGACTTATGGCTCTGGGAGCGATTTTAAAAACGGCGCGTGAAAGCAAAGGGCTGACGCCGCAACAGGTGGCGGAGACCACCCGGATGATGGTGCAGATTGTGGAAGACCTCGAACACGAGGATTTTCGCAAGATTGCCGCGCCCCTCTACGGCCGGGGCTTCATCAAGCTTTATGCCGAATGTGTCGGTGTCGATCCGGAGCCTTTGGTTGCTGAGTTCATCGAGATTTTCACCGGGAAGCGCCCGCCCCAGATTCTGCGCCGTGCGATTCCGGCCGCCCCCGCCCCAGCCCCGGCGGCGCTTCCGTCGGCGGCGCGCAAGCCGGAGCCCGCTCCTGCGTTCCCGTCGATTGCGCCCGATCCGGCACAGGAGTTGCCGGATCGGGTCTCTCCCGCGACGCTGTTCGAGTCGATTCCGCCGAAGCCGAAGTCCGCGCCGGAAGTGATGCCGATGGACCAACCCGAGGAGGAACCGCCCTCCGACCTGTTCACCCTCGCGCCTCACAAGAGGCCGGCGGCCGTGCCGCGCGGCCGAGCCCGGGCCCCAAGCGGGACGGATGCGCCGCCGCCGCGGGTTCTCCCGTTCAGCGGCCGGAAAGAGGCGGACGCGGCGCCGGCCGCCCCCCCTGAGAAACCGGACCCGCCGCCGCGCCGGCCATCCGAACCGGTCTGGACCAAATCGCGGGTGGTGGTGCGGGAAGTCGCCAGAATCTGGAGCGGCATGCCGCGCCTGCAGGCGAAGTGGCTCACGTCGCGCCGGCTGACACTGGCGGCGGTGATCGTTGCGGCCGTCGCGCTGCTGCTGATCGGCGCGCGCTTCATCGCGTGGCTGGCCGCGCGTGCGGATGTCAAACCCATCGTTTCCCAGCGCGTGTTCGCACCGCCGCCGCCCTATTTTGAGTGAGCCGTCAAGCGGGAGCAGTGGGGTGCCTGTGAAACCGGTTTCCGTGGGGTTTGTCAGTCTGGGATGCTCGAAGAATGTGGTGGACGCCCAGGTGATGGCCGGCTTCCTGATGGATGACGGTCTGGTTCTCGCGTCCTCTCCCGAAGCGGCCGATGTCGTGATCGTCAACACCTGCGCGTTTATCGGTGACGCGCGCGAAGAGGCCGCCGAGGCGATCCTGCAGGTGTGCGGACTCAAGACGGCGGGCGGTTGCCGCGGTGTCGTGGTCACCGGATGTCTGGCGCAGCGGTACGGCGACCGGCTGTTGCAGAGCTTCCCGGACATCGATGCGTGTGTCGGCGTGGACGCCCTGGACCGGATCGGCGCGGTCATCCGGCGCGTGGCCGCGGGGGAACGGGGCATCGTCGCGGTCACGGCGAACCCGTCGCGTCTCTTCAGCCCCACCCGTCCGGCGCTCTCGTTCAGCGGCGGGCCGTTCGCCTGGCTCAAGATTGCCGAAGGGTGCAGCCATGCCTGCGCGTTTTGCGCCATTCCGGGAATACGCGGCAAGCTCCGTTCCCGGCCGATGGACGAGGTGGTGGCCGAGGCACGGGGCCTGCTCGACGCCGGCGCGCGGGAATTGAACCTCGTTGCGCAGGACACGACCGCCTATGGACGGGATCGCCGGGAGCGGGACGGCCTGGCGGCGCTGCTGCGGACGTTGGATGTCCTGGACGGACGCTTCTGGCTGCGCGTGATGTACGGGTACCCGTCGCTGATCTCCGACGCGCTGCTCGAAACCGTCGCCGCCTCCCGGCACGTCTGCCGCTATTTCGACGTGCCGGTGCAGCACAGCCACCCCGACATGCTGCGGGCGATGCGGCGGGCCGACACGGTCAAGCCGGTCGCCGCGCTTGCCGCGCGGATTCGGAACGCCGTGCCGGGCGCGGTCTTGCGCACCACCTGCCTGGTCGGATTTCCCGGCGAGGACGACGCCCATTTTGAGCATCTGCTGGCCACCGTGACGCAGGCGCGGTTTGATCATGTGGGGGTCTTCGTCTACTCGCCCGAAGAGGGGACGGCCTCCTTCCGGATGGGGGCTGTTCCGCCGCCCGAGGTGGCCCGGGAACGGCGGCGGCGGCTCATGCTGGCGCAACGCCGGATCGTGGACGAGAAACGGCGCGAGCTGACCGGTACGCGCGCCGACGCCCTGCTCATTCGCCCCGCGCGCCCGCTGCGCGGCCGTCCGTCCTGGGAGGCGCGGCTCGAACGCCAGGCCCCCGACGTGGACGGCGTCACGCGCGTCGTCGGTGTTCCGACCGGCGCAAAGCCGGGGGATTGGGCGCGCGTCACCCTCACGGGCGGCCGCAGCTATGACCTGTATGCGACGGTTTAGATAACGATTGTTGATGACGCAAGGAGGATTATGAATCGAATCCTGGTCACTGTCGCTCTTCTGGTCGTGTCCAACACGTTCATGACATTCGCCTGGTACGCGCATTTGCGCGACTGGGCGCACAAACCGTGGATCATCGCGGCGCTCGTGAGCTGGGCGATCGCCCTGTGCGAATACCTGTTCCAGGTTCCGGCCAATCGCATCGGATATGTGACGCTGTCCCTTCCGCAGCTCAAGATCATCCAGGAGGTCATTACCCTGACGGTCTTCGTTCCCTTCGCCATGCTGTACATGCGCCAGGCCTGGTCCTGGAACTATCTCTGGGCCGCTCTGTGCCTGATGGGAGCCGTGTTCTTCATCTTCCGTGATCCTGGCAAACAGCCATCCGAACCAGCCACGACATCCCGCTCGGAGCCCGCTGCGCGGTCCCCGCACGGGTGAGCGGCGCCGTTGGTGTTGAGGTCGGGGAGGGGATGCTGATCGAGATCGCCGCCCAGAAGGGACGCCAGGCCCGGCCGAACATCAAGATCGGCATCTGCGGCGAACAGGGCGGCGACCCCGCTTCGGTCGAATTCTGCTACCGCCAGGGCATGACCTACGTGAGCTGCTCCCCCTACCGCGTCCCCATCGCCCGCGTCGCCGCCGCCCAGGCCGCGATCCGGCATGGAAAGAAATGATCCCGGAGGCACCCGCAAAACCGCCACGGCGGTTTTGCGGGTGTAGGGTTCAGGGGTTCAGGAAAGCCGCCAGCCTGCAGCCGGATGGAAACAGGATTGAGCCGGGTTTATCGGGAGCGATGGAATCGATGGAATCGACGGATTCGATTCCATCGATTTTCTCGACTCATTCGATTCCCCTCGAAAAACCAGAACTCGCTCTCATTTCTTCTCTCCTTCGAGTTCCCTCACGCCGGTGCACTCCGGGTATCCCGTGCAACCCCAAAATCCCTTCCCCGCGTTCTTGCCGCTCTTGGCCGTGCGGCGCGTCATCGCCTTGCCGCAGTCGGGGCAAACCGGCGCGGCCTCCTGCTTCGCCCGCGCCTCCACTCGCAGGCCGGTTAGCTTTTCGCGAAAGCCGCCCTCCTCTTTGAAAGTCTCGCACTGCTTCTCCATCTGGTGGTTGAGCATGTTGATCACCCGCGCAATAAGAATAAGGAGTGTGTTCGCCATCGTCTCGTCGCTTTCCGACTCCAGCCACACTGCAAACTTCCGCTTCTGCGTCAGAATGTGCGCGCAGGCATCATGCACCACATCCTCGTCGTACGCCGCCTTGTCCAAGCGCACGGCGTAAACCGCCCGCGCCTCGGGCGTCTCCTTGCCCCAGGGGACCTTCTCCTGCTGAAAAAGCCAGTTCAGGTAGTCGCCTGCCAATTCCGCCAGACTCGCCCGAGCCACGTCCGTCAGCCGCATCTCGGTTTCTTTAGAGGTCGCCCGTCGCGCCGATCCCTCGGCGATGTTTGCGCACCCCGACCGTGCGGCCTGCGTCATCTGGTCGTACTGTCGCCCGCATGGATCGTTCGTGCGGTTCAGGAAGCGCTTGCAGAAGCGTTGCGTCCCAAGCTGAACGATATTGGCCAGAATCCACGAATCCAGCCAGAAGTAGCCACCCGTCCCGCCGAATAGGCTCATGTCCCGCTCCTTTCGTTTCGATGGAATCGATAGATTCGACCGATTCGACCGATTCGATTCCGTCGATTCTATCGATTTATTCGATTCTCCCGCCTCAAGAAACACCCCCATCCCTCACTCGCCTTCAGTCTTACTCGTTCTTCCCGTTCCATCCATCTCCTGCCCGGCCCTCTCCCGACTGGGAGATGGCCGGGTTGAGGGTAGCCGTACCCGGCTATGGCAGGGTCCTGGCGGCGCGGAAGCCGAAGTTGTAGCTCCGGTTACCCGGCCAGAAATTGTAGCGAAACGCCGAACGGCAGTAGTCCGCGTTGCTGATGCAACTCCCGCCCCGCCCCACGCGGCTCGACCCCGACGCCGCACCTCCAGGATTTTCCACCGTCCCGGGATACGCCCCGTGCCAGTCCAGACACCACTCCCACATGTTGCCGTGCATGTCGTAGAGGCCCCATGCGTTCGGCAGATACGAGCCGACTTTCGCCGTCGCCACGCTCGTGTCAACGTTCCGCGTCTCCCCATACCCGCCGCCGTTGCCAATATACCGGCCGACCGCATCCATGCGTGGGTCGCTGTCCGTGCTCGTCAGACTATATCCCGAGTTCAGCGCCGTCGTCGTTCCCGCCCGGCAGGCGTATTCCCACTGCGACTCCGTCGGCAAGTCGACGGTCGCCAATCCGGTCTTGGCCCTCAGCTTGCCCATGAAGGAGTCCGCATGCACCTGCGACGACTGTGGCCAGTTTGGAGTGATTGCACCGTTCGTCGGGTTCTCCCTGATATCGCAGTAACTGACCTGCTCCACCGGGCGGCTCGCATAGTAGGTGACGTTGTTGAAATAACTGGGCTTGTTGCCCATCACCAGCTCCCACTGCCGCTGCGTCACTTCGAAGACCCCGATGTAGAAGTCTTGGGTCAGCGTCACTTGATGCAATCCGTCATCGCCTGCGCCGGGATAATCCGTAGACATCCCGCCCATGGTGAACGTCCCCCTGGAAATCTTCCGCATCACCAGCTTGGTGGTCTTGTAGGTGTCGGTCCATCCACCGGAAGGAACGGTGCCGAGATAGGAGACGGGGTAACTCCCCGCGCCCGGACCGCCTGAGAGGTCGATGACCATGTAATCGCCCGGGCTAACACAACCCGTCAGCAGACACACGAAACCCGCCGCCATCATCCTCATTAATCGTATGAGTAATTGCCTCATGCATCGCTCCATTCCGTATCGATTTCCAAATGCCCCGGCGCCACATTCGTCCCGATGGCACCCGTAAGGTCACACAGAGTTCAGGGGTTCAAGAAGAGCCTTTCCCGCCTCAACCAGTGTCCGCATTATGCTCTCCCGCTTTCCCTTCGTCAACCCGCTTATGCGGGGACGAGAAAGGGTTCAGGATTCCGGGAAAGGCGCAACGCGCGGGTAGGGCGGCGGCGTCCCGCCGAGCCGCTGATGATGGAGGCGCCTGCGGACCCTACAGGTTCGCAAACGGATTGGCGGCGAAACCGGTGCGCGGCGTGGGGCGGCCGGATGCGGCGGGCCGGGGCGCGCCGGGCCGGTTGGGACTGGCGGCCGTCGGCTTCGGACCGGGTGCCGTCGGAGCGCCGTGGGTGCGCGCGGTGAGCGAGATGCGCTTGCGGGCGAGGTCCACATCCAGCACCTTGACCTGGATCCGGTCCCCCGCCTTGACCACTTCCGAGGGGTCGCGAATGAAGCGGTCGGAAAGCTGGGAGAGGTGGACGAGGCCGTCCTGATGGACGCCGATGTCCACGAACGCGCCGAAGGCCGTGACATTGGTGACCACGCCTTCGAGGGCCATGCCCGGTTTGACATGCTCAATTTCCGTGACGGTATCGAGGAATCTGGGCGGTTCAAACGTCGCGCGCGGGTCGCGTCCCGGTTTCTTCAATTCGGTGATGATGTCGCGCAGGGTGGGCTCGCCAACCGTGTCGGATAGATATTTCTTGAGCGGAATCGCGTCAATCGACGCACTGTTGCCGACCAGGTCCCGGAGCGCGACGCCGCTGTCTGCGGCCATCTGCTCCACCAGCGCGTAACGCTCGGGATGGACCGCCGAGGCGTCAAGCGGGTTGGCCGCGCCGTGAATGCGAAGGAAGCCGGCGGCCTGTTCGAACGTCTTGGGTCCGAAACCGGTCACGTGGGAGAGCGCCTGGCGGCTGGTGAACGGACCGTGCGCGTCGCGATGCGCGACCAGCCGCTTGGCCAGCGTCGGCCCGATCCCCGAAACGCGGGCGAGCAGCGCCGCCGAGGCGGTGTTCGCCTCTACACCGACGTGGTTCACGCAGGAGACGACGATTTCGTCGAGCTTGTCCGCCAGCAGCGGCTGGTGGACGTCGTGCTGGTACTGGCCGACGCCGATCGACTTGGGATCGATCTTGACCAGCTCGGCGAGCGGGTCCTGCAGGCGGCGTCCAATGGAGATGGCGCCGCGGATGGTCAGATCGAGATCCGGAAATTCGTCACGCGCGATCTCCGATGCGGAGTAGACCGAGGCGCCGGCTTCGTTGACCGAAACCACGACGACCTCCGGGTGGCCCGCCTTCTTCAGAGTTTGGCGGACGAACGTCTCGGTCTCGCGGCCGGCGGTGCCGTTGCCGACGGCGATGGCTGCGGGGTGATGCCTGGCCACCAGCTTGCACACCTCGACCTGCGCCTCGATCGCGGAACGGTCGCCTTGCGAAGGATAGATCGTCACGGTCTCGATAAACTTGCCGGTGGCGTCTATGGCGGCGCACTTGCAGCCCGTGCGATAGCCGGGGTCGATGCCGATCACCTTCTTGTCACCGAGCGGCGGCTGGAGCAGCAGGTGACGGAGATTCTCGCCGAAGATGGCGATGGCGTCGCGGTCGGCCTTCAGCTTGAGCTCGACCAGAACGTCGATCTCCACGCTGGGGGCGATCAGACGCTTGTAGCTGTCTTCTATGGCGAGTTTCAGGTGGGGGGCGAAGGGCGAGGCGGGGTTGAGCGCGCAGATTTCCTCGATGCGGCGGACCAGCGGTTCGGCGTCGACGGCCAGCTTGACGCGCAAAACGTTCTCGGTCTGCCCCCGGCGGATGGCGAGGAAGCGGTGCGAGGGGATTGCGGCGACCGGTTCGCGGAAGTCGTAGTATTGCTCGAACTTGGTGGGCTGCCCAGGTCTGGGATCGACAACCTCGGAGACGACCTCGCCCCGTTCGGCGAAGGCGCGGCGAATGAAACCGCGAACGTCGGCATTCTCGGATACGGCCTCCGCCACGATGTCGCGCGCGCCGGCACAGGTGGCGGCAACCGAGTCAACGCCCTTTTCGGCGTTGATGAAGGCGGCAGCCTCCGCGTCCGGGTCACCCGCGGCGTCCTGCGCCAGAATGCGGTCGGCGAGCGGGGCGAGACCGCGCTCGCGGGCGATCATGGCGCGGGTGCGGCGTTTCGGCTTGAAGGGGAGGTAAAGGTCCTCGAGAGCCGTCTTCGAGACGCAGGCCGCGATCTTTCCGCGCAGCTCGTCGGTCAGCTTCCCCTGCTCTTCGATCGAGCGGAGCACCGTCTGCTTGCGGCTCTCCAGCTCCCGGTAATAGGCGAGGCGCTCCTGAATCCTGGAGATCTGCACCTCGTCCAGGTTGCCGTGCTGCTCCTTGCGGTAGCGGGCGATGAAGGGGATAGTGCTGCCCTCGGCGAGGAGCTTGGCCACGGCCATGATCTGGCGCGGCGTGATGGCCAGCTCGTCGACCAGGCGGGGCAGCGAGACGTCAAGCCCGGGATCTGCGGATGGGGTCGTATGGCTGTCCATGGTGCCTCTACCGCGCCATCAGGTCGGCGACCAGCCGGGTAAAACGCTGCGCGTCGGCGGGCACGGTGCCCTCGGCCAGTTGAGCCTGGCCGAAGAGCAGCTCGGCATAGTCGGCCAGCCGGGGATCGGCGCCGTCGGCCTCGCGCATGGCGCGCATCTTCTCGATCAGGGGGTGTTTGGGATTGATCTCGAGGATGCGCAGTTGCTTGGGCGGCTCCTGGTTCATGGCGCGCATGAACCGCTCCATGGTCGCGTTCATGGCCTGGGCGTCAACCACGAGACAGCAAGCCGAGTCGGTGAGCCGCGGCGAGACGCGCACCTCGCGCACCCGATCCGCCAGCCGGGCCTGGAGGGTGTCGAGGAGCGGCCGCAACGCCAGACCGGCCGCTTCGATCGCCTTCTTCGCCTCGGCCTTTTCCTCATCGGAACCGAGTTCCAGATCGCCCTTGTCGATCGCCCGCAAGGTGCATCCCTCGTATTCTTCGAGCGAATCCACCACCCACTGGTCGATCGGATCCACCAGCAGCAGCACGTCGCAACCGCTCGCCAGGACCGCTTCGAGATGAGGCGACTGGCGCGCCGCGTCGAGGCTCTCGGCGATCAGATAGTAAATCTCCTTCTGCGTCGACTTCATGGCATCGCGGTAGTCCCGGAGCGAAACCGGCGCGTTCCCCTCGGCCCGCGCCGCATGGAAGAGCGTCAGCTCCTGGAGCTTGGCCTTGTTTTCAAAATCGAAATGGAACCCCTCCTTGAGGATGCGTCCGAATGCCTTGAAGAAGACCTTGTAGTCGTCCGGCTTGTCCTTCTTCATGTCGGAGAGGGCGGCGAGGATCTTGCCGACGATATTGCTGCGAATCTTGCGGATCACGGCATCGTCCTGGAGAATCTCGCGTGAGACATTCAACGGCAGATCGCTCGAGTCGACCACGCCGCGAACAAAGCGGAGGTATTCCGGCAACAGGGCATCGAAATCGGCGCCGATGAAGACGTTGCGGACGTAGAGGTTGAGGCCGTGCTTGCGTTCGGAGCGGTAGAGCAGGTCAAACGGCATTTCCCGCGGGATGAACAGCAGCGCCCGGAACTCGACGGCCCCTTCGACCGCCATGGGGATCACGCGCAGCGGCGCGGCGCTGTCATGCGTGAGATGCTTGTAGAACTCGGTGTAATCCTCGTCCTTGACCTCGCCCTTGGCGCGCTTCCACAGCGCCTTCATGGTGTTGAGGGGGGCATCGGACGCCCCGGGCTTCTTGCCGTCCTTGCCCAGGCGGATGGGGTGGGCGATGAAGTCGCTGTACTGCTTGACCAGCGCCTTGATCCGCCACTCATCGAGGTAGTCGTCCAGGCCCTCGCGCAGGTGCAGGGTGACGGTCGTTCCCGGCTCGTCCCGCACGGCGGCGTCCGTCGAGTAGGTGCCGTCGCCCGTGGAGTGCCAGCGCACCGCCGCATCAGCCGCGGTGCCGCGGCGGCGGCTGACCACGGTCACCGCATCGGCCACCATGAACGCGGCGTAGAAGCCCACGCCGAACTGGCCGATCAGCTCCGGCGCGTTGGCGCCCTGCTTCTCCTTGAGCGCCTGCAGAAACGTCTTGGTGCCCGAGCGGGCGATCATCCCCAGGCTCTCCTCGGCCTCGGCCTGGGTCATGCCGATGCCGGTGTCGCACAGCGTCAGCGTCCGCGCGGCCTTGTCGGCGATCAGGTCGATCCGCCATTCCGTCACGCCCTCGACCAGCGTCTTGTCGGTCAGCCCCTCGTATTGCGCACGGTCGATCGCGTCCGACGCATTGGAAATCAATTCCCGGAGAAAGATCTCCTTCTTGGAATAGAGGGAATGAATGACCAGATCCAGCAGTTGCCGGACTTCCGCCTTGAAAACGTGTTTTTGCTCCATGACATGCTCCTGTTGATGAAAATTGAATGCGCTATTGTACTGTCCAGCGCCGATGAGAGCAAGCGGTAACCACCCGGCGAACGTAATCGTTAGCCAGCGGTCATGACCTATGCCGACCCCAGGCCCGGCGTGCCGGTGCAGGTCAGAAGGATTCGTTGAAAATAGCGGCTGACCCGCGGGTCGTCGCATTGCGCCAGCACCAGACGCTCGCGGTATTCCAGCACGCGCCGTTCGCGGGCCAGCCGCCGCGTCTCGGCATAGTGCAACTGCCCGGAGAGCCACGAGACCTGCACCATGACGAAATCGCAGAACGTGGTGACATCGCGGTAATGGATCGCGATCCCCGCATCGAGCGCCGCCAGCACGGGTTCGGAGACCCCTCCGTCCAGTTGCATGTGCCACGTGATTTCGGGATTGCGCTCAAGCTGCTTGTGCTCGACCGCCTCCTCCAGCACCCGGAAGATATCGAGCTTATCGGCGTCACGCACCACATGGGCAATCCGGGCCACGTCCGCGGCGGTGTCCGGCGGCAGCGCGAGTCGGTTGTGCAGTTTCACCGCCTCAAAAATGATTGGCGCGTCATCCTCGGGCAGCCCGTCGCAGATCCCTTCCTGCACCATCACCGCGCATCCCCGTTCGGCGTGGTTCACCGAGGCGCCGTCCTGAAACGTGCCGAACTCGGCGTACTGCGAGAAGCGTCCAATGTCGTGCAAGAGCGCCGCCGTCCGCCCCAGCAGCACCTGTGGAAGCGCCCAGCCTTCCGCGGCCATCACGCGCCCGGCGTCGGCCACGACATGGGCGGTGTGCCGACGCTTGAGCGCCTGCATCGCGGGAAACGCGCCGTCAGGTCCGCGAAAGCGGGCCACGTAACGGTTGAAACGGCTTCTGACCGCCTGGAAGTGCTCGTGGTTCATTCTCTCATCCTGAATGCCCACCTGGACCGGCGCAGCGGGGCCGCGCTTGAGCGGCCTCACGGCGTACGTGTTGAATGTAAATAATTGCAGTGCAATATGTTATAAACAATCCGTCACCCCAAGTCAGGATCCGGTGGCGCTGGAATCCCACCGCGCGAAGGCGCCGCTGGGCAGCGGCAGCACATCCCGTGCGCCGGCGAGGAGCATCTCGCCCGAGGCGATGCCGCCGCCCAGACCGCCGGCCGCCTGGGTCAGGACGTTGGCCAGCACCACCGGCGAGAAGCCCGGCGTGTGGGCGCTGAGGAGGATGAAGCGCGGCCGGCTGCTCAGCACCTGGCGGCACAGGGCCAGCGTTTCGGGGAGTTGGCGCTCGATCTTGTAAATTTCGTCGTTCTGGCCGCGGCCGAAGGTCGGCGGATCGAGGATCACGGCGTCGTAACGCCGGCCGCGCTTGATCTCGCGGGCGAGGAATTTGTGGGTGTCGTCCACGATCCAGCGGATCGGATGACGGGCCAGGCCGTTGATTTCGGCGTTCTCGCGCGCCCACTGCACCATCCCCTTGGAGGCGTCCAGATGGCAGACCTCCGCGCCGGCGCGCGCGGCGGCGAGCGTTGCGCCACCCGAGTAGGCGAAGAGGTTGAGCACCGATACGGGCCCCGTGCCAGGCTGCGGCCCGGTCACGGCCAGGAGCGAACGGATCCACGCCCATTGCGCCCGCTGCTCGGGGAAGATGCCGAGGTGGCCGAAGTTGGTCCCCGACAACCGGAAGGCCAGCCCGTCGATCGTGATCGTCCACGTGTCGGGGAGGGCGCCGCGATTGCGCCACTGGTTTCCCTCCTCGCGGTCAAAGGCGGCCGTCGCCCGGCGCTCCCATTCGCGCGGCTCCAGACGGGGCTTCCAGACCGCCTGCGCGCAGGGACGCGACAGCGTCACGCCGCCGAAGCGCTCCAGCTTGCGCCCCGCCCCGCTGTCCAGCAGCTCGTAGTCCGATTGCTCCCCCGGTTCCATGCGCGCCCTTACCCGATCTCCTTGATGAACAGCCGCCGGACCCAGCTCCCTTCGGCCACCACGCCATTCTGGATCAGCAGACAGAGCGCGGTCACCGCCAGACCGGCCAGCAGCACGCCCACGATGTTCGCCACGGCAAACTTCCGACGGTCGAGACCGAGCAGGTAGGAGCCGAAGGCCCCGGTGTAGGCGCCGGTCCCCGGCAGGGGCACGCCGATGAAGATGGCCACGCCCCACTCGCCGTATTTGTCCACATACGGCTTGAGCTTGTGCTGCGACCGCTCCAGGCGCGGCCAGAGGCGCCGCTCAAACCAGTCCCACCGGCGGCAAAACGCGACCACCGGCCCCATCACCCAGTAGGTCGCCCAGCCGACCAAAATGTTCGCCGCGATGCACACGCCCACCACGACCGGCCAGGGAAGCGCGCCCGCCACCTCCCGGTTGAAGAATCCGAATGGAATCGACGCGCGCAGCTCCAATAGCGGCAGACACGTGATGCCGAACAGGATCAATGCGGATGTAAGGACAGACATGGTCACCTCTTCTCCTGCTTCAACTCGGGGCGCCGCCGGAGCATCTCCTCCACGACCGCCTCGGCGCCGGTAAAATGCCAGCCGTCGAGCTTCAGCCTGCGGCCGTCCCGCAGGATGAGGCGGATGATCCGTTTGTCGTCCCACTGCTTCCAGTCGGCCGATGCGACCGCGTCATACGCGATCACATCCGCCGCAAACCCCCGCAGTCCGGCATCGTCCGCCGTGAAGCGCCGTCTCGCCTTGAACCCGACCGCGGCGCACGCCGCCAGCGCCGCGAGCGCGGCCAGCGCCGCCATCACAAACTGAGACTGGATCTCATGACCGCTGCGCGCGGGCTTGTCGAGCACGAGCCGCGCCGCCTCGACCTGCTGCGCGCGGAAGAGCTCGGCCTGCCCCTCCGGCGCCTGCTGGCTGCGCGCCTGTTCGTTGAGCGCCTTGAGCTTGGTGAGCGTGGAATGGGGCGCCTTGAGCCCTTTTTCCAGAAAGGCGCGCTCATACACCGAGACGCCGTCGTCGCCCGCGGACTTGATCAGCTCGCCCGCAGTCATCGCGCGGCCGACCAGATCCGGACGGATATCCGCGTAGCGGGCGTTCAGCCGCGGATAGCCCACGAGGCCGTCATAGAGCGACCAGCCGGCCAGGCCGATCATCAGCGCGCCGACGCCCAGCATCCTGAGCGCATATTCCCGATTCAGTTTCGCCATCGCCGCCATGGTTCTGCTCCCTTTCGTGAAAACAGATGCCGTACTTTACCAGAAACCGTAGCGGCCGCAAAGCAACACATAGGTGCCGAGCGCAAGATTGGTCAATCCGTGCGCCAGGGCGGCGGCCCAGAGATCGCCCGTGCGCACCGCCAGCAGTCCGTAGACCGCGCCCGCCGCCATTCCCGCCAGCCAGCGGTCGTGCTCGATCCCGAAAACCAGCACGACGATCCAGAACGTCGCCAGGTCCCAGCGGGTCAGGGGGATTTTCCAGAACGCCTCCTGGCGGAGCCAGCGGTAGAGGAACCCGCGGAAGAAAAACTCCTCGATGACCGCAATCACAAGCGCCGAGCCGGCCAGCCGAGCCAGGGCCAGCCCCCAGCCGCAGACCGCCGGATCGTAGACCGCCCCCGCGAACCCCGGCGGCAGCCGCGGGAACAGCGCGGGATCGTAATAGTCGGGATAGACGCCGGGCATCAGGATCAGCCAGCGGTGGTAGAACGCCTGCGCCGCCGGGAACACCCGTCCAAACCACACCGTTTCGGGCAGCACCCACAGCCCCGCCACGGCCAGCCCCGCCGCGACCGCCCACAGCGCGTTGCGGAGCCGCAGCGCCGGATAGATCCGCCACGGCCGCCACCACAGGAACAACGCCGCGCAGACCGCCGACTTGGCCGCGTAGACCCAGGGCTGGGCGAGCGCCGGGAGATTGACCAGCCGCTCCGCCGCCGCGAGCGCCGCAATGCACCCGACCCACACCAGAAACGGCGCGGCGTGTCCCCGCGCCAGGCTCCGGCCCTCCTGTTGTGCGCTGCCATCCATCATAAGCGTCCCATCGCTCAATCCTCTTCTAGGCTCTTGCCGTCACCAGGATCTGAAAAACCAGGGTTCGGGGTTCAGGGTTCAGGAAAGATAACGAAGCTATTCCGTGCAAAACTCTGAACCCCAGACCCCGCCAGCTTATCATGTCCCCCCGTCTGGCGACAAGAAAACGCTGGCCCCGGCAGTGTCCGGCGGTTCGCCAATCATAGGGTAATGGCGCTCATATAAGGCGCTTTTGCCATCTTAATCGTAATCCTAATCTTGATCTTAATCTCATGGTGGAGAACGGATTATGATTATGATCGGAAGCATCGCTTAAGTAAGCGCCCTTGCGATCATAGGTTTCGTATCGCCTCAAACACAGCCACAACGACCTTGGACATCCGGCCATAGTCAAGCCGGTCCTCCGTATCGTTGATCGTGTGGTACTCTGTGTTTCGATAAAAGGCGGTGTCCGTGATCATGAGCGCGTTGAAGCCGCGAGGCCAGTAGCTGGAGTGATCGGAGAAGCCGACACCCGGAATGAGGGCGGGCGCCCGAATGGAATAGACGGGGAGATCCGTGGTGCCTTTCATTGCCGTCTTGACCGCCTTGATCCAGTCTCCCTTGCATTTCATGCGCAAGTCAGTGAAACGGGGATGCGCTCAGGCTCTTGCACCCCACCCCTCCGGGGTGTTTTCAGGCGCCTCATACAATATCCGAGCGCCCGGCGCGTTAAGCAAACCATGCGTCATGGTGCGGGTGACTGAGCACGGCCCGCACCGGACCAGAAACAATTCAACGTGCCGATGTCAACGGGAGACGTGAGTATGAAGACCTGCGCGGGAATGGTGGCGGTGGGCGTGTTGTGTTTGATTGGCGCGACGGCAATGGCCGAGGATAAACCGGCCGAGAATGCAAACAAGGGGGCGAAACGCGCCGAGAGGATCGCCGAGAGGAAAGAGGCTCGCGACGCCAAGCATGACGCGAGGATGGCCGAGTGGCAGAAGCGTCATGACGCCTTCATCGCGAAGCTCAAGGAGCGGCTGGCGAATAGCAAGAAACTGACGGATGCGGAAAAGACCGACATCGTCGCGTTCTTCGAGCAGCAATACCAGGAGAACGTGGCCTTTCGATCCGAGCAGCACGAGGAAAATATGAAGTTCTTCGATACGCTGATCGGGGAGACGGACGCCACGGCGGAGCAACTCAAGGCGCAGATCAAGGCGCATTTCGCCAAGCAGAAAGAGGAAAATCAGGAGCACCGCGCCACGCAGAAGGGCGAGCGCAAGGCGGAGCGCGAGAAGATCAAGGCCGAAAAACGGGATGGCGCAGGCGCGGTGAACCCGCCGGCCACGCCCTGATCACCGGTCCCCCGGTCCGCATCCTGCCCGCAACGGCAGGTGCGGCCGTTGGGTGAAGCCGTTCCGGGCGGCGGGTCGCGTTGGCCGCGGGCGTCGGCGCGCGGAGGATGTAGGCTGCAGCAGATGCTGAAAAGGTCGGTAGCCATAGATATCCTGTTTCCTCCGCCTCCTTCAACGCACGGTTACGCTGGCCGTGTTCGAATAGGCCGATGCCGCGCCCGCCGCGCTGTTGACGGCGCGCACGCGGTAGAGATACGTGCCGCTGGCGACGTTCTCGCTGAAGGTGATCACGTTGGCGCCAACGCTAACCGATTACGCCCTGCGGGAAATTTGGCGTGCGGGAAATTTGGCGTTGCGCCATAGAGGCGTTTTGCTGTATTCTCTCCACCTCAACCCACCGGACGACGCGTCGTGTGCTGTGACGCGTGATGATCCCGGGTTGCAGAGGGGGTGAGATCGGATGATTCAGATCAAACTGAAGAAGGGCGAGGCGGTCGAGCGCGCAATGAAGCGGCTGAAGAAGATCATGGACAAGGAGGGGCTGATGAAGCAACTCCGCGCCAACCGCTATTTCGAAAAGCCTTGCGAGAAGCAGCGCCGCAAGTCGGCACGCGCGCGTTCGCGCTTGTTCTCCCGCCGTACCACGCCCCCCATGACCTGAGGGCGCCGACGAGACCGATTCAAACCCGCGCCACGGTGACACCACCGTGGCGTTTGTTTTCATAAGAACGGCTGCAGATCGGCGGTCAGGGGCGCGGTGATTTCGCGCCTGTCGCCCGTCAGCGGATGGCGGAAGCAGATGGCCTCGGCATGGAGGAAATGACGGTTGAAACCCGCGACGGCCGCTGCGCCATAGCGGACATCGCCGACAACCGGATGCCCGCTCAAGGCCAATTGGCAGCGAATCTGGTGGGTCACACCGGTGCGGATCGTCACCTCCAGCAGCGTCCGCGTCCCGATCCGCCGCACAGGCCGGTACTCCGTCACGGCCCGCATGATCCGGTCGGGCTGCGCGACCACGCCCGCCTCGACCATCCGGCCGCGGAACGCAGGTTGGTGCGACAGATCGTGTGTCAGCCGCCCGGGGCCATCCACACGGCCTTCGACCAGCGCCACATACCGTTTGATGATCGCGCGGTCGCGGAACTGCCTGCGCATCGCCGCATAGACATCCGGCGTTCGCGCGGCCAGCACGACTCCCGATGTTCCACCGTCCAGCCGGTGGAGCACGCCCGCCGCCAGCGGCGCGTCGCCGACGGCCGCAAGCTCGGGATAGCGGGCGACCAGACCGTTGGCGACGGTCCCCGTCTCGTCCGGATCCAGCGGCTGGCACGCCAGGCCTGCGGGCTTGTTCACCGCAATCAGGGCGGCATCCTCGTAGACCACGTCCAGCGCGACCGTCGCATCGCCGCGGACACGCACCTCACCCGCTTCAGGCAGACGTCGGACGGCTACCGCGTCCCCCGCGGCCAGCTTGTCGCCCTTGTCGCCCGACCGGCCGTTGACCGTCACCCCGCCCGAAGTGATCGCCCGCCGGATCAACGCCCGCGTGCTCGCCGGACACCGCGCATGCACCGCCGCATCCAGGCGGATCCCGGTATCTGCGTCTGCAATCACGAACTGGCAGGTGTACATGCTTACTACTAGGCGGCGGTCGGCGGCGCGCCTTCGAGGAGCATCTGCAAGAGGGCGCCCGGATTATCGAATTGCGCGTGGATCATCGTGTCGGTCACGTGGATCTGCTTCAAGCGCGGATTTCCCGGAGCCTCAAACATGATGTCCATCATCAGATGCTCCATCACCGAGCGCAGGCCGCGGGCGCCGGTCTTCCGCTTGATGGAGAGCTTGGCCATGGCGCGCAGCGACTCGTCGGAGAAGGAGAGATCGACGCCCCCCATCGCCAGCAGTTTCCGGTACTGCTTGGTCATGCAGTTCCGGGGCTCGACCAGGATGCGCACGAGATCATCCTCGGTCAGATCGGAGAGCGAGGTAATGATCGGCAGGCGGCCGACAAACTCGGGGATCAGTCCATAGCGAACCAGGTCCTGCGGCTCGACCTTGAGGCCCTCGCCCCGGCCCAACCCGGTGATGATGGTCTTGTCGCTCCGGTCATGGTAGCCGATGGCCCGCTTGCCCTCGCGCTCCTGGATGAACGCGTCCAACCCCACGAACGTGCCGCCGCAGATGAACAGGATGTTGCGCGTGTCGATCGAGATATACTCCTGTTGCGGATGTTTGCGGCCGCCACCCGGAGGCACGCGTGCGGTCGTCCCCTCCAGGATCTTCAGCAGCGCCTGCTGCACACCCTCGCCCGACACGTCACGGGTGATCGAGACGTTTTCGGTCTTACGGGCGATCTTGTCGATTTCGTCGATGTAGACGATCCCGGTCTGGGCCCGCTTGACATCCATATCCGCGGCCTGCAGGAGGTAGAGGAGGATGTTCTCGACATCCTCGCCGACATATCCCGCCTCGGTGATGGTGGTGGCGTCGGCGATGGCGAAGGGGACGTCAAGCATCTTGGCCAGCGTGCGGGCGAAGAGCGTCTTGCCACAGCCCGTCGGGCCGATGAGCAGGATGTTGCTCTTCTCGATCTCCACGTCGGCAAAGGCGTCGTCGGGCTGGCCCGCCGGCGACTGGTTCAAACGCCGGTAGTGATTATGGACGGCGACGGAGAGGGCGCGTTTGGCATAGTCGTGGCCGATGATATACTGATCGAGCGCCTTTTTGATCTCGACCGGATTGGGGACGACGAGCGGCTGGCGGGGCGTCTCCTTCTCCATCTCCTTCTCCCGGGCCGGAGTCTTGGCGCCCGCCGCGTGGCGGTTGGCGGCCGGCGGTTGTCCGGCGGCCCCGGGCGGCAGGCCGTCCGGGGAGTGAAAGAGAACCTGGTTGCAGGTCATCACGCAATTACTGCAGATGCACAACCCGTCCGGGCCAGCGAGGATGTGCGCGCCGCCCGCCTCGGTCGCGCCGCAGAACGAACATTTCAGGCTTCTGCCTTTCGGCGTCTTGGGAGCCATATGCCAAACCTTTTCTTAGCGGTTTATTTTCCGGCGGCAGGCGTGTCGGCGGGCTTCTTGGCCAGCACATCGTCAATCAGGCCATACGCCTTGGCTTCGGAGGCGGAGAGGAAATAGTCGCGGTCGGTGTCGGTGGCGACGGCGTTGAGATCCTTCCCGGTGTGGAAGGCCAGAATCGCGTTCAGCCGGTCGCGCAGCCGCAGGATCTCCTTGGCCTGAATGCTGATGTCGGAGGCCGCGCCTTCGGCTCCGCCCCACGGCTGGTGGATCATGATGCGGGCGTTGGGGAGGGCGAAGCGCTTGCCCTTCGTTCCGGCCGCCAGCAGGACCGCGCCCATGCTGGCCGCCTGTCCGATGCAATACGTGCTGACATCGCACGAGAGAAACTGCATGGTGTCATAGATCGCCAGGCCTGCCGTGACCGATCCGCCCGGCGAATTGACGTAAACCTTGATCTCCTTGGCGGCGTCCTGCGACTGCAGAAACAGCAGCTGGGCGATGATGAGATTGCTCATCTGGTCGTCGATCGTCGTGCCGATAAACACGATGCGGTCGATGAGCAGCCGTGAAAAGATGTCGTAGGAACGCTCGCCGCGGGCGGTTTGCTCGACCACGATCGGAACCAACATGGATCCCCGGGATGACTGTGACATGGTGAAAGACCTCCAACACTGCCTCGGTTAAGAAGGGGTGACGCCCGGTCACCCCTTCGCGGAATTGACGAGAAACTCGAGCGTCTGCTCATTGCGCACATCGGCGCGGAACGTCTCGATGCCGTACCCCTTCTCGATCCGTTCGCGCATCTCGCGGGGCGTCATCTGGTGTTGCGCCGCAAACAGATCCAGCTTCTTCTGCAGATCGTCGTCGGCCACCTTGATTTTGGCGTCCTCGGCGATGCGCGCCAGGATGTAACGCAGGCGGAGGCGTTCTTTGGTCGTGCTGGTCGCCGTCGCCAGCAACTGGTCACGGTGCTTCTCCAAATCCTCGCGTGTGCCCCCGCGCTTGATGATGCCGCGGAGCATCGTCTGCACCGTCACGTTGGTTTCCTGGGCTATCTCGCTCTCTGGCAGCTCAAAATCGGTCTTCTTCAGCAGGTAATCGATCACTTCCTGCTGGCGGCGGCTCTTTTCATCCGACTCCGCCTGCCGTTGCATCTGCGTCCGGACCTGCTCGCGCAGGGTGCCGAGATCGGCCACGCCGAGCTGTTGGCACAGCACTTCGTCGGTCGCCGGGATCATCCGGCGGAAGCCGGCCAGCTTGACCGTATAGACCGCCTTGACCCCCTGCAGCGCCGCGACGCGGAAGTCCTTCGGGAATTGCGTCTTGATGGTCCTTTCCTCGCCCGTCTTCATTCCGGCAAGGGCCAGCGAGACACCGGGGATCATTTCGGGCTCGGACACCTGCATCCAGAAACCAACGCCTTCGGAGAACACGGCCGCCTCTTCCGCCAGGTCCTTGAGCGGCTTGCCGTTGCTGACGGCGGTGAAGTCGACGCGCGTCACATCGCCCGGCGCGACCACGCCATCCGGCTGGCCATCCTCATACTTGGAGATCTGATTTCTGATCAGCGTGAGCTGCCGGTCCACCTCCGCGTCGCCCACCGCCGGCTCGTTCTTCTTCACCGGAATATTCAGGTATTTCGGCAGTTTGAAATCCGGCGCGACATCGCAGATCAGCACAAAAGAGATCCCCGTCTCGGGCGAGAAGAGGATGTCGGTGGCATCCACCATCGACACGAGGGCCAGCTTGTGCTCCTCGACCGCGCGTCGGCTGAACGTGCTGACCAGCCGCCGGCGGATATCGGCGTCGATATCCTGGCGGTACTCCCGCTCGATCACGGTGCGAGGGGCCTTGCCCGCGCGAAACCCCTTCACCCGGCCGTCCCGCATGTAGCGTTCCATCACCGCCTCGAAATCGGCATGGGTTTCGGCCGCGTCGGCCTTGATGATCAGTTTCACACGGCAGGGACACACATTCTGCATCTCGACTTTCATGATTGTCGGGCTCTCCTTTAGGCTTCCTTGATGCTCATTAAGAATTCCGCGTTGCTCTTGGCGCTCTTGAGGCGCTTGATGACCATCTCCATGGCTTCCACGGGCGGCACGCCGTTCAAGGCGCGGCGCAAGATCCACGTCCGGCTGAGCTCGTCGGGATGGAGCAGCAGCTCCTCCTTGCGGGTGCCCGACTTCTCGATGTTGATCGCGGGGAACACGCGCTTGTCGACCATGGCGCGATCCAGGCAGATCTCCATATTGCCCGTGCCCTTGAATTCTTCGAAAATCACGTCATCCATCCGGCTGCCGGTGTCCACCAGCGCGGTCGCGATGATCGTGAGGCTGCCGCCGTTCTCGATGTTGCGGGCCGCGCCAAAAAAGCGCTTGGGCTTGTGCAGGGCATTGGCGTCGACGCCGCCCGACAGAATCTTGCCGCTGTGCGGCTGCACCGTGTTGTACGCGCGGGCGAGGCGGGTGATGGAATCCAGCAGGATGCAGACATCCTTGCCCGATTCGACCAGGCGCTTGGCCACCTCGATCATCATTTCGGCGACCTGCACATGGCGTTCCGGCGCCTCGTCGAAGGTCGAGCTGAGCACCTGCGCCTTGGTGTTGCGCTGCATGTCGGTGACCTCTTCCGGCCGCTCGTCGATGAGCAGGATGAAGAGCGCCACGTCGGGATGGTTGGCCGAGATCGAGTTGGCCATCTTCTGCAGCAGCACGGTCTTGCCGGTGCGGGGCGGCGCGACGATGAGTCCGCGCTGTCCCATGCCGATCGGCGTGAAGATGTCCATCACCCGCATCGCCACCTCTTCCGCCGTGACCTCCAGATGGATCCGCCGGTCGGGGAAGAGGGGGGTCAGGTACTCGAAATGAACCTGTTTGCGGGCCTCTGCGGCCGGTTTCCCGTTGACCAGATCGACGCGCCCCATGGCGAAGAAGCGTTCCTTCTCCTTCGGGTCGCGGACGATCCCTTCAATCTGGTCGCCGGTGCGCAGGCCGTATTTCCGGATCTGCGTGGGCGACACATACACATCCTCCGGGCACTGGAGGTAGTTGCTCTTCGGCGAGCGGAGGAAACCGAAGCCGTCGGGAAGGATTTCGAGCGTGCCCTGGGCGATGACTGATCCGCCGCGCCTGAGGTAGCCGCGGATGATCTCGTAGACCGCCTCGTGCTTGCGCATGATGCCGGTCTCCTCGGGCGGCAGGTGCGCCAGCAGCTCGGTCAGCTCTTCCATCTCCTTGGACTGCAAGTCGGTGAGCCGGATCGGCGGCAGCTCTTCGCGGGGCTGGGAGGGCGGGGGGTCCTGCTGCTGCTGGCGGGGCGCGGGCGGACGCGGGCCTTCCGGAGCGGCGGGGGCATCGGCAGGTCCCTCAGGAGCCGGGCGGCCGCGACCCGTCGGGGGCCGTTCGGGACGGCGGAAATCGCGCTGCCGGTCACGACGGTCGCGGAAGCGTGCCCAGCGGTTCTGGCGCCGATCCCGTACGTTTGCCGCCTCTGATCCCGCAGGCGCGCCATCGTTTGCGCCGGGCGCTTCGCCGCCCGCCGTCCTTGCGGCGCGATCCCCCGGCCGGGTCTCACGCGGCGCCTGGTCTCCCGTGTCCGCCGACGGTCCGCCGGCCGATTCTTTCTGCTGTTCTTCGCTCATGCACCACTCTCCGAAAGGTCGCGAACCAGAACATCCGCCTCGCGCCTCAACGCTTCCAACGATCCGTCATTCCAGACCACACGGTCTGAAAGACGCGCTTTCTCTCCAACCGGCATTTGCGCACCGATGCGCAGCGCGGCCTCTTTTTCCGTGAGTCCCCGGCTGAGCAACCGCCCCGTCTGCGTGGCCACGCTGCAGGCCAGGCAGACCACGCAGTCAAAGTGATCCCGCCAGCCGGCTTCGAACAGCAGGGGAATCACCGCAAAACGGAGCTTGCCTGTCTTCGGGCGCCGTAACCAGCCATCCAGTTCAGCCCGAACCAGCGGGTGGATGATGCCATTCAGCCGTTCCCGTGCGACAGCATCGGAAAAAACAAGACGACCGAGCACATCCCGACGGATCCCGCCGTCCGCCGCGCACACGGCGGGACCAAACGCCTCCGCAAGCAATGGAACCGCACGGCCGCCGGGAGATTCAAGACGGTGAACCACATCATCCGCGTCCAGCACCTCGCACCCCGAATCAGCCAGAAAACGGGAGAAAGCACTCTTGCCACAGGCGATTCCGCCGGTGACGGCAAACCGCTTTTCTTCAGGAGTGCGGCCATGATGCCCTTTATCGGGCGGGCCGTCAAGCGAATTAGCGGACGTTATTTTTATGCGTGCGCGCTTTCTCATCGGAAGGGTTCAGCGTTCAGTCGGGCCGCCGGCCTGCTGCCGGATGGAACATAAAATGAGACAGGATTTCAGTCGCCAAGATCGCAGGGGACCGTGAATGAACCAAAAAAGGCAATTTGCACAACGAAGAGCACGAAGGAAATATTAGGGACGCGAGGCGCTTGCAAAACCGCCTTCGTCGGTTCTGCAAGCGCAGCATTCAAAATTCAGAATGGGAACCCTCTCACGGGCAACGCATTCTATTATTCTGACTCCTGACTTCTGAATTCTGACTTCCATCCTGCAAACACCCCGGATGGGGGGGTGCAGGAGCCTCCAAGATCAGGATCACGATTAAGAGGGTAGAAGTCTCTCAGGAAAGTGTCATTTCGGCGTGGCGGGTGCGCCCGTCAGCGACTCGGGCAGGCCGGTGAACAGTTTCTCCTCGCCAGCCGTGCGCACCACGCGCCCGGCCGGGTCCACGAGGCGAGCCGTCACGAAGATCAGCAGGTTGCGCTTTTCCGTCCGCTCCCCCTTGCTCTGGAACAGGCGTCCCAGATAGGGGAGGTCGCCAAGGAACGGGATCTTGTCAAACGTGGCCACACGCTCCTCGGTGATCATTCCGCCCATGACGACCGTGGCGCCGTTGTAGATCGAGATGCTCGTCGAGACCGACCGCACCCTGAAGATCGGCTGTTCCATGGGCTGCTCCAGATAAATCGGGTTGCCGTCGGCATCCGTCAGCAACACGGTGCGCGTGATTGATCGTCCCAGAAGATCCACTACTGTCTCCTGCGTGTATTGGGGAACCTTCGACCCGTAATTCTTCCACTCAGGCGGCGCGACGACCTGGGGGTTCATCATCAGGTTGATCATCTGGCCATCGGCCGAAACCTCCGGGAGCACCTGCAGAATCACGCCGACATCGCGGGTTTCGAAGTCCGAGGGCGCCACCGTCGTTGCACCCGGGATGGTGTTGCCGGTAGTGCCGGTGGTGGTCGGAGTGGTCTGCACGTCAAAGGTGGTCGGGTAGATGAATTCGGTGATGACCTTCATGATGGCCTCCTGGCCCGACTTGGTGACCACCTTGGGAGCGGAGAGGACGTCCGTGCTCGTCTTCTGGCTGAGCGCATGGAGGATCATGGAGATCGCGTTGCCGTCCAGCCCGGCGGTCAGCTTCAGCAGGTCGTCATTCTTGGTGGTCCCGGCGGGGGTCACGCCGTTTCCGGTCGAGTCGAGGAAACGCATGCCGCGGCCGAAACTCTTCGCGGGCGGCTTGGTATCCCATTGCCACTGTCTCGACGATCCGGGGGGTATCAACCAGCCTCCCGGATTGAGGGGATCCGGCACGCCTGGGGTCACCACATCGGCCCACCTTCCGCCCGACCCTCCGCCGTCAAAAATCAGATCGCCCGACTTGTATGGGCCAAGAAAAGCATTGCCGCTCAGCGGATTCAGATTGCCATCCGGGAGGGATGTGAAGTTGTCGAGCGACCCGATCCCCGTGTTGATCCCCAGGTTTCCATTCAGGATCCACTCGAACCCGAGGGAGTTGAGATCTTCCTGGGCGACTTCGACAAAGCGGGCTTCGACCTCGATCTGGCGCGGGGTGACGTTGAGTTCCTCGAGCACCTGCTCAAAATTGGCCAGATTGTCTGCCGTGTTGGACACGCGGAGCTTGCCGATGGTCGCCAGATAGGAGATGGCCGAACCTTCGGGCCATTTGATGCCCATCTGTCCGAAGAAACCCTTCCAGTCGGTCGCCGAGCTCATATCGGGCGGGGTGTCCAAGCCACCGCCCGGGGCGATCTCCTTGTGAGTGGACAAGACGCGTTCGGTGAGCGTCGGCAGGACGTTGTAGGAGCGTGTGATGAGGATGTCGTCCGGGACGTTCATCGGCATGATGGTGACGATGTTGCCCTTGATCCTGAACTTCATGTTGGAGACGTCCAAGACGGTATTCAGGACGCTGTACAGGGTCACATAGTGGGCCGAGAACGTGATGGGCCCGGCGCCGAGGCCGTCCGCCGTCCCGTCTCCGGTTGCCGCGGGCGAAAAGGGATCGGGCGTCGCCGTGCCGCCGCTTGGAGGGGTTGCCCCGCCGCCACCGCCGGGCTTGATTACAAAGTTGATGCCGCGCTTCTCGGGCGCCTTTTCGGCGTCGTACTCGCGGCTGGCCTTCTCGAGGAACGAAATGACATCGGTGATGTTGGCTTTGTTGAACTGGACCGACGGAATCATGATCGTCTGCATCTTCTTCTGGATTTCCTGCTCCTGCGAGAGGCCCTTGTCCGGCGCCTTGCTGACGAGGGACGGGTCGTCAGCCTTCGGTTTCAGGTCGACGGCAAAGGCGGCGTCGACGCCATACCGGTCGGGCGTCCAGGCGGCGCTCACGTCGCGGATCATCCGCTCGCGGGTGGTCAGATGCTCCAGGTTCGAAACCTCGTTCATCCGTTCGGCGATGCGGCGGAGCAGGCGGATGGCCTCGGTATTGAACGGCTCATCCTTGACGACCAGTTCCGCCTCGTCCCGCGCCCGGGCGTACTCGCCGGCCACATAGTGCTGGCGGGCGCGGCGCAGGCCGGCCGCCGCCTTCTCGCGATCCTCCTTGAAATCGGGCTGGCTCACGCGCGGCACCTCGACGGTCTCGGGCTTTATCGGCGGAAGTTTCTGCTCTTTCTGGATCATTCCAATCAACCGGTCGGCCTGTGCCTGGCCTTTGCCCTGCGCGGTGCGCGCCTCGACGAGCGCCTGGTCCAGAAGCCCTTTTTTGCGGAGGGACAGCGCATGCTGATAATGCGCGTTGGCCAGCCCCTTCTCGGCCGCGATGCGCGAATCACGGGTGCCGGGCGTGTCCGGAATATAGCTCAGCGCGTTCGAAAACTTGCGTTTGGCCTCGTCATACCGCCCTTTGGCCAGATCCTCCCGTGCCGCCGCCAGTTCATTTTCGCCCTGCCTGATCTTGGCTTCGCGGCGCATCCGTTCAAGGGTCGCCAGTTCCGAAATCACGGCCTCGCGCGATTCCGGAGTGCTCAGAACATCCGGCGCGGCGGGATCGGCGTCGGCCCCTGTTCCCTCTGGCTCCGCCGGGGCCGTCCCGGCCTCCGGCTCGTCTCCGGGCAACGGCTCGTCTCCGGGCAACGGCTCGGCAACCACGGCCTTGACGGGGTCTGTCCCGGCGTCGGCGGGGGGAGGGGCTTCCGGCTCCGGAACCGCGACAACCGGGACGGCGGGTGCGGCTTTCGGCTTCGCGCCACCGCCCAAATCCTGCAGCAGCGCGTCGATGTCGCCATGATCGTCCTGCGCGTGCGCCCACGCGCCGGCGAGAACAAGAACGGCTGCGGTCAGTTGAACACGCATCGAGCGAGATGAACCGGTCATTGGGGGGGACTCCTTTAGAACAGACAGCAATTAAAAATAAGTGGAACCGTGAAACCATTCTGACGGACGACGCATCCGCCCTACCTCCCGAGCGTCAACCTTTTCCGAGTTGATGTGCTTTCTATTACAACAGTTTGGGCCTTGTTGTCAACACTGATTACGTTATAGCGTTCGCCTCGCAGGGCGAATGTGCCCCCCGCGACGACGGCATAGGTCGATCCATCCGCGGGGAGAACCAATTCGGCCACCGTCTCCGAAAACTCCTCGTCGTTCATTCGCAGGCGAAACACCTTCTCGTCGGCCAGTCGCTTGATCGTGGCGACGGACGTCTCAACCGTGACAGACCCGAGGGTCGGGTGAGGCCGTTTCTCAAAACTTTCGGTGAACTCCAGCAGGACGAAACCGGTGTTGGACCAGTCGTTGCTGATCGCTTCTCCCTCTCGGACGAAGAACGACCGCCGTTCACCGTCCTGCTGGGTGAACTGGCATTGGAACTTGCCATCGGGCATCCCGCTTTTTCCGCGCAACGCCAGCGGGATACGCTTGGCAACCACATCCTTGACCCGTAGGAGCACATCGATCGGCGGGTGGTTTTGGGCATCACGCGGATCGGTTCTGGCCAGAAATTCTTCGACGTTGCTGAAGCCGTCCCCGTCGACGTCGCCGGCGGCATCGCTCGGATCGAACGGATCAAAGCCGTACTGACGCTCCCAGACGTCGAACATGCCGTCGCCGTCGGTGTCGGGAACCGGACCTGCCAGTTTCGGTTGCGCCTCGCTGCAGAACGGGCAGGTTTCGGCGGCATACGGGATGGGCTTGGAGCATTTGACGCACCAGACGCGGCGCTCAGGCACAAAGAGTCCCAGATCCGGAGTGTCCAGGGCGATCTGCTTGGGATGGACGAGTTGCGTCTGCGCATTGGAGTACACGCCCATATCGAATCGAGGGCCTTCCAGCGGCCTGGGCGTGAGCGCGTTCAAAGCGTTCTGATAGGCGTTTTCCTCCTGTTGCCGCCGCTCACGCGAGGACGTCAGCCACAGCAACGACAACAAGAGACCCACCAGCACGACAACCGCCAGCACCTTGTCGTACTGCTCAATCAACGCCGATTGATTCCCAATTTTTGCCACGGCAGACCCCTCAGAAAAGCTCGACTTCAACCGTCATGCGAACCAACAGGGGCGCATCCAGTTCGGGACCCGAGACCACCCGTTGCTGATGGTGCGTGTCACCCATCTCGCTCCATTTTTCAGGCGGCGCTTTCACATCCGTTCCGGACTTCCGGACGTCAATCGCCTTCACCGTCACAAACAGGTCGCAGGTCGCGAGCCGGTTCAGAACGGTCAGCATCGCATCCTTACGGGCTGTAAACTCCAGCGTAAAAGCATGCCGGCCGGTCAGGGCGCGGGACGGGCCATCGGGGTCGGCGGTCGGGCGGGGCGGGGCCGCCGGGGCGCCGAGCCTGTTGACCCGCAATGCGGAAGCCGGGGAGACGGGAGCCGCGCTTTCGGAGACGGCGTTCTGGAACTGGCGCAGGGCGATGATGTTGGCCGCGAACACCTCGCGACACAGCCGCCGTGTCATTTCAAGCTGCATCGCCAGTTTGGGGATGTCGGCGACCGCCGGCATCCGGTCCCCCGGAATGTAGGCGTCAAAGCCGAATGCAAAATCGGCGGCGACGATGCGCGACCCCCCGTCCGTCTGTGTCTTGGCGAGTTCCCGGATGGCAGGCTGGAGGACTTGAATCTTGAATTGCGAGGGCGACAGATTCGTCTCGACCTGCAGGATGGCCCGCTGGGTCTCGATGAAGCCGGTTTTCCAGTTCGTCAGGTCACTGGCGTCATTCCGGATCATCGCCACATGGGCGGGGGAGGGGAACACCGGCTCATTATACATCCGCCCCAGTTCCGCGCGCTTGTCATCGCGTTGCCGGGCGACATCCTCCGTGTGCGACAAAGCCGACGCCAGGACGCACCCGCTGCGGACCAGCACGCCGGCCATCGCCACGCTCAACCCGAACACCATAATCTGCTTTTTCTGCATGTCCGATCCGGCCCTTCTCAAGAAATCGGTGACAAGGCCGCCTCCACCACGAATCCGCGCACCGATCCGTCCGCCTCTTCCCGCTCGTTCGTGATCTTCACCCCGTCGGTCGCAAAGATCGGCCGCATCTTCAATTGATCGCGGAACAGTTCCACTGCCGTTGCCGGCCCGTCGTTCTTGTTTTCCAGTTCCTTCAGCCGATCCACCCACCCGCGGCCCGACAGGCGCAACTGAACCAGCTCGCCCTGCGGGTTGCGGACCGGCTCGATCGAGGTCAGCCACATTCCGGGAAAGAGGCACTCCCGTATCGCGTCCATCGCACGCACCAGTTGCGTGCGGCCGGCAATCCGGCCCCGGATCGCGTCCGCCTCCTTTTGAACGGCGGTGAATTGAGCCCGCGCGGCATCGAGCTTCTTCTGCTCGTTTCTCAACTGGTTCACGCGCTCTTCCACCTGCTGGGCCTGCCTTTCGTAGAGCTTGAGCGTCCCCTTCGTGTAGATCGTCCAGACACCGGCCGTCAACACGAGACCCGCGGCCGCCAGGCCAAAGTAGGGAATCCGCCGCCGGAAGGTCTTGCGCCGCGCCAGCGCGGGCGGCAGCAGGTTGATTTCCACCGGACAGGCCAGCTTGCGCCGCAGGGCCAGACCGATCACCTCGGCCAGCATGAAGGCGTCCCGGCCGAGCTGTTCCGTGTTGATCGGCGGCGCCAGCGCCACGTGCAGGAAGGGATTGAGATACTGGACTTCCACCTGCAGCTTGTCGGCGAAGAACGTGTTCATGTGGGGAATCACGCTCGACCCGCCGGTCAGGAAGACGCGGTTGGGCGCGCTTCCCCCCTGCTGGCTCCTGTAAAAGGCGATGGACCGGCTGATTTCGGCGTGCAGCCGGGTGATCACGTTGCGCACCACCTTCGACACGCGGTCCGCCCGTTCGTCACCGACCGGCGCAAACACGCCTCCGAGGGCGACGAACGCGCATTCCCGCTTCAGCGCCTCGGCCGCCCGATGCCCGATCTGGAAGCTCTTGGCCAGCTCCTGCGTGATGGCGTTGCCCGCCACCGGGATGCAGCGGCTGAAAAACCGGCCTTCCTCGATGAACACCAGATTGGTGGACCGGGCGCCGATGTCCACAATCATCGAACAGCCGTCCAGATCGGGATAGTTGTAACGGACGCAATTGTAAAGCGCCATCGGCGCGACATCGATGACTTCGGGATCGAGACCGGCCTCCACCACCGAAACGATGAGTTCGGACACCGTCTCGTTCTTCGCGGCCACGATCATGACGTTCTGCTCGCCCTCGGACACCCCGCCGATCAACTGGTAGTCCCAGACCAGCTCGGTGATCGGAAACGGCACATTCTGCTCCGCGTCGAGCTGGATCATTTGCACCAGCTTGTCCTTGGACACGGGAGGCATCTTGGGAAACCGCGGGAAGACGAGCTGCCCCGAAACCGCCATCAGCAACGGCGCGGGACGGATCCCCCGGGCGTTCATCACGTCTTTCAGCGCCGCAATCAGGAAGGCGCTCGACGCCGATTCGTTCTCCGGATCCATGCCGAACTCGCCGAAGCCGTAGTTCAACAGAACCGGGACGCGCCCCTGTCTGACGGAAAACTCCGCCAGCGCCAGTTTGCCGGCGCCGACGTTTAGAGCCAGTATGTGGTCTGCCGCGAACACTATTTCACCGCCTCGTAATCGTCCATGTTGATCAGCGCGAAGGGCGTCTTGCTGCGCTCCAGCAAGCCCTCGCGCCGGGTCACCAGAGGATTGTCGATGATCCGGGGGTTCTTCCACCAGTCCTCCGCGGGCAGGGACGTCTCCCGGGGCGCAACCTCGGACCTGCCTTCCAGCAGCGTTCCATCCTGATAGATCTCAATCGCGACCGCCACGGGTTCGCCAAAACGGGCGAGCGTGTTCGGCGCCAGTATTACGCAGCTCGTGTGCTCGCCCTTCTGAATGTCAATGTACGTCAGACGCGACTGGAAGAGGCTGTAGGCATCCTTGCCGTTGGATCCCTTCGTCCGCGTCATCACCGAATAGGCGATGTCCAGGGAGTCTATCCACTCGGGCGTCGTCTCGTATTCGAATTCCAGAAGCGCCCACTCCCGATTCTTGGGGGTGCGCGAACTGCGCCCCACGCTGGTCTGGAATTCCGGTGTTCGCACCATCACCGCGCGGCTGGGCTTGGGCATTCTGCGAATCCGCAGCACGCCCGGCTTGCTGTCCGCGCGAGTCGCCGGAGCCGCCGGCCGCCCGACCGGCGCGATCTGAGCATCGGCGCGGTCAACCACGACGAGGAACGAAACCACGCCCGCCAGCGTCAACACTATCCGCAGCACGAAAATCCGTTTCATGGCCGGCCCCTTTCAAAGCACGTGATTCACCACAGTTTCAGAACACTGTACCGTGTTTCAGCGATAACCGCAATAGGGAAAATCAAAAAAACTTTTTGTTGCAATTGACGCGCCGGTTGCCTTGGGATACACTATGGCCATTCACGTGCATCCGCCCGACTGTCCGTCCGTCCGTCCGATGGCGCGGGCGTTCACCGGAACGCGGGATAAATGAGAAGGAGTCACTGATGATCATGCACTTGTCCGTCCATCGCCTGCTTCTCGGCGCCGCGCTTCTGACGGGAACGCTGCAGGCGCAACACGCCAGCGTCGTCCCGCTCTTTCAGTTGACCCGCGTCCAGGGCGCCTGTCACGTCAGACGCCCCGGCGACACCGCCTTTGCGCCGGCCGTCGACCGAAAAGCGTATCCGTTCGGCACGGCCATCCAGACCGGACCGGCCGGATCGGCGGTCATCGCGTTCGCCGGGGCCGCCGCCGAGAGGGATCCGTCGGTCACCCTGGGCGAAGCCACCCAGGCGATTGTCGAGCGTGCGCCCGATGCGCCCACCAACCGCATCATCACGCTCCTCGCCGGCGAGGTGCAGGTGCTGGCCGACCGGGACACCCCGGCGTCGGCGCTTGCCGTCGCAACGCCCGACTATGCGGTGTCCGGTTTCTCCGGACACGCCGTGGTGACGATCCTCCCCGCCGCCGCTGATCTGCTTTCCACCCGGGTCTCGGTCGTCAAGGGCGGCGTCCGCATCGACGGCAACCAGTTCGCCATGGCCGGCGTCCCGGCCGGGTGCGCGTTCCGAATCGAGACGGCGGCCGACCGCAGCTTCACCCGGATCGCCGTCGAGGCCGGCGATGCCGTCATCACCCTCGACAACGGGACACCGCAACCGCTGCTGTTTAACGCCGTCCCCAACGCGACGGTCAAGATCTGGCGCGAATACGCCCCGGTCGGCGGCCGCCTGATCGTGGCGGTTTTCGCCGTGGGCCCCGACGGCAAACATCCGGAGTGCTTCGCCTATTCGGCGGGACGGGCTGGCCTGGTATCCGTTGACGCCGGTGACATCGAGAATGCCGCCAAGGCCGTCAACCCCGCCGACGCCGCACGGCCCGTGTCTCCACCCCCCCCCGCCGAGGGCACCCCCGCTCCGGACGTCGATGCCGGGCCGCGCGCGCCATCGGGGTCCTGATGCCATCAGTCTCCTCCAGTACACGCTCCGGATGACCCGCGTTGCCGCCCGGAGCGTCTTGTGTAATAACGCATCTCAGCGAATGGAAACCAACCGTGGTCATTTATCATTTTAACCGCATCATCCGCAATCGCTTCATCTGGGGCGCGTTCGTCATCGTCACCGCGCTGGCCTTTGTCTCGGTGGACTCGTGCACCTCCTCGACGGGCCGCGGCCGGTCCAGGGCTGGCTCCATCGACGGCCAGCCCGTCTCCCTTCAGACTTACCGCACGCTCGAACACTATATCCGCCAGACCGGCCGCAACGAGGTGGCGCCTCCGCCCGCCATGCTCTATACCCAGACGTGGGAGCGCCTGGCATGCGCACGGGCCGCCGCACAGGTTGGCATCGCCGCCTCGCCCAACCTCATCCGTCAGGAAATCCTCGAATCCGGAGCCTTCGCCAACGGCTTCAACTCCGATCTCTACCGCGCCCTGCTCAAACAGAACCTGCAGATGTCCGAACCGGAGTTCGAGGCCGGCCTGGCCAACACCATCACGTTGCGCATGATCGGCGCCGTCGTCGGCTCGGCCGCCTGGGTTCCGCCCCTGGAGGTCGACGACGCGCTCGCCAGCTATACCGACACCTTCTCGGTCCGCCATGCCGTGGTGTCCAACACCTTTGCCCAGGCCGACATGCCGATCAGCGATCAGGATATCGCGCGCCACTACGAGGCCCACCGCACCGCGTACGCCCTCCCCGACCGCGTCGCCATCCGCTATGTCGCCGTCCCCATCTCCAATTACGTCTCGGCCGTCACCGTCTCGGACGCCGACATACGGGATTATTACGACAGCAACCCGCAACGTTTCTCCCGCCCGGCCGGAACCAACGACATCGAGGCCACGACCATCCCGCTGGACGAGGCGCGTCCGTCCATCGTGGAGTCCCTCATGCAGGAACAGACCGCCGACGCCGCCTTCACCGACGTGTGCCATGTGCTGCTCGAACAGGCCCTCACCAACGGCATCGACGCGGTCGCCGCCGCCCGCCAGCTCCCCGTCGTGGAAACCCCGCTCTTCGGCGCCGATGATGTCATGCCCGGGGTTGAGAACGCCGCCGAGTTCCGGGAAAAGGCGTTTGAACTCGACGCCCGCCAGGCCCAGACCCGCTTCAACGCCGTCCGCGGCAAGAGCGTCGTCTATCTGATCGCCGCCCATTCCAACGATGTCGCGCGCATCCCCGACTTCGCCGAAGTCGCCGACCGCGTTCGCGCCGACGCCCGCGCCGCCGCCCGCGTCGAGGCGTTCAAGGCCCGGGTCACGTCGGCCTGCGAGGCCATCACCGCGGCCGTGGCCGCCGGCCAAACCTTTGAGGAGGCCGCCCGCGCCGCCCGGCTGACCGCCACCACCAACTATTCCTTCTCCATCAACGCCGGGATCCCGGCCGAAATCCCCGAAATCAACGCCGTCATCCGCGAAGCCGTCAAGCTGCGCGCCGGCGGCATCGCCGCCAGTCCGGCGCCCCGCTTCGGCAACGCCGTCATCGTCGCGGTCGCCACCCGCACGCCGGGCGACCCCCTGACCAGCACCCTCCTCCGCGACCAGATCCGCGGCGCCATCGAGAAGCGGATTTTCCCGCCCCTCTTCGCCGAGTGGTCGGCCTGGAACCTGAAGCAGTCGGCCTTCAGCCCGGCGCCCGGCACCGAACCGGTTGCCGCATCCGCCGATGATGCCGAAACCGCCGAATGACAGGGAGAAGGACATGCGCTTTATCAGTGAACTGACACGGGGAATCATCCGGGAGAACCCGACGTTCCGTCTGGTCCTCGGCATGTGCCCGACCCTGGCGACAACCTCGTCACTGGAGAACGGCCTCGGCATGGGCGTGGCGGCGACCTTTGTCCTGGTCGGATCGAATGCCGTGATCTCCTCGCTGCGCAACGTGATCCCCGCCAAGGTCCGCATTCCCTGCTATGTCGTGGTGATCGCCACCTTCGTCACCGTGATCGACCTGCTCATGCAGGCGTTCACCCCGGCGCTCGCCGCCAGCCTCGGCATCTTCATCCCGCTGATCGTCGTCAACTGCATCATCCTCGGGCGGGCCGAGGCCTTTGCCGCCAAGAACGCGGTCTGGTATAGCGTGGCCGACGGAATCGGGATGGGCGCGGGCTTTACGCTCGCGCTGGCGGTCATCGCCGCCGTGCGCGAAATCATCGGCAATGGCACCCTTACGGTCTGGGGAGACTGGGCCTACCGCATCCATCCCAACACCCTCACCCTGGCCATCCTCCCCGCCGGCGGCTTCATCACCCTCGGCTGCATCCTCGCCCTCATCAACCAGCTCCAGGCCCGGGCCGCCGCCGCCGCTGGCAAGAACGCCCCCGTCCCCTTGGAACTCGATTGCCGCCATTGCGTGATCTGCCGGCTGGCGGAGTGAAAGCCCCGCGACGGGGCCCAGCGAGTGTCATGAACGCCGAACCGCACACCCCCGCCATCCGCCTCGACGCCGTCACCGCCGGTTACCACGGCGAGGCGGTCATCCGCGATCTCTCCCTGAACGTGGCCGCCGGCGAGCGCGTGGCGATCCTCGGACCGAACGGCGTCGGCAAATCAACCCTGTTCCGCGTCATCACCGGGCTGCTGCAGACGCGGGCGGGCGGGGTTTCGCTCTTCGACCGGCCGGTCCGGAAAATCCCGGCCGCGGAGCGGGCGCGCCTGGTCGCCACCGTGCCGCAGGAACTCGATACGGCCATGCCGTTCACCGCCGGCGAGTTGGTGATGATGGGGCGCACCGCCGCGCTGGGCCGCTGGATTCCGCCGTCGCACGAAGACCGGCGCTGGGTCGCCGAGGCCATGGCCCTGACCGACACCCGCCACCTGAAGGACCGCGTGTTTCAGGAAATGAGCGGCGGGGAGCGCCAGCGGGTGGCCGTTGCCATGGCCCTGGCCGCCCGGCCCCGCATCATCCTGCTCGACGAACCCACCTCGCACCTCGACATGAACCACCGGCTCGAAATCGTGCAACTGATCGAGCAGATCAATCGCGAGCAGGGGATGACGATCCTCATGATCGGCCATGACCTCAACCTCGCCGCCGAATATTTTCCCCGCCTGGTGCTGCTCCAGGAGGGCCGGATCGCCGCGGACGGTCCGCCCGAGGCCGTGCTGACTCCCGACACGCTGGGCGCCGTCTACCAGTGCGCCGTGTCGATCCAGCGCGATCCCGTGGCCGGTGTTTTGCGCGTCTTCCCGCGCCGGATGGCGAAAGGAACCGCCGAACGATGACAGACCCACAGGCGCCCGCGATGCTTTCGTTCCATGAAACGCCGTTTCTTCTGGAGACCGCGCCGGGCGCGCTGGCCGCCATCCTGCATGCTCCGGATGCCCCGCTGCGGAGCGCGCTGATCCTCCCCCCGCTGGCCGAGGAGCGGAAGGCCTGCCACCGCATCCTGTGCGATCTGGCCCGCGCCTGGGCGGCGGAGGGCGCGGCCGTCCTCCGCTTCGACTACCGCGGCACCGGGGACTCCCCGGGGAATTTTGCCGACTTCTCCGTGCCGGACTGGCTGGCCGACGCGGAGGCCGCCCGCGCCTGGCTCCGGGGCCGGTATCCGCCGTGCGAACCCGCCGTGCTGGGCATCCGCTTCGGCGCCACGCTGGCCTCCCGCCTCGCCGAGCCCTGCGCCGCGCGCCTGCTGGTCGAGCCGGTCGGCGGCGCCGACCTCCTGAAGCAACTGCTGCAGCGGAATCAGGTGAATCAGATGGTCGCCTATGGCCGGGCGCCGATCTCCCGCGCCCGGATCGAGGCGGGCTGGCGGCAGGGCGCCTGCGCCGATCTGGACGGCTATCCGTTCACCCCGCGCCTGGCCGCCGATCTCGCGGCGCTTGCGCCGGGAGCGTGGGCCGGGGCCGGTTGCGTAGTCTCGACCGGCTCCGACGCCCGCGCGGCCGATGCCGCGCACGGCGCCGCTCCGGCGTCTGAACGCCTCGCCCTGCGCCTCCCGGCCTTTTGGAACACGATCGGCCGCGTGGATGTCGGATCGCTGACCCTCGCGTTGGCCGGCGCCCTGCGCCGCCTCGCGCCTGCCGGCGTTCCCCGCGCCGCCTCCCGCCCGTTGCCGGAGGCGGCCGGCAGCGGCCCGGTCACGGTTGCATCGCCCTCCGGCGCGATCCGGGGCTGGGTGGAATATCCGTCATCGTCCCGCACGCCCGCCACCCGCCTCCTTCTGATTCATGGCTGGTCGGGGGATCGCACCGGGCCGCACCGGATGTTCGTCACATTCGCGCGGCGGCTGGCCGCGGCGGGCGTTCTGTCGCTCCGCATCGACCTCTCCGGGCGGGGTGATAGCGGGGGGGATGCCGATGCCGCGTCGATCGGGGCCATGACCGACGACGCCCGCGCCGCGCTCGCCTGGCTGCGCCAGGCCTGCCCGGACGGAGGCCCCCTGGTCGTCACGGCGATCTGTTCCGGGTGCAAGGTCGCCATCTCCGCCGCAGCCTCCGAGCCCGGCATCGACGCGCTCGCGCTCTGGTCCCCCGAATCGATGGGCGCGCTCCGCGCCGCCGCCACCGGCCGCCGCCACACGTGGCGCGCGCTCACGACCTACGCGCTCAAGCTGACCCGGCGCGAGACCTGGATCAAGCTCGCCACCGGCCGCATTCGCGCCGACATGGTGAAGAAAACGCTGCTGCAGCATGAGACCCGGTCCGCCGCCGAGGCCGCCGAGGAAGACCGCATCCTGCAGCGCTTTCGCGGCTATTCCGGCCGCATCCGCTTCATCTTCGGCGGCTCGGATCCCGACGCCGCCGGCTCCGCCGCCGCCTATGCCGCGTTCTGCGCCCGCCACGCGATCCGCCACGACCTGCACACCGTTCCGCACGCGGGTCACAGTTTCTACGGCCTGGCCTGGGAATCCGACGTGCTCACCCGTAGCGCCGAATGGATTCTGCAAACCGCGCATGGGGAGGGATGATCACATGCCGAACGCACAGCCCGCAGCCCCGACGTTTTCGCTCTCGACCAACTGGAACAGCGCGCGGCACACGTCGGGCGGGGCGATGGTGGACGAGATCCTGAAGCTGGGATTTGACGCGGTCGAGCTGGGTTACCAGTTGGACGAGCAGCAGGCCGCGGACGTGTTGCGCCGGGTGAGGCAGGGCGGCGTTGCCGTGTCCAGCGTCCATGCCTTCTGTCCCGCGCCGGCGCATGTCGCGGGCGGCCATCCCGAGCTCTACCTGGCGGCGTCCCTGGATGAGGACGACCGCGTCATGGCCGTGCTGCTGGCCGGCAAGACCCTGGAGTTCGCGCAGCAGGCCGGCGCACGGGCGGTCATCCTCCATGCCGGTCGCATTCAGCAGGGCTGGTGGCGCCGCGGGCCCGATTCCGAAAGTCTCCTGCGCCTGGCGTCGGATTCCGGAACCGACGACCCGCGTTTCCAGAAGCAGACGGCGCGCGCGCTCCGGGCGCGTGAGCGCCGGGCGGGCCGGCACCTCGAGGCGCTGCGGCGGTCGCTCGACCGCCTCGTCCCCTGTTTCGAAAAGGCCGGGGTGGCGCTCTGCCTCGAGAACCTGCCCTCCTGGGAGGCGGTGCCGTCCGAGGACGAAATCGCGCGGCTGGCCGCCGACTACCCGGCGCCGGCGCTCGCGTATTGGCATGACCTGGGGCACGGACAGGTGCGGCAGCACCTCGGCTGGAGCCCCGACCACGCGGCCGTCGCGGCGAAGCTGCTGCCGATCACGCGCGGCATTCACATCCACGACGTGTGCGGACTCGCCGACGACCACCAGGTGCCGGGCAAGGGGGTCCTGGATTTCACGCGCTTCGCGTTTTATGGAACCGCCGAGGTGATCCGCGTCTTCGAGCCGCTTCCCGGAACGCCTGCCACGGCCCTGGCCGCGGCGCTGGCGCACCTGCGTCAGATCTGGGGCGGCGGCCGTTGCTTCCGATCCTGATAGCACGAGATGAGAAAACCGATGGCCGCCACAAAGATCAACGCATAGCCGGCCAGCTCGGTCCCCTCCTCGGCCAGCCTCCGGACGCTGCGGACGCTCTTGAAGGCCAACTGCCCGCTCAGCAACGCCTCCCAGTTGCGGCGCATGCCGAAGATCCGGGAGAAGATGAAGACCATGCCGAAGCCGCCGCACAGGGTTCCCCAATAAGGTTGCGTCACCTCCCGCGCGAAGGCGTCGAAGAAGAGCTTTCGCCTCGGCCACACCCCACGCACCACGGTGATCATCACGAGGGTCGCCGGCACCACCCAAAAGCCATGCCAGACTTTGTCGAGCACCCAATCCAGCTCGCGCACAAACGCCATCGCCGCCAAGCCCATCAGCAGGCAGGCCGGGAGGTAGCGCGCGCGGTTGAGACGCCCGCCCGAGAGAAAGGCCGCGCCCGACAGGAACAGCAGCGCGATTTGCGCCGTTTCCGTCCAGGACTGGTCGGAGAAAAGGTCCTGCGTGGTGTTATAGCCATGCACATCGAGCAGAAATACACCCGCGACACCGCCGAGAACGGCGCACAGAAACAGCAGCCGGAATCCGGCCCTCAGGCAAACATCGAATGAGTGGGTCATGGTTCACGTTCATCCTTCTGATGATTCAGGTTCGCGTCATCGCGCATCGGTCGCATCTGAGAACTGGTGGGCGGGGCGGGACTTGAACCCGCACGGCTTTCGCCACAAGATCCTAAGTCTTGCGTGTCTGCCAATTCCACCACTCGCCCGGTGTGGCCCCGCTCACGCGAGGCTCGCGCAGAAAGCCCGGAAACGGGCCAGCCCGGTCTCGATTGTCTCCAGGGTGCAGGCGTAGCTGAGCCGGACGCACGAATCGGCCCCGAAGGCGATGCCGGGCACCACGGCGACGTTTTGCGCTTCGAGGAGGCGGCGGGAGAAGGCGACAGAATCGAGTCCGAGCGCCGAGATGTCGGGGAAGACGTAGAAGGCGCCGGTCGGCCGGGGGCAGACGACGCCGGGAATCGCGGACATCAGGGCGAAAATGCGCCGACGGCGGGCGTCGAAGGCCGCCACCATCTCGCGGATCGAGTCGTCGCCGCGTTCGATCGCGGCGACGCCGCCCCACTGGGCGAAGGTATTGGGCGCCGACGCCGTGTGGCTCTGCAGCGCGTTCATGGCCCGGATGAACGGCTCGGGCGCGGCGGTGTAGCCCAGGCGCCAGCCGGTCATGGAGTAGGCCTTGCTCAGGCCGTTGACCGTGACGGTGTTGGCGTACAGCGCGGGGGAGAAGGCGGCCATGCTCGCCTGCTCCTGGCCGTCGTAGACCATCTTCTCGTAGATCTCGTCGGAAACGAGGGTCAGGCCGAGGCGGAGCGCCGTCTCGCCGAGGGCGCGCAATTCGGCCGGGGTGTACATCGTGCCGGTGGGGTTGCACGGGCTGTTGATCACGAGGGCGACCGTGCGCGCCGTCGCAGCCCGCTCGATGTCGGCCGGGGTGATCTTGAAGTCGGCCGCGGGCGTGGCCGTGACAAAGACCGGCACGCCGCCCGCGATGCGGATCATCTCGGGGTAGCTCAGCCAGTAGGGCGCGGGAATGATCACCTCGTCACCCGGATTCAGCAGGGTCTGGAAGACCAGCGCCAGCGAATGCTTGGCCCCGCAGCTCACGACGATCTGCGAGGGCTTGTAGTCCAAGCCGTTGTCGCGCTTTAACTTGGCGGCGATCACCTCGCAGAGCTTGGGCACGCCGGCCACCGGCGTATACTTGGTCTTCCCCTCGCGCAGCGCGGCGATGGCAGCGTCCTTGATGAACGCGGGCGTGTCGAAGTCGGGCTCGCCGGCCGCGAAGTCGCAGACGGGGCGCCCCTGGGCGGCCAACTGCTTGGCCAGCGCGGCGATGGCGAGAGTGGCGGAGGGCTGGATGGCGAGGATGCTGGAGTTGAGTGATTTCATGGATAGTAGGTCTTGATGAGTGCTTCAAACGGAGTGTCCCGCTCGATGTCGATGATGGTCATTTCGCGAATGGCGTTTTCGGGGGAATCGGAGGCGTGCGCGGCGTTGACCATGATGTTGGTGCCGAATTCACGGCGGATCGTGCCGCTGCTGGCCTTGCTTGGATCGGTCGAACCGAGGATGTCACGGACCTTGTTGATGGCGTCCACCCCCTCGTATACGATGGCCAGGCACTCCTCGGTCCCCTTCAACTGCTTGATCGAGTCGGAGCACGAGGAGGGCCGGCGGCCGGTCATGAATTCGATGATGTTCTCGAACTCGAAATCGGCGAAATCGGGGGCGATCAGCTCGCACAGCGAGGTCAGCCGGTCCGGATCGACCGAGAGGCCGAAGGCGGTCGACAGCGCCTGGGCGGCGCGCGCCTTGCCGATCAGCGGGAAGATGCGGCGCAGATTCGCCCGCACCGGCTCGTAGAACTTCTCGGCCTGGGCCACGCTCATGGCGAATTTTTTCACGGCCACGATCCGCAGTCCCGATCGGGAGAGGAGGCTCATGATGTTGCCCGCGCGCAGCGACGGCTGCCGGAAGTTTTCCGGCTTGATCAGCACCAGCGTGCGATGCACGTCCGCCCCTTCGGGCACGTCGCTGGCCCCGCGCACGATGCCGGCCTCGGAATCAAACTGGCGGCACCAGATCCGCAGCACATCGCCCGCGACCTGCACGGTGGGGCCGACGAGGACGCTCGGCTCGAAATAGAGGATCTTTCCGGTCTGGTCGTCGCACACGAAATCGCCGAAGGTGTCGCGCACCGTCAGACCGGTTCCCCAGGTCTGGCGAAGACTCCCGGTGATCTCGTAGATCTTGGCGACCGCGTTCTCGCCCTCAAACAGCAGCATCATGCTGCGGTGGGGGCGGCCGAGGACGGGATCCGGCGTGTAATTTCTCCGGACGTATGCGGCGAGCAGCCTGCACTTGTCCGGATCGTCGGGATCATAGGTCTCCAGATAGTCGGCCAGCGTCCCCGCCAGCTCCCGCGAGGCTCCGAACATCCGGGCGCCGACCAGCTTCAGATCGGTCTGAACGAGATAACGCGCAATGATCCCCCCCGTCCGCGATTTGCGGATCGAATACGGGTTGATCAGCACGAACGCCAATTCTTTTGCCATACCCATCATCTCATTTCTGAGCCGCGTGCCGAAAGGTCCCGCCGGCAACTCCTGTTTCCCGGCGGCCACACACGCCATCCCTGCCCGTCATGCAGGGCATGAACAGGCCTTTCGAGGAATGTTAGCATGTCAGAGGCCGGGTTGTCACACACAAAATGCGGCCATGCAAAATGCAAAATGTGGATGCGGGAAGTCCGAATGTGTGGTATAGTAACGCCGCCTGGAGAGGGCGGATGGCCCGGCAGGATGGGTGGGATGCGGAACGTGGCGCCTGGCCAACGACCCGGGATGCGTGTATGGGCGGAACGAGAAAGAGCGAGATCGGGGATCGGATGGTCAAGCGGCTGCCGCTTTATTTGCGGCTGTTGCGGGAGATGCGCGATCACGGGGAGGTTTTCGCGTCGAGCGCGGCGCTGGCCAGGATACTGGAAGTCGACCCGATCGTCGTGCGCAAGGACCTGGCCGGGTCGGGCGTCCGCGGCACGCCGCGGCTGGGTTTCCCGATCGATCCGCTGATCAAGGGGATCGAGCGGTACGTTGGCTGGAGCGACGACACGGCGACGGTTCTGGCGGGCGTCGGCAGACTGGGATCGGCGTTGCTCGGCTACGCCGGATTCCGCGAGCACGGCCTGCAGATCGTCGCGGCGTTTGACCTCGACGCCCGGCGGGTGGGGCGGCGGGTGTCGGGCGTGACGGTCTATGCGACGGACAAGCTGGCCGAGATCGTCAGGCGGCTGAACGTCCGCATCGGCATTCTGACGGTGCCCCAGGAGGCGGCGCAGCCGGTCGCGGACGCGATGATCGCCGGCGGGATCCGGGGCATCTGGAATTTTACGACGGTGCAACTGGTCGTTCCCGCCGAGGTGATCATCAAGCGCGAGGATCTGGCGGCGAGCCTGGCGGTGCTTTCACACCGGCTCCATGTGAAATGAGGCTGAGCCCTCACGCCTCGCCCGGGATGCGCAGGTCGCAGAGGATGGGCAGGTGGTCGGAGAGGGTCGAGCCGAGAATCTCGAAGCGGACCGGGGTGATGTCGGCGGTGGTGCAAATGAAGTCCAGCTCGCGGGTCGGCCGCCAGCTCGGATAGGTCGGCTGGTGGCTGGGATTGGCCGAGGTCAGGCCGGTGGCGGCGAGGAAGAGCTTCATCTCCTTGGAGCCCGAAAGGGCGTTGAAGTCGCCCATCACGACGCACGGCTTGGCCGACGCCATGACGAGGTCGTGCAGGTCGGTGAGCTGCCGCTGGCGGGTGCCGAAGCTGAGCGACAGGTGGACGAGAAACAAATTGATTTTCTCCAGTTCCAGCTCGATGACCAGGCGCTTGAAGCCGTAGTTCAGGTAGTGAAACCGCTCCCGGTGAATCTCGCCGCGCGTGAGGATGGCATTGGCCTGTTTATCCAGAACGGGCAGGCGGTCGAACAGCCCGCCCTTGGTGTATTTCACCTCGCACCGGTGAAAATAGCTCCCCAGATCCTCGGCGATCGCCTCGGCTTGGTTGACGCCCCGGCTGCGGAACGAACCGGTGTCAACCTCGACCAGACCGATCACGTCGGGATTGTGCCCGCAGATCAGCTCGGTGATCCGCGGCAGGTGGTTGACGGTCTTGCGCAACAGATCCATCCAGGCGCGGTGCTCGCGGCGCCCGGTTCCATAACGGATGTTGTAGAGGAAGAAACGCATGGGGTTTTGCGGACGGAACGGAAGGCTGGCTTATCAGGACTCCCGGGTTACGGCCTGGATGAGCCAGGCCGCCTGTATGGCGCGTGACAGGGGGATCAGCCAGCCGCTGTAGATGGCGTCCAGGGCGGCGGGCAGATGGTCGGCGAGGGGGGGCGGCAGGTTGCCGGCGCGACTGTGTTCCGCGGCGCAGGATCGGACCCGCAGCAGGACGAGCTGCTCGACCGACGGAAAGGTGATCAGCGCCTCGATCTGGGCTGCGTCGCCCGCCGCCGCGGCGGCCCGGAGGCGGGTGTCGCGGCCGGCGAACTTGCACGCCGCGACCTGCAGCGAGAGACCGAGCCGGATGGCGATCGCGGCGATGGCGCCGGCGTCAGCGGCGCGCCGCGCCTCGTCCGCCCCGGCCACGGCCGTGGCACCCGGAATCAGCAGCGGCAGGACCCGGCGGGTGAAGCCGGCCTCGATCCGGGCCTGGAAGGACTCGAGCGCAGACGGAAATGCCGCCTCCGGAGCCAGGCGGCGAAAGATCGGCGCACTCCAGCCGGCGGGGTACCCCCCCCCCGGCGCCACGCCACAGACCGCCCGCTGCGCGAGCTGGCGCACCACCTCGGCGTCCTGCCGGGCGATCTGCTGGCGTATCTGTTCAAGGGGTGTGCTCATGAGCGCTCCATTGTGCCGTCAACGGGGGCGTTTAGGCAAGCGTTTATCGTCTGGGCTCGACGAAAGGGGCCGGACGTGAGACAATTCAAACCGATGCCGGATCGGATTTCGCCCTGTTGCCCTGAACCCCTCACCCCGTTGCCCGGCCGGAAAACCGCTATGAGTGCTGCCGCCCGTCTTCGTTCGCTGATACATGCGTGGGAAACGGTTCGTTACGAACTGCTGAACACCCGTCTCTGCGACCTCAATCTGCGCCTCTCCCGCTCGCCGATCCTCCCGGCGCTCAACCGGCTGCAGAAGGAGTTTCATGACCGCAAGATCGGCTTCGTGCCCGCGTTCTACATCACCGATGGCTGGGGCTGCCCCAACCGGGTTCCGGTGATCGGTATTCCGTTCTATCTGGCCGACAAGCGGCTGATGCGGATTGAGGAGGAGCAGACCGGGGAGATCGAGGACGAGCAGATGGTGATGATGCTCCTGCGCCACGAAGCCGGCCACGCGGTGAACTACGCCTACCGCCTCTGGGAGGAGCCGGAGTGGGGCGAGCTGTTCGGACGGTTCGCCGAACCCTACCGCGACACGTTCGACACCGACCCTTTCAGCCGCCGTTTCGTCCGCCATCTGGCGCACGGGCAGGCCCGGCGGACGACCTACGCCCAGAAGCATCCGGACGAGGATTTCGCCGAAACCTTTGCCGTCTGGCTCACGCCGAAATCGGGCTGGCGCAGGCGCTATGCCAACTGGCCCGCCCTGCGCAAGCTCGCGTATGTGGACCGGGTGATGCGCCGCCTGCGCACGCGCGTCCCCGCAGTAACCGGCGGCGAACTCATGCAGCCGGTCGAGACGCTCGCGATGACCGTCGCCGAGCACTACGGCCAGCGCGCCGAACGTTACCGCTCCAAGGCCCAGGGCTACCTCGACGACAAGCTCCAGCGTGTGTTTCCGCAATTCCGCGCCCCCGTCCCCGCCGTCGAGGCGGCCTCCTTCATCACCAGCCGCCGCCGCATGCTCATCACCCGCGTCGCCGACTGGTCGGCGATGACGCCGGAGGATATCCGCATGCTGCTCGACAAGGTTGTGGAGCGCGCCCGTTCGCTCGGGTTGCGGGTGCGGATGGATCAACGGGAGGCGCGCCTCATGGATCTGGCCTCCCTCCTCACCGCCATGGCGGTCACGTTCCGCCACACCGGCAAGTTCATGGAATAACACACGCATCCGGGGTGGCCTGCCATGTTGAACCTGCTTCGCGTCCACAATCTGGCGATCGTCGAGGAGGCCTCCATGCTTCCCGGGGCCGGCCTCAACATCATCACCGGCGAGACCGGCGCCGGCAAATCCATCCTGATGGGCGCGCTCGATCTCGTGCTGGGCGGGCGCGCGGACAAGTCGCTGGTGCGCAGCGGCGCCGTCGAGGCCCAGGTCGAGGCGGTCTTCGCCCTGGCCGCCCCCGCCGCCGTGGATGCCGTGCTCGCCGAGTCCGGCCTCCCCCCCTGCGAGGACGGACAGGTGATCATCCGCCGCACGATCGCCGCCGCCGGCGCGGGCCGCTGCCTGCTCAACGATGCCCCGGTCACGGTTCAGACGATCCGGCGCGTCGGCGCCCTGCTGGTCGACATCCACGGCCCGAACGACCACCAGTCGCTGCTCGATCCCGCCTTCCAGCTCGACCTGCTCGACAGCTTTGGCCGCTGCCAGCCCGCCCGCGCGGCCTATGACGAGGCCTGGCGGACCGTCGTGTCGCTCGAACGCCGCCGCGCCGAACTCCTGGACGGGGCTGCCGATACCGCCAGCGAGATGGACCGCCTCCAGTTTGTCATGGACGAACTGGCCGGCGCCCACCTGACCCCGGCAGACGACACCGACCTCATCCGCGAACACGCCGAAGCGGCCAATGCCGAGGCGATCCTGCAATCCGGCAACGCCCTCCTCGCCGGGCTGACCGACGGCGAGGGATCGGCCTTCGACACCCTCGCGGCCCTGCAGCACCGCCTGCTCGAATTGGGCCGCCTGCTCCCCGAGGCCGAGGGTTGGCGCGCCGAATTGCAGTCCGCCGCCACCCAGGTGCAGGAACTCGGGCGCACGATTGCCGGCCGCCTGCAACGGATTGACGCCGATCCCGGCCGTCTGCAGCAGTTGGAAGAGCGGATGGCGCTGATACAGAAGCTTCGGCGAAAATACGGCGCCACGGTGCAGGACATGCTCGACACGCTGCAGAAAACCCGGAATCGGCTCGACGATCTCGCCGCCCGAGACGAGCGGCTCGCGGGGCTGGACGCCGAGATCGCCGCTGCCCTGACCGCCCGCGCCGCCCGCGCCGCCGTGCTATCCAAGGCCCGCGCCGCCGCCTCGGTCAGTCTCGCCCGTGCGATCACACGGGAGCTGCGCGACCTCGGCTTCCTCCGCGCCGGATTTGGCGTGGACGTCACCCCGGCGTCCCCGCGTCCCGACGGCGCCGACGCCGTCTCCTTCGGTTTTGCGCCCAACCCCGGCGAGCCGATGCGCGCCTTGCGCGACATCGCCTCGAGCGGCGAGATCGCCCGCGTCATGCTCGCCGTCAAGACGGTCCTGGCCCGGCACGACCGCATCCCGGTGCTGGTGTTTGATGAGATTGATGCCAACATCGGCGGCGAGGTGGGGCATGCCGTGGGCCGCAAGCTGCGCACCGTGGCCGCCACCCATCAGGTGCTCTGCATCACCCACCTGCCGCAGGTCGCGGTCTTTGGCGATGTCCATTTCGTGGTGAGCAAGGCGGTGCAGAAGAATCGCACGCTCACCCGCATCTCACCCGTGACCGACGAGGCGCGCGCCGAGGAGATTGCCCGCATGCTCGGCGGCAAGAACCTGACCTCCGTGACCCTCGAGCACGCCCGCAAACTGCTGGAAACGACCGCATAAGATCCGCGGCGCCGAAAGAACTCAAGCGGATGCAGTGAAATCGGCAGCATCGTCAGTACCCTGTGGAAGGATGAACGTTTCTGAGCACGTACTCTGCTGAAAATGCGCGTCAGGTGGGAGCGGCTGGCGAAACCCAGGCGATCGGCGATCTCGTCGATGCTGTCGTTCGTGAAGATCAAGGCCTGGGTTGCCGCCGCAATGCGGCGTTCAACCACGAATTGGGCGGGCGTGCAGCCCACACTCTTCCGGAAACGGAGTTCGCGCAGAAGACGCGGACGAAGAAATGATCGTCCAGATTGTCGCGGCGATAGTTGTCGACGTAAGAATGCGCCATAGCGGAAAAGTATACAAAAATGGGCAACGGGCACGGCACCATGAGCGAGGACTGGGGCGCGGGGATGTCGTTGAATCACCCGGCCCTTACCTGTGTCAGCGCCTGGTTCTATCAGGGGCTGGCCGGCATCAACAGCGATCCGGCGGCCCCCGGGTTTAAACGGTTCATCATCCGGCCCCAGATCGTCGGCGATCTGACCTTCGCCAAAGCCAGCTATCAATCGTCTCACGGCCTGATCAAGAGCGAGTGGACCCGCCAGGGCGCCGCCGTGGACCTTCACCTGGAGATTCCGGCCAACACGACGGCCACCGTTTTCCTGCCGGTTGATGCAACGCAGACCGTGCTTGAAGGCGGCAAGCCCGTGAACAAATCGGAGGGCGTATCCTTTGCGGAGCGGCGTGACGGGCGTGCCGTGTATGTCGTAGGTTCGGGGATCTACGACTTCGCTTTCAACTTGGCCGGCGTGGCCGGCACCGACAACCACATTCCGTAGGAAAGGCTACAACGAGATGAATACAGGGCATGTGGCGATCAAGGGAAACGATCGGTGGTCCGGCACGAAGGCGGATGCGGATGAACTCGGCCTGGAGCCGTTTACCCTAAAAAAAGCAGTTGGAAGGTTCAAGTTGGTGTTGCCGTGAGTACGCACGTCGCGGATCGGGCCGCTGGGAAGCGCGTGATATTGGCCCGTCTGCTGCGTTTTCGCCTCGGGGCGGATGCGTATCCAGCCCCTTCGTCTCAAGCCTTGCATACGGACCAATCTGACGCGCTTCCCATCGGACGGCTGCGCCGCGACCCGATCTGCGACGACCAGCCCTCGGCGCGGGGCCGCCTGGGTTGATGATGAGTTGGACGTGGGAACGCACCGCGCCGATGCTGACGGCTCTTCCCCGTGCCGGACGACGGCTTCTCCTGCGGCATCGTTGTTGCACCAGACAGGTGAATGGTCGGAGAAACGCGCGGCAGGTAGCCGGTGCAAAACCCGTACTTTTGGACAGGAACCTGTTGGCGCTTGATCTCATCCAAATCGCTATCGGGGTCGGAAAGGAGATCGAGATAGCATTTGGCCACGAGCAACTGGACGGGAGAAATCGACCCCGATACCGACACCGATCCCGATTTGGACGATCCCGGTTGCGGACAGGATGAACAGGATGTTGCAGGATGGCTGTCGATTACGATTTCGGTCCCGGTCCCGATTTCGATTGGGTGCCCGACCCACCGGCATGCTGCTGCGCGCGGGGTGCTGTAGTAGCCGCCGGCAGTCCCTTGCCGGCGGCAGATGCAGGGAACGGAAGGCCCGTCCCTTGCGGCCCGGTATCTTGGTGAAACTTCGTGTTCTTCGTGGCCTTGAACGTGCCGGGCGGAAGCACCGGTGTCGCAGGAGCGGTCAGAGCGAGGCCACTTCGACACACGTGTTTCCCGCGTCGGCCACATGCACCACCTGTGCGCCACACAGCGGCACTGCGGCGGCGCGCAGGGCTGCGTCCACGGAAGCCGCCTTTTGCACGCCGAGCAGGGCAGCGTCGCCGGGCGAGAGTCCGGGGCTGACCACAAAGACCCGCACGCTGCGGCAGGCGGCATCCGTGAGATAGCGCAACCGCACGGCCTTGTGATCGCCCAGCCGGTAGCCGCGGGTTTGAACCGCCTGCAGGGCCTCGGCGTACGTCGGGGCCTCGCGCAGCAACCGCGTGAAGGCGTCCTGTCCGATCCCCTGCGGGCATGCGGCCTCCAGCACGATCACCCCGCCGTCGCGCACCGCCCACTCGTTGTTCTTGATCCCTTTTTCGGCCTGATAGAAACTGCAGGCCAGCGCACCGCTGACCTCCGCAACCAGCGCGTCCGCCGGCTGCGGGATCCGCCGCAGATAAGCCTGTTCGACCTTCGGCACCAGCGTGCGCAGCGCTTCCAGCGGCGAGCCGCCGGCCGCGTCCACAATTACCGAGCCGATTTGGAAAAGATTAACCGCCGCGATCCGCCGTCCTTCGGCCAGCGGCTGCAACATCCGCACCACGCCTTCGTGCACCGGTGTGCCGTCAAGCCGGCAGGGGCGGCAGGCGGGGGCCAGTGCCCCGGCATGGTTGCGCTCGATGTCCGCAAGAGCCGCGCAGCCGATGGTCAGTGTCTTGTGCGCGCCGCTGAATCCGGCGAAATAGTGCGGTTCGACGCTGCCGACGGCGAGGATGTGGCACGCCCCGGTTACCCACGGATGTGCGCGCCAGCCGCCGGTGCCGCCGAGGGGCGCCAGATCCGCACGGCGCGCGTCGTGCCACTCCCAGGCGCCGAGTGGCAGCGCGGCAAACGCCTGCCGCATGGCCTCGCGCACGGGCGGCGCAAACGTGTGGCTTCCCGTGGCCACGAGCACCCGCGTGTGGCAGAGATCAAACAGACCGTCCGCCTGGCGCAACAGTTCCGGCGTGGCCGTGGCGCGCTGCGGATCGTTCACCAGCAGCAGATCCGGCGTCGCGGTGCCAAGCGCGGCGCGCGCCTGAACCAAAGCCTCCCGCACGGCTGCCGGCCGCGGAGACGGACTCGCCGGCTCCACGCGGATTGCGGAGGGATGGGTAGGAATATTCATGTCGATCGCAAATCCTTTCGTTGCCGCACCTCGAACTTCCCGGCTTCCACGACCACATTCGCCTCGATGATCTTGCCTTCTTCAACCGTGTCGATCCGATCGTGCCGCACCGCAGAAGCGAAGCTGACACTGACGCCAACCTTGCATGTGTCGCTCGAATCGGGCTTGACAGCGGCCGGTGGTTGAGGTTCCGCAGCCCGGGTGAGGGTGGAGGCGCTCATCATGCCGAATGCACAAAACAGCGTCATGAAGAAGGCGATGTGCTTGTTGTTCATGGCATCGTTCCTTATTGTCTCTTGCTCAACCCTCAGTCCGGCAACAAGGTTATCGGCCAATTAGACGCGCATGATACGCCATTTGTTCCCGTACTCGTCAACCGATTCCTCTTTGTCGCATTCTCTTTTCTACGTTGTGACAAAGGGCGACAGGGCGCGCAGCTTGGCCACGACGCGGGGGACGTGGTCGAGCACGGTGTCGATGTCGGCGGCGGTGGTGTAGCGGCTGAGGCTGAAGCGGATCGAGCCGTGGACTGCGGTGAAGGGCACGCCCATGGCGCGGATCACATGCGAGGGTTCGAGCGAGCCCGACGAGCAGGCCGACCCCGACGAGGCGCAGATGCCCAAGTCGCTCAAGTGATACAGGATCGCCTCGCCTTCGATGAACTCGAAGCTGATGTTGAGGGTGTTGGGCAGGCGGTGGCGGGGGTCGCCGTTGACCCGGGCGTCGGGGCAGGTCGCGAGCAGGCCGGCCTCGAGCCGGTCCCGCAGGGGGGCCACGTGGGCGGCCTCCCCGGCCAGCGACGCGGCCGCGAGTTCGGCCGCCTTTCCAAGTCCGACGATGTACGGCACGTTCTCCGTGCCGCCCCGGCGGCCGTTCTCCTGATGTCCGCCGATCATATAGGTCTTGAGCCGCGTGCCGCGGCGGACGTAGAGGGCGCCGATCCCCTTGGGCGCATGGAGCTTGTGCCCCGAAAGCGACAGCAGGTCGACCGGGGTGCGGCTGACGTCGAGCGGCACCTTGCCGACCGCCTGGACGGCGTCGGTGTGGAAAACGCCGCCGACCGATTTCACGAGCCCGGCGATCTCGTCGATGGGGAAGATCGTGCCCGTCTCGTTGTTGGCCCACATGAGGCTGACGAGGCAGCGGCCGCCCAGGAGCGCCTCGCGCAGCGCCGCGAGGTCGACCTGGCCGACGCCGTCCACGGGCAGCTCGATCACGGTGTGGCCGTGCTCGCGGAAGTGGCGGCAGGGACCGAGCACGGCGGGATGCTCCACGCGGCTGGTGATGAGTCGGGCCTGGGGACCGAGGATTTCGGCCACGCCGTAAATGGCGGCGTTGTTGCTTTCGGTGCCGCAACTGGTGAAGATGATTTCCGACGGGTCGGCGTGGATCAGCGCCGCGACCTTTTCGCGCGCCTCCTCCACATGGCGCATGACCCGCCCGCCGAAGGCGTGCATGCTCGACGGATTGCCCCACAGATCGGTCAGAAAGGGGAGCATGGCCTCCCGGACCTCGGGGGCGACGCAGGTGGTGGCGTTGTTGTCCAGATAGACGAGGCGGTTCATGACTTCCCCTCCTCGACGACGGTGATTTCGGGGGCGACGCATTCGCGCAGCTTGGCCTCGATCAGGGTGTGACGCGTGGTTTCGGATGCGTGGCAGCCGGCGCACATGCCGCGGAAGGCGATGGTCACGCGGTCGCCGCTGATATCCACCAGCTCGACGTCGCCATGGTCGCGTTGGAGGGCGGGACGGATTTCGCGGGTGATGATCTCCTCGATCAGCTTGATCTTCTGCAGATTCGTCAGCTTGCGCGGCGCCTCGGCCGGCGCGGTCTTCGTCTGCGTCCGCTCGGCGACGACGCCATCGACCAGCTTCTGGATCTCGTTGCGGCACAGGCCGCACCCGCCGCCCGCCTTGCAGAAATTCGTCACCTCATCGACGGAGGAGAGGCCGTTTTCACGGGTGATGCGGAGGATCTCGTTTTCCGAGACGCCGAAACAGGTGCAGACGATCCGTTCGTCCAGATGCCGCATGGCGGTCTCGCCGGTGCGGTAGTTGTGGATCGCCGCCTCCAGGGCCTCCCGGCCCATCACCGAGCAGTGCATCTTCTGGTCGGGCAGGCCGCCGAGGGCGTCGGCGATCTGCCTGTTGGTGATCCTCCCGGCCTCTTCCACGGTCTTGCCGATCACCATTTCGGTGAGGACCGATGACGAGGCGATCGCGCTGGCGCAGCCGAAGGTCTGGAATTTCACCTCGGCGATGCGGCCGTCCGGCCCCAGCTTGAACATGAGCGTCAGCGCATCGCCGCAGGCGAGCGCGCCGACGGTCCCCACGCCGTCGGGATGCTCAATCTTGCCGACGTTGCGCGGGTTTCTGAAATGATCCAGCACCTTGTCCGTATAGTCCCACATGTTACCGCCTTCCTCCTGTCGCCGAGTTCAAGTGCTGGGAATGTGCTCATGCCATTACCGCAACGCGTTGGACGCCGATGAACCGATTAGAGACCGGCTTCTCAACTTCCAAACACAGTTCGATAGCTTCCGTAATCCGCTTCATCAGCACATCGAGCGATTTGGCCTGGGTATGACAGCCTCGCAACGACGGCACAGACGCGACAAAAAAGCCATCTTCATCGCGCTCAATTACAACATTAAATTCCTGAGTCATCGTCAATCCTCCGTTTTTCCAGTCAATTGTACCATCTCTTCTCGGCATTATCATCTAGAAAAACCCTTTGACTCTTGATTCACCCCCCCGCATAATACCCGCCGCCCGCAGAGACGGGCGCAGGCCACATGCAGCCCGTTTTGTGTGCGTGTGTAAGTGTTTGCGTATAAGTATATTATGATGTATCACGGGAGTACAACATGAAGGCGGACATCGGCTTGATCGGCTTGGCGGTAATGGGCGAGAACCTGGTCCTCAACATGGAGAGCAAGGGGTTCACGGTGGCGGTCTTCAACCGTACGGTTGAAAAGGTGGATGCGTTCATCAACGGACGCGGGGCCGGCAAGAAGTTCATCGGATGCCACAGCATCGCGGCGCTATGCGCCAGCCTGGAGCGCCCGCGCAAGGTGATGATGCTGGTCAAGGCGGGCCAGGCCGTGGACGATCTCATCGAGCAGGTCATTCCCCATCTCGAGCCCGGCGACATCATCATTGACGGCGGCAACAGCCATTTTGCCGACACCATCCGCCGGACGCAGTACGTGGAGAGCCGGCGGCTGCTGTATGTCGGCACCGGCGTCTCGGGCGGCGAGGAGGGCGCGCTCCTCGGCCCGTCGATCATGCCCGGCGGTTCGCGGGCGGCCTGGCCCGCCGTGAAGCGGATCTTCCAAAGGATCGCGGCCCACACCGACTCGGGCAAGCCCTGCTGTGAGTGGGTGGGCGCGGGCGGCGCGGGCCACTTTGTGAAGATGGTCCACAACGGCATCGAATACGGCGACATGCAGTTGATCTGCGAGATCTACCAGGTGATGAAGGACGGCCTCGGCCTCACCGCCGACGAGATGCACGCCATCTTTGCCGAATGGAACACCGGGGAGCTGGACAGCTACCTGATCGAGATCACCCGCGACATCCTGGGTTACCGGACCGAGGCGGGCGAAGCGGTGCTGGAAAACATTTTGGACACGGCCGGCCAGAAGGGCACCGGAAAATGGACGGCCGTGGCCGCGCTCGACGAAGGCCAGCCGCTCACGCTGATCGGTGAGGCGGTCTTCGCCCGCTGCCTCTCGGCGCTCAAGGACGAGCGCGTCGCAGCCGCGACGCAGCTCGCCGGCCCGGCGTCGACGACGTTCACCGGCTCCCGCCAGCGGTTCGTCAACGACCTGAAGCAGGCGCTCTACGCCTCGAAACTGGTCAGCTACGCGCAGGGCTATCAGCTCATGCGCGCCGCCGCCCAGTCCTACGGCTGGAACCTCAACTACGGCGGCATCGCGCTGATGTGGCGCGGCGGCTGCATCATCCGCTCGGTGTTCCTCGGCAAGATCAAGAAGGCGTTTGACCACAATCCGGGCCTGACCCACCTGCTGCTCGACCCGTTCTTCAGCGGCAAGATGCGGCGGGCCCAGGGCGGCTGGCGGCGGGTCGTTCGCATGGCCGTGAAGCTGGGCATTCCGACCCCGGCCATCAGCGCGGCGCTGGCCTATTATGACGGCTATCGCTGCGCGCGGCTGCCGGCCAACCTGCTGCAGGCCCAGCGCGATTATTTCGGCGCCCACACCTATGAGCGCACGGACGCGCCGCGCGGTCAGTTCTTCCACACCAACTGGACCGGCCGCGGCGGCAGTACCGCCGCGTCCACCTATGTCGTGTGAGACGGGAGCCCGGCGCCCATGATCAGGCAGTGCGGAGAGCAGGTCTCGATTTCGCGCGAGGAGCTGCGCGCGCTGGTGCTGCGAACGCTGGACGCGCGCCCGGAAGCCCTGCGCCGCGTGCTTCTGCTGCCACCCGATCACACCCGCATCCATTCGCAGGCGGGGGCGGTCACCGCGATGGCCTACGAGGCGCTGACGGCCCGGGGCACGCGGGTGGACGTGATGCCGACCCTGGGCACGCACAACGCCATGACGGAGGGGCAGATTCGCCTGATGTTTGGGGACGCGATCCCGTTGACGGCCTTCCGGGTGCATGACTGGCGCAACGGGATTGTCCGCAGAGGCGAGCTTCCCGGGACGCTGCTCGCCGCGCTTTCCGGAGGCCGGGCCGACTATCCGGTCGGCGTGGAGGTGAGCCGGCGGCTCCTCGACGGTTACGACCTGATCCTGTCGATCGGGCAGGTCGTGCCGCACGAAGTGGCCGGCATGGCCAATTACACCAAGAATATCGTCGTGGGCGCGGGCGGGGCGGACATCATCAACAAATCGCATTTCCTGGGAGCGGTCTGCAACATGGAGACCATCCTCGGCCGGGCGGATACGCCGGTGCGCCGGCTCTTCAACACGGCCGTCGAGACGTTTCTGGGGGATCTGCCGATCACCTACATTCTGACGGTGGTCGAGCAGGATGCCGTCACGCGGCAGATGCATCTGCGCGGTTTTTATGCCGGGGATGACGCGCAGGTGTATCACGAGGCGTGCAAGCTGGCGCGCCGGGTGAACATCACCCTGCTCGACCGCGAGCCTCGGAAAGTGGTGGTTGCTCTCGATCCTCACGAGTTTCAGAGCACCTGGCTCGGCAACAAGGCGATCTACCGCACGCGCCTGGCGGTCGCCGACGGCGGCGAACTGATCGTCCTCGCCCCGGCGCTCAGGGAATTCGGCGAGGACCCGGCCATCGACGGGCTGATCCGCAAATACGGCTATCGCGGAACCCCGGCCACGCTGAAGGCGGTTGCGGAAAATGACGACCTGCGCGGCAACCTGGGCGCGGCGGCCCATTTGATCCACGGTTCGTCAGAGGGCCGATTTCGCATCACCTATTGTCCGGGCTTCGGGGTGGGGCTGGAGGAAGTGCGAGCCGTCGGTTTTGATGCCGTTCCGTACGCGGAAATGGCCGCACGCTACAATCCGGATTGGCTCCAGGACGGCTGGAACCGGATGCCGGACGGCGAAGAGATCTTTTTCATCAGCAACCCCGCCCTCGGCCTCTGGGCCTATCGGGAGAAGTTTGAGCAATAAAGGAACGTCCGGCGTGTGCCCCCCGGCGCCCGTTTCGGGCATCGGGCAGGCGCCACGCTGTTGTCCGACCGGATCGCCTATGCCTGCCAGACATGGTTGCAATGCTGGCACGTCGTGGGTTTGCGCCCCGCCAGCAACGACAGCAATCCCAGCGGGAAGAAACAGATCGACACGATGATCTCCCACGCCGGAAATCCACCTTGAAACGTTTGTTTTGAGCACTTCGGACATGATACCAATGCCATTTAAGTTCTCCTGTTTCTGATAGTTTAGAAATCCTTTTCCAACCCATCCAATCACCAACGCCGAAAACGCCAGCATTTCAATTCCCGTGAATGCCTGTACCTCCTTTCTCCATTCCAATCCCCTGAACCGCGTGAACAGCGCCAGAACGAGGTACGCCACGATGAGCGCGATGAGCGACACGACAAGCGGCCCCGCCGGGTGCAGACGGAAAGCCCCGATCAAGTCGCCGTTCAGCAGCGCCATCGCCGATCGCGTGATGCCGCATCCGGGGCAGTCCACGCCGAACACCCATCTAAATAGGCAGACACCAAACCTGCGGGGATGAAATCGCGTGTGCGTCACAAGCAAGGCCAGGGGCACCGCGAGCATGACGCCGTGCAACAGAAACATCCTCACACGCCAGTTCCGTTGATCGCCTATCTCCGTTGGTCTCATTGTTTGCCGCCCACCGCAGATTCGCCTGGCCGCCTGCTGTTCAGAACCAGCCTTGGTGGCCCTGCGCATAGAGCCTGTCGAATTCCTCGTCCGATTTCGTCAGGTAGATGATTCCCTCGATGAAACCGATCATGGAGATGACCCCTGTGGCCACGCCACACGTGACAATTCCGCCCAGAACGGACACCAGCAGCATGATCACGCCTTCCTTGGAATACCCCAGATAGAACTTGTGGACTCCGAGCCAGCCCAGGAACAGGCCGAGGAGTCCCGCCGCAACCTTGCTTTTCGTGCCGCATACCGCTGAGCGGGCGTTCAGCGCCGTCCCGCACTTCACGCACATCGTCTGATTCGATTGGGTCGCGATGCCGCAATTCGGACAGAACTTGTTTTCAACCAAAGGAGGAACACCGCATCCAGGACATGCCACCGCCTGTGGATGGACGTCCTTCCCGCAGTTTTTGCAATACATGTTTGCGTCCCTCCTTAACTTACCGATTGACATGGATTTTACCAGACGCCCGGCTGATGTAAAGCGGTTTGCGTTGTTCGGGTGATGGCCTGATTATTCGGCGGCCATGACCTCTTCGAAGACCAGATCCGGGAAGGCGCATTGGATGGTGGCGTCCGCAACGAGTTTCCGGTAATACTCGTTCACTGCCTGCCTGGCCTTCCCCCGGTTGACAAGCTGGCGGATCTCGGCCGGCTTCGGCTTGGCATCGGGGCGGATGCGCGCCAGCTCGGCGGTGGCGGCCGCAATCTCATCCGCCGTGGCCGAAACCGTTCGGATCACCTGCTCAAACAGCAGCTTGTCAATGTAGAGACTCTCCTCGAACTCGGCGCGCGTCTGTTCCAACCCCAGCGGGGAGCGGGTGAAGAAGTCGTTCGTCGTCCAATTCCGCCGGGCCATCAGCGGCGCGAGGCGCGCGAGGGCGGTCTGGCGGTCCTGCTCGGTCACCACGATCCGCTGCTGACGGGCCTCGGCCAGCAGCAACTGGCGCATCACCTCGACCTTCACGGCGCGGCGGCGGAAATGGTCGAGTGCCTCGGCCTCCTTTTCCGGGGCGAACGCCAGATGGTTGTAAGTCTTCTCATCCTGAAGAAAGGCACGCCCGCGGCGATCCACCGCCTCCCAGGTCACCGGGACGCCGTTGATGATCACGGCCAGGCTCTTCGGGTGGTTATGGGGCGACTGCGGGTCCGCCAGCTTCCCCTTGTTCGAGCATCCCGTGGTCAGGGTGGCGGCAACGATCGCGAGGACGAGCGCGGTGGAAAACAACGGCAGACGTTTCATGGGCATTCCTTTCACAGTTCCGGGGGCGCGCCGGACGCATGCGGTTCGGCGAGCAGGTCAAACGCCACCTGCCGCGCGGCGGGTGGGAGATCGAGGTGATAACGGATGAACAGCCCCAAAAACCGACGTATGCCCAGCGCGATATCGCCGCTGTGCGGGAGAAGCAGAGCCGATTCCGGAGACAGGTGGTCGCACAGGGCCGCTACGACGTCGCGGTGGAGGGTAATGGACGGTTCCAGGAGGGCGGCGGCCGATGCATGCGCGCAGAGCAGCCGGCCGGAGGCAAGCGAAAACCGGAGCCAGTCACGTTCCGGGGTGTGACAGGCCGGGCACCGCGCGAGGTCGGGGAGAATGCCGAGCCGGTCGAGCATGGCGATCTCAAAGGCGAGCAGGTGGCCGGTGCCCGGGGTTTGTATGCACAGGGCATCCAGTGACTGGCTCAACAGGGTGAAGAGGGACTGCGCCTCCTGCATGGGAACGGAGACGGACGCGGTCAGATCGCAGAAATAGGAGGCTGCCGTTCCCGCGCGCCAATCGACGTGCAGCGGCTCGCGCATTTCCGATGGCGTGCATTCGCGGATGGCGTGAATGCCACCCCGGTCGTGCGCATAGAAAAGCAGCTCGCAGGTCGCGCCGATGTCGTATTGACCGAGAAAGGCGCTTTTGGGTCGGCAGGCGCCCTTGACCGAAGTGAGCGTCCGACCGTGATCCGGGGTCAGCCAGGTCACCACATGCGAGGTGCGTGACCAGGGTCGGATCTTGAGCGCGATCGCCGGTGATTTAACCATCATGGCTGCACGGACAGGCCCCGAAATCGGGTTTGAGTGGTGGCGGGTGAGGGGCTCGAACCCCCGACAGACGGATTATGATTCCGTTGCTCTACCAACTGAGCTAACCCGCCAGAAATGAGCGCATATTTTCGCACAGTGGGGAGGGGTTGTCAAACCGCGATTGAAGAATTTAGCGGCCCGGGCTGCGGAAGACGGATCCGGCGGGGACGGAGAGGTCGGCGCTGGCCGCCGTGAGACGGCTGATGAGGAGCCGGACACGGGCCACATCCTTGCGGCCGGGGGATGACTCCACGCCGGAACTGATGTCCACGCCGGCGGCCCGCGCGTCCCGGACGGCCCCGACGACGGTGTCGGGGGAGAGGCCGCCGGCGAGGGCGAAGGGGCGGACCGCGGCGAGGGGCGCGGCGGCGGCCCACTCCCAGACGGCGCCGTTGCCGCCGGGCAGGACGCCCCGGCCGCACTCGACCAGGATGCCGACGGTTTCGGGCAGCGCGCGCGCCGCCTGAATCAGCCCCGCCGTCGAGCGCAGGACGGCGATGACGCGGTAGGGGGCGCCCAGGAGACGGGGCAGGGCGGCCAGCGAGCCGGAGCCGTGGAGCTGGAGCGCGGTGAGCCCCGCCGCGGCGGCGATGCGCAGGATGGTGTCGGCGTCGGCATCGGCGAAGACGCCGACCCGCGCGACGCGCGGCGGCAGGCTGTCGCTGATCGCGCGGGCGCGTACGGGATCCAGATTCCGCGGGCTGGACGGGTGGAAGACCAGACCGATGGCGTCGGCGCCGGCCTCGGCACAGGCGCGCGCCTCGGCCGGGTCCGTGAGGCCGCAGATTTTTATTTCAACCGGCATGAATGGAGGTCCAGGATCGGAGCAGCGCCGCCGGATCGGGGGCGCGAACGAGCGTTTCGCCGACCAGAAAACGGGTGATCCCCGCGGCCCGGTTGCGGCGGATGTCGTCGGCCGAGGCGATGCCGCTGAGCGCCACCACGCAGGCGCCGGGGCGGATGTGCGCGGCGAGGCGGGAGGCGTGGTCGACGTCGGCGCCGAACGAGGCGAGGTCGCGGTTGTTGATGCCGACCAGGTCGGCGCCGACGGCGTTGGCGCGTCGCGCATCGTCGTCGTCGTAGACCTCGGTGAGCACGTCGAGGCCGAGCTCGCGGGCCAGCGCGTGCAGCTCGCCGAGCAGGGGATCGGGGAGAATGCGCACGATGAGCAGCACGGCGTCGGCGCCCAGCGCGGCGGTCTCGTAAAGCTGATAGGGGTCGAGGATGAAGTCTTTGCGCAGCACGGGAAGGGTGACGGCGCGGCGCGCGGCCTGCAGGTCGGCGGGCGTGCCCTTGAAGAAGGACGGCTCGGTGAGCACCGACAGTGCAGCCGCGCCGCCCGCCGCATAGGCGCGGGCGACGGCGGCGGGATCGAGGCCGATGGCGATGTCGCCGCGGGAGGGCGAAGCCCGCTTGATCTCGGCAATGATGCGGATGCCGGGAGCGCGGAGGGCGGCCGCGAAATCGCGGCGGTCGCGAGGGGCGGCCGCGGCGGCGGCACGGCAGGCTGCCGGCGGCAGGCGGCGCTTGGCTGCGGCGATCTCCTCGCGCCTTTTTGCAACAAGCTGATCAAGGATTGACATGTATTTTCAAGGGGCGCCACGAACACCACCACCGGCGACGGGGCATAGTTTCCAACAAATCGGCCGAGTACGCAAGCTCAAGCATGCGCGGCGCTGCGATTTGCGACAAGTTTTCGGCACCGGATCATGCGAAGAGAACACGAAGAATTCGATTAGGATGGTAAAGGCCCATTAAGTCAGTGCCTTTCCGATCAGCGTGTGGTCTTCCGCCGCAGTCGGGGTGAAGGTGACCAGATCGCCGAGCGCAGCCCGGTCCACACCCGCGACCCGGCAGGGGAGGTAGGCGCCCGACCAGCCGCAGGCGGCCCCGTCGGCGTCGAAGCGCTCGACCAGGCAGGTGACCGGCATGCCCAGGAAGGAGCGGGCGAAGCGGCCGCGCTGTTCCACGCCGATGCGGATCAGCTCGGCGGCTCGGGCCTTGCGCACACCCGGCGGAACCGGATTGGGCAGGCGCGCGGCGGGGGTTCCCGGCCGTTCGCTGTAGGGGAAGACGTGGAGGTTGGAGAAGGGGAGGGATTCGACTAGGCGACGCGTGTTCTCAAACCGGGCGTCGGTCTCGCCGGGAAAGCCGGTGATGATGTCGGTGCCGAGTCCGAGGCCGGGGACGCGGGCCAGCGCGTATTCGGCGGCCGCGCGGTAATCGGCGGCGGTGACGCGGCGCCCCATGGCGCGGAGGATGTCGTCGTCGCCGCTCTGCGCCGGCACATGCAGGTGACGGCAGAGGGCCGGGGTCCGGGCCATCAGGTCGGCGAGTTCCCGCTCGACCGTGCCGGGTTCGATCGAGCCGATCCGGATGCGCCCGAGGCCGGGAATACCGGCCAGGGCGCGCAGCAGGTCGGGCAGACGGCGGCCGGCGTCGGCATAGCAGGCGGTGTTGCAGCCGGCGATCACGATCTCGCGCGCGCCGGCGGCGGCATGGGCTTCGGCCTCGCGGATGCAGGCGTCGAACGGACGGCTCACCGGCCCGCCGCGGGTGCGCGGAACAATGCAGTACGTGCAGCAGAAATCGCAGCCGTCCTGAACCTTGAGAAAGGGGCGCCGGTGACGGGGCGCGACCGGCGGGGTGCGGGCGGGGGAGGGGAAATCGGAGGGTCCGAGTTCGGCGAGTACGGCGCGCGTCACGCACGCGACCAGTTCATCCCGCGCCTCCCGCGGGATGATCAGCGCGGCGCCGGCGGCGGCGAGCGCGGCGCGGGCGGAGGCGTCGGAAGAGGCTTCGGGGACGCAGCCGGAGAGGACCACGAACGGCCGCGGCGCGCGGCCCGCGAGCCTGCGGCAGAGGCGGAGGCACTTCTGCTCGGCGGTGCGGGTGACGGCGCAGGAGTGGATCACCACGACATCCGCATCCCGATCCTCCGTGACCACCGTCCACCCCTGCGCGGCGAATTCCGCCGCAAACACATCGGCCTCCGCCTGATTCAGGCGGCAGCCAAAGGTCTGAATGGCGATGCGCATCAGTTCAACGACGCGCCCGAGGAGGCGTTGCCGACCATCAGGGCGTAACGGCGCAGCCAGCCGGTGCTGGCGCGCGGCTTCCAGCCGGGCGCGGCGGCGCGGCGGCGGGTGATCTCGGCGGGGTCCACCAGCGCCTCGAGCGCGTGTCCGGGCAAATCGATGCGGATGCGGTCGCCGTCGGTGAGCAGTCCGATCAGCCCGCCTTCGGCCGCCTCGGGGGAGACATGGCCGATGCAGGCCCCGCGGGTGCCGCCGGAGAAGCGGCCGTCGGTGATCAGCGCCACCGATTCGCCGAGTCCCGCGCCCATGATGTAGGAGGTCGGGGCGAGCATCTCCTGCATGCCCGGACCGCCGCGCGGCCCCTCGTAGCGGATGACCACCACGTTGCCAGCCTTGACCTTGCCGCCGAGAATGCCCTCGCACGCCGCCTCCTGCGAATCGAAGCAGACCGCGGTCCCTTCGAACCGGTACATCGAGGGCGCGACACCGGCCTTCTTGATCACCGCGCCCTGCTCGGCGAGGTTGCCGCGGAGGATCGTGAGTCCGCCGTCCTGCGAGTAGGCCTTGGCCACCGTGCGGATCACCTGCTCGTCGGCGATCACGGCGGCGGCGATGTTCTCGCCGAGCGTCTTCCCGCTGACCGTCTGACAGGAGGTGTCGAGGAGGCCCGGGATGGAGGCGATCCGCTTGAGGATGGCGTGAATGCCGCCCGCCCGGTCCACATCCTCCATGTGGTAGGCGCTGGAGGGGGCGACCTTGCAGACGTTCGGACACTTCTGCGAGATGGCGTTGATGCGGTCGAGGTCGTAGGCGACGCCGGCTTCGCGGGCGATGGCGAGGGTGTGCAGTACGGTGTTGGTGCTGCCGCCCATGGCCATGTCGAGAATGAAGGCGTTGTCCAGGGCGGCGCGGGTGACGAGGTCGCGCGGCCGCGGCCCCTCGGCCTTGGCCATCTCGACCACGCGGACGGCGGCGCGCCGCCACAGCTCCCGGCGGGCGGGGTCTTCGGCGAGGATCGAGCCGTTGCCGGGGAGCGCCAGCCCGATCGCCTCGCAGAGGCAGTTCATCGAGTTGGCCGTGAACATGCCGGAGCACGAGCCGCAGCCGGGGCAACTGGCCTTCTCGACACGGGTGAGCTGCTCCTCGGTGATCGTGCCGTTCTTGAGCTGGGCGACCCCCTCGAAAACGGAGATCAAATCCATGGGCTTGCCGTCGAGCGTGCCCGCGCGCATCGGGCCGCCGCTGGCGAAGATCGTCGGGATGTTGGCGCGGATGGCGCCCAGGATCATGCCGGGGATGATCTTGTCGCAGTTGGGAATGCAGATCATGGCGTCAAAGCAATGCGCCTGGACCATCGATTCCACGGAGTCGGCGATCAGCTCGCGGCTGGGCAGCGAATACTTCATGCCGGCGTGCCCCATGGCGATGCCGTCGCAAATGCCGATGGTGTTGAACTCGAAGGGGACGCCGCCCGCCTCGCGGATGCACGCCTTGATCCACTCGCCGACCTTGTTCAGGTGGACGTGGCCGGGGATGATCTCGACGAACGAGTTGCAGACCGCGATGAAGGGCTTGGAGAAGTCTTCGCGCTTCACGCCCGTGGCCATGAGGAGGCTGCGATGAGGCGCACGTTGGAAACCGGATTTGACTTGGTCACTGTTCATGAGTGTGTTCCTGATGCGGGGTTAGGCGCGTTTGGTGAATTCGCCGGTGCGGGTGTCAACCTTGATCCGCTCGCCGGTGGTGATGTACTCGGGGACCTGCACGACCAGTCCGGTCTGCAGCTTGGCGGGCTTGGTGCGGGACGTCGCCGACGCGCCGCGCACAATCGGATCGGTCTCGACGATGGTCAGCTCGACGCTAACCGGCATCTCGATCGTCAGCACCTTGCCATCGGAGACCAGCGCGGTGATTCCCTCCATGTCCGCGACCAGATAAAGCAGTTGCTGTTCGATGACGTCCGCGTCCAGCTCGAACTGCGAGAAATCATCCAGCGCCATGAACGTGTAACGGCCCTGCTGCTCATAGAGGTACTGCACTTCGCGGCGTTCGACCGAGATGGCGCCAAAAGACTCGTCCCCCTTGCACGCAACATCCTGCTTCGTCTTGGTGACGATATTACGGAAGCGGAAGCGATAGATGCTCGCCGCGCCCCGCGCCGACGGTGTTGAAACAGAAAGCGTTTCAACGAGATAAGGCATTCCCTGGATCTCGACCAGGTCATTTCGCTTCAATTCACAGGCTTTAGGCATGGCAAAGGGTTCCAGTGTTCCAGGGTTCAAAGGTTCAAGGTTCAAGGGTTCAAAGGTTCAAGGTTCAAGGGTTCAAAGGTTCAAGGGTTCAAAGGTTCAAGGTTCAAGGAAAGCATTATTGCGCAGGCAAGCGCCTGTTGGTTACTAAACATCCCGGCATATAAACCGCTTTATCATGCCAGTATCCGCGCCGGTCTGTCAATTCAGAAACCGACTGTGCGCTATCATTTCTCCCCAGCAATTCTATTTATGGCACATCTGTGCAGTCGAAATCGAAATCGAAATCGCTATCGGGGTCGAATTCCTTGCTTTTTCGTCGATTTCGGTCCCGATCCCGATTTGGATCCCGATAGCGGCTGTCATAATTAGAATTGCTGCAT
>CAZDLY010000004.1:0-89640 GCA_964506575.1 uncultured Akkermansia sp. | reverse complement strand
GCCGCGATTTGCGGGTGCTCGACAATCCGGCGTTTGCGATCACGGTTTCCAAGAAAGAGAAGACCCTGACCGTCACGCTCGGTGGCCAGTTTTTCAAAAGCTACCCGGTTTCGGTGGGCCGAGCCGACGAGACCCCGGAAGGGACATTCCTGATCGGGAACCGGATTGTGCACCCCTCGTGGTGGCGGGCCGACGGCAGCGAGATCCCGTACGGCCATCCCGAAAACATTCTGGGCACGCGCTGGCTGTCGCTGGCGGCTGCCGGCACGACGCCGCGCATCAGGGGATACGGCATCCACGGCACCTGGGACGATGGCGCAGTCGGCGTCTCGCCCAGCGCCGGCTGCATCCGCATGCGCAACGCCGATGTCGAGGAACTCCATTTGCTGGCGCCCTCGGGAACCCCGGTGGTGATCGCACCGTGAGGGAAGCCGTCGGATGCTCTTGGGTCTATCCAGACGTGGTCAATCCAGAAACAAACTGGTGTCAAGTGATACGCAACCTGTTTGAAGCGCATCAGCAGTGTACCGAGACGCAGTAAGGGGGTTCTCCATGGACATGAGCGGTTTGGATACGGAGCGGGAAATCGAGGATATTGAAGCCCGTGAGCGGCGCCGGCGGCGTTTCGGCCGGACGGCCGTATCGTTGACGCTTGCGGCGGCCGTTGTGATCGGCGTGGCTTTCCTGCCCCGGATCGCGTCGTTGCCGGCGGTCCGTGAGCGGATCGTCGCGCGCCTCAACGCCTCGATTGCGCCGGTCTCGGTGGCGGTGGACAATTGGCGGCTCCGCTGGTTCGGCGGACAACGGCTGGAGGGGGTCCGCCTGCACGACCCAGCCCGGGGTCTCACGCTCTCGATTCCGGCGGTGGACGTTTCGAGCGGGCTGGTCAAGCTCCTCCCGTTCGGCACGATCGACGTCGGGAATGTGACGCTGGATCAACCCGTTGTTCGCCTCACCCGTGCGCGCTCGCTCGGCGAGCCGGAGACAATTTCCGTCACCGGCGCGGTCGAGCAGGCGGCCGTTCGCACGCCCCTGGCGCCCGTGGCGGCGCGCCCGTTTGCGCTTCCCAATATCGCCGTTCGGGCCACGTTTGTCGTGCGCAACGGCCGGGCGGTGGCGGAGGGGCTTGCCGACGGCGAGACCGTTCTTGCTGAACAGGTGAACGCATCGCTGCGGCTGAACACCTGGGACCAGCCGCTCACGCTTGAGGCCGCCTGTGTGGCGCCGGGCGGGGCGGGCGACGGCACCGTGTCTGCGAAGGGCCAGTTGCCGACGCCGCGGGTGCTGGTCGCGCGGGCGTTTGATGATCCGGCCTGCACGGCGCAGATCGCGCTCACGATCAAGGGTCTGGATCTGCAGCAGGTCCGTCCGTTGCTGGAAGCGCGCACCGGCGCGGCATGGGGTGCGGGCGGCGTGCTGGATGCGGAGGTGTCGGTGCGGGCGGCGGGCTTGCGCGAGACGGCGGTCGAGGCCGGAGTGTCGATCGCGCGATTCACCTTTGCCTTCCCCGGATTCAAGCCCTCCCCACACGGAGACGTCACGATCGCCGTGTCGGCCAGACGAAACGGCCAGGGCGTGGCCATCGAATCGTGCGCGGTGAAAAGTCCGTGGGCGCGGCTCTCAGCCGACGGGCGCCTCGGGAGCCTGGTCGGCGGCGCGGTCCCGGTCGGGCGGATCGCCGTGACCGGCGGCGTGGATCTGGCGGCGGTCGTGCGCGATTTCCGGCCGTTGCTGAACCTGACCCCCGAAGTGCGGATGGACACCGGGACGCTGTCATTCGCTGGAGCGGTCGAAGGAACCGAGCAGGCCCGGACGATCCGGTTGAAGGCGACCGCCGACCATCTGGCCGTGTTCTACAAGAATGAACGGGTGCCGCTGACGCCGGCGCCACGTGTCACTCTCGATCTCACAATGCCCACTGCGGGGCCTGCCGAGCTGACCGCATTGGACGTGGTGCTGCCGTTCGCGCAGATATCCGGATCGGGGCGGCTGGACCAGGGATTGGTTTCCGGGAAGATCGATCTGACCGCTTTTTCGCGGGCCTATCGCAAACTGTGGACGGCGTGTCCGCCCATGATCGGACAGATTCTATTTCAGATCGCCGCGGCACAGAAGGGGCAGCGGTCTGAGGTGACGGCAACGGTCGGCGTGGAGGATCTGGCGGTCGAGATCGGCACCGGGCAACGGATCGTGATTGAGCGGGCCGACAACCAGATCGCCTTCGCGGTGCCGATGGCCGCGGGCTGGCCGTCACTGACCGCGAACGTCGTCAAGGGAACACTCTCATCGGCCGGGAGCGGTCTGGCCCTCCAGACCGGCGCCTGGTCGGTGAGAGAACCCCAAGTCCGCGCTCGCGGCACGGTGGAGGTGGCGCTCGGCGAGGGGAGTGTCAGCCTGTCGGATATGACGCTCGCCACGGCGGCGGCGCGCGTGTCGGTTCCGAAACTGCGGTTTGAGTGGGCACGGAAAGATCGGGCGGCGGCGTTCGCGGGAGAGGCGGCGATGGAGGCCGATCTGGGCGTGGTGTCCGGGTGGCGCCGGGTCTCGCGCGAAGGCGTCGCGCCGCCACGCGTGAACGGCGGGCTGCAGGTCCGGCTGACGGCCGAAAACGCGCCAACCGGCACCCGGATCACGCTGGCCGGCGCAATCACCAATCTGGTGATCGCCAGCGCGGGCCGGGAAGCGCCGATGCGGGAGAAACGGATCGCGCTGTCGGCGGCGGCGTTGCTGGCGCGGGACGGGCAGACGCTGGGCGTGGATTCGGCCGAGCTGACGACGGACTGCCTGACCGTCACCGCGAAGGGGCGTGTGCGCGACGTGACCGGCGGGGCGACCGCCTCGCTGACCGGCACGCTGGCCGTGGATTACGACGCCCTCTCGGCGAAGCTGACCCAGGCCGGCGCGCGCGGAGTGGCCGTCAGCGGCAAGCCCGGCCCGCGCCCCTTTGAGTTTGCCGGCGGATTGGGCGGAGGGCTCGCATCCCTGCGCTCGTTCGGAACAGCCGAGGGAGCGCTGGGCATCGGCGAGATCCGGGTGCTGGGGCTGAAGCTCGCGGCGGCCGATGCCTCGTTTGCGCTCGACGAGGGCCTGCTGAAACTCGATTACCAGCCCGCTTCCGGATCGGGGGCCGTGCGTCTGAAACCGTTGATCCAGGTGGCCGCGGAGCCTGCCGTGCTCGAGATCGGCGGAGCCGTGCCCATCCTCGACCGCGTGCCATTGACACAGGAATTCACCGATACGGTGCTGGCGATGCTCAACCCGTTGCTGCGCGGCTGCGTCGCCGGCAGCGGTCTCGTGGAAATGAGCGTGGATGAGACCCGCATCCCGCTGGCGCCCGGGGCTGAGCGGCAGATCGACGCGAAATTCGCGGTCACGCTGCGCGAGGCCAGTTTCACACCCACGGGGACGCTGGCCGAAGTGCTGGATCTCGTGGGAATGGAACATCGGACGATGCGCATCCAGGACACCACGATGCGGGCGGTCTGCCGCGACGGGCGAATCCAGTCCGAGCCGTTCGAGCTGGTGATTGACGGGCAAGCCGTTCGATTCAGCGGTTCGGTGGGACTGGATCAAACCGTCTCCTATCTGGTCGAATTGCCGCTGAGCGAAAAACTCGTCGGTCATGCAGCCTGGCCGTATTTGAAGGGTTTGACGATACGCGTGCCTGTCATCGGCACGCTCACGGCCCTGAAGATCGACAAGGAGGCGGGCAAGAAGGAGATCAACCGCCTGCTCAAGGAGGCCGGAACCAAGGCTTTGGGGGACGCCGCGCGGGAGCAGCTCAACCGGCTGCTGCGTAACCGGTGAACGCGCGGAGATCGATTATTTGCCGCAGGGCCGGAATCCAGGTTGACGGACTACGGTCTGATGTAGGACAATGCCCCGTCACAAGCATTTCGAAAACATGCGTGAGGTCACGCCTCGTGCGAACACGATCCGGGAGTACGCCATGCTACATGCGCCTGCAGCCCCAGCCGGAAAAGACCCAGCCGCCTCCTACAAGACGAGGCTGGGCATCTGGATGTTCCTTTTTTACCTGGTTCTCTACGTGCTATTTGTCGGGATCAACGTCCTCCGTCCGGCCTGGATGGATCGGATCGTGTGGCACGGACTGAATCTGGCCACGGTTTACGGTTTTTCGCTGATCATCATCGCCCTGTTGCAGGCGCTCGGCTATGACGCCCTCTGCCGCAAGCGCGAACACGCCTTGAAGCCTAACTCAGAGGAAGGAACGCGGTAAGTTATGGCCATTGTCATTTTCGTGGGTTTTGTCCTGTTCGTGATCGGTCTTTCCTTCTATTTGGGGAATCGGACCAAAACAGCCAGTGGCTATTATGCCGCCGGAGGCCATATTCATTGGGGGGTCAACGGCATTGCATTTGCCGGCGACTATCTGTCGGCCGCTTCGTTTCTCGGCATCTGCGGCATGATCGCCACGGTGGGGTATGACGGCTTTCTCTATTCCATTGGCTACCTTGCGGGCTGGATCGTCGCCCTATTCGTCATCGCCGAACCGATGAAACGAATGGGCAAGTACACGTTCACCGACGCGGTGGACTTCAAATACAACTCGCGCGGGATCAAGCTGGCCGCGGCCATCAGCACGCTCGTGGTGTCCGTCTGCTACCTGATCCCGCAGATGGTCGGTGCGGGTGTGTTGGTCCAACCGCTCCTGGGCATGGAGCACCACTGGGGAGTGATCATGGTCGGCGCGATTGTGATCACGATCGTGGCGACCGCGGGCATGGCTTCGACCACGTATGTTCAATTTCTCAAAGGCAGCCTGCTCATCGTCTTCTCGCTCGTCCTGGTCTGGGCGGTCTGCACGCGCGGCTTTAACACGCGGCCTGATCAGGGCGGACGGGTGCCGTTCCATGAGGAGATCGTCCTGAATGCGGTTGAACAGGGGGGGGCATTGGAAGTGGCCGAAGCCGGCACGCGCGTGCTGGAGGTTCAGGAATCGGCCACGGCCCACGCCTCGTTCGTTCGTCTGGAGCGGGCGGGGCGTGAGGGGTGGTGGCTGGTCGATCGCGAACCCGGGCGGACGGTCCTTCGTGAAACCCAGTCCACACTGGTGACGCGTGACGGCGCCAAATGGGTCAATGGCGCGCCGGAAACCCCGGACAATGCGCTGCGGCAGGTGGGCAACATCGTCCGTTTTCGCGGCGCGGACGCCGCCCCTCAGGGTGCGGTCTCGCCCATCGCCTTTCTGGCCGGGATGACCGCAAAAGACACGATCGTGCGCCGCTGGAAGGATGTCTCGTTTACGGATCGCGATGGCGCCCGGGTCAAGGTCTACTATCCCGTGCAGACGTCGGGCGACCGGCTGTTGCGCCCCGGCATGAAGTTCAAGGCCAGCGGTTCGTTCCTGGATCGGATCGATTTCATTTCTCTGATGCTGGCGTTGTTTCTGGGGACGGCCGCATTGCCGCACATCCTGATCCGGTACTACACGGTGCCAAGCCCGGCCAGCGCGCGCAAATCAACCATCGTGGCGATCGCCGCCATCGGGTTCTTTTATGTGCTGACGCTCTTCATGGGCCTGGGCGCGATGACCAGCGGCGTGATCAACCCCGCCGACAGCAACATGGCCGCGCCGCTGCTGGCGCGATCGTTCGGCAACGCGATCTTTGCGATCATCTCGGCGATCGCGTTCGCGACCGTGCTGGGCACGGTCAGCGGCCTGATCGTGGCGGCATCGGGCGCGGTGGCGCACGACCTGTGCGACCGCTTCCTGCGGCTGCGCATGGATGACCGGCAGAAGATCATGGCCGGCAAAGTGTCGGCTGTGGTGATCGGCGCGATCGCGATCATGCTGGGAATCCTATTCAAAGGGATGAATGTCACGTTTTTGGTCGGGTTGGCGTTCGCCGTGGCCGCTTCGGCCAACCTGCCGGCGCTGGTCATGCTGCTTTTCTGGAAGCGGACGACCGCGCGCGGCATTACCGCCTCGATTCTGATGGGCGTGGTATCCTCGCTGACGCTGATCGCGCTTTCGCCCGATCTGTACAAAGTGTACGGGCTTGACCCGGCCCGCGCGATTATCCCGTTCAGCAACCCCGGGATCATCTCGATCCCCCTGAGCTTCCTCACGCTGGTCGTGGTGTCGCTGCTGACCCGGCGTCCCGTGCAGACCGAGCCTCATCAATAGCCCGCACCCATAACAGAGAACCCGGCCATCCAGGAGGTGGATAGCCGGTTCGTGTTTTTTGTCCCTGAGATAATCGTGAGACCAGACCGGGTCGCTTACACCGCGGCGTCCGGCTCCAGACGCGGCGCCTGGGCGAGGAGGCAGCGCTCGGCCTCGTCCGACCAGAGGCCGTTGTGGCGGTCGCAGATCGCGGCCAGTTGGGCGAAGAGGGGGTTGGTCTGTCCAACGGCGGCGAAGTCGGAGATGGCGGTCATCGGCATGGAGACGTGGGTGTAGACCAGCCGCTTGCCGCCGGGGATCTTGACCAGATCAATGGTCGCCTGCGCGGCCGAGTCGATCCCGCCGACGTGGGTGACCATGACCGACGGGTTGATCCGGCCTTGCGAGGACAGGGTGAGCGCGTCGCGCAGGTCGCCGGTGTTGCCGCCCGACGAGCCGACCACATGATGACCCGTGTAGTGCACGTCGTAGAAGTTGATCGGCGCCTTGAAATCCGGCTTGGAGGGTCCGGCAAAGAAGTTCAGGCAGCCGTTGTAGCCCAGGATCGCCGAGGCCTGCTCGCAGAGCGGCGCGACCGGCGCGAAGACAAAGACATCGTCAAATCCCTTGCCCTGGGTGAGGGCGCGCATCTCGCCGACCGGGTCGGTCGAGGCGGCGGTGTTGAAGTAATGAAGGGCGATGCCCAGCGTCTTCGCGTGACCGGGCGAAAATATCGCGGCCGCGCGGTTGAGGCGGGGCTGGTCGATGTCGGTGACAACCAGAACCGACGGCCGGTTGTCGCCGTGCAGCGCGAGATCGATTGCGCTCAGGCCCATGGGCCCGGCTCCGGCGAGGATGGCCATGGCGCCTCCCTCGCGGATTCCCTGCTGGTGAGTGTATTCGCCGGGCTTGAAATGGTAATTGGTTTTCATGCCGCCGATGATGCAGCAGACCGGCTCGGCCAGCGAAGCCTTGAAATAGGACTCGCCGTCATAATCGAGCAGGCACTCCAGCTCCATCACTTCGCGGGGGATCACGATCCGGGTCGCCTGTCCGCCGATGAAGGGAAAGGAGTAGCCCGGCGCCAGGTGCTCCTGGCCCGGAATGTTCAACTGCGGCTGGATGCTGTATTTCCGGCCGACGTGGAAACGGCCCTGCCATTTCTTTCCGACCTGCAGCAGACGGCCGCAAAACTCGTGGCCCAGAATGATCGGATGCTGCCCGACATCACGGGGAACGCGCTTGTGGTCGGGACCCTGAGCCGCGGCTTTGTGATCGGACATGCAGATGCTGTTCGAAACGATGTCGGCGAGGATGGCGTCATCGCCGATCCTGGGGAGGTCGAACCGTTCCAGACGGAGGTCGTTCTTGCCGTAAAGCCGCAATGCGAGGGTCTTCATGAGCGTTCGTTTCCTTTTAGGCTTGAGTTGTCAAAAGATATGCCTGATTATGATATATTCGTTCGAGGTCAACAAGGATAAAGCATGTATACGATACTGATTGCGGTCTTGTTCGGGTTTGCGGCGGGCGGGGGCCTGGGGTTCAGCCACACGGCCGGACCGGGGTGGAGCGTGCTGTGGGGCGCGCTGGCCGCATTGGCCCTCCAGGTGGCGGCCGGTTTCTGGCTGAAGCGGAAAGTTGAGGCGGGGATGAAGGCGGTGCAGGATATCCTGCTCGCCGGTCAAAAGCGCCTGCAGGCCAAAGTCAACCAATGGCAGTTGCGGCCGCCGGGGAGCCCGAAGCAGGCCCAGATCGAGCTCGAACGCGAGCAGCGCAAATCGGTCGATCTGGCGTTGGAGGCGTCGAAGGGTCTTGAACGCTGGCGCCGCTGGAGTCCGTTGCTGGGCAAGCAAATCACCACGCTGCGGATGCAGCTCTATTACCAGATCCAGGAGTTCAAGAAGGTGGACGAGCTGATGCCGCGCTGCCTGTTCATCGAGCCGATGACGGCCGCCATGAAGCTGGCCCGGATGTATCAGCTCAAAGACCCGGGGCTGGATGCTTTTTTTGAGAAACAGGTCAAGCGAAGTCTGAGGTTCGGACGGGGCGCGGATGCGGCGATCCTGTACGCCGCCTATTCGTGGATGCTGGTGCAGCGGGGGGCGGTGGAGCAGGCGCACAAGATACTGATCCGCGGTTGCGAGAAGGCGGAGAACGAGACGCTCAAGCGCAACCGCGACCTGCTGGCGAACAACAAGATCAACCACTTCAACAATGCGGGACTGGGCGACCTGTGGTACGCGCTCGGCTTGGAAGAGCCCAAGGTCAAAACCCAGCGCCAGCGGTTTACCGGTTCGCGGCCGTTCTGAGGAGAGAGGTGCGCCAAGGGACGGGACTGCCCTCGTTCTCATCCGGGTAATCCTCGGCCGGCTCGCCCCAGTCGGAGGTCTGACCCGGAAGATTGCCGCAGGCCACTTCCTTGCCGTTGATATGGACCACGACTCAGCCCCAGTAGATCGGGAACCAACGGCAGGTTTTCAATTCTCGTGCCAGCCTATGGCCGCACCTTCATCCCGGATTTAACGGCCAGCGCCTTTTGCCGGACATCAAAGGTAAAGAAACCTTTAGCGCCAAGTGTGGCGGCTGTGGCCACGTGCAAAACATCAAAGCCGCGACTGCCCAGTTTTCTTGTGTGGGCAGCGCTCAAAGCCTCCGCTTCGGCAAACACTTCCGCCCACGCCACGGGGGTTTCGACCAATGTGCCGGAATGAATGTCGCCGTTGAATGATTCCAGGAGCTTTTGGCATTCATCGCCTGTGATATCCCCCCGAAACGCGGCCAGCCGGAAGGCGTTACGAAGCTCGTGCCGTTGCAAAGGGGTGAGCACAAGCGACGCATCGAGCGCATCAACGATCTGCGCCGCGCGGACGGTATTCCCGTCCTGGGCATAAAGCGAAAACAGAAAACTGGTGTCAGCATAGGCTACCATCGGCTCTTCTCCCGTTCCTCCAGGACGATATTGGAGATCACACGATTGCCAAAGATCGCCTTGGCGCGCGCCGCGAAATCCGGCATCTTGAATCTGGCCAAGGGTTGGGCGCGTGGCGGGCAGATGCGGGCAACCGGACGAGTCCGGTTCAATACCGTGACTTCCTCCCCTGCTGTGACCCATGTCAGGACAGTGCTGAAGTCGTGACGGACCTGCCTGATGGTTGCTGTTTTCATGTTGCACAGTATGTGACACATGGGCGATCGGTGTCAAGCGGCAATATAGTGCAATATAGTGCGCCAAGGGACGGGTCTGCCCTGGCTCGATGCGTGGGCGAGCAGCGGTGGCACAGTCAGAGTCAACGGGGGGAGTTGGCGTCCCTCAGATCAGGGTTCAACGGAGGCGACCTGCCGGGTGTCCAGCGCCGCGACCCATTTCAGGATGGCGGAACGGATGGTGTCGTCGTCGACCGTTCCGGAAGACACCTGTTCCAGATCGGCGCACATGCGATCAATCTCGCTTGCGGGGCACTGGGGCACCTTGCCGACGAAGACGCGGGCGTGACCCGTCCTGACCACCGACGTGTCGCTGAGATCGAGTTCCTCATGCAGTTTTTCCCCCGGCCGGATGCCCGTGTAGGTGATGGCGATGTCTTCGTGCGGACGGAGTCCCGAGAGCCGGATCATCATCTCGGCCAGATCGACGATCCTGATGGGCAGGCCCATGTCGAGGACAAAAATTTCTCCGCCCGCCGCGCGCGCGGTTGCATGAAGGACCAGCCGCACCGCCTCGCGCGTGGTCATGAAGTAACGCGCCATGTCGGGATGCGTGACCGTGACCGGGCCGCCGGCCTTGATCTGTTCGCGGAACAACGGCACCACCGATCCTGACGAGCCGAGCACGTTGCCAAAGCGAACCGCGCAGAAGCGGGTGGACCCGGCGCCGTTGAGCGCCTGGATGACGTGTTCAGCCAGCCGTTTGCTTCCGCCCATGACCGACGACGGACGCACCGCCTTGTCGGTCGAAATCAGGAGAAAACTCTGCACCTGATGACGGATCGCCAGCAGCCCGAGCCTCCGGGTGGCCAGCACGTTGTTCCGCACCGCCTCACCCGGATTGGCCTCCATCAGCGGCACGTGCTTGTGCGCGGCGGCGTGCAGAATGATGTGCGGCTTGTGGGCGGCCAGGATGGCGCCCATGCGCATCGCGTCGCCGATGTCGGCCAGAATCGGCACAATCGGCACGTCGCGGATGCCGGCATGCATGTCGCGTTCGATTTCGTAAAGGGCGTTCTCCGCGCGCTCGATCAGCACCACCTGCGCCGGCCCCATGCGGGCGACCTGGCGGGTCAGCTCGGCGCCGATGGTGCCGCCTGCGCCGGTGACCAGCACCCGCTTGCCGCTGAAGAACGCCAGGGCCGACGGGTCGTCCAGCACGCCCTCTTCGCGTCCGAGAAGATCGGTGATGTCGATCTCACGGAGGCGGTTGACGGTGACGCTGCCCGTGATGACCTCATAGTAGTCGGGAACGATGCGGACGGGGACGCCGCGCCGTTCGCAGCAGGCCGTCACGCGCTCGATGAGTTCGCGCGGCGCGCGCACCATGGTGACGATGACTTCGTCAATCGCGTGCCGGACCACCAGCTCGTCGAGCCGGTCAACCGTGCCGAGCACGCGGACACCCTGCAGCAGGACCCGCCGCTTGGCGGGCGCGTCATCAAGAAAGCCGATGACGCGGATCCGCCGGCGCTGATGCTGCTGCATCTCGCGCAAGACCTGGTTGCCCGTGACACCCGCGCCGACCAGCAGCACCCGCCGCAGCGGGCCGCGACCGACGCCCGCCGCGCCGGAGCCCGCAGCGATCCGCCAGAAGGACCGGGTGAGCAACAGGCCGCCCAGAACAAAGACACCATTGAGGATCACCACGCCCACAGGCATCCGGATGGTGACGCCGGGCGGCAACGGGGCCATCACGGAAACGAGAACGGCGGTGGTCAACCCGACGGCATAGACAAACCGCGGCACGTCGTCCACGCCGATGAACCGCCAGATGAGCCGGTAACAGCCAAAGGCGGCGAGCGCCAGAACCTGGATGGCCGCCAGCAGACCCACGTGCAGGAGGATGCGATCGGCCTCGACGTCGATGCGCGTCCAATTGAAGTTATAGCGCAGGGTATAGGCCGCGAAAAGCGCCGCGGCCATGATCGCCAGATCCGCGGCAAACGGCGCGAGGGCGCCCAGCCGGTCGGCCGCATTCGTGGACGGCGTGCCCTGCTCCGTCGGGGTGGTTGTCATGGTAATGCCTCCGGTTCAACGCGATTGCGATGGGGTGTGTCACGCATTCCGCAGCATGGCGAAGGCGTGGGAGAGGGAGCGGGTGATGTCGAGCGCGGTCAGCGCCTCCTGACTTTCGCGCCACATGGCGAAATCGCCGGCGGCGCCGTGCAGCCAGACGCCCAGACGGGCGGCGTCGAAGGCGGCCATCGGTCGCGCGGCCATGGCGGCAATGATGCCGGTCAGGACATCGCCGCTGCCGCCTGTCGCCATGCCGGGGTTGCCGGTGAAGGTGATCCACGGTTCGCCCGCGGCTTCGCAGACCAGCGTGCCGGCTCCTTTGAGTACGGCGGTGCCGCCAAACCGCGCGGCCAGTGCGATGATCGCGCCGAGGCGGTCGGCCTGGACGGCGGCGGGCGTCAGCCCCAGCAACCGCGCCGCCTCGCCGGGATGGGGCGTGAGGATCAGTCGCTCCGGCTTGCGCAGCGTGAGACGGGGGAGGACGTTCAGGGCGTCGGCATCGAGCACCACGCGGCCGTCATACCGGTCGAGCACCCATTGCACGACGTCCCGGGTGGTGTCGGCGGCGGTCATGCCAGGCCCCAGGGCGAGGCAATCGAAAGCATCCAGCGACCGGCCCCAGCGTTCGAGGGCGCTCACCGTGATGACGCCGTCGGGGGCATCGAGCGGATAGGCCATCGCTTCGGGAGCGTGCGCGGCCAACGCGGGGATCGCCTCGGGGGGGACGGCCGCGGTGATGAGGCCGGCGCCGGCGCGCAGCGCGCCGGCGACCATCAGCGCCGGCGCGCCGGAGTAGCCTCGGGCGCCGGCGATGACGCCGATATGTCCGAAGAGGCGCTTATGGGCGGATTCCGGGCGGATCGGCAGGAGGCGGTTCAGCTCCGGCGCGGCAATCAGTTGAATCCGCTCATCCGCTTCGCATTCCGCTTCGGCGCCGAAATTTTCATGGATGCCGATATCGGCGACCACGACATGACCGATGCAGTTTTGAGCGACCGGATTGAGAAACCCGACTTTGGGATAGGCGAAGGTGACGGTGATGTCGGCGGTCACGGCATCTCCGGCGACCGCGCCGGTGTCGGCGTCCACACCGCTGGGGATGTCGATCGCGACGACAATCGCCCGTTTGTGCGCCGATCGGATCCAGCGGATCGCGGCCGCCGCGACGCCGTGTGGCGGGCCCTCCGCGCCGGTGCCGAGCAGGCCGTCCACGATGATGCCGGTGATCGGCAGACGGGCGGTGACCCGGCCCTCGCAGGCCGCGTCCTCCCAGTCGCGCGGATCGGCGAGAACCTGATGAACGATTCCAGCAGCATGGAGATCGTTCCACGCCTCGTAGGCATCGCCCTTCAGTTGGGAGGGGAGGCTGGTCATGAGCACGCCGACATGCCAGCCGCTCTCATGCAGGTGGCGGGCGGCCACCAGCGCGTCGCCGCCATTGTTTCCCTTGCCGACCACAAACGTCACGCGGCGGTGCTCGTTGCGCACGGTTGCCAACTGTGCGATCACCTGCGCCACGGCCAGGCCGGCGCGGTTCATCAACATCATGCCCGCGCATTTCCGCTCCTGGATCATCCGCCTGTCCAGCATGCGGATTTGTTCGGCTTTCAGAAATTTCATGTTTGCCCCCCGGTCACCCTATCGGTAGCGCCGCTCGACCCGGGAACCGAGCGAGCAGATGATCTCATAGGGGTGGGTGTTTTTCAAGTGCGCCCAGTCCTCGACGCTGATCGCCATCGGTCCCTCGCCCCCCAGGCAGACCACCTCGTCGCCGACGGCGGCGTCGGGAACCTGCTCCAGCGAGACGGTGGTGTAGTCCATCGAGAGCCGGCCCAGGATCGGGCAGGGAACGCCGCGGATCAGGACGTGGCCGCGGTTGGAGAGGGCGAGCGGCAGTCCGTCGGCATAGCCGGCGGAGATGGTGCCGACGCGCGTGGCCCGCGGCAGACGGTAGCTGAGCCCGTAACCGATGCTGGAGCCTGCCGGCAGCGTGCGCGCGGCGGTCAGCCGGGTTTTCAGCGTCAGCACGGGCGCGAGGTCGAGCACGCGCATCCCCTCGGTGTCAAACGAACCGTGCAGGTTAATCCCAGTCCGAACCAGATTAAACGGCGGGTGGCAGGCTTCGGGGACGTTATTGACGGCGTCGCTGTTGGCGATGTGGCGTTGGGCAAAGGACAGGCCTGTGGCAGACAGGGTGTCGAGCAATTCGATAAAGCGGCGGATTTGTTCGCGCGTAAACGCGCTGCCGGTCTGATACGCGACGGGAAAGTGGGTGTAAATCCCGTCGGCCTTCAAGCCGGGGAGTCGGCACGCGGCTTGGATCGTCTCCGCCGCCTCGCCGATGAGCATGCCGAGCCGCCCCATGCCGGTGTCGACCTTGAAGTGGACGGTGGCGGCGCGGCCCTGCCGGACCGCCTCACGGCTGATCGCGCGGGCGGTGTCGAGATCGGTGACGGGCATCACGACGCCCGCGGCGACCAGCTCGGGAATCTCGTCGGGCAGCACGCTGCCGAGAATGTGGATCGGAATACCGAGGTCGAGCAGGGCGAAGGCCTCGTGGGGTTCGGCGACGCCGAATGCGGCCACCCCTTCCTGAGCGAGTGCGCCGGCGATCGGTCGCACGCCGAGTCCGTAAGCATTCGCCTTCAGCACGGCCATCACGGCACAGGGCGACACGGCCCGGGCGATATGGCGGTAATTGGTGCGCAGGGTGTCGAGGCTGATGTCGAGCCACACGCGGCGCGGGGTGGAACAGGATGGACGGGGCATGTTCATCGTTGGGGTGCTTGCCGGGGGCCGGATTGTCGGGGACACGGGGTTGAGCGGGGTGGGGGAGTCACAGCGGGTCGATGCCGGTTAGCCGCAGCCGCGTGCGGTTGTGGAGGTGGCAGATGGCAAGGGCGAGCGCGTCGGCCTCGTCCTCCTGCGGGAGTTCGGGAAGGTTCAGCAGGGTCATCACCATCCGCTGCATCTGATCCTTCACCGCGCCGCCGAATCCGACCACCGCCTGCTTGACGCGGCGCGGCTCGTATTCGTAGACCGGGACGCCCTGGCGGGCGCACTGGCCGATCAGCACGCCGCGGGCATGGCCCAGGATCAGCGTCGTATGGATGTTTTTGGAGAAGAAGACGCCCTCGATGGCGGCCGCCTGGGGCTGGTGGGCGGCGATCTGTTCACAGACCGCATCCTGCAGGGCGACCAGACAGGCCGACAGCGGGCGCGTCGGGGGGTTGCGAACCCGCCCGTGCCAGACGGCTCTCATGCGCGACCCCTCCGCCTCGACAATGCCCAGCCCGGTTGATCGCAGTGACGCGTCAATCCCCAGGATGCGCAAAGTGTCAGGCGGCGTATTCATGCAGGATTCGGTTTACTATAATCAACCCGCCCCCCGCGTGCAAGGCCAAATCGGTTGTACACGCCTGAAAGAATGCGGTATACTCGCCGCACATGGAACAGGTGCTGATAACGGGGGCGTTTGGGTTTGTGGGGACCAACCTGTCGGCCTGGCTGGCGGAGCGGGGCAGGGGAGTCTGGGCGCTGGATGTGGCCGGAGCCGCTCCTGCGTCGGGTGGCGCGCATGCGCGGCTGTTTACGTGGGACGATCTGGATCGCGTGCCGTGGAACGAGGTGGACGCGGTGGTGCATCTGGCGGGAAAAGCGCATGACACCCGGCGCACAGCCGACGCCCAAAGCTATTTTGACATCAACGCGGGGCTGACCGAGAAGATTGTGCGGCGGATTGTGGACGCCTCACCGTCGCGTCCGATCCGATTCATCCTGTTCAGTTCCGTCAAGGCGTGCGCCGATTCGCTTGACGGTGTGCTCACGGAGGACGCGGCACCCGCTCCGCAAACGCCTTACGGCAAGAGCAAGCTGGAGGCGGAACGGATCGTCCGGGAGGCCGCCGCCGCACGGCCGGAGGCCCTGTGCGGCGTAATCCTGCGTCCCTGCATGATTTACGGCCCGGGAAACAAAGGTAACCTCAATCTGCTGTACACGCTCGTTCGAAAAGGGGTGCCATGGCCCTTGGGCGCGTTCGACAACCAGCGATCGTTCGCCTCGATCGGCAACGTCTGTGCAGTGGTCGAGGGGCTGCTGGCTGGACCGGCGGCGTCCGGGATCTACCAGGTGGCTGATGACGAGACCCTCTCGACAAACGAGCTGATCGCCCTGATCGCCGAGACGTTCAACAAACCTGCGCGTATCTGGCGGGTGCCGGCCGGTTGGATCAGGCTGGCGGCGCGGATGGGCGACGCGTTGCGGCTGCCTCTCAACAGCGAGCGGTTTCGGAAACTGACCGAGTCCTACGTGGTTTCAAATCACAAGATCAAATCCGCTCTGGGCTGGAAAACCATGCCGATTGCGGCGCGGGCGGCGGTAAAACAGACGCTGAAGGTTCTGTAAGACGAATCACGCGAGGCCCGCCATCAACGTCGCATAATATATGTTATGTAAAGTGTTGGCCTGTTTCTTCGCATCAACACACGAAAACGGAAAGGCTCAACCGATCGTCATCATTTGACGCAATTTGACAAGCCGCGCTTCGATCTCGGGCAAAGTCAGCCGTTCCAGCCGCTCCAGGCTGAACGCCTCGACGCCAAACGACGCCACCGTTGCACCATAGAGCAAGGCGGTTCTAATGGCCGCCTCGTCGGTTCGCCCGGAACGCGCCAGATGCCCCAGAAAACCGCCGGCAAAGGTGTCTCCGGCGCCGGTCGGATCAGCCACCGCATCAACCGGATAAGCCGGAATGATCGCCAGCCCAGCCTTGGAGAATAGCTGTGCGCCATGCTCGCCCTTCTTGATCACCACGTATCGCGGCCCCATCGCCAGAATCGCCTCCGCGCACGCCCGGAGGTTGTGCCGGCCGGTCAACAACCGGGCCTCGCCGTCGTTGAGCATCAGCAGATCCACCCGGCTGATCACGCGCTCCAGCGCCTCCCGCGCAACGTTGATCCACAGATCCATCGTGTCGGCGATGACGAATTGCGCCCCGCATGCCTGATTCAAGACGTGCTCCTGCAGCTCCGGCCCGATGTTGCCCAACAGCACATACGGCGCGCCCCGAAAAGCGTCCGGCAATTCCGGCTTGAAGTCGGCAAACACCCCCAGCTCCGTCCGGATCGTCCGGCGATTGATGAAATCCGCCGCATACTCCCCGCTCCAACGGAAGGTCGGACCGGACGCGCGCTGCAAACCGGCCAAATCGATGCCAAAAGAGCGATATCGCGCCGCAAACGTTTCCGGAAAATCCGAACCGACGATGCCGACCGCGCCGACGCGCGCGAAGAATGACGCGGCGGCGCAGGCGTAAGTCACCGAACCGCCCAGCACATCCCTGCGGGACTCCAGCGGCGTGGCGATATCATCAATCCCGATCGAGCCGACCACCCAGATATCGACCGAACGCGTCGTACCGCACGCGCCGGTCTTCGTCACCCCATCGTTCATCGTGTCCTCACTTTTTCGCATTGAGGTAATGTGCGATCGCATCGAAGGCCAGGATATACCCGTAGCCTCCGAACCCCATGATCTGGCCGATGCACACCGGAACCGTCAGACTTTGATGACGGAACGGTTCGCGGCTGTGCGTGTTCGACAAATGTACTTCGACGCTGGGCAGCCCGCAGGCGCTGATGGCATCGCGCATGGCCACGCTGGTGTGCGTATAGGCGGCCGGATTGATGATGAGGCCGTCACACATCCCGCGGCTCGCTCCGATGTGGCGCACCAGATCCCCCTCGACATCGCTCTGGAAATGCTCGATCGACGCACCCTGTGAAGCCGCATGCCGGGTCACGGCCAGCACAATGCCGTCGAGTGTCTCCCGGCCATAAATTCCGGGCTCCCGGGTCCCCAGCAAGGCCAGATTCGGCCCGTTCACGATCCGTATGCGCATGTTCATGGCATCCCCTCTCCTTTTTTTCCGCACACCGACCGGTCCGGAGAAGAGCCGTGTGCGCAGCCTCCCCGGGGCGCCGGCGCGCGACGCAACTCGGCAACCGGTATGCGTTGCTGCTGATCGTCGCCGGTCTGCACGGTCACGATGCCGCGCAGCACGTCGCCCCCGACAACCACGCCGCGCACACCGGCCCCCTCGACCTCCGTGCCCAACGGCGGCAAGGTATCAGCCGCCTCACAGTATTGATCATATTCAAACCGCAGGCAACACTTGATCCGTTCGCAGCCGCCGTTGAGACTCGTTGCCAGCAGCGGGATGTTCTGCATCTTGGCCATGCGGATATTGACCGGAATGAACTCGTTCTGCCACGTGCAGCAGCAATACGCGCGGCCGCAGCACCCGATGCCGCCGATCATGGCGCATAACTCCCGTGGCCAGACCTTCTTCAGGTCGATGCGGGCCTTGATGTCAACGGGGATCAGGGCGATGATTCGCTTGTCATCCAAATCCTCATCGCATCCGAACTGGATCGCAAACCGGTCGTGGTTCAGGCTGTAATGCGCATTCAGCGGCTTGAACGACAGGCCGCTGGCGCGAACCCGTTCGGTGATCCGCCCCAGATCGATTTTGGCCGCCGCCCGATTCGCCTCAATCCGGCTCAGATCGGCTTCCGTGGCCAGCCGGATGAACGTGGCGGCCGGCAGATGATCCGCCGGGTCGTCGTCCACGATCACGCCGTTCTCCACGCAATCGTCAATCGCCACGATCACGGTGTCGCCCGCGCCGGGCACACGCGTGCCGGCCTTCAATCGACAGGTCAGCGTCCCCTTCCCGGCGACATGCACCGCGAACACGTTTTCCAATCCGGTCATACCCGTTTCTCCACTTGAACACCCGTGACGATGCGGTCCAGCCAATACGCCAGCACGTAATCTTCCGAGAGGTTCCGTTCCAACTGCCGCTGCATCCCGTCGACGGCCGCGACGTTGGCCAACGCCTGTCCCGCCGTCAGACCCGCCGCACGCGAGCGCAGAATCTCTTGTTGCGCCGGATAGTGCAGCAGATCGGCCGCTCCGCCGGAACGAATCACCAGCAAATCCCGGTACCAGTCCTGCAGCGCGATCAAAATCGCCAGACGCCCTTCACGGTAGCGCGCGCTGATGCGCGCGCTCAACACATCGTCCGACTCGTCAACATCGGCCTCGTCCTTCGCTTCGGTCCGGACCTGCTTCTCGGCCTCCTCTTTCATCGTCGCCAGCAGGGCGCCGATCTGGGCGGCCATCGCCAACGCCGATAGGGGTCCCGGAGGAAACGGCGCCGCCAGAATCTGCAACAGCTCGACGCGCCAGACGGCGTCCAGGGTGTGGACATCGTGGTCAACATCCAGTCGCTGGCAGCGTGAGAGAATGGTGGGCAGGAGGTTCTGCGGACTGTCGGTGAGCAACAGAAACAGGGTCTGTGGCGGCGGTTCCTCCAGGGTCTTGAGGAAGGCATTGGAGGCGGACGCGTTCATGCGGTCCGCCCCCACGATAACGCCAGCCTTCCAGCCGCCTTCGAGCGAGGTTTGTCCGATCACAGCCAGCAACCGCTCGCGAATCTGCTCAATGCTGATCTGCCGGGATTTCTTCTCGGGCACGATCCAGACGGCGTCAAACGCGGTCTGCTCCCGGACCCTGACGCAGCGGGCGCACGCGCTGCACGGGGGATGAGGCTCCCGGCAAAACAGCAGTTGCAGAATCCGCGTCGCCAGTTCCGCCGCGCCGCGGCGGATGTCGCCGGTGATGATCAGACCGCCCGGCATCCGCCCGGATTCGTAAGCATGCCGGATACAGGCAAAGGCCGCGTCAACCTGCATGACCGACCGCCTTTCCTGCGGATGGGGGGGGCAGATGGGGCTGCACCGCCTGCCACACGTGCGCAAACACAGCCTCGACCGGCTGTGCGGTGTCCAGCACCCGGAAACGGCGGGGTTCGCGCGCCGCGAGGTCGAGGAACCCGTTTCGGATTTTCTCGTGGAACGCCGGCGATTCCCGTTCGAAGCGGTCGGCCGGCGCGGCCCCCGACGCTGCGGTCCGCGCGTGGATGCGTTGAAATCCGAGCTGCGTGTCGACGTCGAACAGCAGCGTCAGGTCCGGAACCAGTCCGCCGGTGGCGAACGTGTTCAACTCGCGCAGGGTCGTCAGATCAAAGCCGCGTCCGTAGCCCTGGTAGGCCAGCGTCGAGTCGGTGAAGCGATCGCACACCACCCACATGCCGCGGGCCAGCGCCGGAGCGATCACCTGGGCGGTCAGCTGCGCGCGGCTGGCGCAAAACAGGAGCACCTCGGCCGTGGCCACGGGCGACTCCCCCGCTCCGTCGTGCTGCAAAAGCTGGCGAACCGCCTCGCCCGTCGGCGTGCCGCCGGGTTCCCGCGTGTGCAGCACGGAAACGCCGCAGGCGCGCAGCCGCTCCGCCAGCCGCCGGCTGTGCGTGCTCTTGCCGCTCCCTTCGGGACCTTCGCAGGTGATGAACAATCCGCGCATCCACGCCTACCGTTTCTTCAGTTTCTGACCGTCCTTGGAATCGCGGACCTCCCAGCCCGCCGCGGCAATCGCATCACGCAGCCGGTCGGACTCCGCCCAGTTCTTCTGTGACCGCGCCGCGCTGCGGGCGGCGGCCAACTGCTGGATCGCCGCGGGCGCCGCCTCGTCATGGACCCGCCCGAACTGGAGCACGCCCAGGACGCGGTCAAACGCCCCGAGCAGGTCGGCGACCGCGGCCGCCTCCGCCGGAGTCATCGCGCCGGCGCCCATGGCGGCGTTGCCGTCGCGCACGATCCCGAACAGGGCCGCCAGCGCCTCGGGCAGATTCAGATCGTCAAAAACCGCCGTGTCGAACGCGTCCCGGCCGGCGGCGGCCCAGACGGGCAGCCCCGCAGACGGACCGCAACCGCCTGCGGTTTCGGCGAGCTGGTCGACAAACGCGTCGATGCGTGACAACGCGGTTCGCGAGGCCTCCAGGGCGTCAAAGGTGAAGTTCAATGGCTGGCGGTAATGACCGCTGATCAAGACATAGCGGATCCAGCGCCCCCCCCACCCTTTCGTGATCAGGTCGCGCAGCGTGTAGAAGTTCCCCAGCGATTTGGACATCTTCTCGCCGTTGACGCGCAAATGGGCGCAGTGAAGCCAGTAGCGGACAAACGTTTTTCCGGTGGCGCCCTCGGCCTGGGCGATTTCATTCTCGTGGTGCGGAAACAGGTTGTCGATCCCGCCGGTATGAATATCGAACGACGCGCCGAGGTATTTCATGCTCATGGCCGAACACTCGATGTGCCAACCGGGACGTCCCCTGCCCCACGGCGCCTCCCAGGCGACCGCGCCGTCCTTCTCATCCCACCCCTTCCACAGGGCAAAATCGCCGACGCTCTCCTTTTCGTACTCGTCCTGCGCAACGCGTGCGCCGACCCGCAGGCCCGTGCGATCGAGGTGAGCCAGCCGGCCGTACTGCGGAAAGGCGTCCACCTTGAAATAGACCGAGCCGTCGTCGGTGCGATAAGCCAATCCCTTGTCGAGCAGGGTCTGCACCAGCGCGATCATCTCGGGGATGTGGTCGGTCGCGGCGGGATAGACCTCGGCGGGCTCGATATTGAGCGTCTTCAAGTCTTCAAAAAAAGCATCCACATAGGGTTGGGTGTACGTCTTCAGGGGCAGACCGGCGGCGGACGCACCGCGGATCGTCTTGTCGTCCACATCCGTCAAATTCATCACCTGCGTCACGCGCAACCCGGCGTAGCGGAGGGTGCGGCGCAATAGATCCTCAAAAATGTAGGCTCGAAAATTGCCGATATGAGCGAAGTTGTAAACCGTCGGACCGCAGGTGTACAGGCGCGCATGCCCTTTCTCCAGAGGTTCGAACGTCTCCTTGGATCGCGTCAATGTGTTGTAAAGCTGCATCGTTCGCGCTTCTTTCTATATGCCCGCCGGAGCATCAGGACCGGCGAGCGGCGCCACCGTCGCCACGGCCATCGCGGAGATCCCCTCCCGGCGGCCGATCGCGCCCATCCCCTCGACCGTGGTGGCCTTCACCGAGACCGCCTGCACGCCGATGGACATGGCCGCGGCGAGTTTCTGGCGCATGGCTGGAATAAACGGCGCGAGCCGGGGCGCCTCGGCCAGGACCGTCGCGTCGGTGTTGACAATTCCCCACCCCGCCCTCCGCAGCCTGTCGGCCACCTGCCGCAGCAGGGCGAGACTGTCGGCATCCTTCCATCGCGCATCTGACGGCGGGAAATGGTGGCCGATGTCACCGTCCGCGATCGCGCCCAGCAGCGCATCCATGAGCGCATGCGCCAGCACATCCGCGTCCGAATGGCCTTCCAGCCCCCGCTCGTGGGGTATTTCCACGCCGCCCATCACCAGCCGACGGCCGACGGCCAGGCGGTGCGCGTCAAATCCTATTCCGGTCCTGATCATGCGCGCGAGTATAGCGAAAAATGCCGGCGGAAACAATCGCCGAGTCTCGCGATGACCGAAAAGAAATCGCGCTGGCCTTTCCCCTTCATTTCTGGCACTCTATGAAACCATGAACCGACCTGATAAAAAACACCGTCCCCGACCGTCTTTCGTCTCCACCGACACTCCCGGCAATTGCCGCAGGCAGGCGATGGTCGAGGCGAACCAGCGCCAACATCTGGACGAAGCGCCGAACCGGCCGGCCAGCATCCCCTATTTCGTCGAACGTCTCGTCAACGCGGCGGCGGCGCCCAAGCCCCGTCCTCGCATCGGCACCCTCTGCAATTTCATTCCGATCGAGGTCATCCTGGCCGCCGGCGCGGACACGGTCCGCCTCGACTGCGGCAACAGCGCGGCCGCCCTGGCCGGCGAGGAGCACCTCGCGGGCGACATCTGTCCGATCGCCCAGGCGACGCTGGGGCTTTTCCTGCGGGAGGACGGCATTCCCAGCACCTGCGACGCCTTTGTGATCCCCGCCGCGTGCGATGCCAAACGCAAGCTGGCGGAGATTCTTGCCGACTTCGGCCCCGTCTTCCAGCTCGCCCTGCCGACGGATCCGGACACTGCGCGCCACGTCGATGAGATTGTCGCCGAGCTCAAGCGGCTCGCGGTTTTTGTGTCCGGGATCACCGGCCACACGCCGACCCGCGCCGACCTGCTCGCCGCCATCGGCCTCACGACGCGCCGCACCGAACTCATCCGCCGCCTGCAGGATGCGCGCATCGCCCAGCCCGGATCGCTCTCCATACGCGACCTCTTCGTCACGGTCCAGGCTTCGCTCTTCTCCCCCGAACCCATTGAAACCTGGCTCAAGCCGGCCGAGCTTCTGCTCTCGGAAGTGCAGGCTTGCGTGCCTGCACCCCGCAGCTTCAGGCGGCGCGTGGTGCTCACCGGCTCGCCGATTGTCTGGCCGAATTTCAAGCCGCTCAACCTGCTCGAGTTGTGCGGGGCCGACGTCGTCGCCGATACCATCTGCACCGGCGCCCAGTCCTGCAACGATCCGGTCGTCCTCGACGGCACCAGCCTCGAAGCCGCTTACCGCGCGCTTGCCGAGCGCGCGACCTTCGGTCTGGTCTGCCCCTGCTTCTGTTCGCAGAACATCCGGCTCAACCGCATCATGGACCTCGTGGAGAAGCGCCATGCCGACGGTGTTGTCCAGTACACGCTCCGGTTCTGTCATGCGTTTGACCTCGAACATTGCCGCATCGAACGGACGCTTCGCGACCGCCGCATCCCGTTCCTCAACCTCAGCACCGACTACAACCTCGACGACACGGAGCTGCTCCGCGCACGCATCGAGACATTCCTGGAGACGTTATGATGGTTATGATGGGCATTGACTTCCCGTCCGTCCGCGGCTAACATCTGACACATCATCACGCCAACTCGGGAGAACAGCCATGTCACGTATTCTCAATTTCAGCGCCGGGCCGGCCATGCTGCCGGTCGAAGTCCTCGAAGCCGCGCAAGCCGACCTCGTCGATTACAAGGGATCGGGGATGTCCATCATGGAGATGTCGCACCGCGGCAAGGAGTACGAGGCGGTCCACGACGAGGCGATCGCCAATCTCAAGGAATTGCTCGGGCTGGACGAGACGTTTGACATCCTGCTGCTCCAGGGCGGCGCGAGCCTGCAGTTCGGCATGATCCCGATGAATTTCCTGGGCGCGGGTCAGACCGCCGACTACGTCAATTCCGGGAGTTGGGGATCGGCAGCCATCAAGCAGGCCCGTCTGATCGGCACCGTGGGCATCGCTGCGGATTGCGAGAAGGATGTGCCGACGCGGGTGCCCGCACCCGGCGATCTGAAGCTGACCCCCGGCGCCGCCTACCTGCACCTCACCTCGAACGAGACGATCTCCGGCGCGCAATGGAAAGCGTTCCCCGAGTCCAGCGCCCCGCTCCTGGCCGACATGTCCTCGGATATTCTTTCGCGCCCCTTCAACGCCAAGCCGTTCTCGCTCATTTACGCGGGCGCCCAGAAGAACCTGGGACCTTCGGGGGTCACGGTCGTCGCCATACGCAAGGACTTTGCCGAAAAGGAGTCCAAGACGCTCCCCGCGATGCTCCGCTACAGCACCCACATTGAGAACAAGTCGCTGTACAACACCCCTCCCTGCTTCAGCATCTACATCCTGGCGCTGGTCACCCGCTGGCTCAAGGCGTTCGGCCTGGAGCGGATGCACCGGCAGAACGCCGAGAAGGCGGCCATGCTCTATCAGCGGATCGACGCAACGGCCTTTTACCGCGGCACCGCCCGCAAGGAATGCCGTTCCGACATGAACGTGACCTTCCGCCTGCCCACGGTCGATCTGGAAGACCTCTTCATCGCCCAGGCCTCCAAGCTCGGCATGAAGGGACTCAAGGGGCACCGCTCCGTGGGCGGTATCCGCGCCTCGATCTACAACGCCTTCCCCGTCGCCGGCGTTCGGTCGCTGGTCGACTTCATGGCCGACTTCGAAGCGCGGAACGGATAGAGTCAGTATTTCACCGAGCAGCCGTAGGGCGCCGTAGAGGTCACATCGACCGACTTGCCGGCCATCGCGGCGTCAAGGGTCTGTTTCACGTAGTTGACCGCGTCCTTCATCTTCTCGCGCTCCAGCCCCGGCTGGTTGTCGATGGCGCCGGTGTAAATCACGTTTCCCTCGGGGTTGACGATCGCCATCTGCGGCGTCGTTTTGGCGCCGTAGAGCTTGCCCACCTTGCCGTCGGCGTCCGTGAGTATCGCTGTTGGGGATGCCTTGAATTGCTTGATCCGCTCCGCCCACTGTTCGGCAGTCAGGTTTCCCTGCTTGCCAGCCGCTGACGAACAGATGGTCAGCCAAACCACGCCCTTTTCCTTGTAGGTCTTTTGCAGCGCCTGCATGGTGTCGGTCTCATAGTGCTTGCGCACAAAGGGGCAGTCGAAGTTCGTCCATTCCAAGACGACAAATTTTCCCTTCGACGCAACGAGGCTGTGCTCCACGCCCGTGATGTCCTTCAGGGTGAAATCAGGGGCCGGCTTGCCGATCTCCTGCGTCCATCCGCACAAGGCCAAACCAGCCACGGCGGCCATCACAACCCGAATCGCTCCATGTTTCATAACGGATCTCCTTTTGCCCCCCGACTTCTCAGCCGCAGCCGGGGAAGGGCGTCCCGGCCGCAGTGATCTGATCAGGATCGGCGCGCCTCAGGGGCTGCCACCGATCACAGCCTTGACGCTCCACGCAAGCGGCGGCGCACCGCCTGCATCCGTTGCCGTCGCCTGAAAAAACACCACTCCCTCCAACACGTCGCCATCCTTGAACGGCTCGGGCCCGGCGAGCAACACGGCCGACCACGCCGCACCGTCGCGCCGCCACTGCGGCGCCGCCTGTAGATCGAGCGCCCCGCGCCGGAACGCATAGAAACGCGCCCGCTCCCACGCCGCCGCCTCCGGTCCCGCTCCCGCCGGGGGCTCGATGCGCAGCCGCACGCCCTTCCGTTCGGCCCGCGCGCGCACCGTCCACCCCGTGGCGGGTCTGGGCAGCCGGTCCCGCCAGCGGGCGAATTCGGCTGCGGTCGCTGCGTTCGTTTGGGCGGGAGCCCCTGCGGCAACGCTCAGGATCACTTGCGCATCTCCCTTCTTTTGCATGCAGGCCTCGCGGCAGACCATCCAGCTGGCGGCCAAACCGATCTCCATCTTCTCTCCCGAAAAGCCGCCGTCGACCTCAAAATCGGCCAGCAGCCACACCCGGCCTTCATAGCCGAACGACACCATTCCCGCCTCCTCAAACCGATCCGGCGTGGGAAACTGCAGGCGGGACAGCCGAACCCCTTCCGGCAGACGCCAGCGCAGCTTCGGTGGAAGACCCGCGTCACCCGGGTTCAGCCAATAGGTGTGCCAGCCGGGCTGGGTCTGCAATTCGACCGCCAGCGTGAAGGGCGCGCCGGGCGCAACCGCGTCACGCTCGGCGATCAGACTCACCCGGTCCGCCGTCCCGTCTCCGGCAGATCCCCGCAGAGCGGCGAGCATGGCGCAGGCCATCAGTTGCACGAACCGCACGTGGTGAGTCCAGTTCCATCGCGTCACACGCATTGTTGACTCCTTGCAGGCTGGCGTCACATCCCAATACTAAACGGGGCGGAAGCCAACGGCTTCCGCGCATCCGGTCACTCGACATCACAGGCGTTCACGTGCCAAATCTTGTCGGCATATTCGCGGATCGTCCGGTCGGAGGAAAACACCCCCGAACGGGCCACGTTGAGCAACGCCTTGCGGTCCCATTCCAACGGCTTGCGGTAGAGCGCATCCACCGCCTCCTGCGTCTCGATATAGGCGCGCAGGTCGGCCAGCAGCATGTAGTAGTCGTTGAAGTCAAGCAGGGTTTGGATGATCGGATCGAAGAGACCGGGTGACAGGACGCAAAAAACGTTCTGACGGATCAGGTCCACCGCCCGGCGGATTTCAGGATCACTCTCGTACACATCCCGCGAACGGTAGCCGGGGCGTTTCGCGGCAACCTCCTCGGCCCGCAGACCGAAGATGAAGATGTTGTCATCACCCACGGCCTCGCCAATCTCGACATTCGCGCCGTCCAGCGTGCCGACTGTCAGCGCCCCGTTGAGCATCAATTTCATGTTGCCCGTCCCCGATGCCTCCGTTCCCGCGAGCGAAATCTGTTCGCTGACGTTTGCGGCGGGGATGATCTTCTCGGCCAGCGACACCCGGTAGTCCGGCAGGAACACAACCTTGATTTTCCTGCTGATCTGCGGGTGGCTGTTGACCACTTCGGCGACACCGTGAATCAGCCGGATGATGAGCTTGGCGACGTAATAACCCGGGGCCGCCTTGGCGGAGAAGATGAACGTCCGCGGATGCACGTCGAGATCGGGGTCTCGGATCATCCGATCAAACAACACGATGATGTACAGGACGAGCAGCAACTGGCGCTTGTATTCGTGCAACCGCTTCACCTGGACATCAAACAGCGACTCGGGATCAACCGTCACGCCGACGGTTGCGAGGATATGCGCGGCCAGCGCCTCCTTGTTGGCCTGTTTCGTCGCCCGGAACGCCCTCAGAAACGCCCGATCCTGTGTCAGCGGCTCGAGCTTGCGGAGCTGAAAGAGATCGGTGATCCATCCCGGCCCGATCCGGCTGGTGATCAAGTCGGCCAGGCCGGGATTGGCCTGGAGCAGCCAGCGCCGCTGCGTGATGCCGTTGGTCTTGTTCTGAAACTTCTCCGGCCACAAATCGGCGAAATCGGCGAATAGCTTTTTGCGGATGATTTCGGAATGCAGCTTGGCCACGCCGTTGACCGTCGACGCGCCGATGATCGCCAGATGGGCCATCCGGACATGCTTCTCCCCCGCCTCGTCGATGATGCTCATCCGCTGCAGGCGATCAACCTCGCCCGGCCACCGCACGGCGACGTGCCGGACAAACCGGCCGTTGATCTCGTAAATGATCTGCATGTGCCGGGGCAGGAGCCGCTGCATGAGCGGCACGCTCCATTTTTCCAGCGCCTCCGGTAGGATCGTGTGGTTGGTGTAGCCCACGCAGCGGCAGGACAGATTCCAGGCGAAATCCCAGTCCAAATGCTCCCGGTCGACCAGCAGGCGCATCAATTCGGGAATGACCAGCGCCGGGTGGGTCTCGTTGAGCTGGATGAAGACCTTGTCGGGCAGGGCGGCCCAATCGTCATTGTCGTTCTGAAACCGCCGCAGCATGTCCTGAACCGAGCAGGAAACGAAGAAATATTGCTGCCGCAGCCGCAGCTCCTTCCCTTCGAGCACGTTGTCATTGGGGTACAGCACCTTGGTGATATTCTCGGCCAGCACCTTGTTTTCGACCGCCTCGACATACGATCCCCGGTTGAAGTCATCGAAGTTGAAGGCGTCGTCGGCGCGCGCCGACCAGAGGCGGAGGGAGTTCACCACCTGGCCCCCATAACCGACGATCGGCAGGTCGAACGGCACCCCGATCACCGGCTTCGCGTTGATCCAGCGCCACACCATGCGGCCGTCTTCCCGGACCGTCTCGACCGATCCTTCAAACAGGACGGATTGCGCGTATTCGGGCCGGGCCACTTCCCAGGGATAGCCGTTCTTGAGCCAGTGATCCGGTTCCTCGACCTGCGCGCCGTTGATGATCCGCTGCGTGAAAATGCCGTAATCGTAACGGAGCCCATACCCCATGCTGGGAATCCGCATCGTTGACATCGAATCGAGAAAACAGGCGGCCAGACGGCCCAGGCCGCCGTTTCCGAGCCCCGCATCGGCCTCGTAGTCGCGCAGCGTGGTCCAGTCCAGCCCGACCTCCTCCAGCGCCTCGCGGCAGGAATCCTCCATCCGCAGGTTGATCACGTTGTTGCCCAGCAACCGGCCGATCAGAAACTCCAGGGAGAGGTAGTACACACGCTTGACATTCTGGTCGTGATAGATTCGCTGCGTGGCAATCCACCGTTCCACGAGACGGTCGCGCACCGCGTTCGACAACGCCGTGTAACAGTCGCGATCGGTCGCCAGTCCCTGATCCTTGGAGAGCGTATAACGGAGATGCCACGCGAAATCCTCTCGCAGCCCTTCGGTCGTCATCGCCACACGGCGGTCGTGCATCTTCCGAAACGTCTTCGTGGTTGTTCCCATGCCCGCACTCCTCCCAGAAATGGATGGACACAGCGTACACGAAAAGCCCGTCGACAGCGAGCAAAAACCCCCGACAGCAATAATCCCCCGGTGGCAGAAGCCCTCCGTTTGACCCATTTCAGCTACAGGCAACCGCCTGTTTACAAGCGCACCCAAAAAGGATACACTCCCGCACGCCTGTATTGATCCGAAATCACGAGGACCCCCGCATGACCCCGCACGATACCACGGCCGCTGACCTCATCGCCCTCCGCCCCGCCCACGACGCATTCGTGGGCGTGGATTCCGACGGTTGTGTTTTTGACACCATGGACGTGAAGCAGAAAGAGCATTTTCATCCCCTCATCTGCGCGTTCTGGGGGCTTGAACGCATCGAGGCGCAAGTGCGCGCCGCCGCCGAGTACGTGAACATCGGCTCGAAAACGCGCGGCCAGAACCGCTTCACCACTCTCCTCCTGACCTTTGAACTGCTCGAATCGTGGGACCTCGTCCGCGCGTCCGGCGTGCCGCTGCCTCCGACCGGGGCGTTGCGGGCGTACTGCCGGTCGGGACTGCCGCTCGGCAACCCGTCACTGCAAGCCGAGGTTGCCCGCAGCGGCGACCCGGACCTGAAGCGCGTGCTCGAGTGGAGCCTCGCGGTCAATGCCGACATTGACGCGCGGATGCGGCCCACACCGCCGTTCCCGTGGGCGATCAAGAGCCTGGACCGGATTGCCCGAGCCTGCGACGCGATCGTGGTTTCGCAAACCCCCTCAGCGGCTTTGCTCAAGGAATGGCACCATCACGGCATCGCCCATCGGGTGAGCGCCATCGCCGGTCAGGAGGTCGGCTCCAAGGCCCGCCAGATCCGGCTCGCCACCGATGGCCGCTACCCGCCCGGCCGCGTGCTCCTGATCGGCGACGCGCCGGGCGATCTCGCCGCGGCAACCGAAGCGGGCGTCCTCTTTTATCCGGTCCTCCCCGGCCGCGAAGACGCCTCCTGGCGCCGGTTCCACGATGAATCCTTCGACCGTTTCCTCGCGGGAACCTACGCCGGCGCCTATGCCGGGGAACTCACCCGCGCCTTCCTCGACGCCCTGCCCGACACGCCGCCCTGGCAGACACCCGCCGCCCGATCCTGAGCCGGGCGGATGGGGATCACTCGTCCCAGACGCCCTCCGCAGCCAGTTGCTGCCGCAGGTTCTGCTTCATCGTGGGCCGGTGGCCGAAGAGCAGCGAGCCGATGCGCACCCACGTGGCGCCTTCGCGCACGGCCGCCTCAAAATCGTTGGACATCCCCATGGAGAGGCGGGGCAGACCGATCCCGAAGTCCTGCGTCAGCCGGTCGCGCAACTCGCGCAGCCGGGCGAAGAACGGACGCGTCTGTTCGGGGTCCGGGCAGAACGGCGCGAGCGTCATCAATCCGACCAGCGTCAGCGCGCGGCACGCCAGCGCCCGCTCCACCACCTGCGGCGCCTCTTCCGGCTGGATGCCGAACTTGCTCGCTTCGCCCGAGACGTTCACCTCGAGCAGAATGTCGGGACGCACACCCGCCTCGCCGGCGGCCTCGTCAAGCTGTTCGACGAGCCGCACCGAGTCGATCGAGTGGATCGTCGAGAAGAACGCCAGGGCCGGCCGGATCTTGTTCCGCTGCAGGTGGCCGATCAGGTGCCAGTCGGGGCCTGTGACGCACTGGGGAATCTTGAAGGCCGCCTCCTGCACGCGGTTCTCGCCGAAACGGCGAATGCCGGCCTCCCACGCCTCGGCGACCACCTCGGGGCCGAACGTTTTGGTGACCCCGATCACCTCGACTTCGTCCGGGCTTCGACCCGACTGTTCGCAGGCGCGCGCAATCCGTTCGCGGATCCGTGCCAAGCTCGCTGCGACGCTATCCGACGTGTTCCCATCCATACGCTTACGGCACCTCCTGGCGCCCCCCGAGCGCCCGCTTCAGCGTGAGCGGGTCCGAATAGCCGACGCCGCTGTCGGCGGGCAGGCCGAACGCCAGGCGCGTCACCCGCACGCCGCAGGCGCGCAGCCGCTCGGCCAGATAGCCGGCGGTGGTGTCGCCGTCGAGATCGGTGCTGAGGGCCAGCACCACCTCGCGCACGCCCTCGGCCTGAACCCGGTCCAGAAGCGCCTGGATCCGGAGTTCGGCCGGTCCGGTCATCCGCGCCGGCGAGAGCTTGCCCAGCAGCGCGTGGTAGCGGCCGCGGAAGCCGCCCGAGCGCTCGATCGCCAGAATGTCGCCCGGTTCCTCAACCACGCAGAGGATTTCCGGATCCCGCCCCGAACCCGTGCAGAGCGCGCAGGGATTGACGTCTGTGGTGGTAAAACCACCACAGACATCGCAGCAGCGCACCCGTTCACGGGCGGCGGCCAGCACGACGCTCAGCTCATCGAGCAGGTGTTCCGGTCTCCGGACAAGCGCCAGCGCCGCCCGCTCAGCCGAGCGGCGTCCCAGCCCCGGCAGCCGCGCCAGGCTCCGCACCAGATTGTCCAACGGACCGATCATGGCGTTCAGCCCAGGCCCCCGAACAGGCCGGCCATGCTCGAATCCTTCATCAGTTTGCCCATCGCCTCCTGCGTCTGTTTGCGCACCCCCTTGAGCGCGGCGTTGACCACGGTGTGGAGCATGGTCTCGAAGCGCTCCGGCTTGCCGGCGACCACCTCTTTCAGCGCCTCGGGGGTGATCTTGATCGAGAGGATCGAGAAGTCGCCGCGCGCCACGCACGAGATGCCGGCGTTGGCGTACTCAAAGGTGATCTTTTCAACTTCCGACTGAAGGCGCTTCGCCTCCTTGCGCATCTGCATCGCCTGCTTGACCTGATCGAACATGTTGGCCATGAGAATCCTCTTCTGACGGTTCGTGATTGGGCGGCCCAACGGGGTTGCCCGGTAATGGACAGGAGAAGCATACACAACGCGCGGACGAATTGCAATTCCTACGCTTGTTTCCCGGACGGATTGTCGGTATGATACCCGGCGTTCTCACATCGGATTGCGTTTCGCATGGAAACTGACATGACCTCGAACATCCCTCCGAAGCAAACGGTCACCGGTGCGTCCGGCACGCCGAATCCGGCCTTCGAGCAGCCGTATGCCGGCATGCCGGAGCAACCGGGCGCGCTGGTCTCGATCCACAACGCCGCGCTCCACGCCAACCCCGACTCGTTTCCCGTCCTCAAGGCGTTTCAGGACTATCTGGAAACCGAACGGCAGCGGGCGCGCCAACGGCTGATTCTCCTGTCCGCCTTTTTCGCCGTCCTCCTGATCGTGGTCATGGTGGGTCTGATCGCCATCGGCGTCTCGATCTATGGCGATATCTCGGCCAAGAATGACAAGCTGTTTTCGGTGCTGATCGATCAGCGCACGGCGCCGGCCGGTCAGGTGCCGGCGGCCACCGATCCCGGCGCCCTGGCCCGCGCCATCGAGGAACAGGTCGCGGCCAGGCTGGCCGCGGCCGCCAGGCCCGCCCCCGCCGCGTCGCCGACCTTCGACACCGCGGCACTGGAACGCATCATCGAAGCGCGTGTCGCCGCCAGGCTGGCCGCCGCCCAGACGCCCGCTCCGGCCGTGCCCCAGCCGTCCGCCCTGGACGAGATCAAGGCCGCGCTGGCCGCGATTCAAAAAGAGAACGAGGCCCTGCGTTCCAACCCCAGGTGGCCATCGAGCATCGGCCCGCTCGTTCCGCGCGCCACCGTCGAGAATCTGAACCCCTCCCCCGCCGCGGAACCGGCACCGCCGGTTCCCGCCGCGCCGGTTCCCGCGACCCAACCGGTGACCGTCCAGTCGGCGCCCCTTCCGGCGGCCGTCGCTCCGGCGGCGCCCCGGAAACCGATCGAAGAGCCTCCGGCGGCGGTCGCTCGTGCCCTTCAAGCCTCCGGCGACCATCTTACGATTGGCATTCCGGGGAAGAACTCAGAAGAACCGATCCCCTGGCGGATCGTCCTGCCCAAGCCTTGAAACGGCATGCAACTGAAAACCGCGTTTCATTCGGAAAGGCTGCCGTCATGATCCATCCGATCGTCACCTTTGGCAACGCAAGTCTGCGCCGGTCAGCCCGGGCCGTCCCGGCGGTCAACGATGACATGCGCCGGCTCGCCGCCGACCTGATCGAAACCATGCGCGAGGCCGGCGGCGTGGGTCTCGCCGCCGCGCAGATCGGCCGCGAGGAGGCGATGTGCGTCATTGACATCCCCCCCGACGCCGAGAAGCCGGAGTGCCGCGCCTTCAACGCCGCGATCCCCATGCCGCTCGTACTCGTCAATCCCGAGATCCTCGCCGCCGAAGGCCTTCAGCGGAACAACGAGGGCTGCCTGAGCTTTCCCGACATCAACGCGCTCATCTCGCGCCCCAACCAGGTGACCGTGTCTTTCCTGGCCCTTGACGCATCGCGCCAGACCCTCACCGTGAAGGGTCTCCTCGCCCGCGCCGTGATGCATGAAGTGGACCACCTCAACGGCGTCCTGCTGGTCGACCGCATGTCTCAGGTGCAGAAACTCGCCGTCGCCGGCAAGCTCCGGCGCCTGAAAAATGAGGCCCGCCACGCATGAGCAAGCAGTCGGCACAAACCATGCGCATCGACCTCGCGGCGGCGGAGGTGACGGCGGGGGGACCACGCCGGGCGACGCGGCGGTCCGACACGGTGACGACCACCGCCTTCTCTGCCAAGCGGCATGACCGGCTGAACCGCGACACCCCCTACGATCTGCTTCTGGAGAGCGTCTACGACGCCGTGCTGATCACCAACCGCAAGGGCCGGGTGATTGATTTCAACGGCCGCGCCGCTGATTTCTTCCTCGCGGATGACGAGCGGCTGCTGGGACTCCCGGTGTGGAGTCTGCTCTCCGGAGCCGATGAGTCGCTGATCGACACCATCCACACCAACCTGTTAAGCCACAAGTTCACGCTCATCGAGGCCATCTGCCTCCGGACGGACGGCACCTCGTTCACGGCGGAGATCGCGGTCAACCGCCTGAATCTCGACGAAGAGGGGCACCAGCTCTGCTTCTTCGTGCGCAACATCACCGAGCGCAAGCGGGATCAGGAGGCGCTCGAAAAGGCGGTCGAGCGGTTGCAGGCGCATGATCGGGCGCGCATGGAGTTTGTCTCGAACGTCTCTCATGAGCTGCGCACGCCCCTGACGTCGATGATCTACGCCGTCAGCAACATGCTCCGCGGCGTCGTGGGGCCGCTCCCCGAACGGGCGGTCATGTATCTCGAACGTCTCGACTCCGACTGCAAACGGCTGCTGACGACGGTCAACGACATCCTCGACCTGCGCCAGGTGGAAACGAAAACCCTCACACTAACCTTGGCACGGGCGCCCTGCACGACCCTGATTCAGGCGGGCGTGGAGACGTTGCGCGTCCAGGCCGACGCCAAGCACATCCGGATGCGGGTCGATATGCCGCCGGTTGAACTGTTTTGCACGTGCGACGCCCAGAAGATCGAGCGGGTCATGATCAACGTCGTGGGCAATGCGGTGAAATTCAGCGGCGATGATGGCGGGCAGATCACGGTCTCGCTCGCGCGCGACCCGGCTGATTCCGGGTTTGCGCTGATCACCGTTTCCGACACCGGGGTGGGTATTCCGCCGGATGCGCTGGCACGTGTCACGCAGCGGTATTTCCGCGTCGGCGACCATGTGACCGGCTCCGGACTGGGACTCGCCATCTCGCGCGAAATCGTCGAGCTGCATGGGGGGTCGTTGCGCGTGGACAGCCCGGTTCCCGGTTCGGACCGCGGCACGGCCGTGACCATCCGGCTGCCTCTGGCCGAACCCCCCGCCGTGGCGACTTTCTGCATCACTGCGGACGTGGCGCTGACGTTGGAGGGGCAACTCGCGCAACACGGGTACCGCGTCCGAGGTGCCCGCTCTCTGGAAGAGGCGCTGCGTCTGTGCGCCACGCAGGCGGCCGACATGCTGGTGTTCGAATGCTGCTGCGGCCAGGATCCGAATTCCGAGACGCTGCTCAAGCTGCGAAACGATCCGCGGACCCAGCGGACGCCCGCGCTGGTGGTGTCGCGCGATGAGATCTCCAAGCCCTGCCGGGAGATGCTGCGCCGCCTGGCCATACCCGTGCTGCCGGTGCCGTGGAAGGAGGCGGATCTCGCCGGACGCATCCTCTGGGCGTTTTCAGGACGCTCGCTGATCAGCCTGGGCGGATCCACCACCACGCCAGGTGGTTGATGGCCAGCGCGTAGAGCGAGGCGACCAGGTCATCGAGCACGATGCCGACGCCGCCGGGCAGACGCTCAAGCCTCCGGGCGGGGGGCGGTTTGATGATGTCGCAGATGCGCGCGACGACGAAGCAGAGCGGCAGCAGAATCGGCCAGTGTTCCCGCACGGGAAGCCCGATCAGGCAGATGGGAAAGAGCATCCACTCGTCGGCCACGATGCGCCCGTCGTCCTTGGTGCCCAGAATCTTCTCGGCGGCATCGCAGATCGGCACCGCCAGCAGTGCCAGCCCCGCCGCAACCGCGGCCTGCCACCACCACCGCTCGTGAAAACGAATCAGCCACACGGCGATCGGCAGCGCGGCCAGCGTGCCGAACGTCCCCGACGCCACACGCGCGTAGCCGAGTCCGAAACCCGTGGCCACCGCCAGAATTAGCCGCTCGTTCTTTCGCATCGTTCACATCCGCCTGAACGCCGGACCCGTCCTCCTGAAACAAAAAAAACCGGGGTTCCGCCTGACGGTCCCCCGGTTTGTCGCAGAGACAGGCTCGATTATTCCTTGTCGAAGCCTTTTCCGGCGAGATACGCGATCACTTTGCCGACGGACGTCAGCTTCTCCGCGTCCTCATCCGGGATCTCAGCCCCGAACTCCTCTTCGAACGCCATGATCAGTTCCACGGTGTCCAGCGAGTCGGCGCCGAGATCGTCAATGAACGACGCCTCAGGTGTGACCTGTTCGGCATTGACGCCCAACTGCTCGACGATGATCGCCTTGACCCGCTCTTCCAATTTGTTGGCCATGATACCATTCTCCTCGCACTCGTCTGTTTAATACGCGGCGGGATCGTTCCCGCCGCGCTTTGTCACATTGACATTCCACCGTTCACGCTCAGAACCTGACCCGTCACGTAGGACGCGTCATCCGATGCGAGAAACGCCACCGCATTCGCCACATCCTCCGGCGCGCCGAAGCGCCCCAGTGGCGTGTTGGCCAGCATTTGATCACGCACTTCCGTTGGAAGGGCGTCTGTCATCTTCGACACGATAAACCCCGGCGCGACCGCGTTCACGCGGACGCCCCGTGATCCCAGCTCCTTCGCCAGTGACTTGGTCATGGCGATGAGACCGGCCTTTGAAGCAGCATAATTGCACTGACCGGCGTTCCCGATCAAGCCAATAATGGAGGCGATCTGAATCATCACCCCCGAACGCTGCTTCATCATCAGCCGGGCCGCAGCCCGCGAGAACAGGAACGCGCCCTTCAGATTGATCTGCAGAACCAGATCCCAGTCCTCGTCGCTCATCCGGATCAACAGCTTGTCCCGGGTGATTCCGGCGTTGTTGACCAGAATATCGATCCGGCCGAATGTCTCAACCGCGCGCGCCACGCACGCTTCCACCGAATCCTTGTTGCCCACGTCGGTCACCACCGTCAACACCTTGCGCCCCAGAGCGGTGATGGCGGCGGCGCACTCCTCGAGGGGATCGGGCATCACGTCGCACAGCACCAGGTCGGCGCCATCCCGCGCGAGCGTCTCGGCAATGACGCGTCCAATACCCCGCCCCGCGCCGGTGACCAACGCGATCTTTCCGTCAAATTTTCCCATTGTGTGTTCCCTTTGTTATGGATGAATCCGTGTTTCTGCGCCCGACGCCGGGCTCAGGCCGGCCGCGTCAACGCGTCGAGCGACGGCACGTCCTGGACGTTCGCCACGGCGAACTGTTTGTCAATCCGCTTGATCAGCCCCGAGAGCACCTTCCCCGGGCCGAATTCGGTGAAATCGGAGACGCCCGCCGCCCGCGCCGTGCGCACGCAATCGAGCAGCCGCACCGACTCGGTCACCTGCCGCAGCATGAGCGCCTTGATCGCCTCGCCGTCCGCCGGATGCGGCTGCCCCGTCACATTGGAAAGCACCGTCATCCGCGGGGCGCCAAACGGCACCGCCTTCAGGAAGCCGGCCAGTTTCTCCCGAGCCGGAGCCATCAGCGACGAATGGAACGCCCCGGCCACCGCCAGAGGCACCGCCTTGAGCTTCATCTCGCCGGCCAGCCGGACCGCCTCGGCGATGCCGGCCTTGGCGCCCGAGAGCACCACCTGGGACTCGGAATTGATGTTGGCCTGGGTCACGCCGGCCGCGCCGCAGAGGGCGTCGAGCTGCTCGGCTGTGGCGCCCATGATGCTCACCATGCCTCCCTCGCGCGCGCCGCAGGCCTCCTGCATGAAACGCCCGCGCGCCTCCAGCACCCGCAGCGTCTCGTCAAAACCCAGAACGCCCGCCGCATGCAGCGCCGTCCATTCGCCCAGGCTCAGCCCGGCCGTCAGATCAAACCGGGCCTCCGGAAAACGCGCCTGATACGCGCGGAGACAGGCCACGCTGACCACAAAAATGGCCGGCTGGCAGACGTTGGACTGCGTCAACGCCTCGATCGGCCCCTCGAAGCACAGGGACTTCAGATCCATTCCCAGCACGTCGTTCGCACGGTCAAAAAGGGAGAGAACCGCCCCGTCGGCAGCGGCCAGATCCTTGCCCATGCCAACGTATTGAGCGCCCTGCCCCGAAAAAACGCTTGCTCTACCCACGTCTGAAACTCCTTCGCTAAGCCACCCCGCACCCACACACGCGGCACCTCCCATTCACGGGATCCTCCGCAACCGGTCCGAAACCTTCTACGACAGAAGAGGTAGTTAAGAATGACAAAAATGCGAAAAATGTCAATACCAAAAGAGGGCCCTGTCACCGGCCCCCTTGAAGGATGGGGTAGGTCGCGGTGAACAGCCGATCGTAGCGCTCGAACTGGAGGCGATAGTGGGCGTGATTGCGCGCGTCGGGCTCGAAACGCCTGGCCGGTTTCACAAAGACGGCGACGGCCGCTTCGGGTGAGCCGTACACCCCGGTCGCCAAGCCCGCGAGCATCGCCGCGCCCAGGGCGCCGCACTCGGTCAGATCGGGCCGCACGAAGGGCACCCCCAGCACGTCGGCCATGATCTGCAGCCAGACGTCGGACCGCGCCCCGCCGCCCGTGGCTACAAACTCCTGGGTGGCCAGGTTCAACCGGACGGTTCGAAATACGGCAGGACGAGCAGATTCGTGGGGGTGCGCGGGATCTCCGCATCGAGCGCCGCATAGATGTCGGCATCCGGCCCCAGCAGGCGCCGGTCGGCGGAGGCAAAAGCGTCGCGAAACCAGCGGACGAGCGACCCCGCCTGGATGATGCCAGCCCCGAGCGCACCGCAGCACTGGTCGTGCGCGCCGACCACCAGCGCGACACCCTCCGGAAGCCCCAGCCTGCCCGCCGATGCGGCATCCACCCGGCCGGCGCGCGTGCCGCTCGCAACGGGAATCGGCAGCTTGGAAGGGTCGATGCCGCCCGCTTCCAGCAAGCGGGGCGACCAGGCCTCCAGCCGGACATCAAACAGGAGCGTCCGGTTGGCCTGTGCGAAACTGGTTCGGGACTCGCCGCCAAGCAGGAACGCCGCGCAATCGCCCCACGGGAGGAACAGGTCGGCGGCCGCGTACGCCTGCGGCTGGTGATCGCGCAGCCACATCAGCTTGGGCAGGGAGTAGGTGGCGGCCGGGATATTCCGATTGATTGAATAGAACGCCTCCCGGCCGACGCGCGCGACGACGGCATCGGCGTATTCGCCCCCCCCGCAGGTCGAGCGATGCGACAATCGCAGGGCCGAGGATGCGGCGGTCGCGCGAGACCGGCACCAGCGTCTCCCCCATGGAACTGAACGACAGCGCGGTCACCGGATCGGCCGCCGCCGCCGCCGCCTCGCGAATCACCTCCTGGATCAGGCCGAACACCCGGACGCTGTCCAGTTCCACCCGTCCCGGCGCAGGGTGCAGGACCGGATACTCGCGATAGGCGCCCGAGAGCACACGGCCGTCCGTGGCAAAGACCGCGTCCTTGCACCCCGTCGTCCCGACATCAACCCCCATCAGGCTCATCAGGCACCTACAGCGCGGTTACGGTGTAATCCAAATAACGGACAAAGGCCTCGCGCACGGCCTCGGCGGTGTGCCCGGTCGTCACGCTGACGTGATGCCGGTAGCCCTGGCGCCCGATGGCCAGCAGCTTCCGCTGCAGATCGGCGATCTGCGCCACGCCGGCGCAGCCGAAGAAGTCGTCGGCGATCGGGTCGGCGGTGAACGCGCCCTCGCCGAGATATAAGACCAGCCGGCCGTCCTCGGTCTTGGCGCTGGCAAAGGTCAGCGGCGCCGGCGTGAACGCGGTGAACGGCAGGCGGTATTGGCAGAACACGTCCATGATCGAGAACTTGCCGCAGAAGGCGTCGCGCCGTTCGGAGAAGCCCATCTTGTCCAGCTCGTCGGGATAGGCGGCCACGAGTATTGGAACGCCCGCGTCGCGCAAAGCAGCGACGGCGCCGGTCTCGTCGCCGAAATTCGGCAGGCACAGGATGACGCCGGCAAAGCGGCCGCGGTTGCGGACCAGGAAATCGGCGTACACCGCTCACTCGGCCACGGTCTCCACCGCGCCGTGGCGGGTCGCTCCGGCATCCAGGAGCAGGGTCCCATAGCCGGCGCGCTTCACCGCGGCGTCGAGTTCCAGACGGGCGGCGGCGATCAGCGTCTCCGGGAAGAAACCGCGGTTGCCGAAATAGAGGGCGAAGGTCACGGGTTGGGAGTGTGTCATGAAGGGCCTCGTTTCAGGGTTCAGGGTCGAAGCAGGTCGTCGGCGCTGCCGGCGATATCCAGATCATCAGTGATCACGCGCACCGTTTCGGCATACACGGCTTCGCAGGCCGCGGCTTGCGACACGCTCAGATTCCGTTCATAGGGCTGGCGAATGGCGGTGGCAATGTTGATCTTCGCGATCCCATTGCGGATGGCCTCGCGCACGCATTCGCGGGCAATTCCGGTGACGCCGTGCAGCATGAGGGGAATGCCGCAACGGGCGTTGAGCGCCGCCAGATGCGCGATGTCGAGGCGGCCCCGTATTTTTTCCTGTGTCTTTCCCGCAGCCGAGATGGCGCCATGAATATTGCCGATGGCCACGGAAAGCCAGTCGCACCCCGTCTCCCGGACAAACCGTTCCGCCTGGTCAATATCGGTAAACCCCTTGCGGGATAGAAACAACGTCTCATAGGGGGGCATCGGCCCCGCCTCATGGCCCATCACCGCACCGAGTTCGGCCTCGACCTTCTACCCCCGCCGCCTGGGCCAGCCTGACGATCCGGGCCGTACAGGCGATGTTTTCGTCGAGCGGCAGCCGTGATCCGTCAACCATCACCGATTCATGCCCGGCACGGATCGCCTCCCCGATGTCCGCCGCGACGTCCACCACCTGGTCGTCTTCGTCAATCACCGGAACATGGTCGAGATGCAGCCGGGAGAACCGCCGGTCGGCCACGGCCTCATACTGATCGCGGATCGCCTGCACGCCGCCGGCCGCGAATTTGACCCATTCCAGACGGGCCACCATGATCAAGCCGGCCGTGCGCGTGTCGGCCAGCGCCTGAACGACGGGCTTCATCATGGGCAGGTAAGGGATGTTGAATGCGGGAATGACGCGCTTCGCCTGCCACGCGCGTCTGACCCACTCGCGTGTCGTAATCCTGTCCGCCGGTGCAGATGTCGAGTGTTTCATGGCGCCGGAGTATGTCAGATCGCACGTGAAAGATAATGGCCAAATCACGATTCAGTTTCACGGATTCCAAATACAGGATCACCCTTCGCCCGCCCATCGCAGGTGCGCACCGATCGCAACCCGCGTCAGATCCAGCCATCCGCTCTCGACCTCGACGACCCGCCGGGCGCGCCGCCCGCCCGGCACGAAGCAGCGGCCGGGGCGGACGCCCGGCACGCACGCCACGACCCGCCACTGCGCATCCAGAAACACCAGATCCAGCGCAAACCGCATCCCGACCGTATGGACCGCGCCGCACGACTCGATCAGCAGCCCGGCCCCCGGCCCGAGCCTGCGACACCCCAGCAGCCCTCGCAGCCGCTGAAAAAAAGAAGACGCCACGCGGACCGATCCGATCCACACGGCGTCGTCCAGCCAAAGGGCGCCTGTTTTCATTCCCGTCAGCCGCGCTTGGCGCCAACCCCTTTTTCCTTCAGATAGGCGAGCACCGCCCCGACGGTCACCAGCTTCTGCGCGTCCTCGTCCGGGACCTCCACGCCCAGTTCGTCCTCGAGCGCCATGACCAGCTCGACCACGTCGAGCGAGTCGGCGCCCAGGTCGCTGACCAGATTGGCGTCGGTGACGACTTGTTCGACGGTCACGCCCAACTGTTCGGCAATCAATTCCCGCACCCGTTTCTCGAAGTCAGCCGTCATAATCCCATCTCCTCTGTATTGCAACCCATTCCACATCGCCCAAAGTGTGCGCACATTTTGGTCCGTTTAGCCCGCCGCCGCAACCTCCGCCGCCGCATGGCGGAAGCAGAGTCCGGCGCTGTCGGGATCGGGCTCGACGCGGATCGGACCGGCCTTGAACCCTGACCGGAGCAGCTCGTCGGAAAGCGGGTCTTCCACGTACCGCTCGATCGCCCGCCGCAGGGGGCGGGCGCCAAGCGCCGGGTCGTATCCCTTGTCGATGAGAAAAGCCGTCGCTTCGGGCGAGACGTCCAGCGTGATTCCCCGGGCCTCCAGCCGGCCCCGGACGCGCGCCAGCTCCAGCACGAGGATCTTCGCCACATCCTCCCGCTCGAGCTTGCGGAACACGATGATGTCGTCGAACCGGTTGAGCAGCTCCGGCTTGAACACCATCCGCGCCTCGGCAAGCAATTGGCTCTTGAGTCGCTCAAAATCGTCCGCCTCGGAGCCTCGCGAGAAGCCGAGGCCCTTGTTGGAGCGGGCAAAATCGAAGCCCAGGTTGGACGTCAGGATCACCACCGTGTTGCGAAAATCGACCTGTCGTCCGAGACTGTCGGTCAGCTTCCCCTCCTCGAGGATCTGCAGCATCATGTGCATCACGTCGGGGTGCGCCTTCTCCACCTCGTCGAACAGGACCACGCTATAGGGGCGCCGCCTCACCCGTTCGGTGAGCTGCCCGCCCTCCTCGTGGCCGATGTATCCTGGCGGCGAACCGACCAGGCGCGAGACGTTGAACTTCTCCATGTACTCCGACATGTCGATCTGGATCAGCGCCTTCTCATCGCCGAACATCCGCTCGGCAATCGCCTTGGCCAGGAGCGTCTTGCCAACACCGGTAGGTCCGAGGAAGATGAAGGTGCCGATCGGGCGGCGGGGATCCTTGAGATCCGCCCGCGACCGCCGCAACGCCCGCGCCACGGCCTGCACCGCAGGCTCCTGGCCGATCACGACGCCCTTGAGGGTCTCTTCCAGCTTCAGCAGACGCGCCAGCTCGCCCTCGCTCATCCGTTCCAGCGGCACGCCGGAAATGCGCGCCACCGTTGTCATGATGTCGTCAACCGACACGGGCAGCGCCTTCTCGGCATGTTCCGCCCGCCAGATCTTGACGATCTTCTCGAGCTCCTCCTTGGTCTGCCGCTCGGCGTCGCGCAGCGCCGCCGCCTCCTCAAAGTGCTGCCCCTTGATGGCCTCGTCCTTGCGCTTTACGATGTCGGCGATCTTCGCCTCGTGCTCGCGCAGATCGGGGGGGCGCACCGCCGCGCCCATCCGGACGCGCGCGCCCCCCTCGTCGATGGCGTCGATCGCCTTGTCGGGAAGCTGCCGCCCCGGGAGGTAGCGGGCCGTGAGCTGCACCGCCGCCACGAGCGCGTCGTCGGAATAGAGGACGTTGTGGTGCTGCTCGTAGCGCTCGCGGATTCCCCGGAGAATGGCGATCGAGTCGTCGACCGTCGGCTCGTCGACGCGCACCGTCTGGAACCGCCGCTCCAGCGCCGCATCCTTCTCGATCGACTTGCGGTACTCGTTGAGCGTGGTCGCGCCGATGCATTGCAGCTCGCCGCGCGCCAGCGCCGGCTTGATGATGTTGGAGGCGTCCATGGTCCCTTCGGCGCTGCCTGCGCCGACGATCGTGTGCAGCTCATCGAGAAAGAGGATCACGTTCTTCTCGCGCCGGATCTCGTCCATCACCGCCTTGATCCGCTCCTCGAACTGGCCGCGGTACTTGGTGCCCGCGACCATCAGCGCCATGTCCAGCGCCACGACACGCCGGCCGCGCATCCGCTCGGGGACATCGCCCGCGATGATCGCCTGAGCCAGCCCCTCGACTACTGCGGTCTTGCCGACGCCGGCCTCGCCCAGAAGCGCCGCGTTGTTCTTGGTGCGGCGGCACAGGATCTGAATCACCCGCTCCAACTCATTCTTGCGACCGACGACCGGATCCAGTCCGCCCTTCTTGGCCAGCTCGGTGAGATCGCGTCCGAAGGCATTGAGCGCCGGCGTCTTCGTCTTGGCCTTGGCTGCGGCCTCGCCCGGCTGCTTGGCTGGGGCGGCGGCCTCGGCTAAGTCGGAGGGGTTCACCGCGCCGCCCGGCGCGCCCTCGGCAGCGCCGTCATTCTCGTCGAAATTGGCGTCGAGGTACTTGTGTATGGCCGCCTGCAGATCCTCCAGCGTGATGTTGAATCCCATCAGCACCTGGGCCGCCACACCCTCGCCCTCGCGCAGCAGCGCCAGCAGCAGGTGCTCGGTGCCGATCTCCGGCTGATTGAGCGTCCGCGCCTCGTTGGCCGCAAGCTGAAACACTTTTTTGGCGCGGGGCGTGTAGGGTTTCGCTCCCAGCGTCCGGGTCTCGCCGCCCTGGCCGACCATGCGGTCAACCGCCAGCCGGATGTCCTCCAGGGAGATGCCCATCCCCTCGATCACCTCGACCGCGATCCCCTCGCCCAGCGCGATCAGCCCGAGCAGAATGTGCTCGGTGCCGATGTACGGGTGGTTGAACCGATCCGCCTCCTTGGCGGCCAGCTGGATGGCACGCTGCGCGCGCGCGGTGAAACCGTCAAAACCGCTCATTTCTTCTCCTTCGCAATCAGTCGTTTTCTGGCCTTCCGCACCAGCCACTCGTTGACCGTCCAGAAAGCGAGCCTCTCGCGCAACAGGTCGGCGCGGCGCTGGTCCCGCTGTTCGGGGTCCATCTCCTCTTTCAGATAGTCCTGCAGATGGCCGGGATGGACCATCAGCTCCAGCAGTTCCAGAACGTCGGGGCTGGCATCCTGAATCACCCCCATCTCGATCCCCATCCTGACCGCCGAGAGATAGTCCAGCGCCTCGTCGGCCTGGATCAGGTGCGCGTGCTGCAGAACCGCCAGCGCGCGCGCGACGCAATCCTTGACCACCACGGGCATGTCGCGCAGCACCCGCCTGCGGGCCAGCACCTCCTGACGCGCCACCTCGACGGCCACGCGTTCAAGCGAGGCGATGACCGCCCGCTCGCCCAAACCCAGCGTCCCCTGGTTGGAAATCTGGAACCGGTGGCCCGAGGCCGCCGATCCCTCGCCGCCGATACCCCGCACCGTGAATCGCAGCCGCTCCAATCCCCGGATCACCGCGTCGAGGTCGCCGCTGAGCCGCAATCCCGGAAGGTGGACCATCACACTCGCGCGCATCCCCGTGCCGATGTTGCTCGGGCAGGCCGTCAGGTACCCCAGGCGCCGCGAAAACGCATACGGCACGAGCTTTTCCAGCCGCGTGTCAAAGGCGTCGGCAATCTCCCAGGCGCGCGACAGCCCCAGCCCCGGCGCAAACGTCTGTATGCGGATGTGGTCCTCCTCGTTGATCATCACCGACAGCGAGCGGCTCCCCACATACACCACGCCCGCGCCCACGCCGCGATCCACCAGATCCCGGCTGATGAGGGAGCGTTCGCGCATCGTTTCCATCCGCACACCATCGATCCCCTCGATCGGAATGACCTTGGCATCGGGATGCTCCGTCGCCTGCACCGCCGCCGCGCCAACCCGCCGCAGCACCTCTACGCGATCCCGCTCGGTGGCCCAGTCGGGGAACCGCTCCCCGCGCAGGTTGCGGGCGAGCCGCACCCGGCTGCTCATGATGATCTGCGGCTCGGGGGACTGGCCTTTGGACTGCGCGCCCGCAGCCTTCGCCAAATAGGGTTCATTGAGCAGCATGCGCGCCCCCTTCCGAGCCTTTTTCCGCACCGGCGAATGGGGCCGACCGGGACACGGCGGCCAGCGCGTCGCGCAACCGGGCCGCCTCCTCAAAACGCTGAGCGGCGACCGCCCGCTTCAGCGCCCGCTCCAGTTCGGCGCACGTCCGCGCCGCAGCCGCACCGGCCGGCACCTTGCCGACATGGCGCGAACCCACGTGCATGTCCCGGATCATCGCTTCGGTATCACGACGGAAGGCGGTGTAACAGGCCTCGCACCCCAGACGCTCGCGCTTGCGAAACGTCTCCCGGGTCATGCCGCAGACCGGACACACCGGGCCGTCGGACGCCGCCTGCACCCCGGCGGGCCGGGCCACCAGTCCCAGGGCCACGTCGAAGATCATCTCGACCATGGAGGCCAATTTCTTTTCGATCGGCTCGCCGACCCCCGCACAGGCCTGGCACACGTACCACTCACGCGTCTCGCCTTCCGACTCCTCCCGGATGGCGATCTCGGCCTGCCGCTGCCTGCATTTCTCACACAACATGGAACACCCTCCCCCTGAGCACGCCGATTCCCTCCAAACCGCACACAGTATACGCCAAAGAGAGTGTGAGGGCAATACTCGAGAGGCGCGCCAGGGCGCATGGGGTGTAAGACAAAAAAGTGAGATGAGGGAGGAAGAGAGAAAGTTTAGGCTGCCTTAAAGCTTCTGATGCAGGCTCGTTGTTTCCAGTAGAGGTCGTGGAGATTATCCGCAATCAGCCCGCGGATGCGCAAGACGTTGAGGGATCCAGAAGGATGCCATCGTTGCCCGGCGAGGTCTGTGCGCTGATTGACGAGCGATTTGCAGGTTCCTTCCATTGCGCCAGAGCCGATACAATAGCCACGTTTGCGGAACGCGCCATAATCCATGCGCTTGAGGTTTTTTCTGAAATAGCCAAGCGCGCATTCGATCTCCGTTTTCTTGGGATGATCGGAGGGCAGGTTCTCGAAATAGCGGACGGCGCACGCCGCGCCATAGGTGCGCATCAGGCGGCGACGTATCGTGAACAGGACCTCCGCCTTTTGCTTGTCCGGCTCGGCGAGGCGGCATAGTTCCCCGAGATGTTCAGCGGCATGGTAAAAGTCCACGATTTGGACCGCGCCCTTGAAGCGGTCTTCTACCATGATCCAGATCCACTCCGCGCCGTCGGCCGTAAAGACAACGGTACATGCCTCATGGTATCCACGTTTGACGGCCTCGTTCAGAAGTGTTTGCGAGAACGACGAAACGTCATCAAAGGAGACGACGCGTGTTGTCGAGCTGGGAATCCGCTGCATCTCTCCATCCTTATTGGCCTCCTGCCGGAAGACGATGCCGCCTTTGACCTGGCGTTTCTTCGGATCTCCGTTCTTTCCGTGGACGCCGACAAGGTCTTCCTTGCGCATGGGTATGCCCGTCATATCCGCTTGGATGTTGAGTATCCCGCCTGTGCACGCCTCTTTTTCGCGTGCCATTGCCCACGCGGCCTCCAGATCCGCGCAGAGGTTGGTCATCCGCTGGACGCGTCGTCCGGGCACGGTTAGCCCAGCCAATCGGGACAGCGACTCCCCGGCTTGATCATAGGAGTGTGCCTGCGCACCGGCCCAGCAGATCAGTCCGGCTGCCGCCGGTGTGCAGCCGCCGATTAAACCCAGCGCGTCATCCAGCGGGAAAGACCGCTTCCTGTTACGGTCCAGGACATAACTGCGGGTGAACGCGACCGGTCCGACCGTTGAAAGCACTTCCCGCGTCCGGTCTCCGCGCCCCCCGGTTTGGCCATCCAGCCCCAGCGCCTGCGGCGCAACCCGCGAATAAAACGCGCCGAGCAGTTTGGCCGCCTCCCGCAGCGCCGCCGATTTCAGAGACGCCTCAACCCATATCAGATCGACCTCGCCGGCCCCGATCTTCGCTTCAATCAGTGCCGCAGCTTGTCGGAGTTCCGATCCGACCGCGCGAAGCGCTTCCGTCCAGCCGTTTTTTTTTCGCCCTCCGCCAGCGCCTCGGCGTTTTGCCAGAACTGACTGATCAGCGCCTCGGCCTCACGCCCCCGCGCCAACTCGGCCAGAGCGCGGGGGGCCTCTTCCCGCGGAATGCGGGCCGAGACCTTTTCGCCCTCCAGAAAACGCTGCCAGACGTAATAGGGCCCCGTGCGGTGCGGCTTCCCGTCCCGGCCTGCCGATTCGTACCATTGTTCGCTGATCTGCCCGCGCCGCGCGGCGCCGATCTTCCCGAGTTGGTTCAATACTTCGTGTTGGTCCATGACGAATGCCTCCTGTATCATTAACGATACAACATTATATGACGTTCGCATCCGTCCGGCAACTACTTTCTTTCTCTTTTCCTCCCGCTCTCACTTTTTTGTCTTACACCCGATAGCGGTGCCGCGTCTTGTTTTGCGTTGAAAACGCGGCCGTGAAATGATATCATCCCGATGTGAACAAAGTTGAACTTACATCGTATCTCGAGAAGATTGACACGGAACTGAAAAGTCCCGCGACGCTCTACGTGTATGGGAGCGCGGCCTATATTCTTCTGGATGAACCCGATAGAACCAGCCTTGACATAGACGTCGCCGCCCCTTATTCGAACGCCGACTACGGCGACTTCCGAAGGGCAGCCAGTGCGTCCGGATTACCGGTCAATCCCGACGAGCACTACACGGGCGATCATATTGAATGGATAACAGGACTCCGCCTGTGTCTTCCCAAGCCCTCGCCCGAGACGGACCTGACCTTGTGGCAGGGGCGCCTGCTGACGATTAGAACGGTGGCCATTGAACAACTCATCGCCAGCAAGCTGATCCGCTATGACGAAATGGATCAGAGCGACATCCGGTATCTGGTTTCGCATCGAAACGTCGGATTCAACCGGATCGAGTTGGCGGCCAAACGGCTTCCCCCTCCCTTCGATTGCGATCCAGTTGTCTTGGAGAACCTGCAGAATCTGAAGACCGACATGGAGATATGGAGGGATCAACCATCGTGATGACCCGGAAAAAGCTGCAGTCCTGCTACGAACTGGCTTTCTATCCTCCGCGTCTGGACGAGGCTTGGCAACGGATCAAGCACGGAAGTTCGGAAACTATCGCCGAAATGGGCGACCTGCTCGACACGGCTCTTCTTCTGCATCAGGCGCTTCCTGAAAGCGGGTTCGCCTCTCAACGCGCCCTGAATCGGCTGGCTCTGTATCAGGCCAAGGCTCGAGCGTTCGGCACCGTCCGTTTCCTGAAGAACATTCGGCAGCGATTGGGTCGCCCGCCTCTGACCCAAACGGAGGTGCCTGGAAATCTGGTGCGTGACTTGGGATTGCCGGCCTTTTCCCGCCAGGCGCAATCGCCGCCGAATAAGTAAAGGCTTCTGAAGACTGCGCTTGCAGAACCGACGAATGCGGTTTTGCAAGCGCCTCAGTGGCTCTGTCATTCTTGCTGCTTCCGACTCTCAAACCGGATACGCAGCACCTTGATGACCGCCGCCAGGAAGCAGGCGAAGCCGGAGGCGGCCGCGCCGATGAACACGCCCCAGATCATCCCGACGGCACAGGCGTAGCGGACAACGCCCGCCTCCGCTGGCCTGTTGAATAATCCGGTGACGAACTCCGGGGAGATCGTCGCCACCAACGCTCCAAACGCGCCGCCCACCAGTGCGGCCAGAATCGATCCGATCAGGATTGCGACAAAGAAGCCGATGACTGTTTTGATTGCGTTTTCCGTGCTCATCTTTTGATCTCTCCCCCCGCCGTCAGCGCCCGTTTCGCCAGCAGGCGGCCGGCCTCGCAGCAGCGCGTGAGCGTGGCGGCATCCGGGCGGAAGCGGCAGGTGATCGGCTCGTGCAGAATCTCGACCTGCATGGCGGCCAGATAGGCGGCCGCCTCTTCGGCGCCCTTGGTCGCCCAGCCGCAGGAACCGAAGGCAAAGCCCGCCTTCCCGACCGGCTTGAGGCCGCGCAGGTAGGTCAACGTCGCCGCCAGCCGCGGCATGATCCCCATGTTGAGCGTGGCCGACCCCGCCGCCAGCGTGGCGCAGTCCATCACCTCGGCGACGATGTCGGTGTCGGCGGTGGCGTTGACGTCGATCAGCTTCACCGTCACCGCCTCGGCCATGGCCCCCTCGGCAACGGCCTCGGCCATCAGCCGAGTGCTGTCCCACATGGTACAGAAGAGGATCACGACCTTTTTCGCCGCCTTGGAGACGACCCAGTCCTGATAGGCCCGCACGATGTCGGCGATGTGGCTCCGCCAGATCACGCCATGGCTCGGCGCCACCTGCCTGAGCGGCAGCGCCCCCAGCTTCGCCAGCGCCGCCGTCACCGGACGGACAAACGGCAGCACGATGTTGGCGTAGTAGGTCTTGGCCTCGTGCATCACCTCGTCCATCGGCGCCTCGTCGTCGAAACGCCACCCCGACGCATAGTGCTGTCCGAACGCGTCCATGGAGAACAGGATCTGCTCCTCGATCAGGTAGGTCGCCATCGACTCGGGCCAGTGGACCATCGGCGTGTCGAAGAATTGCAGCGTGCGCCCGCCGAGATCCAGCTTCGCCCCCTCCTTGACCACCTGGAACGTCCAGCCCGCAGTGTCGCCGTACAGCCCCAGCGCCTCGCGGCATTTGGCATTGCAGACCACGGTGACGCCGGGAAACGCCGCCACGACCGCGGCCATCGCGCCCGCATGATCGGGCTCGGCGTGGTTGCAGACCAGATAGCGGAGCGGCCGCTCCCCCAGACGATCCCGCACCTGCCCGATGAGTGTCGCCGCGTAAGGCGCCTTGACCGTGTCGATCAGCGCCGTCTGTGCCCCCTCCACCAGATAGGCGTTGTAGCTCGAGCCGCGCTCGGTCCGGTAACCATGGAAATCACGCACGCTCCAGTCGATGTACCCGACCCAGTTGACCCCTTGTGCCAGTTCCGTGTTCATCTGTTCCCCATGATTCAGTATGATTCAGTTGTTTTTGAAATCCTTCAAATGGCCGGCGAGCGACAAGAAACCGCGCCAGTAGAACCGGAGGTCATCGATCGGGTGCCGCGTGGTCAGCAGCCGCCGCAGCACGGTCTCGGGGTGCAGAAAACCCTTGTAAACCCGGCGCACCGCGTCCTTGATCACCGCCTCCGGCACCGGCGTCTTGATCACCGCCGTGCGCATGTCGTAGTCCGGCCAGTTCTGCGTCGTCAGCAGCCCCTCCTTCTGGAGCTCGCGGAACAGCGGCGTGCCGGGGTACGGCACCATCATCGTACACTGGAGCGTGCTGGCGTAGCCCTTGCGCAACAGCCAGCGGGCGAGCTGCACCGTGTTCTCGATCTCCGCCGGACCCTCCCACGGATAGCCGAACATTACGGTCACATGCACATCCAGGCCGGCCTGCGAGGCCATCCGGGCGCCTTCGCGGATCTGTTCGATCGTGAGCGCCTTGTCCAGCCGGTCGAGCGTCTGCTGATTGGCCGATTCCACGCCGAACAGGACGAGCCGGAAGCCGGCCTGACGCATGAGCCGGTACTCGCCGGCGGTCAGCCGTCCGAAGCGCATGTTGCAGTCGATGCGAACGCGCCGATTCAATCCGCGCCGGATCATCTCCTCGCAAAACGTCTTCAACCACGCCCCCGCCGGCAGGCTCCCGGCGTCATCCATGATCTCGCGCACGCCGTAGCGTTCCACCAAATCTTCGATCTCGTTGACGCAATCGATCGCCTCGCGGCTGCGAAACGTCGGATAGAGCGTCGTCCACGAGCAGAACGTGCAACGGCCATGCCAGCAGTCGCGGGCCGACATGATGTAGGTGCCGGGGGTTCGCCGGAAATTGCCGTTCTTCTCCGAGTAGAGGCGCCACTGCGTGAGGTCGCGATCGATCCACGGCGCGCGTGACAGGGAGTGGTCCAGCCGGAACGGCCCCGTGTTGACCACGGCCCCGCCCTGCCGGTACCAGATGCCGGGGGCCAGGGGCGCGCCCGATTCCAGATGGGCCAGCAGATTGACGAGCAGAAAATCGTAATCGCCGCCGGTCAGGATGTAATCCACCGGCGACTGCGCAAAGCTCTCTTCGGGAAGCGCCGTCACATGGTCGCCGACCAGGACCAGCCGCATCTGGGGATGGCGCGCCTTCAGGTGTTTCAGAATCTCCCAGTGCGCCCCAACCACGGGCGTCTTGGTCTCGATCACCACAACGTCGGGTTGGAAGGCGGCCAGATGCCCGTCAAACGCGGCGCGCGTCCAGCCCGAGGCGATGCCGTCAAGCCAGGCGACGGCGTGCCCCGCGTCGCGGGCCAGCGTCGCGGCCGTCGCGGGCACGACGGGATAGATGAAGGTCGGCCGGTTGAACCACTGGAACTGGCGGTTCTGGGAAAGCAGCGGCACCCCTTTATCGGAATCCAGCGGCGGATATGCTATGGCAACTCGCAACGTGCACGCTCCTTGGGATGTGCGCCGGAGCCGCGGGACAGACGCCCGGCGGCGTCGGCGATGCAGCGGCGGCAAATGAGGAAGGCCCGAACGACGCGCACTAGTATGAAGGACGGCCGTTTCGATGTCAATTTCTTCATCGGAATATCTGCTTCACCGGGCGCCACACGATCGGCCCGGCGCTTCCGTTAATCCAGATCGTCCGTGCGTCTCCGGCGATGAATGACGGCTTGAAACGCCGTGACCGCCACGATGACCGTTGCGCAGGCGCAGGCGCTGAAGGCAAAACCGAATTGATCGGATAAGCCTCCGCCGATCAGAGGTCCCAGAATTCCGCCGATTCCGACCACCGATTCGTTCACCGCCACATAGCGCGCGGTTCGCACCGGGTGCGCAATCGCGTGAAACACCAGATAGAAGAAGAACGATCCCGAGTAAACGCCGAACAGAATCACGCCGATTCCCAGAAGCGTGGAGGACGCGCCAAACGCCAGACACAGGATTCCCGCCATCCCCAGTCCGCCGACCACGCTCACCGGACGCGCGCGATACATCCAGAGGCGGCTCCGGCACAGGATCAATCCGGTCAGCGCCTGCGTGAGGCTCAGGAGAAAGAAGAGGGTCCCGATGCGGCCGTCGCCGAGCGCCAGGGTGTTGACCGCGTGCGCCGGAAAGACGGCGCGAATCACCGAGATGACGACGACGCCCGCGCCGGCGCCGATCCAGGCCAGCCAGGCCAGATCGGGGAACCGGGCGTAATCCACCCCTCCGGGCGGCGGACGCGCGACGGGGACGTGAACCGGTGATTCCTCCAGGTGCACCAGATGCTTCAGATGGAGAATGCCGACCGCCGTGGCCACGGCCCCCGCGGCGCCACAGGCATACGCCAGCTTCCATCCCTGCGCCCCGGTCTCCATCAGAAAACCGGAAATGAACGGACCGGCCGCATATCCCGCGCTCCAGGCAAAGGTGTAAAGCCCCGTGGAGTACGAGAGGGATTTGCCGCCCCCCTGGTCCACGGCCTTCATGAAGGTCTGGAACGGCGGGAAGAAGAGCCCGGCCGATCCCCCGGCCAGCGCGGTGAGGATGTAAATGCCGGCCACCCCGGGGAGGATCGTTCCCAGGCCGGCCAGCGCAGCCAGGGAGAGACACGAGGCCAGCATCAGCGCGGCGGCGTTGCGCGGCGTCACCAGACGCCCGGTGACCAGACACGTGACCAGGTAGGTGACGCTCCAGATCGTCGTTACGCTGCCGCTCGCCGAGGCGCTGGCGCCCATCTTGACGAGACGCATCGTGTTGACGAACAGATACTGCGCCACGACCATGTCAATCAGCACCGGGAAGCCGTAAATCAACAGACGTAAATGCCTGGACGTGTCTGGTGGCCTCATTTCTCCGCACCTCTCCCGTTCATAACTTGGTCTTCCATTGAAGGACGGTGCGGAGGCCCTCGTCCTGGAATTCCATGGAGACGTTCAGACTGTCGATGGACTTGAACAGGCCGAACGGCGCCGTGGCATCGCCGAAGGCCGGCTGCTCCTGACGGTCGGGCGATCCAAAGGTGGTGCTGCGCAGCCTGGCCGCCGGGGTTCCGGTCCAGGCGCCGCCGCCGGGGTGCGCGGGACGGAACCCGAAGAGCCGCTGGTGCTCCGCGAGCGCCGCCTCCGGGGTCAGCCCGCGCGCCAGCATCAGCGGATACAGCCGCCCAATGCCCTGCATCGCGGCGCTTCGCTCATGCTCCATGGCGGCGGAGTACAGACCCGCCATCTGCTCGCGGCAGGCGGATGGATTGGCCAGGAGCCGCGCGGTGCGCATCGGACTCTCCGCGACGCCGGCGATCACATCCCGGCTCGACCAGGGAATGTTCCGAACCACGACATAGTTGCCTTCCACCCGGATGCCGAAGCGGATCTTGATCAGGCCCATCACGCTGAAGGAGTAGACCCAGGCGTTCTCATCCGCCACGCGGTAGAATTCAGCCGAGAATTCGTCCGAGCCCCGGCCGCCGCCCCTGCGGGTCGCCAGCGACGCGGACGCGGCCTCTTCCAGAAACCGGGTGGTGCGCGCGCTGTCGCGGGTCTCAATGATGAAGGCGCACGGCCGGGTCAGCAGCGAGAGCGCCATCGGAATCATGAACATCTCGCTGCGATCAAAGATTTCGGCGCCACCACCGAAGGCGCCGAAGATGTCGCCGCTGCCCAGCGCAATGACCGGGTCCGCATCATAGAGGGCGAAGTGCAGGGCCGGGCCGAGATCATCCAGCGCGGCTGGCGAGAGATGGATGAAGCGCGTGAATAGTTCGGACAGCCCTTCGGAGACCTGGGTCCACGCCGGTTCGCCCAGATTGAGCGAGAGCATGAGCACCGGGTCCGGCTTGGGACGCGGCACGTTCAGCGGCGGCCCCTGGCGGGTGACGAGAAATTCCTTCATGCCGTTATACAGCGAGTTGTCGATGAGCGGCAGGATGAAGGTGGTCATCTCCAGGCCGCCGTCGGGCGTGTCGTCGATGCGGATCGCGATCGGATCAAAGAACTGCCGCCAGAACCGGTTGTAGTTTTCCAGGTAGCGGGCGTAATCATCGGCTTCCGCCTTCGTGACCTGCGCCAGGGGGATTTCCGAGAGCGGCGTCGGATCGGCCAGGGATCCGTATACGGCCGAGACGGCCCGGCCATCGGGCTTCAGTTGCAGATCGCCGGGCGCGGCGGCCTCGGGAAGGGCGCCCGCCTCGCGAAGCTGATCGAGGGTTGGGGCCTGGATTCCGTCCAGATTCGCCAGCAGCGCCGCAGCCGTGACGTGCTCCATGCGGCTGCGGGCCGATGCGCGGCGCAACTGGCCGATCTTGACCGCCGGGCCGACCAGACGGCGGATGAACGGATCGGAAAAGTAGATCATCATCCGCGTCCGATCCTGCACCGGGAGCTGGGCAAGCATGTAGCGATATTCGGCCGACTCCGCGAGACTGGCGGCGGGGTCCTTGTGGAGCGCCAGCGTGAGATCCAGTTCACGGCGGCTGGTGCTGATGATCAGCAGATCCCCGCGGAGGGCCCAGAAGGTCTCGCGGCCCTGTCCATTGGGAACCGCCGTCGCGTCACCCGTCAACCCCGTGACGCCGACCCGCGCGAGCAGGCCGGCCAGCGCCGCGGGCTGGCTCACGCGCGCAATGACGGTGATGTCCGTGCCATCAATGAAAAACAGATCCGGCGCATGCAGCGCGATCTCCGTCACGACGCCGGATTTCAGAATCTGGCGCATCCACGCTTCATTCAGGCCCATGCGCGCCAGATAGCGCTTCTTGAGATCGTAGCGGATGCTGCGGCCGGTGGCCGCGGAACCCAGTCCGCTGATGAAATCGGCCCCGCCATCCAGGAACGCGAGCAGGGATGCCGGACGCAGGACATGCAGGGCCACGCGGTCGGCGGGCACAGTTTTCAGGATGGCGGGAGGACTGACGCGCGTGTCGCCAAGCATCTCGGCATACGGGTGGGACTTGACGGTAACGCCCGGAATGGCACCGATGCCGATGGTCGGCCCGCCTGCGTCGGGTGCGGACCGCAGCGCCTGCAGTTGCAGGGTTTCGTCGATGGCGGCCCGCCCGCCGAGCATGCCAAAGACCGAAGTGGCTGACGCCGCGCCCCGGCGGCCGCCCCTGAACGGCTCGTCATCCATCGACAAGCCGGCCCATCCCGCCAGAATGCCGGATTGGGTCGTGGCGGCCAGATAACGCCAGTGGCCGACGCGCATCTTCTGGAGATCGGATTTCAGGCCTTTCTGAACGGGAGCCGCCGTTTTCTTCCAGGTCGCGCTGCACGCGCCTCCGGCCAGGCGGTTCTCGATCGACAGCGTGATGGTATCCGGCGTCGCGGGCGTCCGAACCATCATCATCGTGTAGACGGCGGTCGGGGAGGATGGTTCCGGCGCGGCGACCTGGGTGACCGTCTTGATGGGCTGTCCGAGCTTGGCAACCAGCACCGCATCGATGGGCATCCGCTCGCAACTGCCGTCGGTATACACGACCCAGTGTTTGCCGTCGTCGACAAACGGCCGCAATTCAAAGGCCAGCACGTCGCGCTGAGCGAACGGCACGCGGAGCGACTGGCGAGGGACCGGATTAGTGCCTTCCGCGGCAAAACGGAAGGTGACGTTCGGAACCAGGCAGACAAACGGACCTTTCTCCTGGGCATGCACACCGGACCACGGCGAACGCTGAATGTGCGCCAGCTGGTTCGATGCCAGGAGCGCCTCAATGGATGCCGGACCGCGATAGTGATTGGTTTCGGCAAATTCCCGGCAGACCCAGTAAAGGCTTTGGACGTTCCCCCGCCCTGCATTGATCGCCCGGGTTTCCTCCACCTGGCGCATGCGACGACCCACCGGGCGCGTCATGATTTCTTCCGGAGGCATCAGGTAGACCTCGACCGGTGTGTTGGAAGCCTGGAGCGGCGAGAGCGTCCAGTATCCGTCGCCGGGCAGCACGATCGTCCCCGACACAATCGCGTGTGAACTGCCGGCCACGGGTTGGATGCCGGTGGTGGCAACCTCGACCGGGGCGGCGGTGGCGAAACGCGAGACGGCGAAAAGCATCCACGCGAACGCGAGACGGTGTAATTTCATTGATCCTCCTGGGGGTTTTGCATGAGCCTCAGTAGTCATAGTCAGAATGGAAAACCGCTCACGGACAACGATACCGATGGATACAGCATGACAGAAGCGCGTCGCACTGTCCAGAATATCGTGAATGGACACCACCCAGAAAATCTAGTATAATACTCAAATAACTTGGGTTGCGTAATGTTTCGTGGTTATGCCGAGTGGGCGTACTGTTCGTTTGCAGGCCGGGTTGCTACAGGGAGGAAAGACGATGAAGAAATCACTCATTATGATTGCGGTGCTGGCGATGGCGTCGGCAACGGCATGGGCCGGGGAAGCCTGCTGCAAAGTCAGCGACAAGGCTGCGGCCGGAACGAACGCCTGCTGCAAGGCCGGCGACAGCGTGTTCGCATGCGCCAAGTGCAACGTGGTGGATCTCAAGGCCGGCAAGTGCGCCAAGTGCGAGACGGCGCTCAAGGCCATGAATGTGCTGGCCTTGAAGGACGGCACAGTCACCTTGTGCCCCTGCGAAGCCGGCTGCAAGTGCACCATCAAGGCCGATGATGCCACCCAGTGCAGTTGCGGCAAGGCCGTTGTGACGATCAAGTGCCCGGTCGCCTGCAAGGCCGAAGCCCCCAAGGCCGAAGCCCCCAAGGCCGAGACCAAGTAATACGGGTCGGCAGACACCCGATGGCCTCCCGCGACGGGCGGCCTTTTTTGTGCCTGCGGGACGCGCTGGTGGACATGGCAGAAGCATCTTGCATTTCCCCCCCACGTGTTCCTTCTATTAGCAACAGTGGAAGAAAATGGGATACGGCACCGGTGAACACGCACACGACCGCGCCGATTGACTTATGGTTGTTGTCCCCGTAAAATGGGGCCGGTTCCAAGTACCGTTCACGAAAGGAGTCTCTGTCACATGAAGAAATGGAAATGCGCCGGATGCGGTTTCATACATGACGGCGATAGCGCTCCGGAAAAATGTCCGAAGTGCGGCGCCCCGAAGGAGAAGTTCGCGCTGCTGGATGATGCGGCAGCCAATCTCGTCGAGCGCTCGCGCCACACCAACATGCTGCATGCGCAAATGATAACCCTGGCGCGCGAGATGGAATGCACGTGTAAAGACGGCGTTACGGACAACCTGGACGCCGGCTGCGTGGATGTCTTCAAGAAATCGCTGGCGTGCGCCTACGAGATCATGAAACTCTCCATGACGGAACTTCAGGGACACATGAACAAGGGCAAGTGGGGTTGATCCCGCGCAACGGGGCAGACGACGGGGACGGGCGTGGAGAACGGCGGATCGACGGCCGGACACCGGCTGGCAACTGTCGGAACCGCGGATTCCCGCAGCGTGACACGGGGTCTCTCACTATCCCCCCCCCTGTCGAGACCCAGAAATACGGGTCTGCAGACACCCGAAGGCCTCCCGCGATGGGAGGCCTTTTTCTTTTGACCGAAGAGACATCCAGGCCTGAAAAAAACTCGAACCCGTGTCGGCACGGGTTCGAGTTATCGGAAAAATGGCTCCGGTGGTAGGATTTGAACCTACGACCAAGTGGTTAACAGCCACCTGCGCTACCACTGCGCTACACCGGAATAGAACGCAAGCAATGCATCCCTCTCATGAGGGGCAAGACGCGGCGAACTGTAACGCATTCGTGCGGGCGGTGTCAACTGGTTTTTCACGTTATCCCACTCGGGATCCAATTATGCCTTTTCACAACAGGCGCTTTTTGGCTATGATGGGGCCCACTTCACGTTACGCAAGCAGCAGAGGGTGAATCCCCATGTCTTTTTCCTATCCCATCGGGCGGATCTTAGCCGGCGATCCCCAGCGGGTGCAGGCGGCCGTTGAGCGGTTCCACGCCCAGGCGGTTGACCACACCGCCTTGTGCGCGGGTGAAACGGGCTACTCGCCGCGGCGGACGACCCTCGGCCGGCGCGAGTCCGTCTCCGGTCCCGGCACGTTTACGCGGCGGGCGATGCGGACGCTGACCTTCGCCCCGGGGCGGCAGCCGGGCTGGTGGATCCGGCGCACCGATCTGGCGGAGCAACTGGACGTCGGCGTCTCGCCCCGCAACATCTGGACGAGCCAGCGGAACATCGTCCTGCGCAGCGGCTCGCCGCACAACTACCTGCGCATGGTCGAACACATCGTCGCGCTCCGGCTGGGGCTGGGGATCGACGACCTGGTTGTGGAGACCGGATCGGGCGATCCGCCGCTATTTGACCGCAGCAGCCTGGATCTGGTGGAGGCGGTCGAACGGGCGGGGATCGTCGAACGGGACGAGCCGGCGCGCTACGTGACGGTGAAGGAGCCGGTCACCATCGGCGGTGACCGGGGGGATTTCATCACCATACTGCCCGCCGAACCCGGGGTTCACCGGCTGCGCCTGGACTGCGCGATCGATTTTGCCTCGGTGATCGGCCGGCAGCGCCTGGTCTATGACCTGACCCCCGAAACCTTCCGCACCGGCGCGTTCGCGCGCACCAATGCGTCACAATCGCAGCGGGTCCTGGCCCATACCGTCGGCCTGCTGTTCGCCGACACCCGGAATCTGGGCTACACGAACCGGAACATTCTGATCCACGGCAGGAAACGGTATTGGAACGAGCCGCACCTGCTCCAGCCCGACGGCCGTTCGCTCGAGCCGGTGTGGCATCGGGCCACGCTCGACCTGCTCGCGGCGCTGGCGCTGATCGACTGCGGCCGGCTGGCCGGAACGGTCGTCTCCTACCGCGCCGGCCATACGCTGGATTGCCGTCTGATGACGCTGCTCTACCTGCACGACCTGCTGACGGCCTGCTAGTCCGCATAGGCGCGGATGCCCGCGACGATCGCGTCGGCGAGACGCTGGCGATGGTCGCCGGTCTCGAGCCGCCGCGCCTCGTCGGCGTTGGAGAGAAAGCCCACTTCCACGAGAATCGCGGGGCATGGCGCGTTGCGCAGGACGTGATAGCGGGCCCGCTTGATGCCGCGGTCGGGACGACCGAGCTTGGCCAGTTGACTGTGTACGGCATAGGCCAGGGCGAAGTTGGCGTCGGCAAACCGGTTTCCGGGAACCACCGCCTCCGAGGCGCGGCCGCCGGTCGATGGAAAACCGGCGGCGGGGACGAGGTAGGTCTCGACGCCGGCGGCCTTCAAATTGGCCGCGGCATTCGCGTGGATGCTCACCAGGCAGTCGGCGGGGGCGTTGGCGGCGAGCGTGACCCGGAGATCCAGCGGCAGGGCCGAATCGTCGTTGCGCGTGAACATCACATGCACCGGCGCGCGGGCGAGCCCCGCGGCGACGCGGCGCGCCAGATCCAACGTCAGGTCTTTCTCCTGCTGGTGCGTCGCCGAACTCACGGCCCCCCGATCCTCGCCGCCGTGTCCGGGGTCGAGCATGACCGTGAGATACCGCCTCCGGGCGGTTTGCGGCAGCCGCTTGTTCGGCGGCGTGTGCAGGGCTTCCAGATCCCGGACGTCCGCTGCCGAGAGGTAGAGATGGGCCGATCCCACCGGATGGAAGGCCGGCGGCGCATTGAGCCAGACCATGGCGCCGTCGACCTCCATGCAGCGGCTGCCGGCCACCAGCCGGATCGTGTGGCGCGGCGTTTTCACGGTCGCGCCCTCCGCCGACACCCGCCAATCGGAGGCCAGCGCCTGAAGCCGCCGGGCCACGTCGGCCAGCGGCACCCAGCCGGCCAGGCTGGCCGGCGGCGATTCTCCCGGCTGCGGCGACAGCGGCGGGAGGGAGGCGCATCCCGCCAGGAACAGGCAGCAGGCCGCGCCCGCCCCGATCGAACCGATCGCCGAATAGAGCGTGTGGCAGAAACTCATAGAACTCGCTGTTTGCGGGTAAGCGTTGAACGATTGGGCCGTCCCGGCTCCACGGGGAACCGGACACGGCTAGGCGTCGATCTTCACCGTCGCTTTTTCGCGCAAGTCGGCGACATAGGCCGCGACCACCTCGCCGCGGGCGGTGTGGCGCAGGAAGTCGCGGATCGACTCGCGCACGTCGTCAAAGGAGGCCTCGGCGGCCGGCTCCTCGTCGTTCTTGTAGATGAGGTGGAAGCCGAACGGCGTTTCGATCACGTCGCTCAATTCGCCGACCTTCAGGCCGAACACGGCCGTGTCGAACTCCGGCACCATCATGCCGCGGCTGAACCAGCCGAGGCTGCCGCCGTCCGCCTTGCCGCTCGGGCAGTCGGAGTGCGCCCCGGCCTCTCCGCCGAAATCGCCCCCGCCCGCGACCCGCGCCCGGATCCCGTTCAGCTTGGCGATGGCGTCGAACTTCGCCTGCGGACTGCCGTTCGTCGGCTTCACGAGAATGTGCTGCGCCCGGACGCGCATCTCGCGCCTGTACTCGTCCTTGTGCGCGCTGAAATGGGCGCTGATGTCGGCCTCCCGCGGATCGGGCACGCCCTCCGTGACTTTCGCGATCAACTTCTCCACGCGCTGCCCGTGCTTGAGCTGCGCGCGGAAGTCGGCCTCAGAAAGCCCCTGTTTGGCGAGCGCCTCCGCCAGCTTCGCGGCGCCGCCCACCTGCTCGGAGACCTCCTGAAATTTCTCGTCGGCCTCGGCGTCGGTCACCACCAGGTCGAGCTTCGCCGCCTGGTCAAAGAGAAGCTTGGCGCCAATCGCCTGGTCGACCGCCCGCTGCCGGAGCGCGGGCGCCTGCGCCCGGACCTGCTCCTCGGGCATGTGCTGCGCATAAAACCGGACCAGTCGGCCGAACTCGTATTCAATCGCCTCGGACGGGATGACCTGCCCGTTGACCGTAATCGTCGGAATCGCCTGTTTGTGTGTCATTCGGTCAGTTTATCCATTTGTGTGACGGCTGCCCAGTATTTTCGCGCGTTTGACAAATTCAGATCGATCATGCTACCGTATCGATGTCTTCAGTCGTGGACGCTGGGTGTCCGTCTGCCGCGCTCTTCCGTCCTCTTGGGTGTTAAACATGATGTTGTCTCTCCAAGCACGCCTTGCCCTTGCCGTCCTGGCCAGCCTGATCGCCGGCGCGGGCGGCGTCCGGGCGCAATCGGCGCCTGAGCGTTTTGTCGGCTACCGCTCGGGCTTCCATCGCGACATCCTTGAGCTACAGGTGCTGCTCGACCGCAAGCACCTCTCCTGCAACTGCATTGACGGGGTCTGGGGGCCCCGTACCGAGATTGCGCTTCAGACCTGGCAGTTGCTCAGCGGCCTCCCGGCGACCGGCATTCCCGATGCCGCCGTCCTCGAGGCGCTTGGCGGAGGGCCCCCGGTGCTCACCCGCCATACGGTGACCGATGAGGATGCGGCCAGCCTCGGTCCGTTCCCCGATGACTGGGAGGAGCGGTCCAAGCTGCCCGCCCTCCGCTACGTGACCCTCCAGGAAATGCTGGCCGAGAAGGGGCACCTGTCGCAGCGCGCGCTGCAGCGGCTCAACCCGGATACGGCGTGGCCCAACCCGCCCGCAGGCGCCGAGATCGTGCTGCCCGACTGCTCCCACGACAAGCTGCCACGGGCAGGCTCCATCCGGATCGCCCTCGGGCGCACGGAGATCGCCGCCTACAACGCCGACGGCAACCTGATCGCCCTGTTCCCCTGCTCCATCGCCCGCGACAAGAGCCGCCGCCCCGATGGCACCCTCGCCGTGCGCACGGTCGCTCCCAATCCCAACTACACGTACGACCCGCAGCTCTTCGTTCCGGGCGGCGAGAATACGGTCAAGCTCATCATCCCTCCCGGCCCCAACAATCCGGTCGGCCTGGCGTGGATCGGCCTCTCCCTGCCGGGCTACGGCATCCACGGCACGCCGATTCCCGAGAACATCGGCCGGGCCGAGTCCAAGGGCTGTTTCCGCCTGGCCAACTGGAATGCGGTCAAGCTGCTGCAGATGGTGGATGCCGGCACGCCGGTGGTGGTCGAGGAGTAGCGTCCCGCAAAACGAGGTCCCGCATGAGTCATCCCGTCGTTTCCCTCCGCAAGAAAATCTACCTCAGCGGACCGATCATGGACGAGCATCTCCAGGCCGCCCGCACCTGGCGCGAGCGTGCGCGGGAGCGGCTGTCCGACGCCTTCGTGCTGCTGGACCCCATGCGCCGCGATTTTAAGGACCGCGAGTTCGACAGCGCCAACGAGATCGTCGAGTTCGATCTGCAGGACGTGCGCGACGCGGACCTCCTGCTGGTCAACTACAACCGCGCCTCCATCGGCACGTCGATGGAGGTGTTCTACGCGGCCCACGACCTCGGCAAGTTCATCGTCGCCTTCTCCCCCATCCCCTTCAAGGAATGCTCCCCCTGGATGGTGCGTTTCTGCACCAAGATCCTCCCCTCGCTCGATGACGCCCTCGGCTACATCCGCGAACACTTCATCCAACGCCACATCGCATGAATGCCACGCCACTCCCGCCGCTGCTCATCACCGCCGCCCGGATCATCGACCCGGCGTCCGGACGGGACGAGACCGGCGATCTCTTCATGGCCGACGGCCGGTTCGCGCCGGTTCCGCCGGCCCTTCCCGCCGGCACCCGCCGCATCGACGGCCGCGGCCGGGTCGCCACGCCCGGCCTGTGGGACATCCATGTCCATTTCCGCGATCCGGGTGCGCCCGCCGCCGAGACCCTCGCGAGCGGCGCGGCCGCCGCCGCGGCCGGCGGCTTCACCACCGTGGTGACGATGCCCAACACCGCGCCGGCTTGCGACACGCCCGCCTGGATCCGGCATCAGGCCGATCCCGGCCTGCCGGTGACCGTGCGCCCCTCGGCCTGCATCACCCGCGGCCGCGCCGGCCGAGCGCCCGCCGACCTGGAGGCGCTCGCCGCCGCCGGCGCATCGGCGTTCACCGACGACGGCGCCAGGGTCGACGACGACGCCGTCATGGCCGAGGCTATGCGCCGCATCCGGCCGCTCAACCGCGTCGTGATGGATCACGCCGTGGCGCCGTCCATCGCCGGCGCGGGCGTCATCCGCGACTGCCCCCTCGCGCGGCGCCTCAACCTGCCGATCTTTCCGCCCGAGGCGGAGACCGAGGCGGTCGCCCGCGACATCCGCCTCTGCCGCGAGACCGGCTGCCCCGTCCACATCCAGCACCTCTCCTGCGCCGGTTCCGTCGCCCTCATCCGCGCGGCTCAAGCCGAGGGCCTGCCCGTGTCGGCCGAGGCGTCCCCCCACCATCTGGCCCTCGCCGCCGAGGATCTCACGGAGGACGACGGCAATTACCGGATGAACCCGCCGCTCGGCACCCGGGCCGATGTCGCCGCGCTGCGCGAAGCGGTCCGGGATGGCGTCATCGCCGCCCTCGCCACCGACCACGCGCCGCACGCCCCCGCCACGAAGGCGCACGGGTTCCTGCAGGCGCCGTTCGGGGTGATCGGACTCGAAACCGCGCTCGGCGCGACCTACACCACCCTGGTCACCGGCCTGAGGATGCCGCTCGTGGACTTCATCGCGCGCTGGACCACCGGTCCCGCGTCGATCCTCCGGCTGCCCGCGCCCTCCCTCGCGCCGGGTGCCACCGCCGACCTCGCGCTGCTCGACCTCACCACGCCCTGGCGCGTCGATCCGGCGCAGTTCCGCTCCCGTTCGCGCAACTGCCCCTTCGCCGGGCGGACCCTCATCGGCCGTGCCGTCCTCACCATCAGCCGCGGGCGGGCGGTGTGACCGGCGTTCGCGTCAGTGAACGCGCGCCTGCTCGAGCGGCATGTTTCGGCTTGCTCATCACCCGGGCACTCGCTACACTGGCCCACCATGAAGCCCGGTGCCGGGTATCCGTAATATAGAGCCGCTCAGAAGGGACTCCCTGCCATGTCCAAGATCGCGTTTATGGGTGCGGGAAGCACCGTGTTTGCAAAGAATGTGCTCGGCGATGCCATGCTCAGCGAGGCGCTCCACGACGCCCACCTCGCGTTGTACGACATCGATCCCGTCCGCCTGCGCGAATCGAAGCAGATGCTCGATTGCCTCAACGCCAACATCAACCAGGGGCGCGCCACGATCACCGCCCATCTCGGTGTGGCCCGGCGCCGCCCGGCGCTGAAGGGAGCGTCGTATGTGGTCAATGCCATCCAGGTCGGCGGCTACGCCCCCTGCACCATCACCGATTTCGAGGTGCCCAAGCGGTATGGCCTGCGCCAGACGATCGCCGACACCCTCGGCATCGGCGGCATCTTCCGCACGTTGCGCACCCTGCCGGTCATGCTCGATTTCGCCCATGACATGGAAGCCGTCTGCCCCGATGCGTGGCTCCTCAACTATACCAACCCGATGGCCATGCTCACCGGCGGCGTGTTGCGGGGATCTTCCATCCGCGCGGTCGGCCTCTGCCATTCGGTGCAAGTCGTCGCCCAGAACCTCCTGGGTGCGCTCGGTCTGGAGGCAAACTATCCGCCGCACGAATGCCGCACGCATGTCGCCGGCATCAACCACATGTCGTGGCTCCTGAAAATCAGCCACAACGGCAAGGACCTCTACCCCGAAATCAGAAAACTCGCCGCCCAGAAACTCAAGGCCTGGCGGAAGGAGCCGGATCCGAACAAGAAATCGGGGGATATGATTCGGCTCGAAATGATGCTGCACACCGGCTATTACATCACGGAAAGCTCGGAGCATTTCTCGGAATATCTGCCGCATTTCATCAAGGCGGCGCATCCCGAACTGATCGGCGAGTTTCACATCCCGCTGGACGAATACCCCCGCCGCTGCATCCACCAGATCGCCGATTGGAAGCAGCGCGCCAAAGATCTGGTGGGCAACTCCTCGCTGACTCACAGCCGCACCCATGAGTACGGATCGCACATCATGGAGGCCATGGAGACCGACCGTCCGATCCAGATCGGCGGCAACATTCTCAACAACGGCCTCATCCCCAACCTGCCGCCCAAGGCCTGCGTCGAGGTGCCCTGTCTCGTGAACGCCAATGGCGTGCAAGGCTGTCTGGTCGGCGACCTCCCCGAAGTCTGCGCCGCCTACAACCGGACGAGCATCAACCCCCAGATGCTCGCCATCGAGGCCGTACTCGAACGGCGCAAAGACCGCATTTACCAGGCGGCGATGCTCGATCCCCACACGGCCGCCGAGCTCACCATCGACCAGATCCGCGCGCTGTGCGACGATCTCATCGCCGCGCACGGCCGCTGGATGCCGAAATTCCGCTAATGACCATGGACACCCTGCCCCAACGTATCGGCGAGCTGAAGCGGCGGCGCAATGCCGTGATCCTCGCGCACAATTATCAGCCGGATGAGATCCAGGCGATCGCCGATTTCACCGGCGACTCGCTGGAGTTGTCCCGCAAATGCGCGCAGCTCGAGGCCGATGTGATCGTGTTTTGCGGCGTCTGGTTCATGGCGGAGACCGCCGCCATCCTGAACCCCGGCAAGACGGTTCTGATCCCCGACCCCGCGGCCGGCTGCCCCATGGCCGACATGCTCACGGGCGCGCAGTTGCGGACCTTCAAGGCGGAGCATCCCGGCGCGAAGGTGGTCTGTTACGTGAACAGCACGGCCGAGGTCAAGGCCGAGAGCGACATCTGCTGCACCTCGGCGAATGCGCTGGCCGTCGTGCGCTCGCTCGGCGACGCCGAGGTGATTTTCGTCCCCGATCGCCACCTCGGCAGCTACACCGCCGAAAAGCTCGGCAAGCCGCTGATCCTCTGGCCGGGGTTCTGTCCGACCCACCAGCGCCTCGCCGTCGCCGAGATCGCCGCCTTGCGCGCCGCCCACCCCGGCGCGCCGGTGCTGGTCCATCCCGAATGCGCCAAGCCGGTGCGCGACGCCGCCGATCACGTCCTGTCGACCGGACAGATGTGCCGCCACGTGAAGCGCGCAACCGAACGGGCCTTCATCATCGGCACCGAGATGGGCATCCTCTACCGCCTCCGCACCGAGAACCCGGACAAGGTGTTCCTCCCGGTCAACGACCGGCTGCTGTGCCCCAATATGAAGAAGATTTCGCTGGAGAAGGTGCTGTGGTCACTGGATGACCTCCAGCACCGCGTCACTGTCGAGGCGGCGATAGCCACCCGCGCCCGCCAGTCGATCGAGGCGATGCTGAAACTGGAATGAAACTCATGACTTCGCTTGCCCACATTCCCCTCCTTCCCCGTCCCCGGATTGTTCGCCCTGCGGATGGCGCGTTCCGACGCCCCGCCGCCGGCGTTCAACCCCCGGCCGCCGACTGGCCTGCCGTGGAGATTCAGCGCGATCCCGGCCTCCCGCCGCAGGCCTACCGGCTGGGCATCACCCCCGGGGGCGCGCGCATCGCGTCGGGAGACGCCGCCGGCGCCTTCTACGCCCGCATGACCCTGCGCCAATTGGCGCGGCTGTGTCCCGAGGCGATCCCGTGCGGTGAGATCGAGGATGCGCCGGACATCCCGATTCGCGGCGTCATGCTCGACATCAGCCGCGACAAGACGCCCACCCTGGACACGCTGTTCATGCTGGTTGACATGCTCTCGGAGTGGAAGGTCAACCACCTCCAGCTTTACATGGAGCACACCTTCGCCTACCGCAACCATCGCGACGTGTGGGCTGAGGCCTCGCCCCTGACCGCCGAGGAGGTGCGCGCGCTCGACGCCTACTGCCGCGAGCGGTTCATCGAGCTGGCGCCCAACCAGAATTCATTCGGTCACTTTGAGCGCTGGCTGAAGCATCCGCGTTACCGGCCGCTAGCCGAATGCCCCGATGGCTTTCAGACGCAACAGGGCACGTGGCGGAGTCCGACGACGCTCGATCCGACCAATCCCGACTCGCTCGCGCTGATCGCCGAGCTCTATGCCGAGCTGCTTCCGAATTTCACCAGTCGGCGCCTGCACATCGGCTGTGACGAGACGTGGGAGCTGGGCAAGGGCCGCAGCCGTCCGGAGGTTGAACGGCGGGGTCTGGGACCCATCTATTTTGAGCATCTCTCCAAGCTCAAGCGCCTGGCGCAAGCCCACGGATGCACCCCGCATTACTGGGGCGACATGGTCTGGAACCATTTCGGCGATCAGCTTCACCGCCTCGACCGCGAGCTGGTTCACGTGGACTGGGGCTATTACCGCGCCTATCCCTACCGCGAGCATGGGGCCAAACTGGCGGCGGCGGGACTCCCCTTCTGGTTTGCGCCCGGCACCTCCACCTGGTGTACGCTCACGGGCTGCAACGAGGCGGGGATCGGCAGCAACCGCTCCGCCGTCCAGGCGGGCTTGGAATTCGGCGCATCGGGCATCCTCAACACCGACTGGGGCGACGGCGGCCATTGGCAGACCCTGCCGGTGAGCTTCATCGCCTTCGCCGCGGGCGCCGCCATCGCCTGGCATGAGGCCGGCAATTCAGACGCGGCGATCCGCGCCGCGCTCGACCCGCATGTCTTCCGCGACGCGGCGGGCGTCATGGGCCAGGCGGCCTACGCCCTGGCCGATACCTGGACCCATGTCTCCGAAAACGCCACGGCCTCCCATATTCTCGACCAGATTCTGCACGAGGGCTTCGCCTGGGTTCCGCCCCCGAACGTCACCCGCGCAACTCTGGAGGCTACAGACGCCCATCTGGAGGCGGCGCTGGATCGGATGCGCCGCGCGCGGATGGACCGGCCGGATGCGGCCTTGATCGTGGATGAATTTTCGCACAATGCGCGCATGGCGCGGGTGGCCTGCCAGATGGGGCTGCTGCTGCTCGCGAAAGACGCGGGACCGGCCGCCCGCTCCCGCCTTGCCCCCGCCTTCGAGGTGATCCTCACGGACCATCGCCGCGTCTGGCTCGCCCGCAATCACCCCGGCGGGCTGAACGACAGCCTGCGCGTGCTGGAAACCCGCCGGGCCGAATGCGCTCATGGCGTGCAGACGTAGCTCTGCCTGCCGTTGCGGTTGTGCAGTTCGATCCGATAGGTTTGGCCGCGGAACGTCCGCTTCACCGTAGCCGCCGTCACGGTGTCGGGCAGGCAGGGCGTGATCTCCAGCCCGTCGAGCGTCGGCCGCACCCCCAGGATGTAGTGCATCATCGCAATGTGCATCCAGTTGGCGGTTCCGGTGAGCCAACTGATGCCGCCTTCGCCGAACCGGTCGTTGACCGGCCCGACAATGGACGAGACATAGACGTAAGGCTCGCGCTCGTAGTGATCGGCGCCGAATTTCTCCGAGACCACCTGCGGCAGGATCTGGCGGAAATACTTCCACGCCCGGTTGCCGTTGCCGAGGATGCACTCGGCCATGATGGCCCAGGTGTTGGCGTGACTGAAGATGCCGCCATTTTCGCCGATGCCGGGATTGGATCCCAGCGGCGGATCGGTCGGCTCCGGAATCCCTTTGAAAGGCGGCGCGAGGATGCGCAGGCCGCAGTCGCTGTCGAGCAGTTCGGCAGCCGCCTCCATGGCAATCGTGCCCCGGTTCTCGAAGTCGCCGACGCCGGAGATCACCGCCCAGCTTTGAACATTGAGATAAATCCGTCCCTGTGCGTTGGCCGCGCTGCCCAGCGTCTTGCCGTTGCTGAGGAGCAGGCGGCGGTACCAGCGTCCGTCCCAGACGACGTCGGAGTTGAGAATGGCGGTGAGCCCGGCAATGACGCCGTCGCACCAGGCGACATCCGCCGGGCGGTTGCCGCGTTGCGCGAGGTCCTTGAACAGCTTGCAGGCGTAGACCATCTGCATGCCCAGCATCACCGACTCGGCCTGCTCGTCGCCAAACAGCGCCAGTCCGTCGTTCCAGTCGCAGTGGAAGAGGGTGGGCAGCCCGCGGGGCCCGCGCCGATCCTGGATGTGCTTGAGCCCCCGGAGAATATGGTCGTACACGGTGCCGAGGCTGCCGTCACGGAAGGGAATCGCTTCCTGCAGGAGCGCGACATTCCCCGTCTCGGCGACGAGGTTGTGGATCGTGTAGATCTGCCAGACGGTGTTGTCGCAGCGGTGAGGGGCGTCGCGGGTCGGACGCGGATCGTCGGGGAAGAACGCGAAGCAGCCGCCGCCATCGGGCGTCTGCTGGGCGAAGACCTGGCGCATCCGCTGCAGGGCGAATTCGGGATCGAAGTTGGCCACGGCCATGGCATCCTGCGTCGTGTCGCGGTAGCGCAGCCCGTCGGTGCCCATGTGGTCGGTGGAGATGACGCGAGCCAGGTCGAGCGCGACCTCGCAGTTGTAGGGGATCCAGGTGTTGACCATGCGGTCCACGACGGCATCGCCCGTGCAGACGGTGGTGCTGTGCAGGCGTTGCTGCCAGAAGGCGTCGATGGAGGCGATGCCGGCGGCGACCGCCCCGGCGCTCCGGTAGTTGCGGAACAGGGCTTCGGCGGCGGGCCAGTCGTCGGCAAGGGCGAATGTGAAGCCGATGCGCTTTTCCTCGCCCGGCGCCAGATGCACGTCCACGCCCTGCACCGCGCAGGCATGGCCGCCCAGCGGCAGGTCGGAGTTGCTCAGGGCGCGTCCCTCACGAAGGGCGCAGGGCGAGGCGTAACTGCCGCTCTTGCCGATGAACGCCTCGCGCGAGCACTCCCAGCCGGAGAGCGCTTCGCTGCACCCGATGAGCATGGCGGGCGAGAATGGCGCTTCAAAGACATGGTAGTCGTAGCGGATCGCCCCGAGCGCCGGATCGTAGCGGAGCCCAAACTGATTCTTGAGGTAGCACCAGCCGAGGGCTTCGCGCATGAACTCGAGCAGCCCGAATTCCAGGTAGCTCACGAGCTGCAGGTCGGCCGGAGCGGCGCCGGTATTGCGCACCGTCACGTGTCCGAGCAGCACGTCGTCCTCGGGCGGGATGCCCAGCGCGTAGCCGATTTCCACGCCGTTTTTCACGGCGACAAACTCGGTCACGCCCGGACGATGTCGGCATTCAAAGCGATCCAGCGCCGTGCAACTGGGCGCGAAGTGCGGATTCCACACGTAGCCGGTCCGGCGATCCCGGACATACAGGTAGAAGCCCGGCCGGTCGCCGGGGGCGGCGGTGTAGTGATAGCGGGTGATTCGCCGTGAGTACGGCTCCTTGTGCCAGAGCAGGCCGCCGGCATTCTGGCTGACAAAAGCGTGAAGGCTCCGGTTGCCCAGGTAGTTGATCCAGGGACGCGGGGTCTCGGGCTCGGTGATGACGTACGACGACGACGCATCGTCGAAGTGACCGTATGTTTTCATGAATAAGGCTCCTCTAGCCGAGCAGTTGGCTCAGCGCCGGTGATTTTTGCATGATTTCCGCCGGTGTGAGGCCGACGATCTCGTGGGGAAAGACGACCCAGTCATCGGTGGTGTGGACGTAGTAATCGGGCGCCCGCGCCGTGGTGTTGTGAGTGGGCTTCCAATAGACGGTGGCGATGCGGACATCGGCCCGGACGCCGGCGAGACGGCGCAGCACGGCGTCGGCGGTGCATCCGCTGTCAAAGATGTCGTCGACGATCAGGACGCGCTGACCCGTCTGGATCGAATCGAGCGCGGGGTCCGCATATTCAAAGCGCGGCTCGCTGCGGCTGCCGATGCCGCTGTAGGAGGCGCACTTCAGCGCCATGTGGCGGGTGGCGACTTCGTGGTAGGCCAAGAACTCATGCACGGCGACGCCCACGGGCGTGCCGCCACGCCAGAGCGCGACCAGCGCGTCGGGCGTCCAGCCGGAATCGAGAATTCGCCGTGCCAGTCGGAAGCTGTCCAACAGCAGGTCATCGGCGGTGATGTAAATTTTGGTTGTCATGGCGCGCGGACATGCAAGGCGCTTGCAGAAGGCACATAAGGTAACAATTATTTGCTCTGGGCGAAAGCGGAATCAGCTACAACGACGCCAGCAGAATGACGCCAAGCAACCCCAGCAGGATTCCAGCCCAGGCGGATCGGGTTGGGCGGTTTCGCCAGACCCAACGCTCACAGAGCGCCATGGCTACCATGCTGACGCCGATGGCTATCGGGTAGGCCAGCGCAAGGCGATCCTCGGCCCGTAACCGATCCATGGCGGCGAACAACAGAACCTGCCCACCCACCACCAGTGCGGCGTAGAGGGTTGCCAGCAACCAAATGCCGTGTTCCGGGCACAAGCGTCTCTTCGCTGAGACCGCCAGCAGCGCCGCTGCACCACTGATCAGGACCAGCGGGATCCGCAGCCGGGCAGTGTCGGTCCAACCCTCCCAGGACGATGGAATCATGCAGAGCGACTGTTGAATCCCGAGCAGGAGCAGGGCCAGGAGCGCTTGACGGAACCATCCCGGGTCGGCGGCCGACCCGCTGACGGGCGCCCGCCGGTTGCACGAGAAGGCGACCAGGCTGCCCAGGATTGCCGAAAGTCCCAGCATACCCGCGAGACGCGGGGGCTCACCGAGAAACAGGATGCCGACAACGAAGGGGATCACCATGGCCGACTGTCCCACGGTCCAGCCTGCGGCGCCCGCGGTCATGGCCCTCTGCAGGCACAACATGCCGACGGTCCCGACGATGCCGGCGGCGGTCAGCAGCAGCACGAGCGGCAAGGCCCGCGGCACATGGCCCGCCAGCAGGCTGGGCCAGTGCGCGAGAAAGGCCCACGCACCCAGCGCCGCCAGGGTTGTGGCTGCCGACATGAACGCCAGCACGCTCCATCGCCGCCGTGCCACGAACCCGAGCACAATGCCGATGCCGCCCCACACCACACCGGTTAGGAAAATCAGCACCAAACCCATGTCCTACTCGCCCTTATACCCTTGCCTTGCCCAGATCTTCCGGGCATGGGCAAGGGCTTTCGCCGGCGGCTTCACCACCCCCCGGATGCTCGCCGGTGGCTGGCCGGGAGCGGCAAGCGACGGGCACGGCGACCAGTGGTCGTTCTCAAAGGCCTTGCGGGCCGACTCCTTGCGGAAATCGGGCACATCGAACGGTGCTCCATCCTGGATGGCGCTCTTCCATGCCAGGATGCCGACGCTGCTCATGGCCACGCCGCGATAGACGTCCAGATAGGGCTGTCCTCCCGCGCGAATGGCATTGGCAAACTCGAAGTTGGTCCAGAAGTCTCCCCCCCCGTGCCCGGCCCGGTTGGCCAGGTCCCCGTGCTCCGGCCAGTCCGGCACATAGGTGCGCTCGGACGGCTGGCCCGGTTCGCGCAGCCAGTGATCGTGCCACACGCGCACCTGGCCGGGTCCGAAGTAGCCCGGGCCGCGCGTGGTTTCCATGGCCCCCCTGGCGCCGTGGATCCGCGTCCAGTTGCTGTGCCCCGGCAGGAACAGGCCGAAGAGGCGAAAGACGGCGCCGTTGTCCATGCGGCAAAGGATCACCGATCCCGCGTCGCCCGTTTTCACGGTATCATCGGTGGCCTTGCGGCAGACGATGGAAAGCCCGTTGACCCTGACCGGCATGCGATCGGTGATCATCATCAGCGGGGCCAGGGCATGCGTGCAATAGTAGGTTGACGGAAGCCAGTTGCGCCAATGCTTCGTGCCCGGGGAAATTCGCATGTACTCCTCCGGCGACATCGGATGATTGTACTCGCCCTCGGCATAGGTCACGTCGCCGATTTCGCCCGTACGGTAGAGCCGGCGCATCTCCATGTGGAACTGGGTGTACGGGTAGTTCTCGGCGAGCATGTAGGTCTTGCCGCTTTTCTCCACCGCGCGGCAGAGGGCGACACCCTCTGCCAGCGTGGCATTGCTGGTGCATTCGCTCATCACGTGCTTGCCGGCGGCCAGCGCCTTGATGGCGAACGGCGCGTGCTCATGGAAGTAGTTCGCCAGCACCACGGCATCCATGTCGTGCTCCAGGAACTTGTCGTAGTCGGTATAGACGGCCACGCCGTGGCGCTTGCCCGCCTCGCGTAACCGCTCCTCCCACGTGTCGCAGAGCGCCACCAGCTTCATGCCGACGAATTCCGTTGCGCCGCAGGCGAAGTTATCGCCCCGGCCCACGCCGATCACACCCACGCGGATCGGTTTCTGCCGCCTTGTCGCCTTTGCTTTCGTTGCCATGTTCGTCTCTCCTCAGTTGCGGCCGTGCGCACGGTAGTGCGCGAGGCCTTCGATCAACGCTTCCATGTTCTCCATCGGCACGCCGGGGGCGATGGAACTGGAACAACCCAGCATCAGCCCGACCTTCGGCCCCTTCTCGACCAGCCAATCCATCTGGCGTCGTACATCGGCGGGTTTTCCCCGCGGCAGGGTCGTGGTGACCGAGACGCCGGCGATGATGAACAGCCCGTCGCCCTCACGGGTCTTCATCCGGCAGATCTTCTCATAGTCCATGCCGTCTTCGTACTGGAAGCCCTGGAAGCCGCCGATGCCGCAGTCGAGCAGGCGCGGCACCATGTCCATCAGGTTCCCGTCGCAATGCCAGATCAGGCGGATGCCGACATCCAGCAGCGGCTTGATGGACCGGGCAAAGTGCGGGAACCAGAGCTTGTCGAGGGTCCGGATGTCCACCAGCATGCCGCGCGAGTCGGCCATGTCGTGATCCAGGCGGATCAGCCGCGGCAGCTCCCCTTCGATGATGGCGCGGGCGGCGAGCCGGTTGTAGACCTCGGCGGCGTCGGCAAGGAGCTTGAAGCCGCGCTCGATGACCTCGGGATAGAGCGCGTAGGCCATGAAGTAGTTGGCGTATCCATAGTGCCCGTACATGAAACCCGGAAACGCGAAGAAGCCATTGTACGGGCCCTTGAGCATGTTCATGCCGAAAAGGCGCTGCACGGCCACTTCGTCAGCGATGAGTCTGCAGACCTCCTCGTCGGCATGCGCCTCAAGATCGCGTCTCCACTGCGCCCAGCCGGGAAAGATGAACTTCTCCAAGTGCTCGACCGCAGCCTCGGGCGAGTCTATCCGCATGCCGTCGCGCATAATCTCTTCAGCGCCGGTTGTGGCGCCGCGCGAGGTGGCCGAATCATAACCCTGATCCTTCATGCTCAGCGGGTTGTCGGGGATCCACTGGTCAATGAAGCAACACCCGGATTTAAGCTGGAACTCGCGGTAGACACGGACCGGATGCTTCTGGTAGCTCCCAGGCGGATTGCCGGAAAGGGACTCCAGGTGCGACCACTGCATGTCGTTCAGCATCCAGGTGGGGATTCCCCGCGTCGGGCGCAGGGCGATGGTATCCAGCGCAAGCTGCGCATTGGCCTGCCATTGCCCGGCAAAGGCATGAAAACCGGTCGTGTCGTTCATCGGCTCACTTCCTCATTCTTCCATTAATCGCTTGATGCGGAATACGGTACCGTAATTTCTTGCTGGTGTATACGCCGACTTTCGGGTATACGTTATGGATTTCGCCTATCCAGCATGCAAGCCAAGGTCCACAGCATTATCCGGCTCACGGCAGCCGAGCAGGGCACCCAGATGTTGCCCTGGGCGCTCATTTCCTTCCTGGGCGCCGGCCAGGCCCGGATGAGCGTGGCCGAAATTTCCTTGCAGAATCCCGCCCCATACCTGGCCATACTGCCTAAAGGGGTATGCGTGGATTTTGTGTATACGGAACAGCGGAACCAGTGGGCGATCCTCCTCGACATGCCGGGCCTGACGCTGGGAGGCAAGCCGGGCACCGTGGAACTCAGCGAGGAAACCGGCGTAGGACGGGTGGTGCTGCCGATGTTCACGAACATAGTCAAAGAGCACATCTCCGGCTGGGAAGGCGAGTTCCTACGTATGCGCGAGGCGTTCCAGACACCGTGCCCGTCCAACCGCCTGCGGGTGCAGACCGGCATCGGCAATGTGTTCCGTTACGTTATAGACCAGCGGCCCGACATCTATCTGTCGCCCGCCGCCAAGTTGCGCTGGCTGATTGACGAGGACCGGCAGGCGCGTCGGAGCCTGGAGGAACTCAGCCTCCAGTGCGGCTATTCGGCCAGCCGGATGCGCACGCTCTTTGAGCAGGAATACGGCCAGTCGCCGCAGGCCTACCGGAACAAGCGGCGCATGCACATCGCGGCGGACCTGCTCTGCAACAGCGATCAGCGCATCAAGGAGATCGCCGAGTTGATCGGCTGCCGTCACGTTTCCCACTTCTGCACGATTTTCAAGAACACCTATTCCATGACGCCCTCCCGCTATCAGCGCGAATTCCGCATGAGAGGAGCGCGATGAGAAATGGCTGCGAGTAGTGTGAGGTCATCGAAACATTCTCAAGAAACCGGGGACAAGAGAACGGTGTTGGGTTCCACGCTTGAATAATGCTGCTTCAGCGTGGCCCAGGATGCATGAGGCCGCCATAGGCGGCGGTGGATGGCGAGATCCAGCCACAGGGATTCTTCCACGCCGTCAACCTTCGCACCCATTCGACGGCGCTGTTTTCTCTTCATCCGCCGCGCCAGCAGAAACCGTTTGCACATTCCGCGGGCGGGTGGTACAACAACCGGGACATCTTAAAGCAACGAGGGGTGGAGTATGGATCGGCGCACGGCAGGGACGGCGGCACATCCGGGAGAGCGGATCATCGCGTGCTTGAAACAGGCGGTGGGGAGCGAGGTCTCGGGCGAGCGGCTGTGTGCCGATCTGGGGATCAGCCGGGCCGCCGTCTGGAAGCACATTCAGGGCTTGCGCGAAAACGGCTACCGCATTGACGCCGCGCCGCGCCGCGGCTACAGCCTCCAGGCCTGTCCCGACACACCGCTCGCCGCCGAGGTGATGCCGCTGCTGACCACGCGCCTGATCGGCCGGCCGTATCATTTCCTGAAATCGGTCGATTCCACCAACCGCCTGGCATCCGCGTACGCGGAAGCGGGCGCCCCGGATGGAACGGTCGTCGCGGCGGACGCGCAGACGGGCGGACGCGGCCGGATGGGCCGCGCGTGGGTGTCGCCGCCGGGCCTCAACGCCTATGTGTCGATCCTCCTCATGCCCGCCATCGAGCCGGCCCGCGTGACCACGCTGCCGCTGGTTGCCGGACTGGCGGTCGCGCTGACGATTGAACGGATCGCGCCCGGACTACGGCCGCTGGTCAAATGGCCCAACGACATCCTCATCAACGGCCGCAAGGTGTGCGGCATCCTCTGCGAGATGGAGGCCGAAGCCGACCGGATCAGGCGGGTCGTGTGCGGCATCGGCGTCAATCTCAACCCGATGGAATTCCCCGCCGAGCTGGCGCCGCACGCCACCTCGCTCGCGCTGGAAATGGGCGGAACCGTCGCACGGGCGCGCTTTGTGGCCGAATTGCTCGGGATTTTCGAAACGCTCTACGAAACGTGGCTGCGCGAGGGTTTCGGCGCGTTGCTCCCCGCGTTTCTGACGCGTCACGCACTGGATGGCCGCGACGTGACGGTGGCGCAAACAGGCGGCACCGTCACGGGCCGCGTGGCGGGGCTGGGGCCGGAAGGCGCTTTGCTGCTGAAGCAGGCGGACGGCGGAACCGTGGCGATCCTGTCCGGCGACGTGCACATCACGCGCCTCGCGTAGCCACATCCAGAATGAGCGCGACGGCGTTGGAGCCGGAGGTGGCGAGAATCACGGCGGGGCCGGGCGGACAGGGGCGGGCGGCGCCGATCACGCAGTCGATGCCGTCGCAGGGCGGTTGCCCGGGGATGGGCGCCAGGAAGCCGCCGCGGGCCATCAGCACGGCACAGGCGGCCTGGAAGGCGACGGTTGCACCCTGAAGGTCGCCGCAGATCCCCAGCGGCGCGGTGACCGGAGGCGGGCGAGCGCCAAACACGAGGCGCACCGCTGCGGCCTCGCGCGCATCGGCCGCCGATCCATTGGCGGATACCACGACAAACCCCACCGTGTCGGCGGGGATGCCGGCCTGTTCGAGGGCGCGCGCCAGCGCCTCTTCGGCCGTGGCGGAGCAGGCGGCACCGCAGATTTGTGCCAGGGGCGCCGCGCCGCGGGCACGCGCGGCGGCATCATCCTCCAGCAGCAGAACAACCCCCGCTTCCGAGGGAACCACACCCGTTGAATCGGAGAAAAGGCGTGGCGCGTCGGCTCCGGCGGCCAGCGGTTCAACCTCGGCGAGCGCGCGGAGCAACGACAGTCCGAGGGCCTCGACACCGCCGGCGAGCATGACATCGGCCCGGCCCTCCCGGATCAGCGCCACCGCTTCGCAGATGGCCTGGCCCGCCGCCGTGCGGTCGCTGACGATATTGATGTGCTCACCGGTCAGCGCCCATTCCATGGCCGCGAGGCTCACGGCTGTATTGGCGTAGGTATGCGGAAAGAGCAGCGGCTTGACCAGCCGGGGGCCCTTGTTGCGGTAGTCGGCGAAAAACAGGTCGAGCGTGTCGAGTCCGCCCCATACCGTCGCGGCGGCAAGCCCCGCCCGGCCATACGGAAGATTCCGGGGATCCAGCCCGCCGGCGCGCAGGGCGCTGGCGCAGGCGGCCAGGAAGAGCGCGCTGTTGCGGTCGAGGAACGCCTTGGGCGTGAGATAGTCGGCGATCACGAACGTCGGCACTTCGGCTGTCAGCCAGGGCGATCCGTCGGGTCGCCTGAAGGTTTCCGACGGCAGCGCGGCCGAGGCGCCCTCGCGAAGCGCGGCGGTGGTCTCGATCGTGTCGAGTCCGAGGGGCGAGAGCATGCCTATGGCGGTGATCACAGTCATGGGTTGCGAGTCATGGGTTGGGTTCGGGCTGGGGTGAAATGATGGCAGGTTACGGGCCGCTTGTCACAACAAAAGATCGGCCATTTTGTGCTGTACACGCCCGTATGCGTGCGTTATCATGAGCGCACCATGTCGATTACCCGTACCAATCAGTCGCGTGCGCAGTCGCAAACGCTGGTGCTGAGCCGCGATCAGGATCCGGCCACCCTGCGCGTGCGCAAGACCAAGCTGCTGGTCGTCAGCGGTCCCCTGCAGGGTCAGGAATTCGTGGTAAACAAGGAGGTGTTCACCATCGGCCTGGGCGAGCACAACGATCTCGCGTTGCAGGACTCGACCATTTCGAAACGGCATTGCGAAATCGCCGTGGATCAGGGCGGGTACCACATTCGCGATCTCGGCTCGACCAACGGCACGATCGTCCAGGGGGTCAACGTCACCTCCGCCTGTCTCGCGCCCGGCGCCGAGATCCAGATCGGCAAGACCCGGCTCGTCTTCTGTCCGTTGCAGGAGGCGTCAGACATTCCCCTCAGCCGCCACGAATCCTTCGGCAAGGCGTTGGGCCGTTCGGTGGCCATGCGCCGCGTCTTTCATCTCGCCGAGACCTATGCGCCGACCGACGCCACGATCATGATCACCGGCGAGACCGGCACGGGCAAGGAGGTCCTCGCCGAGGAGATCCACCTGCACAGCCCCCGCTGCAAGAAGCCCTTCATCGTGATCGACTGCGCCGCCATGGCCAAGGATCTGATCGAAAGCGAGCTGTTCGGCCATGTGAAGGGCGCGTTCACCGGCGCGAACGCCGATCGCATGGGCGCCTTTGAGGCGGCGGACGGCGGCACGGTCTTTCTCGATGAGATTGGCGACCTCTCGCCCGACCTTCAGCCCAAGCTGCTGCGCGTTCTGGAGAAGCGCGAAATCCGTCGTGTCGGTTGCAACAAGTTGCACAAGATCAACGTGCGTATCATCTGCGCCACCAATCGCAACCTCGCCAACGAGGTCAACGAGGGCCGGTTCCGCGAGGATCTTTACTACCGTCTCTCGGTCGTTCCGATGGAAATTCCCCCCCTGCGCCGCCGCAAGGATGACATCGCCCTGCTGGTGCGCAAGTTTCTCACCGACCTCCACGGCCCCGACGCCATGAAGGACGTGGCCAACTTTGATCGGGGGCTGGACGTGCTCAAGCGCCACGACTGGCCGGGGAACGTGCGCGAGCTGCGCAACCTGATCGAGGTGGCCTTCTACAGCGAACGCCGCCCGGTCGACCTCTCGGCCTTCCTCAGCCTGGGCACGCTCCGCACCAACCGCGGCGCCGCCCCGGTCGAAGCGTCGGTGGCCGCAGACAAGCCTTTCAAGGACGCCAAGAACGACGTGATCGAGCACTTTGAGAAGGGCTATCTCCAGGATCTGCTTGCGCGAAACAACAACAACATTTCACGCTCGGCGCGCGAGGCCGGCATCGAACGCGCCTATCTCCAGCGTCTGGTCCGAAAGCACGAGCTCAAAGAGGCGGCGGAACCGGAGTGAGGCGCAAGCCCGCTTGCAAAACCTCCGGTTTTGCAAGCGCCCCTGGCTCTACTCCTCGACGCGGATGCACCACCCGTGCGTATCGGGCAGATCGCCGTACTGGATGCCCTGCACGTGGTTGTACAGCTTCTGCAACACCGGTCCGCAGGCCGTCTCTGTTCCGATGGTGATCGTCCGGCCGCCCCGGACGATCTGCCAGACCGGCGTCACCACCACCGCGGTACCGCACGCGCCCACCTCGGCAAAATCGGCGATTTCCTCGAAGCGTATCGGGCGCTTCTCCACCGGCAGGCCCATCGTCTGAGCGAGCTGCTGCAGCGTGTTGTTGATCACGCTCGGCAGGATCGAATGGGAATCCGGGGTCACGTAGCGGCCGTCCTTCGTGATGGCGATGAAGTTCGACGTCGCGAACTCTTCGACGTAGGCGTGCTCCCGCGCATCCAGATACAGCTCCACCGGATACCCCAGGCGCTTCGCCTCTTCGTGCGCGAAGAGGCTGGCCGCGTAGTTTCCGGCCACCTTCACGTCGCCCACGCCCAGGGGCGCCGCCCGGTCGTGGTCGTCAAAGACGATGGCCCGCACCGGCTTCAGCGCGCCCGTATAGTAGGGCCCCACCGGCACCACCATGACCAGGAACGTGTAGGCATCGGCGGGCGCGACGCCGATCTGCATGCCGGAGCCGATCAGCAGCGGCCGGATGTACAGCGAGCCGCCCGTGCCGTAGGGCGGCACGTAGTCGGCGTTCGCCCGCACCGCCCGCGCACAGGCGTCCAGAAAGAGCTCCTCGGAGGGCGCGGCCATGCAGATCCGCCGCGCCGCGGCCGCCATCCGCGCCGCGTTGGCCTGCGGCCGGAACATCCGGATCGCGCCGTCCCTGCACCGGAACGCCTTCAGCCCCTCGAACGACGCCTGCCCGTAGTGCATGCACGACGCCGCAATGTGCAGCGAGATGTGGGGGTCGCTGACGAGCTCGCCCGCATCCCATTTCCCCTGGCGCCACTCGTAACGGAGATGGCACCGGGTGTCCATGTATTTGAAACCCAATTTTTTCCAATCGATCTTCTGCATACTGGATCGCCCTTCTCCGACAGCCACGCGCCGGGCCGGACACTCGAAAAGAACGGATAAAGATACCTGATTTTCGGATTCTTGCAAGCGGCGTCTTTCCCGGAGCCTGTCCTAGAGTTTGAACGTCCGCAGGCAGCGCCGGAAATCGGCGGGCAGCGGACTGTGCGCCCGGAGCATCTCGCCCCGCTTGAAGGGGTGCGGCATTTCGACCTCGACGGCGTGGAGCATCTGCCGGGGAATCGCCACGATCCGGGGGTCCAGGGCGAATTTCGGCCCGTATTCGCGGTCGCCCAGGATCGGATGGCGGATCGCGGCCAGATGCTTGCGAATCTGGTGCGTCCGCCCCGTCTCGATGCGCAACGCCAGGTAGCTGGCATCGTCGGTCACGGCCAGCAGCCGGATGTGCGTCACCGCCCGCGCTTCATCCACATCCTCGTTGACGGTGGAGCGGGTCTGCGCATACCGGCCGGACACGATGGCGTTGTAGGACTTGCGCACCTGACGCTTCTTGAATTCGGAAACGGCGGCGGCGAACGCCTCCGGGCGGCGCGCGAACACGAGGCAGCCCGTGGTGTCGCGATCCAGCCGGTGCACGGCGCACAATGCGGGATCGCCCGCCTGCGCGCGCAACCGCGCCTCGACGCTGTCCGCGCCGACCGACATCACCCCGGCGGGCTTGTCAATCACCAGGTAATCGTCGTCGCTCACCAGCACCCGCAGTTTCTGGACCTCCACCCGGTTCGCCGTGTCGGCGTAGACCGGAACCAGCACCCGGTCACCCGAATGGAGGGCATGATGCGCCATCCAGACGCGCTTCCGGTTGACCCAGACCGCCCGCGTGTCGATCAACGCCTTGGCCGCGCGCCGCGACAGCGACATCCGCTTGCTGATGAACGCCTGGAGCGTGAGCGCGGCATCCGGGGCGGAAACGACCAGGTCGCGCTGTTCGTGAGAGGGAGATTCCGGCATACGACTCCTAAGGGGACCCCTGCGGCAAGGCCGAACACACGATTCCAGCCGCACCGTCGCGCGCGCCGACCTCGGAATCAAACGATGCCTGCACCTGCACCGCGCGCCCGTCGCGCGTAGCCGCCTGCAGCGGACCGGACCAGGATGTCCCGGCCAGCGCCGCTGCAACCGCACGGGCGGCGGCCTCGCCGTCCACCCAGAGCTTTTCAATCGGCTTGCCGATCAGATCCTCTTCGCCGGCATAACCCCACAGCTTGAGCGCCGCCCGGTTGATGCCGCAGATGAGCCCGTCCGCATCGCCGATCACGCCGGCCGCCAGCGCATTCATCCACGCATTCTGCCCGCTCTTGAGCTTCTGCCAGGCATTCTTGCGGCGGTCCACGTTGCGCACGGCGAACACCAGGTCCCCCCCGTTCACCAGTTCGATCGCGCTGATCGACACCTCGCCGGCAAACGTGGTGCCGTCCTTGCGCACGCACCGGGCATCCAGAAGAATGAACCGCCCCTCGCCAAGCCCCTTGCGCACCCGCTCCAGCAGCGCGCCGTTCACCCCCACGATGAGTTCGCCGACCATGATGTCCCACGTTTCCGCGGTCTTGTATTTGAAGAATTCCTCCACCCGCGGGTTCGTGTCGATCACATACCCGTTGGGGTCGGTGATCAGAACGGCATCGTAGAGTCCGGCCAGGAGCTGCCGGTAGAGCGACTTGTGATCGTGCCGGAAGCCGGACTTGCCCGCGGGGCACGTGCGGCAGGGATCGGCCGAATCGACGGCCGGCCCGTCATTCGCACCCCGTGGCGCGGGATGATTCCGGTCGCGGGTCGCGGCTCCCCCGTTTGTCTTCTGTGCCAGTCTCATGGGCGGATCTTTCTTGCGCAGTGTGCGGCGCGAGTCAGACTATGCCACAATCGGCCAAAAGAATCAACCGCTTTTGCGGGTCTTCAGGGGCGCATCCCCGTTTCGGTGCTTTCCTGGAAGCGCGGGTGCCCGCACCGTTGACAGTTTCGCGTGCTTCCCAAAGCGGGCGGGACGCCCGCGCTCCCAGCAAGAACGCGTCAAGTCAACGAAACGCGGATGCGCCCGGTTTTCCGCGGGGTTGTCATTTCCGCCCGCCTGTGGTATAACGTTCCCGTCGATGCGGGGTGAATCGGTTGGGATGCGCAAGCGAAAGGGTGTTGGCATGAATGGGTGCTGGAGAGGCGTGCTCGGGGTGCTGGCGGTGTGCGCCGGGACGGCGGGCGCGGTCGGCGAGGCCGCGCCGCAGGAGTCGGATGCGGCGTCCCGGCGCCAGGCGTCCGCCATTCTCAGCGCCTGCACCGCCAACCTCCCGCGTGAAAAGATGGAGCTTTCCGGCACCCTCACCGTCCGCCGTCAGCGCGGCTTCATTCTGTCGGAAAATCCCTACCGCCTGGATCTGGAGTGGGGCGCGACGCCCGCCACCGCCGCGGTCACCCTGCTCGCCCCCGGGTCCACGACCGCCGTCCAGCGCGTGGTGATGACGCGTGACGGACGGAGCGCCTCCCTCGCCTTCTTCAGCGGACCCAATCTGGCGCCGTCCGAACCGCCCTCGCTCGCCGGACGGGTCGGGGGCACCGATCTGACGTGGCTCGATCTGACCCTGGACTTTCTGTGGTGGCCCGACGTGCGCCTCGATGGCGAGGGCGACGCCAAGGGGCGTGCCTGCGACATCATCGTCGCCACCCCTCCGACGCCGATTCCCGGCTGCGCCGCCGTCAGGATGTGGATCGACCGCAAGCTCGGTTTTCTCATGCAGGTCGAACAGCTTGACCCGCAGGGCGCGCCGGTGCGCAAGATGTGGGTGCAAAGCGTCAAGAAGATGAACGAGCGCTGGATGATCCGTGACATGGAGGTTGAAATGATGGGCAGCGGGCATCGTACACGGCTGTACGTGGACCGCCTCATCCTCCCATGAGCGCGTCTCTCCTGATTGTCGGGCTGGCCGCCTTGACGGTGCTGCTCGGTTTCTCGGCGTTTTTCTCGGCGAGTGAAACCGTCCTGTTCTCCTTGAACTCGATTCAGGTGCAGCGGATCCGCGACCGTGACCGCCGGGCGGGCGGCCGTGTCGCCGCGCTGCTCGCCAACCCCTCCCGCACCCTCTCGACGATCCTGATCGGCAACACCCTGGTCAATGTCTCCATCGCCAGCCTCGGCTATGCGCTCATCAGCCGGCTCGTGTCGCCGGCCTGGGGCGAAGCGGTCGCCATTCCGACCATGACCATCCTTCTGCTGTTCTTCGGCGAGATCACCCCGAAACGAATCGCCATCCTCCGGGCCGAACGCCTCGCCCCCTCCGTCAGCGTCTGGATCGAACGCCTGCAGCATCTCTTCGCCCCGCTCGGCCTGCTGCTCGGTTTAATCACCCGGCGGTTTCACAAAACCCTGACTCCCGAGCGCAATTCGCTGAACGACGAGGAACTAATGACCCTGGTCGAGGTGAGCGCCGAGCAGGGGGCCATCGACAAGGACGAGCAGGTCATGGTCGACGGCATCCTCCGGCTCTCCGAGTTGCAGGCAAGCGACGTGATGACCCCCCGCGTCGACACCCTCGGCATTGACTTGCACGATCCCCCCGAAACCCACCTGCAGGCCGCGCGCGCAGCGCATTTCCGCCAGTTGCCCGTGTACAACCGCACGCTGGACGCGATCGAGGGGTTCCTCGATGTCACCCGTTACCTGATCGATCCCGAGCACCTGCTGCGCCGCCATGTCACGCCCGCCCTGTTTGTCCCCGACAACATCGCGCTGGACGACCTCCTCATCACCTTCCAGCGGAGCCACGCGTCGATCGCGTGCGTGCTCGACGAATACGGCGGCACCGCCGGGCTGGTCACCCGCGGCGACATCCTCGATCTGATGACCGGCAGCGACGAGTCCGGCCTCCCGGCCGACGTGCAGGCCATCCGCCCGTCCGGCGAATCGAACTGGATCGTTGACGGCAAGACCAGCCTGGAGGCGATCAATCACGAACTCGATCTGAATCTGGAGGCGGATGACGCCAACCGCATCTCCGGCTGGTGCACCTTCCATGCCGGCGCGCTGCTGCGCGTGGGCGAGACGGTCGAGGCCCAGGGGTGCCGCGTCCGGGTGTTGCGCATGCGTAAGCGACGCATCGATCAGGTCATGCTCGAGGTGCTGCGATCAGCCCTCCCTGCAAACCTGAACGGATCGGATCGGTCTTACCTTGATGAGGACCCCGACGCATGAATGTGCCGATTGAAATCATGCTGATTCCGCTGGTCCTTTTCGGAAGCTGGTTTTTCTCCGGCATCGAAACCGGCATCATCTCCCTGAATCGACATCGGTTGCTCCATCTCGTGCGGAGCGGGTCACATCGCGCCAAGCTGGTCGAGGGGTACCTGCTTGACACCCAGCGTCTTTTTGGAACCACCCTGGTGGGCAATAATTTGTGCAACGTGGTTGTCTCAACGCTGTGCGGAAGTTTGAGCGCCCGCGCGTGGGGTCCGATCGGACAGTCCACCATGAGTGTACTCCTTGCCCTCGTGATTCTGGTCTTCTGCGAGTACTTCCCCAAAATCTGGTTTGCCAGCCGTCCCATCCAGCGCTGCCTCCGCTTCGCCCCCCTGCTGCGCGCCGTGGAAACCCTGCTCTGCCCGCTCTCCTTTCTCGCCGTCTCGGTGACCCGCATGATGATCCCCCAGAAGAAGGAGCAAAGCCCGTTTGTCACCCGCGAGCATATCCAGACGCTGGCGCAGGGCAGCGAGGATGGCGGCGAAATTACCGCGTTCGAACGGCTGATGATCAAACAGGTCCTCGACTTGCAGCTCAAGACCACCGAGCAGATCATGACGCCGATCAGCCACGTGGTCGCCGCCGCCCCCGACGACTCGCTCGCCGCCTGCCTCGACCGGGTGCGCGGCGCGGGACACATCCGACTGCCGGTCATCGACCCCGAAACCCGCGCCTGCCTCGGCATCCTCGACACCTTCGAGGTGCTCACCGGCGGCTCGCCCACCCCCTCCGGATGGGCCAGGGACCACATGGTCCCCCCGTTCTTTGTCAACGCCGATCTCCCCGCCGACGACGTGCTCCCACTGCTGCGGCGGCACCGCCAGACCCTGGCCGTCGTGCGCGATTCCGCATCCGGCGCCGTCAAGGGGATCGTCACCCAGGACAACATCCTGACGACGCTGATCAGCGGCGCCCTGCCCGCCGCCGCAAAAGCCCCCGCGCCCGCCTGACCGCCGCCTAGGACCAGACCAGCCAGATCAGGCCCGCGCCGGCGAGAATGGCCGCGAGCGTGAAGGGAACCCCGACGCGCATGAAGCCGGGGAAGGAGACGGGATGGCCCGCCTTGCGCAGGATCCCCATGGCCACGACGTTGGCCGAGGCGCCGATCGGGGTGATGTTGCCGCCGAGGCAGGTTCCGGCGAGCAGGGCAAACATCAGCAGCGGCAGTTTCTCGGCCGGGGCGTCGGCCGGGGAGAACTGACGCGCCAGCGTGCCGACAACCGGCAGCATGGACAGGAGGAAGGGGACGTTGTCGACGACCGCCGAGACCAGGACCGAGAAGACCACCAGCGCCGCAAACGCGCCGAACAGGCTGCCGCCGACCAGCGCATTGAGACCCGAAGCGATCCGCTCCATCCACCGCGCCTCGTCCAGCCCCTCCACCAGCACAAACATCCCCATCAGGAAGAACAGCGTGGTGAAATCCACCGCCGTCAGCAGCGTCCGCGCGCCACACCACCGCGCGCGCTTCACCGCCCACAGCGCCGCCACGGCCGCAAAGACCAGCGAGGCGCTCCCCGCGAGCCAGACGAAGCCGGGATCAAACGAGGAGGCCGCGGCGAGCACCGCCACCAGACACACGATCAGCCACGCCGGCGTCCACGAACGGACCGTCTCGCAGGCCACCAGCTTGTTCGGCCGGTGGAACGCGCGCAACACCCAAAACACCACGACCCCCGAGGCGACCGCCCCGGCCTGTATCACCCAGAACATGGAGGGCTTACCCTGATAAAAAAAGAAGTCGTTGAAACTCAGCTTCATGTAGCCCGCCATGAGCATGGACGGGGGATCGCCGATCAGGGTGGCGGCGCCCTGGAGGTTGGCGGCGACGGCGAGACAGATGATCGGCCGCACCGGATTGGCGCCGAGCTTGCGCGCCAGGTTCAACGCCACCGGCGCGATGAGCAGCACGCAGCTCACATTGTCGAGAAACATCGACAAGACCGAGATCAGCGCGGTGATCCAGATGAACGCCCATCGGGCGTCGGGGGAACGGTCCACCAGCTTTTCGGCCAGCACGGCCGGAATGCGCGACTGCTCGAAGACGTGCGCGATGACCATCATGCCCGCCATCAGCGCGAGGACGTTCCATTGGATCACATCCCCCAGCGACTGGCTCCACGGAATGGCCCCCGCCAGGCCCAGGATCAGCAGCGTGACCGCGGCGGCGCAGGCAACCCAGGCCCGTAGGTTCGGCCTGAAAACAAACGACAGATACGCCGCCACAAAGACGGCCAGCGGAATGCGTTCGGCTAGCGTTGCAGACATCAGCGGCTCGTTCTCCTGTCGGAGCAGCAGGGGCAGGCGGGATCACGCTCGACGCGGACGACGCGCAAGGCGGGTTCCCAGACGTCGAACCGGATCAGACGGCCCGCCGGCAGGGTTCCGGTGATCAGCCGGATCGCGGCGCTGATCTGGAGCGAGACCAGGGCCGAGACGGCAAAGGGGAGAATGCCGCCGCGAACCGCGGAGGGGACGCTCTCCGGCGCCGGCGGTTCGGGAAAGAGGCAGCGGAGGCAGGGGCCGCTTCCGGGAACCACGGCGAGGATCTGGCCGGCGGTTCCCGAAACGCCGCAGTAGATCCAGGGGATCCCGGCGGCGACGGCCGCGTCGTTGATCAGATAACGGGTCGGCACGCTGTCCGTCGCGTCCAGAATCAGCCCGGCGCCACGGATGAAGTCCCCGATCGTCGCGGCGGTGACAAACGCGGGCACCGCCTCGATGCGGCAGGTGCCGTTGAGCGTGCGAAGGCGCGCAGCCGCGGCCTCCGCCTTGTTGCGCGCGGCGGCGGCATCGGCCTCGGTGAACTGGATCTGCCGGTGCAGGTTCATCTCGGCGACGGTGTCGCCATCGGCCAGGCGCAGCGCGCCGACGCCCATGCGGACGAGCAGCTCGGCCTGCATCGACCCCAGCGCGCCGCAGCCGACCAGGGCGACCGTCAGCCCCGCGAGCGCCTCCTGCCCGGCCGCCCCAAAGCACGGGACGGCGATCTGGCGGAGATAGCGGCCCGGCGTCCGGGCCGGGTCCGGGGGAACCGGAGACGGGGGCGTGGCGGCCCCGCGAGCCGCCTCACCGGGCGTGTGGTTGTCCATCTTGCGCATGCGTCCAACGTACACGCTCGCCGCAGACCCGTCAAGGACAGACCGGCAGGCACGGAATGCACTGGACATCCTCTCGCACATCTGGCATGCTACTGACCATGATTAAAAGACCCATCGGCGTTCAACTTTATTCACTCCGGGACCGCACCGTCACGGATTTTGCCGGCGTCCTCCAGGATCTGGCCGATTGCGGATACGCGGGCGTGGAGACCGCGGGCCTCGCGGGAAAGACCGCCCGGGAGGTCCGCCGGATGGTGGACGACCTGGGGCTGGTCGTGTCGTCCTCCCACATCGGCCTCCCCACGAAGGAGAACCTCGGCGAAATCGTCGACACCGCCAAGACCCTGGGCTGCTCGCAGGTCATCTCCGGGCTCGGCGAGAATCATTTCAGCACCGTTGACGCGATCCGGGATGGCGCCGCGCTGTTCCAGACTGCCGCCGGATTGCTGAAACCCCACGGTCTCCACCTGGGCTATCACAACCACTGGTGGGAGTTCAATCTGGTCGAGGGGCGCTACGGGTACTGCCGGTTCATGGAGCTGTGCCCGGATGTGTTCAGCGAGTTGGACGTGTACTGGGCCTGCAACTTCAACCGGGTCGACGTTCCCCTGGTCATCCAGGCGCACAAGAAGCGGATCCGGATGCTCCACATCAAGGACGGACCGCTGGTGCAGGGACAGCCACAGACGGCCCTGGGCCAGGGAATGATGAACATCCCGGCCATCGTGGAAACGGCTGGAAAAGACACGAGCTGGCTGATCGTCGAACTCGACGACTGCGCCTCGGACATGACGCAGGCCGTGCGCGACAGCCTCTTCTACCTGAAACTGGCCCGGCTGGGCATCGGGCGCTGAAGGGAACCGCCCCGGCACCCTCATCCGAACGCATGCCACAGTGCAACCCCAGCGGATCCTTTCGCGGCGGCGCCGCGCGCAACGCTTCAAGTCCGGCGCGGTTGATGCGCGCGTCCTCCCACTGGTAGCGCCACTTGTAGTGCTCCTCCCACGACGCCCGGTCCTTCAACAGGTAGTCCACGTGGCACGGAATCGAGCCCGCGCCGGGACGGCTCAGATAGGTCACGCCGTCGCCGCCCCGGACATGTTTCGTGCCGTCCGGAAACTCCGCCACGACTTGCGTCTCCATGGGCGGGAGCAGGCCGCTGTTCGCTCCCTGTTGTTCATCGTTGTAGCTGTTCCTTTCTTTGCTGCCCAAACGGTCTCGCGCGTGATGCGGGCCGGCGGCCCGGTCGCACGCCGCTTCCGCTCAGTCAGCGCACCTCGACGCTGTAACCGATGGTGCGGGTTTCAAAGCGCGTGGGCATGACGACGTACTGCGTGCGGGAACTGCCGTCGGGCAGACGGATGACGCAGGGGACGGCATCGTACTCGACCGGATAGCGGTAGTCGGCGCCGAAAAAGACGTGCGCGGGCTGCTGAGGCGCGCGCGCGGCCATGCGCTCGGCGGCCTCGTGTTCGGCGGCCACGCGCGCGGCTTCGCGGGCCCGGTACGCTTCGGCCTCCTCGCGGATGCGGGCTTCGACCTGCTCCCGGCGCGCGCGCCAGAGCTGCATCACGGCATCCCGTTCGGCGTCGCTCGCCAGGGAAACCTCGAACGCATCCATCCCGATCCGCACCCGCGCGGTCGTCTCATCAACCGTCTCCACGACCACAGGCCGGTCGTTGAGTGTGATGGCGTCGCCGGCACGTGCGTAGCCCCACGCCCCGGATGTCAGCGAGACCAGGCATGCCATGCGGCCGGGCTGCTCCAGGGGCGCGCCGAGAATGAGTATCCGCTCCTGGCCGTTGGTGTGGCGCAGGGTGGCGGCGCTGGTGTCGACGGTGAGGGTGGCGCCGACCGACGCCTTGAAGACCTGCTCGCTCCGGGCCTGGTAGGCCACGAGCGTCCACTCGCCGAGCCGGTCGCCGACGCGCACAAACCGGGTGGTTCCGGAAAAGTCTTTGAAGGCGAGGACCGGCGCGAAATCCGAGCCGGTGCTGACGGAGGTAAGCAGGTGCTCGAAGACATTCGAGCGCACGGCATAGAGCCGCAGGTCGCCGCCCCCGCCCGCGGCGGCCGCGCCGGCGCACGCCAGAACGAATGCCGCCAGCGCCGCCGCCCGTCCGGCCCGCATGCCGGGTTGCTTCATCGGGACTATTTTTGCAGTCATAATGAACCTCGAATCACTAGTATACACCACGAAACGCACGAAGCGCACGAAGGAAATATTTGGGATGAAAGCGGCCGGATGGGAAACAGGATTGAGACATCGTAATCGTCCTCGTTCTCGTCCTCAGCGTAGCGGTCCTCGTCCTCGAATCGTGAAATCGACGACGAGGACGAGGATGAGGAGAACAATGGCCGCGCCGTCTCGTCGGTCTAAGCCAAAAAAAACGGGGCTTGGCGGAAACCGCCAAGCCCCGTTCGTCGCGAATGAACAGATGCGCCGGAGCGCGTCCGTTCGACGCACGCTTACATGTCCATGCCGCCCATGCCACCCATCCCGCCCATGCCGCCGCCGCCGTGGCCGCCTGCAGAGGACTCCTTCTTCTCGGGGATGTCGGTGATCATGCACTCGGTCGTGAGCAGGAGCCCCGAGATCGACGCCGCATTCTGCAGCGCCGTGCGGGTGACCTTCGCCGGATCCAGCACGCCCGCCTTGATCAGGTCCACGAACTCGCCGGTCGCCACGTTGTAGCCGTTGGCGCCCTTGTCGTTCTTGACCTTCTCGACGATCAGCGCGGCCTCCAGGCCGGCGTTGGCGACCAACTGGCGCAGGGGCGCTTCGAGCGCGCTGCGGA
>CAZDLY010000003.1:0-111755 GCA_964506575.1 uncultured Akkermansia sp. | reverse complement strand
CCGGTCAGCATTTTTATGAGTCCGTGGGCTGAGCCTATGGGATGCTAGTGAATTTCAATATAGCTATCTTTTGGAGAGTCTTCCTGTGCATGAAGACCCCAATACCCTTCATCCCGATCATCGTTGATCCAGACACGGAACTGTCCTTTAAGGGAAAGGAGCATGCGATCTTCCTCGTCAATCTTCCCATCTCGGTTAAAATCGGGCGTTAAGCCAAGTCGTATTGCCGTGACCCTCACGGCGTCGGCGGCCATAAAGCTGGCGCGTTCGTCGGGTTGGACTTCGAAGAGCACGCGCAGGTCGCCGGGGGCTTCGCTAGGGCAGACGGCTTCGAGGTAGTAGGTCAGGGAGCGGACTCCGTCGGTGAAGCCGAAGGCTTCGGCGGTGTATTCCCCGGAAGCCAAGAATTGGCCCGCACGCGCTTGGTTGCCGGGCTTTTTCCAGATGCGGAGCTTCTTGCCGTCTGAAGGCAGGCGGAAGCCTGCGACGGCATTACTGGTCACGAGCATCGGATCGGAGTCGCTGTAGGTCAGTCGGATGCGCGCCCGTTGCAGGTCAATCGGTTGCGGGATCGTGAACCGGATCGGCACGAATTGCGCCTGGGCATTCACCTCGCTGCTGGGCAAGCCAAGCAGCCCGTAGCCATCGGCGAAGTCCACAATGCCGTCAAGATCCCGATCATCATCGCCTACTGCCACGAGCTTGCCGATGTGGTTGGTTCCGTCGATATACTCTTCGTAATGGTCTTCGCCGAAGCTTTCATGCACGCTCTCGGAGAAGCCGCTGTTGTTGAAGGTGTCGATATTCACGCCCACTCGGATGGGTGTGCAGTGAATCAAATCATCAATCGTGCACCCTTGCAAGCCACTGCCATTGATTTGCAGACGAATCGGCGTAGTGCCCAGCGTGGTGGACGGACGGATCCCTTCGACATAAAGCGTGACGATGCCGGGGAGGCCGACCTTGGCAAGCGGCACGTTCGCCCCCGACGGAATGAAGTCACCTCCATCAAGGATGTTGGTCGGATTCCGTGCCGCACCAATATCTTTCTTCCAAACCCGGAGCGTTCCATTCGGGACCGACCATTCCCACAGATTGGTGGTCATGCCACCCTGCGACATGCGATTGGAGGTGACCAAGAGTGGGTTTGAATCGGGGTAAGTGAGGGTAAACGTGACCTGATCCAGCGGGACCGGGAGGGCACACGGATCGAATTCGATGACGATGGGCGTAAACTGGATCTGCGCGGGTTCATACGGAAGGGCCATCTGGAAGTCCGCATAACCGGGGAGATAATTCCCCTGTTCGTGATAGTCGTTAACCAAGACATACTTATGCGCCTGATGCGGCGCGGGGCCGGGCGATATCCCTTCAATTTCATCCTCATAAGCGTCCCTGTTCGGCAGACCGAAGTCGGCATTCGAGTGGTCGCTGTCAATATCAAGATCAACCCAAGCAGCGTGGATCTCCTTCATGTCACTGCATCCCGGACCTTCTGCTTTCATAATATATCGTCCAGGGCGTGTCAAACGCGTATAGATTGTTCTCGAACCCGATGAACAAGGTACGGTGATATAAAGCGCGCTTGTGAACGGACCGTTGATGTTCCAGCTTATGCCGTCGCCAGAGGCCAACATGCCATTCACGCACTCCAGCGTTACGACGATATTGAGGCTCGGCACGGGGGTTGTGCAGCATTCATCTACTTTGTTGCCAGAAGCGCTCCAAGTGATACTTCCGGACAGAACATTCGTCTCGCAGAACGGACCGGGCGGGTTGATTGACATACTGGTGCATTTGCACGTCCGCGTGCAATCAATTGTCACACCAGGTGGCGGGTTACACGCAGCTTGGAGGTGGGTGGCCGCCAAGACGAGCGAGGCGACAAGGAGGGGGAGGATTTTGAGGGTTCGTATCATGGCTGGTCTCATGGCTGGTCTCATGGAGATGGGCGTGAGGGGTGGGTTTTAGCGAAGGTCTTCGGGGAGTCCGAGCAGGGCGTAATAGGCTTCGCCGAGGAGGACGCCGTTTTGATAGGCTTTGATGGTGTGGCAGGTGGATGTGGTCACGCTGTTGGGGTGGATCAGGCGGAAGCGGTAGTCACCGGCGATGGGGATGGTGGCGCCTGGGAGCCAGCGTCGAAGGGTGAGGTCGTCGAAGGTGACACCGCCGACGAAGATGTGGAGTTCGACCTGAACGGAAGGGGGGACGGCCAGCGAAACCATGCGGTTTTCCCAGACCTGACTGGTGGGGCGGATCTCGACGACTTTGATGAATGAGTCAACCGCCGCCTGGATCCAGAAGGGGTCGATGCGACGGGAGGTGATGATGGGTCCGCCGGGACCGGCGCGCGCGGCAAGGGTGTGTTCAGTGTAGATGCGCTCGGCTTTGAGGGTGGCGCTGGTGCCGTTCCAGGAGAGGGTGACGCCGGGGCCGCTTTCGAGGATCACGCCGGGGGTGACGCCGGGGCAGTTCCAGGAGCGGGTGCGGCCAAGCATGCAGGCGGGGTTTTCGGCGGGGAGCGGCGCGGTGTAAACCTTGGTTTGGACGAGGTTGGTATGGGGCGCGCCCTGAGCGTCGAGCCAGACGGTTTCGAAGTGCCAGAGGCCGGGGGTATCGAGCGGGAACTCGGCAATGCCGTCGGCGTCGAGGGTGAAGGTGGCGGCGGGGAGATCGTTGGTGGCGAGGGTGACGGTAGCGGCGTTGGTGACCGCGACGCGCAGGGTATCGCCCAGCCGGGCGGCCAGCGGCGTGCTGCGGGTGGTCTGGAGGGCAAGCGGGGTCCAGACGACGGCGACGGCGGCGGTGCAGGCGCCATTTTCAAAGGCCAGCGCGAGCGGTGTGGCGGCGCCGGTGGGGTCGAGCGGGAGGTCGGCGTACCACCGTCCGCTGGCTGCGGGTAACACGGCCACGTCATTCGTATCGGAGCGGGAAGAGACGAAGGCGGGCCAGCGGGCCGAGCCTTCGATGCAGGCAGGCGAGAGCGGCGAGGTTGCCGGGACGTGCAGCACACGGTTGGTGCGGGCGGATGAGACGGCGATCCAATCGCGCACGCCATCACCATCGGCATCCACGCCGCCGGGGGTTTCGAGCGCGAGATCGCGGATGCGAAGCTGCTGGCGAGGGTCGATCGTATTCCAGAGCAGGCGTACACGGTGCATGCCTGCGGGGAGGTATGGGAGCAAGACGCAGATTTCGCCATCCACGCCAACCGTGGCGCGGAGCTTGGCGCGGTTGATGAAGACGCCATTGACCGAGACCAGAATATCCGAGGTGTCGAGGGGAGTGGATGGCGCACACGAAATATCCCACCAGCCATGGGTGGCGGTGACGCGGAGCAGATGGAGGTCGGGGGTGGCGGTTTCGCAGAGGTATTCAACCCACCCGCGGCCGCGGGCGACGCATTCCGCGCCATCGGTGTGCCAGGGGCCCTCGTGGCGGTCAGAAGCGCTTCCGGGAAGCGTCAAGACGCGAGACCAGCCACCGGTAAACTCGGCCACGAGGGGGTTGGTGCCGGTGCCGTGGATTTCGGCATAGTCGTCGAGACCATCGCCATCGGTATCGGGGTTGAGCGGGTTGGTGCCGTGAACGAAGATTTCGGCTTTATCCGAGAGGCCATCGCCATCGGTGTCGACATTCAGGGGGTTGGTGCCATGGATCAGCACCTCGTCGCGGTCCAGAAGGCCGTCGCCATCCGAGTCGGCGGTCGAGGCCAGGAGGCGCGTTTTCATCCAATCCTGAATGCCATCGCCGTCGGCGTCGGGGGCATTGACGGCGATCAGGCGGATCTGCTCCAGCGCGGGGCGGGAGATGCGCGCGCCCTGAACAACGCGGTTCTTCCAGGCGATTGTGAAGCGATGGACGCCTACGGAAAGCCACGGGGTAAGCACGCGGGCGGTGCCGGGGCGGTCGACATCTCCGGCGCATCGGAGGGTGCCGATCTCGCGATTGAGGAGACTGGCGCGGAAATCGAAGAGGTAGTTGGCGGGCGGGTCGTACTGGAAGTTACGCACATCGATTTCGAGCACGTGGATGCCGGGGGTTGTGACCGAAAGGTCATACGAGCATGTGGGATCGATCGCGTTGGGCCAGACCAGAAGGTCGCCGCTCTCCGAAAAGTCCTTGGTAATATGGGGAACCAAGCGGGCGGCTGTTTCGATACCGCTGCGGCTGGCGGCCAGCGTCGCGTCTGGGATGCCATTGCCATCGCTGTCGGCGAGCGCGGGGTTGAGGCCAAAGATGGCGAGCTCGTCACCGTCCCACAGGAGGTCGCCATCACTGTCGAGGCGGGTTGGGGCCGTGCCATGCAGGGTGATTTCGTTGCGGTCGGAGAGCGTGTCGGTATCGCTGTCGGATGTGAGGGCTTCGGCGGCATGCCAGGCTTGGACGCCGTTGGTTTGCGGGGCATCGATGGCCTGGAGGCTCAGGGACGAGACGGCCAGGCGCTGACCGGCGGGGGCGTTCTCGATCCAGATCAGGCGGAAGAGATTCGTGCCAGTCGGGAGCCAGGGGGTTTGCGCCTCCCAAACAACGGCCTCATGGGCGGCCATGAGGATCGTATTGCTGGCGACGAGCGCGTCATCGACAGCGAGTACCAAGCTAAAAGAACTCGCGACGGACGTGGCGTTAGAGACGGCCAGACTGAAGAAATGCACGCCGGGGAGTGGCAAAGAGGGTGCCCAGCCGATACGCATGCCAGCGGCGGTAGTGCCGATCAGCGTGGTGTCATTGGTTTGCCAGGCGCCGGTGGTATAGCACGCATCCGTGGCGGTGAGATCAGCGGCGAGATAGAGGTCGGGGATGCCGTCGGCAGTGCTATCGGCGAGGGTTGGGTCGGTGCCGAAGCGGTGCAACTCATCGACATTCGAGAGGCCATCGCCATCGACATCGTCGTTGGCGACGAGCGGGTCGGATCCGATGGCGACTTCGAGATCATCGGGTAGGCCATCGCCGTCGGTATCGGCGAGCCAGGGGTCGGTGCCGTGGAGCGCCTCGGTGGCGTTATCGAGGCCGTCACCATCGAAGTCGAGGCCGGCGGGCTCATCGGTCGAGACGACGATGCGATCGACGGCTGTATCGACGCCGTTGCTGGGGGCTTCGCTTTGGACGGTCATCTCGGAGAAGGCGGTGAGGGAGGTGTCGGCAAAGCCGATGTCGCGGTGGGCGGCGATGCCGTCGATGCAGACCGTATAGGTTTTGCTGGCGTAGTCGAGACGAATATCGAGCCGCGACCAGGCGCCGGTGGCGGCGTTGGGGAAGACGCGGGCCGATTCGACCCAGCGATCGAGAATGCCGTCGAATGCGACGGCATGACCGTTTTCGAGAAGAACGGCGGCAGCGCCGAGGTCTGAGCGCGGCATGCGACGGCCATTCTGTGCCCAGCGTGTTTTGAGAGAGATCCAGATTGCTGACGCGGTTGGGGCGTTTGTGAGGGCGATGGCGGCCTGGGCCGGCGCGAGCGGCTCCTCGGAGGAGTCGCGTTCGAGGAGCAGGTAGCGTTCCCCTTCGGGCGCATCTGCAGCGCTGACGATCCGGGCGTGGTCGGTGGCGGACCAGCCGAGTTGGGCGTGAAGCGCGCCGGGGGCATATCCTTCGGCCGATTCGAAGCCGATGAGGAGCGATTGGTGACCGGCGGGTTCGGGATCGGGGGGGGGCGGCGGATCAGGCGGGTTCGGCGGGTTCGGCGGGTTGGTGGGGTCGCCGTTGGCGGCGAGTTGTGCGGCTTGGTCATCGTCGAGGCCGTCGCCATCGGAATCGACGTAGAGCATGGAGAGGGTGACGCGACCGATCCCCTGAGTGGCGTGGATGGCGATAAAGGTGGCGGAGGGGTAAGCGGCGAGCGGTATCCGGTTCGTCAGCCAGGGCGGCAAGGCGGGTGCCAAGGCAATCGGCGGTGCCAGTGCAAAAAGATTGGTATCACACAGCGACGCGGTGAGATCTCCGAGAACGGCATTCGACGCGGAAACGGCCATCCAGAGATCATTTGAAAGCCATGCGCGGTCCAGAGCGATCACGAGGCTATCCTCGGATGTTTCCGCGATCCAGCCCCACGGTTCGTTCGTGCTCCACGCGCCGCCTTCATGAAACGCCCCCACAACCCACGTAGGCCATATGTAGAATAGTTCCTGATCAATCGTCAATCGCGGCTCACCCCACGGGAAGATCGCGCGGGAGACCGGCACCTCGTCAATAGCATCGTCCCACCCGTCGCGATCCGTGTCGGGATGAAGCGGGTCCGTTCCATCGAGATACTCCTCCAGATTGGTGAGCCCATCGTCATCGGGGTCTTCGGCGGCGTCGTTGAGGGTGGCATCCAGACCCAGCCACGTCTCAATTGCATCCGGGATGCCGTCCTCATCCAGATCCGGCGCGTTGGCATAGACGATACCGATACCGAGCGCGGCTAAGCACAGAAAAGGGAGAACGAAACGACGAAAGACAGTTTGGCGCGCATGACGCGTGGAGCACAGGTTCATGGAGAGACTCCCGGGGTTTGATCGGTGTGAACGAGAAGCGTTTTTTCTGAGATTATACGGATCGGGATCACGACTTTGGGGTGACCCGGAAGATCGGTTTCCACCACCACACTGGGGACAACCTGCGAAGCGGTTACCGGCAGCAGGGCCTTGAGCGTCAGCCGCCACACCCCATCGGGTGCGCGGTTCATACTCACGCGTCCGGTGACCCCATTGAATTTGACCGCGCGCACGGAGAAGGCGCGTCCGTTGATTGGGTGCACATCCACGACGCGATCCACCCCGGTGGTGCTCGACGAATCAGCCAGCACGATTTCTGACGGATACGCCATCACGGCTGGCTCTTCGTGCGCCATCGGGGCTGATGCCGGGTCACGATTGGCGACCTTTCCGTTGAGCGCCAGGCGCAGAAAAGGGACGGCAGGGTCGTTGGTTTTGACATAGAGCGCGCGAAGCACCGAGCCCGGTTGATGCGTCAGGGTCAGGAGGATCATGATCTCCGTGGTTTCACCCGGAGGCACCGGCGAGCGGGCGATCTCCATTGACGCGCCACAACACGCATGCGCGACCGTGAGTGTCAGCGGCGCATCCCCTGCATTCGTGACCGGGAAGCGATGGACGACCGTAGCACCCGGCGTCTGTGTGCCGAAATCAAATTGCGGGCTCACACAGCGGACGGTCGGAGCCGCGTGCGCGGTGACGACGGCGGCAGACAGGATCGCCACGAAGCGAAGCGCCTCATTCATAACGCCCCTCCCGCTTCTGGGTGACGTTCGGCGAGTTTTCTGCTGGCAGCATGGGCGATCTGAGCCAAAAACGGGTCACGCTCGGCAGAAAGGCTTTCGAGCAATTCGGCATCGGACGCAACGCCCAGTTCGCCGAGGGTCGCGATGGCCGCTGCGCGCAGCGTCTCGGTCCGAGCGGTTTGGGCGAGATCGCGCGCGATTTCGGCGACGCCGGGCAATTGCCGTTCGCCCGCGATGCGCAGTGCCGTGATCCGCCCCGCTTCCGAAGCCCCAGGGTCCAGCGCCAGCGCCGACGCGATTTCGTCGACCTCCGTGTCGGTCACATCGCCCGTTTTGGATCGGGCGATGGCATCGAGGCCCAACAGCGCCGTGCCCGGCCAGGTATGGATATGCAGGCGCGCGGCCCCGCGCAGCGTGTCCAGCGCCACCGCGCGCGCAGCCAGGGATTCGGGGCCCTCTCGATGCGCGAGTTTTTGATGACAATCGGCCAGCATCTGGAGGCAATAATCGCGCCACACCTCGTCATAGGCCGAATCGTCGAACATCGCGGCGAAGTCGTAAGCCAAGTCGGGCGGGAAAAGCTCCTGACGCAGCAACAGGTCAGCGGCCCCGTTTTTGATGCCGTATAAAAGCCAGCGGTTCGAGCCCGAACGCGCCGTCGAACGGCAGGGCCAACAGATCCCGCAACGCCTCTATTTGAGTCGGATCAAGCTGCGCCGGCAAGGCCCGCAGCGCATCCATTTGGCGAAGATAGAGCACCTGGCCGGGATTTGCATTCGTGGGCTGCGACAGCGAAGCCGCAGACAGCAATCCTCTTGTTGAATCTTGTGCGCGGCGTTGCGGTGAGCGCCACCCTACCGGGGGTTGGTTGGTGGTGGTGGGGCTGGGCATGACAGACGAAGCAGGCAGATCCTGTGCCTGTGGCGTGGGTGCGCGCCGCAACACAACCAACGCCGCGCACGTTACGAGCAGCACAAGCGCACACACGCACGCTTGACGCACGCGGCGCAATCCTTTGGGTGCCCGTCCAATCCTTTTACCTGTATGAGTCACGGCGTTATAGAATACCCCATCATCAGACACATCTTAAGAGGTCCGATTGCTCGGCCGCTCTCCCGGCATCGAAAACCCGGACCTTCTCCATCTGCGTGAGAAAAGTGCGGGACCGGCTCACATGGATGAGCGCCAGTGTAGCGGGGGTAAAAAATTAGTCAATTCAAAATTCGGTCAAAATTCAGATTTATTTTTGACCTCAGGCGGCGGCAGAATGCGCTATAATGACAAACTTATGAATCGCAAGACAGGAATGGATTTTACAGAAGGATGGGAGCCGGTTGGCGCCTATCGCGCGCGTCTGGAGGAGGCGTTCCGCACCGATGAGATGCGGCGGTCGCTGGCCGAGCTGGCGGAGGGCGGGGATGCGGACTGGGTGCGCCGCGGGCGTCTGTTCACGTTTCGGGCGGCGGGGCAGCCGGGGGGGCGCGGCCCCCACTTTCTGATCCAGGGGTTTCCCGCCGCCGGCGGTGGCGCCCAGGCCGTGCGCGCGGTGGAGTCGGCCCGGCGGCTGCTGGGGCGCGCCGTTCAGACGCCCGGGCCGATTGCGTGCCTGGTGCGCCCCGCGGGGCCGCGGCGCTGGGAGGGACTGGCGGTGTTTCAGATGCACCCCGGCCTCTGCCCGTTGCAGGAGTGGCTCGCGCATCTGCTGGCGGAGCAGAACGATTTCGGCCTCGTCCGCGAGTGGGTGCGCGCGGTCGGCGCGGCGATCCGCGACCTGCACGAGGCGGGCGTGTTTCATGGCGCCCTCGACGGCTGGAGCGTGTGGGTCGACACCCGGCGCGCGCCCCGCGGGGGCATTTGCTTCACCGGACTGGAGCGGTGTGTGATCGGGGCGGCGCCGGGGCCCTGGGCGCGGATGCGCGACTGGGCCGCGCTCGATCTGCCGCCCCGGCTGCTGGCGGAGGCGCGGGCGGCGGGTCAGGGAGAGGCGCCCGATTCGCCGGCGATGCGTTTCCTGCGGGCGCATCAGCGCGGCCTCCGCGCGTGGCGGCGCCTGTGCGGGGCGGCGGCGCCGCCGCCGGCCGACACCGCCGCGGCGTTTCTCTGGGATGCGGCGCGCGAGGAGGCGGTGGACCTCGAACGCGCGGGCGGGCGGCGCGTGACGCCTCCGGCCGGCGGGCTCCCGCTGCGGCCCGGTTGGTTTTCGGGCGACGGGTTGTTTGCCGGGCCGGTGCCGCTGCCGCATCGGCTGGCGGTTGGGGTGCGCGCCGTTTCGGAGACGCAGGCGCGGGACCTCGCGGCCCCGGGCGAGGCGGGCATCCGCGATGTCTGGGTGCGTCTGTGCTGCCACGACTCGGACGAACAGCGGGCGGCGGCGCTGACCGCCGTGCAGCATCTGGTGAAGGACGGGTCGTGCGTGTCGGTGCTGCTGGTTCAAGACCGGCGGGCGGTCCGGGATCCGGAGCGGTGGGTGACCTTTGTCACGCGCGCCCTGGAGCCGGTCGGCTGGCAGGTGCGGCGGGCGGTGTACGGGTTTGCCCCGGATGAGGCGGCGTGGGGATTCCGGTCGGCGGCGGAGTACCGGCGGTTCCTGGAGCCGCTGCAGAAGGTGCGCGACGCCTTTCCGGGGGTCGTGTTTTCCGGGCCGGCGTGCGCGGAGGGCAATCACCGGTTTCTGTCGCGCACGACCCATGCGCTGGCCCGTGTCGGCGGATGGGAGTCCTGTGTCTGCCGGACGCACGCGGCATGGCTGGAATCGGCCGCGGTCAGCGACGCGGCGTGGCTGGGGCGGCTGGCCCGGTTCTGCCGCGCGGCGCGGGGCGGGGCGCAGGCGCAGGCACGGCCGATTCTGATCGTGGAGGCGGCCCCGGACGGCGGGAAGGATCGGACGGGCGGCGCCGAATCCTCCGAGGCGGCCGAAGGGCGGCTCGCGCGTTTCGTGAGACGGACGGTGCTGGCCGTCTGTTCGGGGCTGATCGAGCAGGTCGTCCTGATGCAGCCGGCCCTTTCCGGCGACGGGCCGCAACAGGCCGCGCGGCAGGAGGCCTGGCGGCTCTTCATGGGTCGCCTGGGCGCCGGCGGCCGGTTTGTCCGGCGGGAGCCGGCTGCGGGCGGCGGATCGGCCTGGCTCTTGCGGTTCGAGGACGCCGCCGGGAGGCCGGTGTGGCTGGGCTGGAACGACGGCGGCCCGCAGATCGTGACGGCCGCGGTCGCCGCCGCGCGGGCCTGCGACCTGCTGGGCCGCACGGCGCCGCTGCTCCCCGCGCCGCGGCTGCGGCTGACCGATCGGCCGGTTTATTTCGACTAGGGGGACGGCATGCCCGGATCAACCATTGCAGCTCTGGCGACGGCGGCGGGGCCGGCGGGTGTGGCCGTCGTGCGGATCTCCGGGCCGGAGGCGCTGGCCGTGGCCGACCGCGTGGCGCGGTGCGCGGGCCGGCCGCCGTCGCAGCGGCCGGCCGGGACGTTTTTTCACGCCACGTTTGCGGACGGCGCGGCGGGGGCGGCGCTGGACGACGGAATCGTGCTGATTTTCCGGGCCCCCCGCAGCTATACCGGCGAGGACACGGTCGAGCTGCAGGGCCATGGCGGTGCGGTCGTCGCGCGCCAGGTGCTGCAGGCCGTGTTTCACGCCGGCGCGGAGCCGGCGGGGCCCGGCGAGTTCACGCGGAGGGCCTTCCTCAATGGACGCCTCGACCTGACGCAGGCCGAGGCGGTGCTCGATGTGATCCAGGCCCAGACGGCGCGGGCGGCGCGGGCGGCGAGGGAACAGGCGGCGGGCGGGCTGCGGCGGCGCGTGGAGGCGCTTTACGGGCGCCTGACCGCCGTGTGCGCCGACATCGAGACCCTGCTCGACTTCGAGGAGGGGGAGATTCCCCCTCCGTTCCTGGAGACCGCGCGAACCGAGCTGGGCGCGGTCGTCACCGGGATTCAGGCGCTGCTCGCGACCTGGGGCGAAGGGCAACTGCTGCGCGACGGGGCGCTGACGGTGATCGCGGGCCGGGTCAATGCCGGCAAGTCGTCGCTCCTGAATGCGCTGCTGGGGCATCCGCGCGCCATCGTCTCCGAATCCCCCGGCACCACGCGCGACACGATCGAGGAGGGTTACACCCTCAACGGCATTCCGTTGCGGCTGGCCGACACCGCCGGCCTGCGCGACGCCGCGTGCGCCGTGGAACGCGAAGGAATCGCCCGGGCCCGCCAACTGACAGAGGCGGCCGACTGGGTCATCTATGTCGTGGACGGGACGGCGCCTCCCGACGCGGCGGACCGGGAGGCGATCGCCGCGCTCCCGGTTGAACGGACGATTGTGGCAGTCAACAAAGCCGACCGCCCCGACTGTGCCGGGAATGCGGCGCTGGCCGCCGCCTGGAACCTCCCCGCCGCCGTCGCCAGGGTCCGCTGTTCGGCCCTCACGCCTGACGGGGCGAGGCCCGTTGCGGAGGCGCTGCAGGCCAAACTGGAGGCCTGCGCGGGAACACACGAGGCGGTGGCGATCAGCCAGCGGCACGCCGTGGAGCTGACAACCGCGAATGCCGCGATCCGGCGGGCGACCGGCCTCCTCGCACACCCGGACGAACTGGTCCTCGCCGCGATTCCCCTGCGCGAAGCGGCGGAAGCGCTGGGGCGGATTACCGGAACCATTTACAGCGACGACCTGCTGGATACGGTGTTCGCGCGCTTCTGTGTCGGTAAGTAATTGTGAATCAGCACTTAGACTCCAATCATAACTTGTTGATAAGTAGTCAATATCCGGTCGACATCAACCCCCCATGAACGCATCGGCGTGACGGGGCTCCCCATTTGATGTATTCATAAATACAACGACTACAACAGTTTATGAATACATAAACACGCGGCGCTATCGATAGTTAAGGAGTGAATCTGGTTTCCGGAGCGGTTGGGTCGTGTTGTGCATAACTCCCCCGGATCGAGGATCATACGGGGCTGGACGAACGGCGGAAGACGCGTTATCCTATCGGCCATGAAAAGCATCGGTCGGACCAGCGGGGACGGGTGGGATGTGATTGTCGTCGGCGGCGGACATGCCGGGTCCGAGGCGGCGCTTGCCGCCGCCCGGATGACCTGCAAAACCCTGCTGATCACCGCTCACCGAGACGCGATCGGTCGAATGCCCTGCAACCCGGCCATCGGCGGCCTGGCTAAATCCCACTTGGTCTATGAACTGGATGCACTGGGCGGCGAGATGGGTTTCAACGCGGATTGCACCGGCATCCAGTTCCGGGTGCTCAATGTAAGCCGCGGCCCCGCCGTGCGGGCCACGCGGGTGCAATGCGACAAGGCCGCCTACACGGCGCGCCTGCGGGCGGTCGTCGAATCCACGCCGAATCTTTGGGTGATGGAGGATGAGGTCATCGCGCTGGCCTTTGCGGACACCGGACCGCAGCGGCGGCTGGCCGGCGTCGAGACAGCCGGACACGGGCGCATCGCCGGTCGTTGCGTCGTGCTGACAACCGGGACGGCGCTGGGGGGGGCGATTCATGTCGGGCATGAGGTCTCGCCGGGCGGAGGCGACGGGCGCGCCGCCGCCCAGGCCCTCTCCGATAGCCTGCGCGACGCCGGATATGAAAGGCTTCGGTTGAAAACCGGAACACCCCCGCGCCTCGACCCGGCCTCCATTGATTTTTGCCAGACCCAGGAGCAGGCGGGCGACGAGCCGCCGCCGCTCTTTTCGTGGCGTGGCGCGCGTGTGCGGGCAGCGCGGGCCGATGGTTACACGCGGAGCAGGGCGTTCCCGGCGACGCCAGCGGCGGATGTGTGCTCGGAGACGGACCCCGGCGGGGCGCCGGGTGAATGTTCCACGTGGAACACGGCGTTCCCGTCGTCACCAGCGGCGGATGTGTGCCCGGGCTCGGAGACGAGCCGCGGCGGAGCGCCGAATGAATGTTCCACGTGGAACAGGGCGTATCCGGAGTCGCCAGCGGCGGATCATCGCGCGGCTGGCATCAGCCCGCCACACGATAGCGTCCTGGGGGGCGCCCGGCAGGTCTCCTGCTGGCTGACCCACACGACGTCCGCCTGTCATCAGGTGATTCGGGAAAACCTCGCGCGCAGCGCGTTGTATGGCGGCGGGATCAGCGGGACGGGGGTGCGGTATTGCCCCTCGCTGGAGGACAAGATCGTCAAATTTGGCGACAAGGAGAGCCATCATGTCTTTTTGGAGCCTGAGGGGCGGGGCGACTCAGCCTGGATTTACCCGAACGGGATATCCAACAGCCTGCCTCGCGAGGTTCAGGAGCGTCTGGTCCGGCTGATACCCGGTTTGGAGCAGGCCCGGTTTCTGGCGTACGCCTACGCGATCGAGTACGACGCTATCGACGCCCGCGAGCTGACGCACGGGCTGGAGTCCAAACGGCATGCGGGCTTGTTCTTTGCGGGGCAGATTAACGGCACGACCGGTTATGAGGAGGCGGCGGCCCAGGGTTTTGTTGCCGGAGTCAATGCGGCGATGCGTGTCCGGGATGAGAATCCGCTGCTGCTCGGCCGCCAGGAGTCGTACATCGGCGTGATGATTGACGATCTGGTGACGAAGGGGACGAACGAGCCGTATCGCATGTTCACGTCGCGGGCGGAGCGGCGGCTGTTGCTGCGGCAGGACAATGCGCGGTTTCGGATGCTTGCCCATGCGCAGCGGTTGGGGCTGGCCGATCCGGTGTTTCGGGATGAGACGGAGCGGTATGCCCGGTTGATCGCGGCTGAATGTGCGCGGCTCGATGCACGTCATCTCGCCGATGGCGCCGCGGCGTCGCGGCATCTGGCCCGCCCCGGGGCGCGGTATGCGGATCTGCCGTGTGCCGATCCCGCGCTTCCCGCGGTCGTTGTCGAACAGGTGGAGTTGGAAATCGCGTATCGCGGGTACATCGAGCAGGAGCGGCGGCAGGCGGAGCGGGCGTTGCGGATGGAGGCCGATGTGATCCCGTCGTGGGTGGACTATGGGAAGATCCCGGCGCTGGGGTATGAGTGCCGGGAGAAGCTCAGCCGGGTGCGTCCGGTCAATTTGGGCCAGGCCGGCCGTGTTCCCGGCGTGACGCCGGCCGATCTGGCAGTGTTGAGCGTGGTTCTCAAGCGAGGTTTCTTATGATTAATTATGCGACTTAACATTTTTAAAAATTTCCGCTTGACAGTGTCCGCGCGACCCTCTATACGCGTACTTAACAAAGGACCCCTTGGTTTCGACCGTCCGAGTGTGGCGGTTGGCAAGGGCTGGCTGGGCGAAGCATGCAGCGACCATGCGGGGAAACACGACACAGTGGTTTCAAGGCATGTTCTGCTTCGGAGGCAGGCACTAGGGCCGTGGCGCGATGCGCCCGGCCGTTGGCGTATTCAGGGTCGACGCCGGTCCGGTACAGACCCCAACAGGCAGGAGAGGTGCAGTGAACACAGTTTCACAGCACGAGGGAGCGGCTCCATTCGTCTTGATTGACCAAGACGATGAGCCTCCGAGTTGTATTTCGTCGTTCTTCGGGGCGGCGAATGAGTGGATATCCGCACCGGCCACCGCGCCGGTTGCGAAGCGGGTGATGCGGATGACACCGCGCATCCGGGCCTTCAGGAGGGTCTTCTTCCCGGAGGCGACCGACGCCCAATGGGCGGACTGGCACTGGCAGCTGCGCAACCGCATTCACACCCTCGATCAGCTTCGCCTCATGGTGAACCTGACGACCGAGGAGCGGGTCGCGCTCGAGCAGACGTCCGGGATGCTTCCGGCCGCGATCACCCCGCATTACATGGGATTGGTGTCGGCGCACGACCCCGATCAAGCGATCCGGCGGATGGTGATACCGACGGTCTACGAGCTGCGGCGCTGTCCCGGGGAGGCGGACGACCCCTTGGGCGAGGAGGGGCAGAGTCCGGTCCACGGGCTGATCCACCGCTATCCCGACCGGGTGTTGCTGCTGGCCACGGACTTCTGTTCGACCTACTGCCGCTACTGCACGCGGTCGCGGGTGGTCGGCCAGGGCGACCTGACGCCCAGCCGGGAGCGTCTCGGCGCGGCGTTCGCCTACATCGCGGGCCATCCGGAAATCCGCGACGTGCTGCTCTCCGGGGGCGATCCGCTGACGCTGCCCGACGAGCAGTTGGAGTGGATCCTGGCGAGCCTGCGCGCCATCCCGCACATCGAGGTCATCCGCATCGGCACCAAGGTTCCGGCCGTTCTGCCGCAGCGGGTCACCCCGCAGTTGGCGCGGATGCTCCGTAAGTACCATCCGCTCTGGATGAGCCTCCACTTCTCCCATCCGGATGAGTGCTGCTACGAGACGACCCGCGCCGCCGGGATGCTGGCCGACGCGGGGATTCCGCTCGGCTCGCAGACGGTGCTGCTGAAGGGGGTCAACGACTCGGTCGTGACGATGAAGGCGCTGATGCACGGCGTGATGAAGATGCGGGTCAAACCGTATTATCTCTACCAGTGCGATCCGATCTCCGGGTCACAGCACTTCCGCACGACGGTCGCCCGGGGGGTCGAGATCATCCGCGGGCTCCGCGGCCACACGAGCGGCTACGCGGTTCCGACCTATGTGATCGACGCGCCGGGCGGCGGAGGCAAGATACCGATCGCGCCCGACTACGTGATCGCCCGCGACGGTACCGACCTGGTCCTCAGCAACTATGCCGGGGGCGCCTTCCGCTACCCCGACACCGCCACCCCCTGATCGGGGGCTGCATCATCGAGTATGCAGGAACCGCCATTCATCGCCGGGCCGGGAACGGCCCCGGGGGGGATGGCGGTTTTTTGCCAGCGCTTCCGGCGCGGGAGGAACCTTGCCGATTACGACACGCCCCGAAGGAATCGTTGACCGCCGGGGCGGAAATGCAGTATGATCACCGGCTTGATTGTCTGAATGGGGCTTCCGTGCGGCCCGGCGGATGTTTCGGATCTGGCATGTTTGTTGCTTTTACCCGGCCGGCGCATATTGGGTGTGCGCGGTGAGCATCAGGGGCGGTGGGTTATGCGGGGGATCGAAAGGCCATTTGCGGATCAACGGGACGGGCGGCGCGCAGGCCGTCTGGGCGTGTGGCTGTTGTGCGTCGGGGTGTTGGCCGTCGGCCTCGTCCGCGCCCAATCCCCCCGGGACGAGGTCACCATTTCCGAGGCTGATTTCAAGAAGCTGGACACCTTTGAGGCGACCACGTTGAGCAAGGCCGACAAGGTGTTCCTCGCGAAGGAATATCGGACGGCCGTCGTCGAGTACAATGCCTTTGTCGTGGCGAACCCCCGCTCGCCCGCGGTGGCCTACGCGCTGCTGCGCAAAGGGCGCAGCCAGATGTTGGACAACAAGCGGAACGAGGCGGTGCAGACGTTCAAGGAAGTGGTCGATTATTTCCCGGATGACGTGCCGTATGCCGCGGCCGCGCTGTACTATCAGGGGGCGTGTCATTTCGAGAACGGCAACAAGAGGTACGCCGTGACCGCGTGGAGGAAGATGGTGGAGGACCCCGGCTATGCGAAGCAGGCACTTGCCGGACCGGCGCGCGTCGGCATTGCGAACGAGCTGTATCGCGAGGAGAAGTATGCCGATGCGCTCAAATATTACGACCAGGCCGCCGTTGATTTTCGCTCGCTCCACCCCGAATCGGCGCGGCAGGCGATCGAGCGGGTGGCTTACATCTACATCCGGCTGCTGCCCGACAACCAGAAGATGAGCGACTTCTACACCCGCGCCAAGACCACGCGGCAGAACCCGGAAGCGCCGGACGAGACCAAGTACTGGCAGGACATGTGCCGCCTGATCGACCGGTTCGGCGCCTTTGCGAAGGAGGAAGACGCCCAGCGCATCGCGTACTACCGGTACTGGGCCGACGCCATGGAGGGCCGTTTCCTCGCCGACAACGAGTTCCGCCTGGTCTGGGCCGAGTTTCGCTATCGCGAGGAGGGCGACATCGACAAGTGGGTGGCGCGCCTGGACCGGCAGTTTGCGGCGACCTACAAGCCCGGCCTCTTCGATCTCGTGTTCCGTTTCATGGAGGAGTTCGGCAAGAAAGACCAGAAAGCGAAGATCAAGGAATACTACGGCAAGATCAACTTCGGCCAGATGGACAATGCGGGGGTTTTCCGGCTGATGAAGGTCATGGTGAACTCGCTCAAAGACATTTCGATGGCGAAGAACGCCTACGGCAACATCAAGCAGGACCAGTGGACCGACCAGGACCGCGCCGCATTCGTCGGCTGGGCCATCGGGGTTGATGAAGAACTGTTCGTCAGCGCCTGCCAGAGCATGAAGGACCACGATCTTGGACGCGCCACGCTGCTTTGGGCTTACCATGCCAGACGTTTCACCGAAAAGGGGCTGAAGGTCTCCGAAGAGGTGATCAAGATGCCCGTGTACGCGGACCGGGCTCAGTGGCAGCGGGCTGAACTTTTCGAGGTGTCCGGCAAATTCGCGGAAGCGAACGAGTGCTACAAGATCTCATCCAACGAGCCGGAGAAATACTTCCGGATCGCCGAGAATCTGCTGCGCCTGAAGCAGAAGGATCCGGCGCTGGCGGAATTGCGCGGGATCGAGAAGTTCTTTCCGGGATCGGCTTCACGGGCGGCGTTGCGAATTGCGTATGTCTATCGGGGCGCGAACGAGCAGGCCAATTTCATTGGCGCGTTGCGGGATGTCATGAAGAAATACCCAGAGTCTGGGGAGTCCAACACGGCGCATATCGAACTGGAGCGCCTGGGAATAGCGTCAGGAGGAACAACAGATGCACCCTAAGAGCAAGCGAATCACCCGTTTGGCCGTCGTCACCCTGATGGCGGGGGCGGGCGTGTGGCTGTGGCCGAACGCGGCGCCCGCGGCGGGCGAACCCGAAGCGTCGCGCACGGCGGCCACGGACCGGACGGCGGCGGCGGCTTCGGGCGAACTCGACGCGCGGCGGTTGCTGGGTCTCGGCAAGGAGTTGCTCGATGCGGGCGAACGCGACCGCGGCATCAAGATGATCGAGACGGTGCTTGCGCAGTTCCCGCGCTCCCGCTCGGTCTTCCCCGCGTGCCTGGCCTTGGGTCGGCACTACATCAAGGCCAACGAAAAGATTCCGGAGGCGATCGGCTATCTGAACCGGCTGCGGGTACTCGAACCGGAAAACAAACTCGCCGTGGGCGAGGATCGCGAGTGGTTTCTGGAGGCGATGTACCTCATGGGGACCGCCTATTTTCAGACCCGGCAGTACGCCCGGGCGTTCCCCGTGCTCCGCCATATCACGACCAAGTATCCCAACACCCTGTGGGCCAACCAGGCCTATTATTACATCGGCATGTGCCACTTCGCCCAGGAAAACTGGACCAAGGCGATCGAAGCGCTGAGCCTGGTCGGCACCTTTCTGGACCCCGACAGCCCGACCATCGCCTTTGCCGAAGCCGGCCGGCGCTTCTACGTCAAGGTCGAGGACGCCGACTTCCCCATCATGCTGAAGATGGGGAAGAAGATCACGCTGAGGCTGGAGACGGATGCGGGCGACAAGGAGACCGTCGACTGCGCGCTCCTGACGCCCGATGCGCAAATCCTGATCGGCTCGCTGCCGACGGCGATCGGCGTTCCCGTGCCGGGCGACCGCGTGCTTCAGGTGGTGGGCGGCCAGAAGGTGACCGCCACGTTCGTCGATGAAAGCACGAAGGACGGCGCGGGCAATGTCCCGCGCACGGCCTCGGTGCGCATGGTCTCCACCGGATCGATCGACTTCATGATGGGCGACCTCGAGACGCGCGCGCCCGCCGCGTTTCTCGCCCTGCCGCTCTTCATCCAGGTGGTTGACGCCGATCTGGACACGAGCGACAAGGCCGAAACGGTCACCCTGAGCGTGATCTCCCGCTACAAGGTCCGCGCGGAGGACGAGGCCCAGTCGGCGTTTGCCGATGCCGGCGCCACGCGCTACCAGACGCGCGACCGCGTCGACGTGAAACTCGTCGAGCAGAGCACCAACACGGTCTTCCGCAGCGGACGGTTCGCGGGCAAGGTCGACATCGTGCGCGCGGATGAGTCCCTGCCGGCCGATCAGTCGGACAACCAGCTCGCCTGCTGCGTCGAAGACGACGTGTACGTCGCCTACACCGACAATCAGCACATTCAGGGCGACGCGCCGCGCGTCGTCGATGCCGTCGTGACCGTGGCGGGCGAGGTCGACAGCACCGTCAAATCGACCACGGACGTGGTGTTTGATCCCGTGCTGCGGGCGAAAAAGAATCTGGTCGAGGCCACGGCCTATCTCGAGCTGGCCCGCATCTTCAAAAGCATGGGGCTGGTGAACGGCACCGTCGCCCGGGCCGCCGAAGGCATCACGCGTGTCGAGTCGGTCATCCGCAGCGACAACCGCGACGTTGGCGAAGCGCTCAAGCAGGATGCCTTCAAGGTCAAGTGGGAGCTGCACATCGAGGCCGGCCAGCTTGCGGAGGCTCTGGCGACCTGCGCGACGTTCAGCCGGTTCTATCCCGACTCGCCGCTGGTCGGGGACGCGCTGCTCGGCGTGGGCAAGATCCGGCTGGAGGAAAAACAGTATGGCGAGGCGATCGCGGTGTTTCAGCAGATCACGCAATTGCCGAGCGCCGCCATGGACGCCAAGGCCGAGGCCCAATTCGAGATCGCCAAGACCCAGGAAGCCAGCTATCAGGCGAAGCTGGCCAAGGCGAGCGGCGAGGCTCGCGAGGCGATGTTCAAAGCCGGCGACAGCGTCTCGATCCAGTCGTACATGACGTGCGTGCAGCGGTATCCCAAAAGCATCTTTGCCGGCCCCGCGCTGGGCAAGGTGATCGACTACAACATCGCCCAGAACGATTTGGCGCAGGCCAATTCGCTGCTGGAACAGACGTTCCAGGATTATCCCGACGCCACCTTCCTCGACACCATGCTGATCAAGTGGGTGAAGGTCGCCTTCCAGACGGGCGATTTTGCCAAAGCTCAGGAGAAGTGCAAGAAGCTCCTGCTGGAATACCCCGACAGTCCGCATGCCGAGACCGCGCGACAGCTTCTGCCCAAGATCGAGGCGCGGGTGATGTAACCGTTGTACGGAACGAAACAGGAGAAACATTTTATGAAACGATTCATGCTTGTCACGTGCGTTCTCGGGTCGGTCTGGACGGCGGTGGCGCAAACCCCGGCAGCCGCCCCGGCAGCCGCCCCGGCGGCCGCAAACCCGCGGACGGCTAAATTTGACGAGCTGCTGGGCCGCGCGCAAAGCTCGGTGGAAGGCCTGCAGCCGGATGAGCTGATCGCCCTGCTGCAGGAGGGGCGTGACCTCGGCCAGCCCCAGCGGGTCTCCAGTGTCGTGCGCAGCTACCTGTCCCGGCGCGCCGATCCGGGTCCCCGGATCCTGCGCCTGGCGGCGGAGAATGCGAAGCTGGCGGGCGATTATCAGGCCGCGGCCGCGCGCTACCGGCAGTTCCTCCAGATTGCGCCGGTGGACGCCGATTCATCCCAGGCGGCGGGCGAGTGCTTCCAAGTCCTGGCGGACTACGCCGGGAAGGGCGTCGAGGCGTGGGCCGCGAACAACGACTTCGGCGACAAATTCCGTCTGGCGGCCCTGCCCAGGCAATACGACGGGTGGTATCTCGATACCGGCTTCCAGAACCGCGCCACCGGCGCCATGGCCAAGCGGCTGCTGACGGCCTTCTCCGAGAAACTGCCGCTGGAGCAGGAGCGTTTCATCTACTGGCACCATCTGGACCGGCTGATCAACCGGCTGGAGACCGTCTATCCCGGAAACGCCGAGGCGATCATTCCGGCGCGCGCCCTGATCCCGCTCATCCGCGAGGATCCGATTCGCCAGGCGCGCCTCGCCTTCCTGATCGAGAACATCGCGTTTCATGAGACCCGCGTCGGGCGGGATGCCCCCGCGCTCGCCCGCGCCCTGGACCCGGTCCTCGCCGCCGCGCGGGCCTACCTGGACGCCGCGCCGACGGCGCAGACGCTGATCCAGATCATGGCGGCCTTCGCCGGCGGACCCGACCTGCCGGCCGCGCCCGGCCGCGGCGCCGGGCAGCCGGATTCGGGCCTCTGGAGCGCGGCCGCCGCGCAGAAGAGCGAGTTCCTCGCCACCTACGCCTTCAGCAAGCTCCCCGAAGCCGAGCAGATCGCCTTCATCAACTGGTCGTGGGCCGGGCTGCCCGCCGGGCTGGCCACGCCCGACCAGTGGATCGCGCTCGGCGGCAAGCATCCGCAGGCGTTCCAGAAGGCCGCGGCGACGGGACAGTTGCCGTGGATCACGCAGGCCACCAACCCGGCGGTTTACAAGGCCCAGGCTCCGTTCCTGGCCGGCCAGACGTTTTACATCGCCGCGGTGATCAACGCCCTGGCGGCCGCCAACGACCCCATCGGTTCGATCCAGCACCTGCTCGCGCAGGAGTCGTGGTACATGCCCTTCCGGGATGCAGCCGTGCAGAGGCCCATCCCGCAGGGCGACGTCGAAGTATTCCCGTATCTGGTCTTTAACCAGATCATCCCCGCCTGGGTCAACCTGAAGGGGTTGCCCCAGCCGGCCGATCGCGACGCCTATGCCCAGGAGGCGTATCTGGCCTTCCTGGAAGGCCCCCTCCTGAACAGCGTGATGACGCCCTTCTCCCCCCAGCATATCCGCCACGCGCTGCTCAACGCCTGGAATTATTGCAGCACCGACGCGGCGCGCCGGGACCGCTTCATCGTCCTGCTGGGCAAGCTGGACTGGGCGCCCCTCGTGCCCTACGCGGGGGTTGAGAGCCGCGACCGGGTGTTCGAGGCCGCGCAGACCGCCTTCCGCGCGTGGAGCCAGACGATGCGCAAGCAGGCCGACAGCCTGGCCGGCAAGACGGGCGAGGCGGAGGTCAGGCGCCGCGCGGAACTGGAAGCCGTCGTGACCCAGATCGCCAAGATCGAAGAGGCCTTCAAGCAGGCCATCGCGGCCAAGGCCGACCCGGCGAAGGCGCCGAATCAGCAGTGCCGGGACGTCGCCTCGCTGCTCAAGGCCGTGGAGGCCGGCGACGCCGCCGCGTATGCGACGGCGGCCAAGTCCCTGTATGCGTCCGTTCGCGAGTACCAGAAGAACAAGACCCCCTTCGGCGAGAAGCTGCTCGCGCTCCTCATGACGCCGCGCGCGGACGCGCTGGCCTGTCTGGACCACCAGATCGGCCTGTTCGCCGACCAGCTCGCGCTGCGGCAGGAAGACCCGGCGCAGCGCCGCGGCGCGGCGGTCTGTGCGCAGATGCTCGCGACCCGCAACGGCTGGCGGCTCGACTGGGGTGTGGTGCTCCGCCCGCGGGCGGAAGACAATGCGCTGCGCGACAAGCTCGCGGAGGTGCTGGCCAAGGCGATCCAGGCGCGCTCCGCCAAAGACCAGTGGGACGGAGACGTGTTCAATTGGTACCGCGGGGTGGCGCGGCCGGAGGGCGCACAGGCGCAGGCGGTCCTCGGGGAGATCATCGACCGCGACATCTTCACCAAGAATAACGGCGGCCATTACGCCCCCAGCCCGGTCTGCGGCTATCTGGCGATGGTGCGCGAATTCCCCGCGCTGCAGGCCAAGTACCCGCAGCAGTCGTGGTTTGATGACCGCATGGCGGCCGAGATCAAGCGGACGGGAAAGGTCGATCAGTCGTACTGGAACTACGCCGGCGACGGCGAGAAGAAAGTGGCCAACGCGATCGCCGAGAAGTATGCGGCCGACACGTCGTATGCGGTTTTCCTGGGCGCGCCCGGCAAGCCGGCGCAGGTTTCGCGCGACGATTACTTCGCGGCCGCGGAGCGGATCCGGTCGGCCTCCGGCGCGGCGTTCGGCGACTATCAGAAGAAGATCGAGGCCGAATTCGGCAAGACCCGGTTTGACCCGCCGGCGGCCGGCCTGTGGTCGCTCGCCGTGATGCCGGTCAAGACGCCCGACGAGCGCAAGGCCTTCTTCGACCGGCTGCGCGCCTACACCGCGCTCGCCAAAAACGCCCCGTATCCGTTCCCGATGCCCGCCCTGCAGCAGGTCAACAGCCTGCAACTGGGGGGGACCGCGCCGCTGACGGAGGACGAAGTGCTGGCCCTGGCCGGGTGTCTGCGTTACACCCGGTGGGCCGTCTACAGTCCGACCGATTATCGGCTGATCCAGCTCGTCAACGACGGTCTGCTGGCGCGCGACCAGATCACCGAGCTGCTGCCCCTGATCCCCGAGATGTGGCGCATCGCCCTGGGCCGGGGTGAAACGATGGCGCTGCTCGGCGGCATCGCGGGCAAGCTGATCGAGGAGGACCGGACCGTGCCGGCGGCGGCGCACAGCACGATCGGCCTGGCCGTCGCGGGTTCCCGGCTTCCGGATGACATCCGCAACGCGCTGACCGCGATCCGCACCAAGATGCAGTCGCGGGTGGGCGAATCCCTGACGGTCGGCCGGAGCGACCGGCGGTACACGATCCTGGCCGCCCAGGCGCTCTTCCACGCCGGACGGACGGACAGCGCGTGGGACCTGTACACCCAGAATCCGGGTCTGGCGCTCACGGAATTCAAGGATCTGGACCTGGGCTTCGTCATCTGGATCGTCCAGCGCCTCACGGCGCTCGACCGGTTTGAGGAAGCCGAAAAACTCGCGCAGACGCTGCTCCAGTGGATCGAGGCGGCCCCGCAGGGCTTCGACACGGGGACCCGGGCCCAGGTGCAGATCGCCTACGCCGACATCGCCTTCGCCCGTCAGCAGTATCCCCAGGCCAAGGCCCAGTATGACCGGATCGTTTCGTCGAAGGACTTTGCCGACACCCCGGGCGGCTATCGCGCCGAACTGAAGATCGCCGAAGTGGACCGGTTGATGCGCTCGTACGACGCCGCGCTCGAACGGCTCGAGAAGCTCGACCGTCTCCGCGACACCTCCATCCAGGCCGAGGCGCGCTATCAGATCGCGTTGCTCAAATTCGACCAAGAGGATTACGCCAGCGCGCGCGAACAAGTCGCGCGCGTGTTCGCCATCGCGCCGAACCACAGCGAGGCGGGCCTGCTCGAAGGCAAGGTGAACTTCAAGACCGCCAAGCTGATCGAGGCCACGGATATCCGGATCGGCGTTCCGGCCGATCAGCAGACCATCATTCCCGGACGGCCGTTCCGGGTGAATCTCGAAGATCGCAATCTGTCGATCGTGCGCAAGGCCGCGGATATCGAGATTCGCGCCTGGACCGACTCCGGCGACGAAGAGTTCTTCCAGCTGTTCCCCTTCGGCGACTCCAAGACGCGTTTCCGCGGGGAGATCCCCACGACGATGGCGCCCCTGGTCAAGGGTGACCATCTGCTGCAGGTGCTCGGCGGGGACAAGGTTCACTTTGGACTGTCCGAGCGCTTTCGCAAGGTCGCCAACATCACCCGTGACGATATCGGCACCCTGGGCGTGATCACCGACGGCGAGCTGTATGCGGCCTCCGGGAGCATACCGACGCGCGAGGATCAGGAACGGATGGCGATGGAGGCGAGCCTGCGCCGCGAATTGGCGAGATCCGGCGCCCAATCGGCCGAAGGCGCGCAGCTCCTGCAACTGCTGAACGCGCCCAAAGAGGGCGCCGAGGTCAAGCTCAGCGCGGTCCGTTCCAGCACCGAAATCAAACCCGGCAACCCCATCTATATCCGCGTGATCGATCCGGACGGCAACACGACGCACCAGAAAGACACGCTCACCGTCCGGGCCGCGGCGACGAGCGGGGACACGGTCAAACGGGTGGTTCTGACCGAAACGGACACCCACACGGGCGTGTTCGAGGGCAAGCTGGCGACGCTGTCGGCGCCGGCCACCGCATTCGCCTCCGATACGGCGGAGGGGCGCGACCCCACGGCGGTGATCGTCGCCGACCCGAAGCTGCTGCCGTGGGCCGGGTCGGCCGATGATAATCGGAACAAGACGTTCTCCATTGACTTGAAAGACAGCGTCGCCTTCGGCAAGCTCACGATGACGGCGGACGTGGCCGGCCGCAAGCTCAAGCGGTTCGCGCTGCAAACGTCCATGAATGGCTCCGAGTTCGCGATGGTCGGTTCGTGGCCGGGCGCCACGGCGGCCTGGGACGGCTCCCTCCGTCTGCGCCTGGTCAATTATGGCCCGCCCGCGTCGACGCTTGCGGCCGGCCTGCTCACGCCGACCGATAGACAGGCGCAGGTGAAGGAGTTCTTTGATGTCGGCCGGCTGCAGTTCGATAATCCGATCGAGATCGCGCCCGGCCATGTGTCCGGCGATCTGAGCCAGGCGGTCCGCGCGGCCGAGGCGAAGTTGGGCGGGAAGAGCGCCAGCGGCCTGACGCTGGCCCATCTGCAGGGGACGTTTTACATTCAGAAACGACAGAAGCGCACGTTTACCGTCCAGCCCCAGGCGGATGCCAAGTCGGATCCGGCGAAGCGGGTCGAACCGACCTATTACCTCGCCATTGACGGAGCCCTGGGGGCCGCGCAACAGGGGGCGCCCCCCGGCAGCAATGACCGTAACAACACCGTCACGCTGACCCGCGGGTACCACACGCTCGACCTGTATGCGGTGATTCCCAGCGGCGCGGAGGGGGGCTATCAGCTCCTCTGGGACGTTGAGACGGCCCCCTATACCGCGCCCGTGCCGGAGGCGGTCTTCACCCCCGCCGGGTGGCCGGAGCACCAGGCGCCGCCCGGGTTCAAGCCCACGGAAATCAAGGCCAACCCGGACGGGACCGTGTTTGATGTCGCGTTCGCCCCCGAAACCCGCGGCCGGGTGCTGCGTCTCAAGATCTTTGATTTCGAGTCCGGCGCCCCTGAAATCCGGAAGATCGCGCTGACCGACGCGGCCGGCAAGCAGGTCCTCCCCGCCAAGGAGGATCTCATCACCATGCGCGGCAACGATATCCTCGAGATCGTCCCGGGCGACAAGATCACGATCACCTACGAAGACCGGACCGTGATCACGCCGGCGCGCAAGACACTGGAGGCGTTTCTGTCCACCACCTTCTACAATGCGTCGCTCAAGGCCTATCTGATCGAAAGCGATGTGACGCCGGCGGGCGAGCGCCGGGCGTTGTTGCTGCCGAACAACCGGTTCCGGCCGGACGAACCGATGGCCATCGTGGTCAACGACCCCGACGCCGACGAGACCGCGAATCCGGACAAGGTCCCCGTGCATGTGCGCGCGACGGTCACGGGCAGCAAGACCGACCTGGTGATGCTGGAGAACAAGCCGGCCAGCGGCTTGTTCGTCAGCCGGTTCTTCCCGATCCTGGGCGAGGCCAAGCGGCCGGCGGAAATCACCGTGACCCAGGAAGACGATCTCGTGATCACCTACCGCGACAAGGAAAACGTCGATTTCGGCGTGCCCTGGGACCGGGTGGTGCAGCTCGAGCCGCCACTGGGCCCGATGAAGTCCCAGTTGCGCGTGTATGATTTCACGTCGAGGCCCCTGAACGCGGACGGGCGGGCGGTGGCCGTGAGCGCCCCGGCGTCCAAGAAGACGGCCGAAAGCCTCGAGGCGATTGCGCCTGCATACGCGCTGACGGGCGTGCGCCCGGAAAGCGCGGTTCCGAAGGGGCCGGTGAAAATTCCGTACGGCGGATTCTTGGTGGCCGAGCTGCTCAACCCCTCCCTCGCGTTCTCCGCGCTCAGCGAGGCCGAGATATTCGTTCAGATCCTGCCGGCGGGCATGAAGCCCGTGGTCACCAATGGCGCGCCTTTCGACCCGAAACTGCCCGGAACGATCCGTTACCGGGCGCTGCGGGGCGGCGGCGCCGCCGGCGAAATGCCGGTGACGTACGGTTCGACCACGCTCGTCGGCGACAAGTTCGCCGGCTCGGTGGCGGACGACGGCCGCTACGTGTTCAGCATCGCGACCGCGCCCGGCTCGCTCGAGCAGATGAAGATGCCGACGTATCAGGAGAAGGAGGAAGAAGGCGTGGAGATGGGCGTGTTTGACGTCGCCTGCCTCACGGAGGATGGCCAGTCGGCGTCGATCAATCGCACGTTCCCGTGGCCCACGCTGCGGGTGCGGCCCAGCGACCGGCTGCGCGTGGCGATGAACAGCTCGCCTGCCGAGGCCGAGCCGAAGTGGGAGGTGTGGGATGTCAGCCTGTTCGGCGATCCGATCTTTGACGTCATGGACCAGCGGTACAGGGAGCCGCTCTCGGCGCTTTATGTGGGGGACCGGCTGTATCTGCGCGTCGTCGATCTGATGTCCAATCTCACGATGGAGAAGGACACGGTCTCCCTGTCGGTTGTCGTCAATGGCGCCGCGCAGACCGCCAAGACGGTTCCGCTGATCGAGACGTTCGAGAACTCCGGGGTGTTCAAGGGCAACCTCCAGCTCGTCTACGAGGGCATGACGAACGAAACGCGGCTGGCCGACCAGATCGCCGTTCCCTACGGCGCCACGGTCGTGCTCCGGTACACGGCCCAGGACGGGCGCACGCTGGATCGCGCACTCTCGGTGTTCAAGGGCGCCGATGCCACCGTCACGCCGTTCAGCAAGCGCTTCAACGATGCCGAAATCGCGGTCCAGACCCAGTTCACGATGGCCGAGTCCTACTTCGAGATGGCCAAGAAATATCGCGGGCTCAAAGAGGATGAGGTCGCCCGCCGGACGATCGCGCAAGGCAAGAAGCTGCTGGAGGAGGCGATTCGGGACTTCCCGAAGAACGAGTTCCGCGTCCAGGCCGACTACCTGCTGGCCAACCTCGCGTTCGAGGAGGGCGAGCAGACCACGCAACCCGAGAAGCGCAACCAGCTCTATCGGGATGCGGCCAACCGCTTCGCCGACGTGATCAGCGGCTACCCCGACAGCGCGTACGCCCCGAAAGCGCAGTTCAAGAAGGCGCTGGTCTACGAGCGGATGGGGGAGATCGACACGGCCTGCGACGAGTACGTCAAGCTCTCGTACCGCTACCCCAACCACGAGCTGATCGCGGAGACCATCTCCCGGCTCGGCCTCTTCTTCTTTAACAAGGGCCGGCTCCTCGAGACGGAGGCGGCCCAGGAGACGGATCTCGTTGCGGCTGGAAAGCGCAAGCTGCAGGCCCGGGAATTCTTCCGTACGGCGGCGCAGGTGTTCGGCCGGTTGTCGGTGCGGTTCCCCGATCACAGGCTCGCGGCCAGCACCAAGGTGCTGTCGGCCGAGAACTGGCTCCGGGCCAAGGAGTTCGACAAGGCGATCACCACCTATGAGGCGGTGATCGCGGAAAAGAAGGGCGCGCCCGACCTGATCGCGCAGTCCATGTACTGGTGCGGCGACGCCTATATGCAGGCGATGAATCCGGTCGGCGCCTACCGCATGTTCAGGCTCTGCACCTGGGACTATCCCGAATCCAAGTGGGCCCGCTATGCCCGCGGCCGCCTGACGGACGGGGCTTTCAAGCAAATGGAATAGGAACGCGCAACGACCATGAGAGCGAACCGCCGCATACCGGACGCGCTGCCGCCCGCAGCCGCACAGCCGCTGGACCCCGCCGGCGCGGAGTTGCGCGCCCTCGGTCCGGGGCGGCTCGAGCTGCTCCTCCGCCACCTCGGCGGGGAGGCGGTGCTGGCGGTTGTCCGGACCGCCACCGCCATAGACACCGGCAGTTGGTTCGGCAAGGGGCGCATCTGGCTGGCGTTCACCCCGACGGCCCTGGTGATCCTGGCCCAGGGCCCCCGGCCGCTCTGCCGCCGGATCCCGCTGGCGGAACTGAGGAAGACGCAGTATAACACCGTAACCGGGGAACTGGTTTTCGTGCCGGCCGAATTGCCGGTGCAGACCGTCGCCGTGCCGCCTGTGGAGGCGGCGCAGGCGCTGGCGCAAATGAGAAGAGGATAGGTTATGTTAAAGACACTGATTGATGGCGGACCCCTGATGATTATCCTGATGGCCGAAAGCGTCCTGGCGGTTGCCGTGGCGCTGGATCGGTGGATGGCCTTCCGCGCCAACAGCCGCGTGGACGTCCGGACGCTCCGGGCCAAGGTGCAGAACCAGATGATCGCGGGCAAGTATGCCGACGCGCTGGCCATCTGCCTCACGACGCCGGGCCCGGTGTCGGCCGTGATGGCCGCGGGGCTGCAATCCTACATCCGGCACCGGGTGGTCACCTCCAACGGCGAGACGCTCCGCGCCATCATGCAGGACGCGATGGCCGATTACGCCCGGATGGCCATGAACATCGTCGAGAAACGGATGAACATCCTCTCGTTCATCGGCACGTCGGCGCCGCTCTTCGGGATGACCGGCACCGTGACCGGCATGATCCGGTCGTTCGGCGCCATCGCCGCCGCGGGCGACGTCGACGCCGCGATCGTGGCCTCCGGTATTTCGGAGGCGCTCATCACCACGGCCGCCGGCCTGCTGATCGCCATGATGGCCGTGATCCCGCACCATTATTTCATGGGGTGCTCGGAGTCCATCGAGATCGAGGCCGCTGAGGCCGGTTCCGAGATTCTCGATCATGTCTCCCTGACGCACCACGTGGCGCCGGCCAAGGCGTAGGCCGGAGAGGGGAGGGCGCGATGTCGTTCAAGCCATTCATCAAGCGGCGGCCGGACGGCGGTGTTCCGACCGATTCGTTCTCGGACATCGCCTTCCTGCTCATCATCTTCTTTATCATCACGACATCGCTCAAGAACATCGTCGGGTTCGAGACCGAGCTGCCCGCCAGCAAGGAAGAAGAGAAGAAAACCGAGGAGAAGACGCCGACGGTCACGCTGAAGGCGAACCAGATCAAGTTCCTGGAAGCGGATGTCTCGATGGAGGCGTTCAAGGCCAAGCTGGCCGAAATGAAACTGGCCGACCGGAAGGATGCGGCCAAGGTCATCTTGATGGACGCCACGCCGGAGACCGATTATCAGAACTATTACGAGGTCATGGCGGCCATTTCCGCAGCCGGCGGCGTGGTCGGCATCATGACGGAGACGAAATAGCCGTGAAACTGCGCCGCAGAAAGAAGATGGGCATCTCGGTGCCGACCACCAGCATGGGCGACATCGCCTTTCTGCTGAACATCTTCTTCATGGTGTGCAGCAACTTCGCCCAGGAGGGCAAGATCAAATACAAGCCCGCCGATGCGGTGGACCTCAAGGCCGTGGAGAATGCCAAAATCTCGGTGGTGATCGATGAGGCGGGCGCCATCTTCCTGGACGGGGAGCTGGTCAATGACGTGCAGACCGTCAAGCTGCTGATCGAGAAGGCGCTCGAGAACAAGACCACGCCGAAAGCGCGGATGGTGCTGTTCAAGTGTGACCGCTTCGCCTCAAAACGGGTCTTCGAGCCGGTGCTCGATGCCATCGCCAGCGCCGGGGGCGTCATCGTAGCCATCGGCGAGAAACGCAAGAACGAGTGACAGGGATCACTGACCGGGACAAGGAGAATAGGACCGCCATGAATGAGACAACCGAGCAATCGACGCAGAACCTGGACCGCCTGCTTTCCAACTTCGCGGGCAAGCGCATCGCCTTCTGGACGATTGTCGCCATCGCCATCCACGTGGTGGTCGTCGGCATGACATCGCTCACGTACATCCGCGACACCTATGTCGACCCGGAGGGGGCGGTGGAGCGCAAGGCTGCGGCAGAGGCCGAAAAGAAGCGCCAGGCCAAGGCGCAGGCTGCCGCGGCCGCCGCGGCGGTGATCGGCACGAATGGCGTGGCCGGCGCCACCAACACCGTGCCGGCCGCGGCCACCACCACCAATGCACCCCCCGCCAACACGAACACGGCCCAGTCGCGCTATCTGGAGGGTTTTCCCGCGGGCGCCACCAACTCGGCCGTGGCCAGGCGGATGACCGACGTCGCCGCCCCCGAGGATATGCCCACGATGGGCAGCGAGCTGAGCACGGTTTTGGACGAACCCAATCTCGGCGGCAAGTGAAGCACCCCGCCCCACCCGCATGGTTTCCGAACGACGGACGCTGATACCACATGCCCAACAGACGACATAAGTTGTTCACCTGGCCGCCGCTGCTGTGTCTCTTGATGAGTCTGGCAGCGTGGGTGTGCGGGACTTTTTCGCTGGAGTTGCCGGATCGCTATTTTCTGTGGAGCCTCCGCCATGCCGATGTCGCGGAGATGTTGGGTTATGAGGGCGTGGACCGCCTGATCCTGTTCACCTCGCTGGTCGCGTGCCTGACCGCGACCCTGCTGCTGGCCACGGCGGGCATCAGCGTCTTCCTCCGGAACCGGATCACGCTCAGCCTCTACCGCAAGGCCTGTCTGCTCTTCTACGCCCTGGCGCTGATGTGCGGGGTGGTCGCGCATCAGGCGACCGGCGTCATCATGAAGAAGGGGCTGAGCCTGGACGGGAAGAAGGCCGCCGCGTATGACGTGTTCATGTGGCGGTGGGAGCTCCTCTGGCCGGTCCTGCTCGCGAGCGCGGTGATCGCCGCTCTGTACCTCCTCGCGTGGCGGCGCGCGGCGATCCGCCAGTGGCTCGGCAATGACGAGACCGAGCCGGCCACGGGAGACCGGTTTCTCGAAAATATCCGAACCCACGGCGGCGACCCGCGCTATCGCAAGAGTCTGTGGGCCAGCAGCCACCTCCATTTTTTCATCATCTTCATCCTGCCCTGGCTTCTGACGCTCGTTCCCGGTTGCGTCAACCCCTACCGCATCAAGAAAGGGAGCGGGAATCTCGCCGTTGCCACAAAAATTCAGGTGGTCAAGGTCAAGAAACCCAAAAAACGCCCGATCATCAACAAATACTCCCCGATCACGTTCAACTTTCCGAAGCTGGACGATTCCCCGGTTTCGGAGGAGGTCGAGAAAGTGTCCCGCTCGACCTACGAGACCAATACCAGCCGCGTGCATTCAAAAGGGGGCAAGATGGGTGTGGGCGGCGGCAACACGGGCGGCTGGCCGGATGGCATGGACGAGGGTCTCGTGCGCTTCATCCGGTTAAAATACGACGGCTCCGGCTGGGATGACGGGATGGAGACCGCGACGCGCGCAGACCTGAACTTCCTGGACTACTTCCGTCAACTGACCCAGTTCAAGACCTCGACCAAGACCGAGGCCCACAGCATCGCGCTGCTCGCCCGCTATCCCAAGGGGTTTGCGCCGCCGTTCGTCTACATGACCGGGGATGGCGGCATCGGGGTTTCGGACCGGGATGTCAGAATCCTGCGTGAGTACATCCAGGGCGGCGGCATGCTGTTTGCCGATTGCGGGAGTCCGCAATGGGACCAGCATTTCCGGGGATTCATCCGTCGGGTCTTCCCCGGCGAGCCGTTGCTGAATATCGCCGACGATGACGTGATCTTCCAGCTTCCGTTCGCGTTCCGAAACGGCGCCCCGCCTCTGTGGCATCATGGCGGCACGCGGGCCCTGGGCATCAAGTACAAGGGACGCTGGGGGGTCTTCTACCATCCGGGCGATATCAACGACGCCTGGAAGAACAACCGCGGCGGCCTCTCCGCCCAGAAGGCCGAAGGCGCGCTGGAGATGGGTGTGAACATCATCTATTACTCGTTCACCAATTACCTTGAACTCACGCGGAAGCTCCGTAAACAATGATCGACAAACTCTTCCCCTACACGGGTCTGCTGGGGGCCTTGGCGCTCATCGCCTGGGCGGGGTCTCTCTATGTCCTCGTGCGGGTGATGCGCCAGGCCTCGCGGCCGCGCGTCTACCTGCTCGCCGTGGGGCTGGCGCTGCTCGCCTCGATGCTCTATGGACTGAAGAACGATTACTGGTTCTCGGGGATCAAACTCGACCGGGCCGAAGAGATGCGGAAACAGATGGCGGCGGAGAAAGCGCTGGAAGCCGAAGAGAAGGCGGATGAGGCCGCCGCCGCGGAACAGACCCCGAACGCCGAAACCGGCGATGAGGCGGCCGCAACCCCCAAAAAAACGAAAGATCTCGCCGCCGGAGTGACCTTCGCGGAGGATACTCCCGAGGATCTCGTGCAGGGCGGCTATTCCGGGACGACGCCAACCTGGCGCGAGAGAGGCAAAAAGAGCCGCACCGTTCCGGGCGCGACCCAGCCGGGCGCCAAGGTCCGGGGGACGAATCAGGTGGCCAAGGTCCGGGGGACGAATCAGGTGGACGGCGCCGGCGCTCCGGTGTCGCTCGACGAGAATGGGGGGTCAGACGCGGAGGCTGAGGGGCTGGCTCACGAGAAAAAAGTGGTTTACATGAAAGAGGCCCAGCTTCGCGTCGTCCGCCAGATCCATCGCCTCTCCCGGATGCTGATCAATCTGGTGTTGATCGCCGCAGTGATGACGCTCCTGTGGAATTACGTCGTGACGTTTAACGCACCGTGGAACACGTGGTGGCCGCTGCCGCTGTCGGGCGGGTCGATCGATGCGTTCTCGCCCAAGCGACCCACGCAGACGCTGCGGCCGGGCGACGAGCCGTATGCGCCTCCCGAAGCCTTCCTCGGACGCGCGATCCGCAAGGGCGAGAACGTGATCTATTTCGGCCGGCGCCCGCTCTGGGCGTCGAAGTCCGCCGTGTCACGGCTCTCCCTGTTCATTCCGTGGTTCGGAGACCATGCCGACACGGTGTGGCCCCAGGCCGGGGCTTATCTGCGGCGGCGCTGGCAGGCCCTGGGCGAGAGGCTCGCGCGGAGCGCCCGGTTCGCGACGGGTCTGTGGAGCCGGATCGCGCCGTCGTGGCATCGGCGTGTGGAGGTCACAACCCGCTTCCTGGAGCGGATGGATGATCATGTGCAGCGGATACTGGGCGAGTTGTCCCGGTTCCTGGGGCGGCAGTCCAAGCGGCCGGACGACGGTCTGAGCCGGGCAACCGCAGGGGCGGCGGCCGGCCAGCCCCTCCCGCGGCGGCTGGCTGGCGCCGGACGGAGCCTCTGGATGGGAACGGCGGCCCTGGCGTTGGCGCTGGCGCGTCTGGGTCCGCGGCTGTGGCAGCATCGGGGCGCCGTGGCTCGGGGGCTGGCCCGCGTCGCGCGGTGGCTCGATGACCGGGAAGCCGTCCTGCTTCGCGGGCTGCCCCGCGCGCTGGCGCGCCTGGGCCGATGGACCCGCGCGCGGCTGCGCGGGCTTGGCGCGGGGGGCCTGTGGCTGGGCAAGGGAGTGATCACCTGGCCGCCGCAACTGGTCCGCTATGTCCGCCTGCTCCGCCGCGGCGAGCGAAAAATCACGTTCGCCGAAATTCCGCTGTGGCGCGTGCCGATCCTCCGCTATGGCGCGGCGAGGCTGCCGACGGGCAGCGAGTTCGCCTTCGACGCCGCGTGGTTCGGCCGCTACGTTCCGGTCATCAGCGGTGACGCCCCCTGCCGCGCGATGCTCGAGGATATGGCCGTTATCATGAGCGAGCGCCGCCAGTCGGGCGCCGTCTCAAAGCGGACGCTCCTCATCGTCTGGGACCGCGACGAAGCGCTCGATGCCGCCCTCCAGACGCGCCTCGCCCAGCTGGCGGAAGAGGGCAACCTGTCCATCCTCACCTGGCAGCGTGGTCCATAAGGCGCTTGCAAAACCTCCTTCGTCGGTTTTGCAAGCGCAGTATTCAGAAGCCAGTATTCAGTATTCAGAATGGGTGTTCGATTATTCTGACTCCTGTATTCTGACTCCTGACTCCTCTCTTGCAAGCGCCTCTTACAGCAACGCGCGCCATTCGGCGATCTGCCTGCGCCGTTCGGCGGCCCAGGCGGCGGGCGTCAGGACGGGAGCGGCGGGCGGATTCACATAGGCCGCGCCGCACTCGCGACAATGGCCGCCTTCGCCCAGCGGCCGCGCGCAGACAGGACAGGCCGTCAGCAGCACTTCGCCGCAAAAGCCGCAGTAGACCCCCGCGCGGCCCGCAGGCTGCGGCCGCGGCTGGAAAACAACCGAGCCGGCTACCGCAAACGGGACGTTCGAGGGACACTCGGCCTGCGGACAGCAGACGCGCCCGCCCGCCGCCGGGCATTCCCCTCCCGCAGGCCGCGCGCCGTCCGCCTCCCCCACCTCGACATCCAGCAACGCGCCGATTTTGCGCAACGTCTCGCGCGACACGGCATCCGGCCGCCCCAGCTCCATCATGCTCACGGCCGACTGCGTGCACCCGGCCTCACGAGCCAGCGCATGCTGCGACAGCCCCTTCACACGCCGCGCGTCACGCAGCCGCCCCGCCAGTTCTGGAGATAAACGTTCCATGGATTTCGTGCGTGCACGGGCGCATCCCCGTCTCGGTGCTTTCCTGGGAGCGCGGGCGTCCCGCCCACACCGTTGGCAGTTACGCGTGCTTCCCAAAGCGGGCGGGACGCCCGCGCTTCCATCAAGAATGCGTAAATCAACGAAACAGGGAGGCGCCGGTTGCGCACACTATCGCCGATATCGGGCCTGCAAATCAAGAACGAGTTATCATCACGTTATCAACAACCCGCGAACTGACAGGTTACGAACAAATTTATAACATCTTAAGTATCTGCAATGCAATAGTTTATATAGTTATGAATAACTTGTTATCAACTGTTGATAAGTGCTTGATAACAAGGGCTGAGGCGCTTGCAAACCCTTGCAAGCGCCGGTTTCAGGTTTCAGTGTTCAGGTTTCAGAAAACGCGCAACTCACTGTGGTTGAGCGAGCTACTACCTGAAACCTGAAACCCGAAACCCGAAACCCGAAACCTGAAACCCGAAACCTGAAACCCGAAACCTGAAACCTGAAACCTGAACACTCCGCCTGTAAAACAGGGTTATGCAGGCGGCTCGGGCTTACAACAGCAATCGCACGCAGGCGAGGGCGGTGAGGAGTATGACGGCGAGGTCGAAGGACTGCTGATTGATCCGGCGCACGATGAAGACACCTGCCGCGACGCCGACCAGGAGGGCGGGAACCATGAGCAGGTTCACCTTCAGGCTGGGGAGGGTGATCATGTGGAGGTGGAGCATGAACGGCACCTTGATCCAGTTGACGAGGAAGAAGAACCAGGCGCTGGTGCCCAGGAAGGTCTCCTTGGGCAGGCGCCGTGCGAGGAAGTGCAGGGCCATCACGGGTCCGGCGGCGTTGGCCAGCATGGTGGTGAAGCCTCCCAGCGTCCCCATGCAGGCGGCGATCGCCCGCCGCCGCAGCGGGTGTTCGGTCGGATCGGCGCCGGGATTTCCGGGCGCTAGGTAGAGCCGGTAGACGTGCACCAGAAGGATCAGGAGGACGATCCAGCCGATGATCGGGCGCATGAGGCCGTCGTCGATGCGTCCGATGAGCGCGGTTCCCGCGACAATGCCGGCCACCGCCCACGGCAGGGAGCGCCGCAGGTCGCGCCAGCTCGCCGAGCGGTGCCAGTGGGCCAGCGCGAACAGGTCGCCCAGGATCAGCATGGGCAGGATCAGCCCGCTCGCGGCCTTGCCCGGGATGACCATGGCGACCAGCGGGATGGCGAGGATCGAGACCCCCGGCATGCCGCCCTTGGAGAGGCCCTGGAGGAAGGCCGCCGCAAACAGAAGCGCCCAGGTGGCGGATGTGAGGGTGGAGGTGTCCATAGAGCGAGCGATGATGACGGACCGCGGCAGACTCAACCGGCTCCCGCCCCGCAGGCTCGCAGGATCGCGCCGGTGCGGGAGCAGCCGATGCGGGAGCAGCCGAGGTCGCGGAAGCGGAGGACGGCGGCGAGGTCGCGGATGCCGCCCGAGGCCTTGATCTGCACCTGCGGCGCGCTGTGCCGGCGCATGAGGCGGACGTCGGCCTCGGTCGCGCCGGCCGGTCCGAAGCCGGTCGAGGTCTTGACCCAGTCGACGCCGAGTTCCGAACAGATCTCGCAGAGGCGGATCTTCTGCGTCTCGTCGAGGTAGCAGGTCTCGAAGATCACCTTGAGCCGGGCTCCCTGCTCGCGGACTTCGGCGAGCACGGCGTGGATGTCGGCTTGGACGTCGCGCCAGGCGCCGGAGACCACCCGGGAGATGTTCACCACCATGTCGAGCTCCTGCGCGCCGTCGTCCAACGCGCGGCGGGCTTCGGCGGCCTTGATTACGGTCATGTGGGCTCCGTGCGGGAATCCGATGACCGTGCTCGTGGCGACGCCGCTGCCGCGGAGGATCGCGGCGCAGCGGGCGACGGCGTGCGGGAGGATGCAGACGCTGGCCACGCGCCACACGGCCGCCTCGCGGCAGCCGGCCTCCAGCTCGGCGTCCGTCAGATTGGGTTGCAGCAGGGCGTGGTCGATCAGGCGGGCGATTGCGGCGGGGTCTTCCATGGGCGCTCCTTATTTCCCCGGCAGCAACTCCTGCAGCCGATCCCATTCCTCCAGATAGCGTTCGAGAAATGCGGTTTCCGGCTGGGCCGCCAGCTCGAAGATCAGGTCGCGCACCTCCTGCTCCTCCTCAGCGTACTGTTCGGGTGTGAAGAGGCCGCCGAAATGGGCGAGGCGCAGCCAGACGAGGTAGGTGGTGAGGGCGTCGAAGCAGTTGTATTCGACGATCTCGCGCCACCGGCCCGCCAGCCAGAGCCCGGCGACATCGTCGCCGCAGGTGCCGAACTTGCCCGGAATGCCGGAGAGCCGGGCGATCTCGTTGAGCGAGACGGTGCTCTTGCCGCCCCAGCTCCCGAGGATCTCCATCATGTCGATGTGCCACTCGTTGTCCCGCGCGAAGTAATCGCACCCCTCCCACGGCTTGTCGGGGCGGCGGCAGAAGTCGGGGACGGCGAGGCCGTTGACCACCGCCCGCTGGACGAGGATCTTGAGATCGGACGATCGGGAGTTGAAGCCCACGAGCTGGGGCTTGCCCTTGCCCACGGCGCCGAGGAACTTGGAGAGGATGGCGGCCTCCGTCTGCTCCCCGGGGTCTTCGGGTTTGCGCGGCAGCCAGAGGAGGTCGAGCTTGCGCGCGTTGTTCACGACGCGGCGGCGCACCGCGGCGATCGAGACGACGCGGCAGAGAACGGTCTTCAAGAACGGGGTCGGGTCTTCGGCCGTGGCGCCCCCGTGCGCCCACATCGCCTCCAGCACCCGCTGTGGCGGGGTCGCGGGCGGCAGGTCGTGGAGGACGATCCCCGCGTGCGGGTCGGGAACCCATTCGCAATCGAATGCCCAAACCTCTTTCTGGATGCTCTTAAACATAGGACGTGACTTCCGTAAACGCGTCGCCATGGTAGAATCTCGATTGCGCGAATACAAGCAGAATTCTGAGGCCATCCGTTTTCGTTTCTGACGCGGCCCATTCTCACGTTTGCAAGAAAACACGCCATTCTCACAGAATTTTCTCTTCCGGAGATAAAAACCCGGCACAAAAGAGCGTGAATTCATGCAAACGCGGACAAAACGCATAATTTTTGCCTTTGGCACGGGTGTTGCATTATATCACCCGCAAATGTCCGATTGGGCCGGTGCACGAGGCATCGGTCAAGAAGCAATCGGACGCGGAAAGACGGCGCGTGGCTGCACAGGGCAGCGCGTGGCTGGGTCAATAAGACACAACAAAAAAGAGAAGGATTCACATCATGAAGATCAACAGAAAAGGTTTCACGCTTGTCGAAATCATGATCGTTGTCGCGATCATTGCGTTGCTGGCGGTCATTGCCGTGCCGAACCTGATCAAGGCTCGCACATCGACGCAGAAGAGCACCTGCAATAACAACAAGCGTCTGATCTACGACGCCATTGACCAGTGGGCGCTGGCCGATAACAAGGATGCGACGGCAGACGTCAAGGGAAATGGAGATACCAACACGAATGCAATCGCCGCCTACATCAAGGGCGGTGCAATGCCCACGTGCAAGACGGGCAACAAGGACTACACCTTGGGTGGAACAGTCCAGGGCCCCTGGGTCTTGTGCACGTCGAGCGCTACCGATCATAATACCGGGACCGTCACCAATTCAGGCGGCCTCCCCATGCCCTGAAGAAGATCGGCTTTGATGGTGTGCATGCGAAGACAGGGCCGCGCCTCTGGCGCGGCCCTGTTATTATTTTTTCCGGATAACTATTTTCTTGTGTTTGGCGTGAGTTCGGCTTACAATCATACCCGAAGGCTCGATTGGATCGTCTCATTCCGGGGCGGTTAGTTGACAGTCGGGCGTAAAAGGAGAGCGCGTGGTTGCGCACACGGCACTACGTGCTGGGTTGAACGGGAGCAAAAAAAGAAGGATTCACATCATGAAGATCAACAGAAAAGGTTTCACGCTTGTCGAAATCATGATCGTTGTCGCGATCATTGCGTTGCTGGCGGTCATTGCCGTGCCGAACCTGATCAAGGCTCGCACATCGACGCAGAAGAGCACCTGCAATAACAACAAGCGTCTGATCTACGACGCCATTGACCAGTGGGCGCTGGCCGATAACAAGGATGCGACGGCAGACGTCAAGGGAAATGGAGATACCAACACGAATGCAATCGCCGCCTACATCAAGGGCGGTGCAATGCCCACGTGCAAGACGGGCAACAAGGACTACACCTTGGGTGGAACAGTCCAGGGCCCCTGGGTCTTGTGCACGTCGAGCGCTACCGATCATAATACCGGGACCGTCACCAATTCAGGCGGCCTCCCCATGCCCTGAAGAAGATCGGCTTTGATGGTGTGCATGCGAAGACAGGGCCGCGCCTCTGGCGCGGCCCTGCTTTTATGTTTTCCTTGCCTTGACGATTATCCAGCGAGGTGCTATACTCACGCCGTTGTCATGGGGTGGGCGGACCGCCGGAGGAGCGGCCGCGCCTGGTCACGAGGGTACACGTGATGATCAGAGGGGCGCCATGAAACGGTTGATGGCCAGAGGCGGTTTCACGCTCATCGAGATCATGATCGTGGTCGCGCTGTTGTTCCTGTTGTCGATGATCGTGGCCCCCAACCTGCTCCGCGCGCGCGAAAACACCCAGCGCACTCTGTGCCTCTATCATCGTCGTCTGATCCAAGACATGATCAGCCAGTGGGCGCTGGTTGCGAGCAAGGGGCCCGGCGACGCGATTGACCCGGCAGCCCTGGGTGAATACGCGAAGACAGGCCAGATCCCCCTCTGCAAGGCGGGCAACACTGCGTACACCATCGCGGGCACCGTGGGCGAACCCGCCGTCGCCTGTGCGCGGCACCCGGATTGACGCGGGCAGTTCTGATGAGGGTTACTCCTTAATCGTAATCGTAATCGTAATCGTAATCTTGATCTTAATCTCCTGGCGGAGAATGGATTACGATTATGATTACGATTATGATTACGAATCAACGACCTCATCAGAACGGCCATGCGCCCGGAGGTTCTGCACGCGCCCTCAGGTCTTGACGCGCAGCAGATCGTTCAGCGAATCCCGAGCGACGGCCAGGGCGTCGAGGTTCTCGCGCCGCGTCAGCTTGAAGGGGAGCAGCTCGGTGAGCGGGCGCAGCACATTCAGCATCCGTTCGCTGCGCACCTCGATCACGGCGGGGAGCGCGTCGAGCTGCTCCAGGCCCCGGAGCACCGCGCCGGGCACCTGCGCCCACATCGTCTCGATCCCTTCGGTCGCCTGCATCGCGTCGCAGCGGATGATCACGCGGGTTTCGCCATTGACCAGGAGCAGGGTGAAGACCGCCTCGGAGCGGTGGTCTTCGGCACTCTTCATCTTGAGCGGCGAAAGCACCAGATCGGCCTGCAGCACGGCGGCGCCGGCCGGGTGGCACCGGACCCGCCGCACGCGGTCGAGGTCGATGCTCACGTCCACGTCGGTGCGCGCGGCCGGCTCGTCCACCCAGGCGTCGCGCCAGCCGCCCGCGGCGTCCTGCATCCGCACCAGGAAGGTTCGCGGCATCCGCTCCTGAGTGAGGTCGGGCGCCGTCTCGACCCGCAGGGCCATGCCATAGGCCTGATAGAGGACGGCGTGGAGCCAGACCACTTCGGAGGGCCCGAGCCGGTCCGGGAAATAGCCCACCTTCTGACTGCAGAACGCCGGAAACTCGTCCGCCCCCGTCAGATCCCATCCGAGCCGGACCAGCACGGCGCGGTCGCCCCGGCCCAGGCCGGCCTGGGGCAGGAACATCAGCCGCAGCCACGACTCCTCGACCGTCCGCTCGAGCGGCGCCCGTCCGTCCGGGTGGGCATGGCTCATGATCGCGTCGCGGAAGGGCGCCCAGCCCGGATAGACCGAGACGGCGCGCCGCGGGGGATCGCCCTGCTCCGAGAACAGCACGAATCCCGGTCCGGCCGACCCGTGCGGCTGGACGCCGAACACGTGTCCGAGGTTCATCCACGGCCACGGATCCAGGGCCCGGATGCGGGCGGCCACATCGTACAGCCGCCGCCACGCGGAGACCGGCGCCCCCGCGATGCGTCCTCTGTCTGTGGTCTTCTTTTCCATGCCCGCCTCCCGCTGGTTCGACGGTAATAGTATACCCCAACAGGAGGACGGCCTCAAGAAGAGAAGAAGAGTCCGCAGCCATTCTAATTTTGGAGATGGGACCATCGGGGTCGGGGTCGGTATCGGTATCGGGGTCGACTTGATTCGTCCGGTACGCTTCCGTTTTCCTCGTGAACCGCATATCCCCGTTGCCCGAGTTTTGTGAGCATCGCTACGACGCCGTTCCCTTTCGACCCCGATACCGATACCGACCCCGACCCCGATTTTACAGTGCTCGTTCTTTCTCATTCTCTTCCGCCAACAATCCGACCAGCATGGAGACCATTCGAACGAAGATCGGCAAGAGACGGGTCTGAATGGCGCCAAGTTAAAGGGCTATTGCCATCTTAATCCTAATCCTGATCTTAATCTCCTGTTGGAAAACGGATTACGATTACGATTAAGATTACGGATCAACGACCCTCATCAGAACTGCCATACGCCTCCTCAATGGGTCAATAATTGGGGTGTGGTAGAAAACGGGAAGAGAAGGGTTCAGCGTTCAGTCGGACCGCCGGCTTGCGTCCGGATGGGAAGCAGGATTGAGACATCGTCCTCGTCCTCGAATCGTGAAATCGAGGACGAGGACGACGACGATCAAGATATTGGGGGTGTCAGAGAAAATCGCCAGTAGCTGGCGACAGGGAAAGCGCGAAAGCGGGGGCGGCGGCGTCCCGCCGCGCCGAAGGATAAGGGCGAATGTCAAAGGAAAAGCGCGAAGCCCTACCCGCCGCGCGCTGACCCCGATTGCCTTTTAGACGCTGTTAACAACTAACCTATGCAAATGAAAAAGAAGCTGAATTTAGATGCGTTTGCCCTGACCGGGTCCACGCGGCGCTTGTTTTCCGCCGCAGCTTTCGTTATGCTGTGCCTTCATTTTAACGAGGTTCACATGTATCAACCGGTATCGAGCAGATCGGACTTCCCGGCGATGGAGCGCGAGGTGCTCGCCTTCTGGGCGGCGCACGACACGTTCAGGAAGAGTTTGGAGCGGAACCCGTCCGGCCGGGATTATGTCTTTTACGACGGGCCGCCCTTCGCCACGGGGCTGCCCCATTACGGTCATCTGCTGGCCGGGACGATCAAGGACATCGTGCCGCGCTATCAGACCATGCGCGGCCGCCACGTGGCACGCCGCTTCGGCTGGGACTGCCACGGCCTGCCGATCGAGGCGCTCGCCCAGGAGGCGCTGGGCGTCAGCGGTGCGGCGGAGATCCGCGCCACCGGCGTCGCCGCCTTCAACGAGCAGTGCCGGTCCATGGTGCTGCGATACGTGGCCGAGTGGCGCAAGACCGTTACCCGCATGGGGCGCTGGGTCGATTTCGACAACGACTACAAAACCATGGATGCGGCGTTCATGGAGTCGGTCTGGTGGGTGGTGAAGCAACTCTGGGATCAGGGGCGCATCTACCGGTCGTATCGGATCGTCCCCTACAGTTGGAAGCTCAACACGCCGCTGAGCAACCTCGAGGCGGGAAACAACTACAAGGATGTGCAGGATCCGGCCGTGACCGTCCGGGCGCGCGTGACGGCGGGCGCGCCCGAGGCGTGGGGCGGCCCGGTCTACCTGCTCCTCTGGACGACCACGCCCTGGACCCTGCCCGCCAATCTGGCGATCTGCGCCGGTCCGGAGATCGACTACGTGGCGGTGCGCGATCGGAAGGAGGGCGCCGTCTATCTCCTCGCCGAGGCGCGGCTGGCCGTGTATTACCCGGATGCCGCCGATTTCGCCGTCGTGGCGCGGCTTCCGGGCCGCGCCCTCGGCGGCTGGCGCTACGAGCCGCTCTTTCCCTATTTCGCCGGCGAACCGAACGCCTTCCGCGTCCTGACCGACGCCTACGTGACCACCGAAGACGGCACGGGCCTGGTCCACCAGGCCCCCGCCTATGGCGAGGACGATTTCCGCGTCTGCACCGCCGCGGGGATCGCCCTGGCGGATCCCCTCGACGAGAACTGCCGCTTCACCGGCCGCGTCCCGGAGCATGCCGGGACCTTCTGCAAGGATGCGGACAAGGCGATCATCCGCCAGCTCAAGGAGGCGGGCAAGCTGGTTCATCAGACCACCCTGGTCCACAGCTACCCGTTCTGCGAGCGCACCGACACTCCCTTGATCCAGCGCGCCATCGAGGCGTGGTACGTCCGCGTGGAGGACGTTCGCGACCGTCTGGTCTCCGCCAACGCCGCGATCCGCTGGACGCCCGGCTATGTCGGCGAGAAGCGGTTTGGCAACTGGCTGCGCGAGGCCAAGGACTGGAACATCAGCCGCAACCGCTTCTGGGGCTCGTGCATTCCGGTGTGGGTCAACGAGGCCGATCCCGCCGACTGCATCTGCGTCGGCTCGGTCGCCGAGCTCGAGGCGCTCTCGGGGCAACGCGTGACGGATCTGCACAAGCACGTGATTGACGCGATCCTCATCGTCCGCGACGGCAAGACCTACCGCCGCACGCCGGAGGTGCTCGACTGCTGGTTCGAGTCGGGCGCCATGCCCTACGCGCAGCAACACTACCCCTTCGAACAGGCCGACGCTCTGGCCCACGTGTTTCCGGCGCAATTCATCGCCGAGGGACTGGATCAGACTCGCGGCTGGTTCTACTACCTGCTCCTGCTGGGCGTGCTGCTCTTCGACAAGGCCCCCTACGAGAACGTGGTGGTCAACGGCATGGTGCTCGCCGAGGACGGCAAGAAGATGAGCAAGCGGCTCAAGAACTACCCCGACCCGACCCATGTTCTCGACACCTACGGCGCCGACGCCATCCGCCTCTACATGATCCACTCGCCGGTGGTCCGGGCCGAGAACCTGCGCTTTTCGGAGCACGGCGTGAAGCAGATCCTGCGCGACCTGCTCATCCCGTGGTGGAACGCCTACAGCTTCTTTGTGACCTACGCGACGGTCGACGGGTTCTGCGAGGAGACGCTGGCCGCGCCCGGCTCGCCGCACGAGCTCGACCGCTGGATCGTCTCGTCGCTGGAGACGCTGGTCGCCGACGTGACCGCGGCGATGGACGCCTACGACCTGCAAAAGTCGGTGCGGCCGTTTGTGCTGTTCGTGGATAATTTGACGAACTGGTACATCCGCCGCTCCCGCCGCCGCTTCTGGAAGTCGCAGAACGATGCCGACAAGCTCTACGCCTACCGCACGCTGCGCTATGTGCTCGTGCAGCTCTGCAAGGTGGCGGCGCCCTTCACGCCGTTCATCTCCGAGGCGATCTACCGCAACCTGCGCGGCGCGGGGATGCCCGAGTCGGTCCACCTCTGCGACTTCCCCGAGGCCCACGCGGCGCTGCGCGACGAGGCGCTCGAGCGGCGCATGGCGCAGGCGCAGAGCGCGGTGAACCTCGGCCATTTCCTGCGCAAGCAGCGCGACCTCAAGGTGCGCCAGCCGCTGGCGCGGGCGACGCTGGCCAGCGCCGATGCCGCGCAGCTCGAGGATCTGCGGCCCATGGCGGGACTGATCGCCGACGAGCTCAACGTCAAGGAGGTCGTCTTCGCCGCCGACGAGCGGGCGTTTGTGCGGCTGACGGCCAAGGCGAATTTCAAGACCCTCGGCCGCCGCCTGGGTCGGCGGATGAAGGCCGCGGCCGACGCCATCGCCGCCCTGCCGGCGGCGGCGCTGGCGGAACTGGCCGCCGGCCGCGGCCACACGCTCGATCCGGGCGATGGCGAAGGGCCGGTCGCGTTGACGGCCGAGGACGTGCTGGTGCAGCGGGAGGAGCGCGAGGGGCTCACCGTGGCCAACGCGGGGGCGCTGACGCTGGCGCTGGAGACCGCGCTGGACGAGGCGCTGCTGCGCGAAGGGCTGGCCCGCGAATTCGTCTCCACGGTGCAGGGGCTGCGCAAGGAGGCCGATCTGGCCATTTCCGACCGGATCACGCTGGAGGTGTCGGGTTCGGACGCCGTGCGCGCGGCCCTGGAGGCGCACCGCGACACCATCTGCGGCGAGACGCTGTGCGTCGGCCTGCGCCTGGTTCCGGAGGCGGTGGGAACGGCGGCCGACCTCAACGGCCAGCCGTGCGTGGTCGCGCTGAAACGGAGCGTCGTCTGATGGCGAAGGGGGGGCGCGCGTGCTGACCGAGTGGTTCTGGACCTTCCTGGACACGCTGCAGAACAACGCCGGCCTGCAGGGGCTGGTGGCGGGCGCCGGAACGTGGATCTTCGAGGATGGCGTCAGCATCGGTTGCGCCATGCTGGCGGCCTCCCGCGACATGCGCTGGCAGGTGGTGCTGGTGGCGCTGACGCTCGGCATCGCCTCGGGCGACTTCGCGCTGTATCTGACGGGCCGTTTCGCCTCGAAGCAGGTCTTCAAGCGCAACTGGATCAGCCGCCGCCGGCTGCTGTGGGCCGAGCAGTATTTCAGCGGCCACATGGCCAAGGCCATTTTCATGGCCCGGTTTCTGCCGGGGACGCGGACGGTCACCTTCGTGGCGGCGGGGATGCTCGGCGCGCCGTTCTGGCGGTTCCTCGTGCTGGCCGTGCTGGCGTCGTTCCTGCAGACCGCCATCTATCTGGGACTGGCGCTGACGGTCGGCTCGGCCATGCTGCCCTATCTGCACAACCTCTGGCTGCGGCTCGGGGTGGTGAGCGCGGTGCTGGCGGGCGTGGTGCTGCTGAACATCGTGATCGCCCGGCGCCACCGGCTGAAGGAGGAGGCGGCGGTTCCGGATGTCGAGGCGCTGCCCGAACACGAGACGCCCACAACCTTCTTCGAGTTCTGGCCGATCTGGGTGTTTTACTTTCCCGTGCTCTTCTACATCGTCTATCTGGCGATCCGCTTCCGCGGCTTGCGCGTGACCATGGCCAGCAACCCGTGCATGTACGCCTCGGGGCTGGTGCGGGAGTCGAAGCAGCAGATTTACGCGCTTTTCCCGCCGGAGGTCGCGGCGCGCTGGCTGGGCCGGGTGGCGGTCTCGCCGCCGATCGCCCGGCATCAGAGCGCCGAGGAACGGCTGGCGCAGGCGCGCGAGGCGCTCGCGGCCCGGGGGGTCGGCTTCCCGCTGGTGGCCAAGCCCGACATCGGCCAGCGCGGCGTGGGCGTCAAGCGGATGGGGTGCGAGGCGGATCTGCTCGCCTATTTCCGGCAGTTCCCCAAGGACCAGGCTGTGATCCTGCAAACGCTCATCACCCGCCCGAACGAGGCGGGCGTGCTCTATGCGCGCAAGCCCGGCGAGGCGCGCGGCCGGGTCGTGTCGCTGGGGCTCAAGGCGTTTCCGAGCGTGACCGGCGACGGCATCCACACGCTGCGGCAACTGATCCTGGCCGACAACCGCTGCCGCAAGCTGGCGCGTGTCTATTTCGCCAAGCAGCAGGGGGTGCTGGACGACGTGCTGCCCGCGGGGGAGGTGCGCCAGCTCAACTTCGCCGGCAACCATGCGCAGGGGACCGTCTTCATCAACGGCAACCACGCGATCACACCCGGGATGTCCGATGTGTTTGACGGCATCGCCCGGTCGCTGGGCGAGTTTTACTACGGCCGTTTCGACATCCGCTACGATTCGCTGGACCAGTTGCGCCGGGGCGAGGCCTTCACCATCATCGAAGTCAATGGCGCCGGCGCCGAGCCGATCCACATGTGGGACGGAAAGATGACCCTGCGCGGCGCCTACGAGGCGGTGTTGTGGCAGCACCGGCACCTGTACGAGGTCGGCGCGCTGAACGTCAAACGCGGCTTCCCGACGCTTTCCCCCTGGCAGGTGCTGCGCGACTACGGCTATGTCTGCCGCCTGGTCCGGCACTATCCGGCGGCCGATTAGGCGCCGGGGCCGGCCGGCGGCCCGACTGGAAAAGGTTCCGGGTTCAAGATAAAACAGGCCGGCCCGAACCCTCCCCTACGGCTTCATCATGCCGCCGGGAAGGGCGGGGGTTCCCTCCCACGTCGCGGTGGGCGACCACGGGAGGTCGCCCTCGTGCGGGTCGCTCATGCACCCCGACAGGAGGGCCGACAGGGCCAGCAGGGCGATGCCCGCCCAGAGGCTCGCAGGCGCGGCCTTAGAAGTAAACCACATCGCCCTTCTCCAGCGGGTGCTGCTGCCAGTCGATGAGGACATCGGCGACGACAAGCCCCTGGCCGCGGACGACCTGACGGAGGCGGATGCGGGTGACGAAATCGCCCGTGGCGGACTTCAAGGCAGGCCGCCGGACCATCATCTCGATCGGGGGCAGCGCCTGGTCCAGATTCGTGCCGAGCAGCTCCTTCATAAACGCGGGCGACAACTCGACCACTGCGAACTTGAGCGTGTCGTCGTGGGCGACGACCTTGCCCTTGTCGCCGGGGGTCAGCATATTTTCGAGGTTTTCGGGGACGCCGGGTTTTCCGGGTCTCGGTCCCGATCCCTGGCCGCACTCCCGCTCCAGCTTTTCGATCTGCTTCGCCTGGGCCGTGAGGGACGACTCCTGGGAGGTGATCGTGTCTTGCATTTTTGCAAACTCGGCCTTGAATCGGGCCTCTTCCGTCTCCAGATCCAGAATCTTCGCATCCAACTTGGTGATCTTGGCCTCGCGGTCGGCCACCTCGCCCGCGAGCCGGGTGATTTCCGCCAGCCGTTCTTCGAGCGACTTCTTGTCGGCGCGGCTGCTCTGCTTGAGGCGGTTGAACTCGTTGATCAGGTCGACCAGCTCTTCCGCCGTCTTCTTCAACTGCGCGCGGGTCGTGTTGAGCGTCTCATTTTGCGCCTTGGCGCGGGTGAAGAGATTATCCAGTGCCTCCTGCAGGGTACCCTTGCCGCTGGTTGCGTATTTGCGCGGGTCGCGCGGGTCGCGCGCGCGCACCGGCTTGTTCTTCGCCGCATCGAACTCCTCGAAATAGTACTGGCGCAACTGTTTGGCCATCGCGTCGGTGTTGTAATCGAGCGGTGTCAGGTTGTCCTGTTCCAGTTGGAAGGGATAGCCGTTCCAGAACGTCTTCCTGTCCGGGTTGGGGTTCTCGACGGCGGTCACCGGGGAGATGTCGCGTTCGGGAAGGGTGCGCGCGGGCATCTCGACCGGCGGCTGCGCCTCGATGGTGCCGGCGACACGCTTGATGCCGTCCTCGAACTTGTGCGCCCGGCCCACGAGCGCCTCGCGCATGCCGCTGATTTGAAACTCCAAGAAGAGAGCTCCGGCGCCAATAACCAGAATCAGGACAATCAACACTCTCAGGACTTTACCCATAGCTTCCTCACGTTTCTGTAATCAAAACACGTCGAGTCGGTTTTAAAGGTAGCGCAAAACCATCGGATCATGCAACAAGAAAAAGAGGGCCCTTCAAAAAATTCCGGCAACGGCAATAAATCAGATTGACCCTCGCGGATGATTTGGTGTAAAAGGGGGGCGCTTATGAATGCATTCCTGCGCACATCGGTGGGTGGCTGGGGGGCGCTGGCCGGCACGGCGGCGTTACTGGCTTTTTCGGCGTCGGCGCAGACCGGCGACCCCGCAAAAGAGAAAGAGGCGTTCATCGCCCAGGAGACGCAGTATATCCGGCAGTTGCAGGATGATCTGCGGATGCCCGATTTTGCGGCGAAGGTGATCGAGGATCTCAAGAAGCGGTATCCCGACGCCGCGATCACGCTGAAAATCCTGGAATTGCGCGGCATGCTCTCGCAGGGCGAGTTCGAAAAAGTCCGGGATCTGATCGCCCGCCACCCCACTCCCGACGGCGCCGAGGCGTGGGTGATGAAGCTGGCGCTGGCCGATGGCTTCTACGCCTTCGGCCGCAGCGAAGAGGCGTTCGGACTGTACGATGGGTTCTTCAAGCGGTTTCCGCAGCCCACGCCCGAGGTGGAGTCGTTCTATCTCGACAGCGCCTACAAATATCCGCAAATGCTGCTGGCCGTGCGGCAGGAGAAACGGGCGCTCGACGCCTACCGGCGGCTGTTGCAGGTGAAGCTGCCGGGCGAGGCGTTGCGCCAGGTGCAGTCCGACACGGCCGAATTGTGCGTCAAGGTGGCCGAAGCCGAGACCGTCAAGGCCGCGAAGGTCGCGCTCCTCGCCGAGGCCGACAAGCTGGCGAGCCAGCTGCTGTGGGATCAGGACATGTGGTTCGGCAAGGCGATCGTCACCCGGGCGCACAGTCTGGTCTTGAGGGGCGAGACCGCGAAGGCGCAGTCGCTCATCGATGAGCACCGGGACGTGCTGCAGCAGATCCACGATGCGCTGGTCGCCCAGGAGCGGGACGAGGGGGCCACCGGCCTCGTCCGGCTGAGCCCCATGGCCCAGTGCCGCTTCCTCATCGCCGTCATGCTCGAGGACGAGGCGATGAAGATCGCCAAGGACCCCGCCGGCGACAACGAACTGATCAAGACCCTGCTGCTCGGCGAGCGCGGCACCGACGGCAAGCGCAAGCCCAACGGCGCCTACCAGCACCTGGTCAACGTCATCGGCAAATTCCCCGACTGCCAATGGGCGATGGAAGCGGGCGAACGCGAGCAGCGGATACGCGCCTTCATCCAGGATCGCTTCAAGGTGGAGCTCAAGCCCGAGTTCACGCCCGAGGATTATGACCGGATGCGGCGCAAGCAGTTTCAGGAGGCCCGCCAGCTCTTCGCCAACAATCAGTTTGCGGCGAGCATTCCGGTGTATCTCGTGGTTCTGAATCACTTCCCGGAGACGGCCGAGTCCGTGCCCGCCCTGGGCGAGCTGGCCAGGGCCTGCCTCGAGTCGCGGGGCGAGGACGGCTACGAGGACCTGCTCGCCGTCACGATCACCGCGCATCTCGCCGAGCGGTTCTCCCTGTCGCCCCAGGCCCTGGAGGCGGGCAGCGAGGTGGAGCGGCTGGCCGATCTGATGGGCGAAAAACAGATGGCCGACAAGCGCAAGCAGGCCTATGACCTCTTCTTCCTCCATTTCCCCGGTCATCCCGATGCGCCGCTGAAGCTGATGATCTTCGGCGCGCAGGCCGCCGAAGGCGGAGACGCCGCCGGGGCGCTCGCCTATTACAACCGCCTGGTCGAGGCCTATCCCGCGTCGGCCTACTATGGCGAGACGCTGAGCCGGATCGCCGCCCTCCACAGCCAGCGGCAAAACTACACCAACGAGCTCGCCACCCTCGCCACCTACATGGCCCATCTGCTCCAGGCCGGGAAGCCCGGCCTGGCTATTACGTCGGCCCGCTCCCGCATCGCGCAGGCCAGCCGCACGATTGCGCTGGCGCGCGTGCATGCCGCCACGAACGACGTCGAGCGCATCGCGGGGTCGGAGCAGTTGATCCAGGCCGCCCTCGCGTTCAGCCAGGTGTTGAAAGACCTCGCCGCCATACCAGCCACCGTCGCCATCGACACGAATCAGGCGGTGCTGATCCGCCAGCAGGCCATCCTGCAGAGGGCCGCCTGCCTGTCCCAGGTCGTTGCGCCCGCCGAGACGGTGGCCAAGCTCCGGCCCCAGGTGATCGAGACCTATCTGGCCTTTGTGAAGGAGTTTCCCCAGTCGCCGTATGCGCCCCATGCCCTGATCCGGGTCGGCACGATTTACACCGTCCTCCAGGAGAGCGAAAAGGCGCAGGGGGCTTTTGCCCGGTTGCGCCAGGACTACCCCGCTTCCGAGGAGGCCCGCAGCTCGGTGCCGATGCTCGCCGCCAGCCTGATGGAGATGGGGCTGCGCAGCGAGGCGGTCGCCAAATACAAGGAGATGTTCGCGGGCCCGGGCGCCGACGTCTACCCCGATTACCAGCTCCTCGCGGCGGCGCGCGCGCTGGTGGATGCGGGCGAAAGCGACAGCGCGCTGCAGGGGTTCGCCCGGGTGCTCGCCGCGACCCGGGATCCCGCGATGCAGGCGCAGGCGCGCCTGGGCCGGACCCAGGCGCTCGTGGGCATGAAGAAATACGCCGAGGCGCGCGCGGAACTCGACACGTTTGTCGCGACCTACACCAATTCGGCGCTCGTGGTCGATGCCTACCTGATGCTCGCCGACGCGGCCAGCGCCGAGGGTGAGACCGAGAAGGACAACGGCCGGCGGCAGAAACTGTTCACCCGCGCCGTGGAGGCGTTCAAGTTCGTCCGCGCCTACCGCAAAGAAAACAAGGACATGATGGCGCTCGATATTCAGGTCGGCCGGACGATGATCCGCAAGCTGAATGCCGAAAAAGCCTTGGGCCTCAATGAGCAGGCCGGCATCACCCGCGGCCAGGCGATCGTGGCCTTCAAGCAGCTCATCTATGCGACTCCTCCCGGGAGCGCCGTTTCCGACCCCGTGCTCGAACAGGCCTATCTGCTGAGCATCCCGCTTGAGCTGGAGCACAAGAAGTTCCAGGGAGCCGCCGATGCGTGCGCGAAGTATCTGGCCGCTTTTGCCAGCAGCCCCAACGCGCCTCAGGTTCGAACGTGGCTGAATCAGGCGAACATCGAGCTGGCGTCCAATAAATAAGGGATAGGATTTAAGGAGTGCCCAACATGAAACAGATGCAATTGCGTGGCTGCGCGCTGATCATCGCCGCGCTCGCCGTGTTGTCGACGGCCCCGGAGTCCCGGGCGCAGGTTCAGGGGACCATCACGCTGAAAAGCGGCCCGCGGTCCGGGATGTTGCGCTGGATGAGCAGCAGCAAGTCCTACGTGCTCACCGACAAGGGGTTTGACCTCACCATCGCGCTGGCCGATGTGGTGAAATTGTCGGTGGTCAGGCCCCGGGAGCTGGATCCGGCGATCAAGGCCGTCCGCGAGAACAAGGGCGCGGAGGCCATCGGGCCGCTGAACAAGATCGTCACCGACTATTTCATGCTGCAGCACGACGAGGAGGCGGCCCGCTGGCTGGCGGAGGCCTATCTGCAGGCGAACAACGGCGGCGAGGCGATCCGGGCGATCGAGCGCATCACCGCCGCCCGTCCCGATGCCGCCTATATCGGCGATCTGGCCACGGTGTACTGGCGCATTCTGCTCCGCGAGAACCGCACCTCGAAACTCGACGATCTGCTGGGGCAGGCCGTGAAAAGCGGCAATCGCCTGGCCTCGGCGACCGCGCTCATCCTCCGCGGCGACCTGATTCTGAAGGGCGGCGACACGCAGGAGTACCACACCCGGGCGCTGAAGGACGGCTACCTGCGGGTGGTCACGCTCTACCGCAGCGTCAAGGAGGTCCAGCCCGAAGCGAACTACAAGGCCGCCAAAAGCCTGGAGAAGCTGGGCATGACAGCCCGCGCGCAGGAGCGCCGCGAGACGATCCGCAAGGAATTCCCGGGCAGCGAATGGGCCAACAAGCCCTGAACGGAAAAGCGACCGGCGGCCGGTCTGGCGATCGGCCGTGGCGGAGAGACACGTTTGGAGAAGCCGGGCGGGGCGCCCGGCGCACGACGCAGGGGTAACAACGCGAAGTCGGCACACGGCCGAACGACGAAAGGCGAGAGGATACCATGAAGAAACTAGTGATGAATGCGGTGATGCTTGCGACGCTGCTGGGCGCTCCGGCGCTTCTGGCCCAGGATGGCGCGGCGGCGGCCCCGGCGGCTGCCCCAGCGGCGGCCCCGGCGGTTGCCCCGGCGCCGGCCCCGGCGGCCGGCCCGGCGCTGGAAAGCGCGCCGATCGTCGATGCCTCGAGCGGCGCACCGGTCACCGCAGCAAGAAAGCGGAGCGCCACCAATTTCTACGACATCATGATGGGATCGGGAATCCTGGGCTTCCTGCTGTGGGTTGCTTTGTTCGGAAGCGGCGCGGCGGCCATCTACTTCATCGTGGACTGCTCGATTCTCGTGCGCCCCCATAAGATGCTGCCCGGCACGTTGATCGACCAGGTCAAGAGCGCCATGGCCGAGGGGGATGTCCTCAAGGCCCTGAAAGCCTGCGAGAGCGAGCCCGGCGCGATGGCCAACATCCTGTCGGCCGGTTTCTCGCACGTGGAGGAGGGCTACGACATCATCCAGGAGAGCGTCGGCACGGCGGCCGATCTCGAGACGGAACGGCTGATGCAGCGCCTCACCTGGATCTCGGTCTGCGCCAATCTCGCGCCGATGCTCGGGCTGCTCGGCACGGTGCAGGGCATGATCATGGCCTTCGGAAACATCGCCACGGCGGCCCCCGACGTCGGCGCGCTGGCCCTCGCCATTGCCCAGGCGCTGTGGACGACCGCCGGCGGCTTGGTCGTCGCCATCCCGGCCATCACCTTCTACTATGGCATCCGCAACAATGCCAACAAGCTCGTCCTCCGCATGGAGGCCATGACCATGGAGCTGATCAAGGATCTGCGCAACGTCGAGGTCGTGAACGATTGAGGTGCGGAGATGGGAAAAGTTAGAAAAGTCCGATCCGCCGGCTGCGATCTGAACATGACGCCGATGATCGACGTCGTGTTCCAGTTGATCATCTTTTTCGTCGTCACGATGAAGATGACCGACAACGTGTACGAGGACATCGTCTTGGAGGATGGCCGGCACGGCGCGATCGTCAAGGAGATGCCCCCGCAAACGCTGATCATCGAGCTGGGGCGCAGATTACCCTTCGCTGGCGGCTACCGCATCTCCATCAACAACGCAGTGGTGAGCGAGTCGATATTGCGGGACATTCTGGCGAGGCGCGTCAACAAAAACCGCAACACCAACTTCCCTGTCCTCATCCGGGCCGATCACCGGGTGCCGCACCGGGAAGTCAGGCGCGTCATGTCGATCTGCACCGAGGCCGGCATCTGGAAGCTGTCGTTTATGGCGATCTTTGATCACACGGGGAAGAAGAAAGGAGGCTGATGCATGAAAGCCAAAAGACAGCGACGCATCACCAACGACCAGCCCCAGCTTGAAATGACGCCGATGATCGACGTCGTGTTCCAGTTGTTGATCTTCTTCATCGTCACCATCAAGCAGGAGGACATCTACTCCATGCTCTCCGCTTCCGCGCCAGCGGCGGATCCCAACGCCTCGCCCACGGTGCAACCCAATGTGTTGAACATCGAGATCAACAAAACGGGCTTTATCTTCCGCGGCGCCCCGGTCTCCAAGGCGCTTTTGGAGCGACGACTGACCAGCATCGCTGAATATGACAAGAAGGTCAGCGTGGTGCTCCGCTGCACCGGAGACTCGCCCCACAAATATTTAGTGCAAACTTTGGATATTTGTCATAAACTACAACTAACGAATCTGGCAATCTTCAGTATGTGAGCCCAAACAGGTCCTCTGTTCGGGTTCGAAGGAGGTCACCATGAACGATCCGATCAAAGACGAAATCCTCGCCAAAGAGGATCAAGCGCTTAAAGAGATCAACGATCTGTTCAACGAGGACAGCTACTTCACCCGGATCAGGAAAATGATCAGCGGGTTTGGCTGCCCGCGCGACAGCCGTGAGTTCAAGTCGGCCCGCATCGAGGTTCAACGCCTCGCGGCACCGGCCTGTGCGGTGATGATCCCGCTGGTTTCGATTGTGCTCATGGCCGTTCTGGCCACCGGCAAGATCAGCAACACCTACGAGGTCGAGGTCAAGATTCTGGAGACCAAGGAGGTCAAGGAGCTGGAACAGGAAGAGGAAAAGCTGATCGAAACGGACCCCATCGAGACCGACATTCAGATCGAAACCGATGTGACCGTGCCAATTGACACGCCGATCACCACCACCACCGCAGCGCCCATCACCCAGCAGCCGGCCTCCGTGGATACGGTGCTGCAGGTCAAAAGCCCCGTGATCATGCGCAACATCTTCGGCTCGACGCGGGATCCGGGCATGCGAGGCAAGTTGAGGGATAAGTTCGGCGGCGACCCCAAGACCGAGGCGGCGGTGATGGCCGCCCTCCGCTGGCTCAAGAAGAACCAGAATGCCGACGGTTCATGGAACAAGGTCAAGCCCGCCATGACGGCGCTGGCCCTCCTTTCGTTCCTGGCGCATGGCGAGAAACCCGGCGCCAGCAGCCCCGAATTCGGCGAGACGGTCAAGAAAGCCATCGACTATCTCATCAGCACGCAGAGGCCCGACGGTCACTTCGTCAATAGCGATGGCAACGAATATTCGCTGCCGATGGCCGCCTACGCGCTGTGCGAGGCCTATGGCATGACCATGAACCCGGATGTCAAGGAGGCGGCCGGGAAGGCGATCGACGCGCTGATTAAAGGCCAGAACCCGTCGGGCGGCTGGGACTATAAAGCCAAGCCCACCGGACGCAATGACGTCTCCTACATGGGATGGTGCGCGCAGGCGCTCAAGGCCGCCTCCTTGTCCAATGCCTACACCAACAAACCGGCCCTCGAAACGGCGCTCAAGAAGGCGATCAAGGGGTTCCAGTGCAACTACATGAGCGGCGGCGGGTTCAACTATGACAAGCCAGGCGCCAGCGGGCTATCGGCGGTCGGTACGCTCTGCCTCCAGCTTCTCGGGGCGGGCAAGGGAACCGAGGTTCGCGCCACGCTGGCCGTGATGGAGCCGTGGATTCCGGTGATCACCGCCAAGGATGAAGATCTGGTCAAGGGGGGGGTCATCGTCAAGCCGGGCGCCAACAACCAGGATGTTCGCGTACCCGAGGGGACCGCCAAGGCGGGCGTCGTCATCAGCAGCTGCACCCAGTATTATTATTATTACGCCACGCAGGCCAAATTTCACGAAGGCGGCAAGCTGTGGGAGACCTGGAACGCCAAGATGAAACCCAACTATCTGAAGGCGCTGATGATCGAGAAGGGTGTCTACACCAACCACCTCGGCCAGGCCCAGGATATCGGACACTGGGTGAACGATGATCTGCATGGAGACCGCCCGGTGATGGACACCTGCCTCGCCGCGCTGCAACTGATGGTCTATTACCGCAACCTGCCGACCACCCAGGCCGCCGCGATCCTGGATGAGTTCGGCATCACCACGGGCGGCGCGACCAGCGCCAAAGGCCCGAATGACGACATCGTCGTCAACGTCGGCGACCTGTAGTCCCCGGCTGAACGGAGGACGCGATGCCTGACCCTGCGGGCGACAACGACCCCGACGCGATCCGCGCCAGGGAGGATCAGGCGCTCGCCGAGATCGACGAGCGCTTCCGCGAGGATGGCTATTACACCCGGATCAGGAAGATGATCCGGGGGTTTGGCTGCCCGCGGGACTCGCGGGAGTTCAAGGAGGCGCGCCTCGAGGCGCAACGCCTCGCCGCGCCCCTCTGCGCGGTCCTCATTCCGCTGATCGCCATCGTCCTGATCGTCCTGCTGGCCGCCGATGTGATCGCGCCTCAACCCACGGGGCTGACGGTCACGCTGGAGCCCACGCCTCCCGAACAGCCCATTCTGGATCCTGTGCCGACGCCGCCCCAGCCCCTCCAGCCGACGCCGAAGGATGTCGGCCCGATCATCGGGCCTTCTGATGAGCCGCCGATACCGATCCCGCCGCCGGAAGGGCCGTCGCATGGCGATCCCCCGCCGCCGCCTCCCAAAAATCCGGGACCCAAGACCAACATATGGGTGTATATTCCGACCAACAAACCTTGGATCCACGATCCTCCGCCATCCACAACCAACGGGCCGATCGACGTCACGGAATCCGAACGGGCGGTGATGCGCGCCCTACGCTGGCTCAAGAAGAACCAGCAGGCCGACGGCTCCTGGCCGCAGAACAAGGTGGCCATGACGGGTCTGGCCGTGCTCACCTTCCTGTCGCACAGCGAGACGCCCGCAACCAGCCCCGAATTCGGCGAGACGGTTCAGCGAGGGATTCAATTCCTGATGAGCGCGCAGGAGGCCGACGGCCGCTTCAAATACAGCGACGCCCATGAGTACTCGCTGCCGATCGCTGCCTATGCGCTGAGCGAGGCATACTGCATGATTCAGAACCCCGACATCAAGGATGCCGCCGACCGGGCGATCCACGTGCTGGTCACGGGGCAGAACTCCTCGGGCGGCTGGGATTACAACATGAAGGGGTCGGAACGCAACGACACCTCGGTCATGAGCTGGTGCGCCCAGGCGCTCAAGGCCGCGCATCTGGCCAACGCCTACCGCGACAAGCCGGCCCTCGCCGCCGCCATGAAGAAGGCGGTGCGTGGGTTCCGCCAGAACTACCAGTCCGGCGGGGGGTTCGGCTATGACAAGCCCGGCGCCGGCGGCCTCTCAGCCGCAGGGGTGCTCTGCCTGCAGCTTCTGGGCGCGGGCGGCGAATCCGAGACGCGCGCGACGCTCGCCCTGATGGACGCGTGGACGCCCGCCTTCCTGACGGGCGACGTCCAGGGGCTTGGCGGCAACATCCAGTACTATTACTACTACGCCACCCAGGCGAAGTGCCACACCGGCATCCGCGGCAAGCGATGGACCTCGTGGTGGGACAAGCTGTGGCGGCTCTATGTCCGGGCCCAGAAGATCGAGAAGGGCGCCTACACCGACCCGCAGGGCCGGCCCCAGGAGATCGGCTGGTGGGTGAACACCGACGCCAACACCGACCGCCCGGTGATGGACACCTGCCTCGCCGCGATCCAGCTCATGGTCCCTTACCGCAATCTGCCGACCACCCGCGCACTCGCGGTGAAGCCGGACGCCGCCGAGGCCGGTCCCGCCGCGGCGACCCGGAACGACGACATCCCGGTCAACATTGAAAACCTCTAGGCCGCGGGTGGGGCGCATCCCCGTTTCACTGACCTTGCGACCAATGGATCACAGCGGCGAAGATAGGGCGGGGCCGCCGGACCCGCCGTCTTCTGCGGCGAGCGTGCTCGTCGCAGCGCCGCAAGCCAGCGGCGGGTCCGGCGGCCCCGCCCTACCTTGCTTTTCATGCGCAAGTCAGTGAAACGGGGATGCGCCCCCGCGGGTGAGAGAACACAAATATTTAGTGCAAACGTTGGATATTTGTCATACACTGGACACGATGAATCTGGCGATCTTCGGCACGTGAACGTGGACGCCCCCCGACCGGGTCCAGAGGAGGTGGCTATGAACGATCCCATCGCAGATGCGATTCTCGCCAAGGAGGATCAGGCGCTTCAGGAGATCAACAACCTGTTCCATGAGGACGGCTACCTCACCCGGATCAGGAAGATGATCAGCGGGTTTGCCTGCCCCCGCGACAGCCGCGAGTTCAAGTCGGCCCGCATCGAGGCGCAGCGCCTCGCCGCGCCGGCCTGCGCGGTGCTGATCCCGCTCGTCTCGATTGTCCTCATGGCCGTTCTGGCCACCGGCACGGGCAGCAGCACCTACGAGGTCAAGGTCGAGATTCTGGAGACCAAGGAGCTCCAGGAGTTGGAGAAGGAAAAGGAACCTCCGATCGAACAGGAACCCATCGAAACCGACATCCGGATCGAAACCGATGTGGCGGTGCCGGTCGACACGCCGACCACCACCACCCACGCGGCGCCCATCACCCAGCAGCCGGCCTCAGTGGATGCGGTTCTGCAGATCAAAAGCCCCGTGATCATGCAGGGCATCTTCGGCACGACGCGGGATCCAGGCATGCGAGGCAAGTTGATGACCAAGTTCGGCGGCGACCCCAAGACCGAGGCGGCGGTGATGGCCGCCCTCCGCTGGCTCAAGAAGAACCAGAATGCCGACGGTTCATGGAACAAGGTCAAGCCCGCCATGACGGCGCTGGCCCTCCTTTCGTTCCTGGCGCATGGCGAGAAACCCGGCGCCAGCAGCCCCGAATTCGGCGAGACGGTCAAGAAAGCCATCGACTATCTCATCAGCACGCAGAGGCCCGACGGTCACTTCGTCAATAGCGATGGCAACGAATATTCGCTGCCGATGGCCGCCTACGCGCTGTGCGAGGCCTATGGCATGACCATGAACCCGGATGTCAAGGAGGCGGCCGGGAAGGCGATCGACGCGCTGATTAAAGGCCAGAACCCGTCGGGCGGCTGGGACTATAAAGCCAAGCCCACCGGACGCAATGACGTCTCCTACATGGGATGGTGCGCGCAGGCGCTCAAGGCCGCCTCCTTGTCCAATGCCTACACCAACAAACCGGCCCTCGAAACGGCGCTCAAGAAGGCGATCAAGGGGTTCCAGTGCAACTACATGAGCGGCGGCGGGTTCAACTATGACAAGCCAGGCGCCAGCGGGCTATCGGCGGTCGGTACGCTCTGCCTCCAGCTTCTCGGGGCGGGCAAGGGAACCGAGGTTCGCGCCACGCTGGCCGTGATGGAGCCGTGGATTCCGGTGATCACCGCCAAGGATGAAGATCTGGTCAAGGGGGGGGTCATCGTCAAGCCGGGCGCCAACAACCAGGATGTTCGCGTACCCGAGGGGACCGCCAAGGCGGGCGTCGTCATCAGCAGCTGCACCCAGTATTATTATTATTACGCCACGCAGGCCAAATTTCACGAAGGCGGCAAGCTGTGGGAGACCTGGAACGCCAAGATGAAACCCAACTATCTGAAGGCGCTGATGATCGAGAAGGGTGTCTACACCAACCACCTCGGCCAGGCCCAGGATATCGGACACTGGGTGAACGATGATCTGCATGGAGACCGCCCGGTGATGGACACCTGCCTCGCCGCGCTGCAACTGATGGTCTATTACCGCAACCTGCCGACCACCCAGGCCGCCGCGATCCTGGATGAGTTCGGCATCACCACGGGCGGCGCGACCAGCGCCAAAGGCCCGAATGACGACATCGTCGTCAACGTCGGCGACCTGTAGTCCGCCGCTGAACGGTGGTTACCAGAGGCAACTCACCGGGTAGCGTTTCATCCACTCGTCAGGCGTCAGCAGGCTGAGGCGGCGGCCGATGGCGGTCGCCACGAGGAGGCGATCAAAAGGGTCGGCGTGCAACGTTGGAAGTTCACTGGCGCGGTAGATATCGTCGGGCGTGATCGGCAGCAGCGCCATCTGCCAGATGGCGGCCTGTTCGCCGATCCACTGGCGGGGCGGCGTGGGCAGGATGATCTTGCCTGCGGTCCATTTGAGCGTGATCTCCAAGATCGACACATGACTGAGAACCGGCTGCGTGTCCCGGCGGCCGAGGATCTGCGTGACGCTGGCCGACAGGCGGGAGGGCTCCGCGCACAACCAGATGAAGGTGCAGGTGTCGAGGAGTACTCTCATAGTCCCCAGGCTTTCAGTTCCGCCACGGAAAGCGGCGCAAACGCGTCTGGCGCGAGTTGGACGGGCGCGGAGGTCGGACGGCCAACCTTCGGGCCGCGCGGTGGCCGGGTGGTGGAGGCGGCGATCAGTTTTCCCACGGGCGTGCGACCTTGGAGAATGATGACGGTTTCGCCGTCCCGAACCTCCCTGAGGATCCCAGACAAGTGGGTCTTGGCATAGTGCGTGGTAATCTCTTTCATGGCGTCGAGGATAGGGACTTAGTCATGGTTAGTCAAGAGCAAAACCGTAATCGGTTGTAGTCGGTTGGCAACAGGGGTGTGTGGGTGTGTGGGTGTTGTCACCCACACACACCAGAATGAAGAGCCCGATCCGCCCCCCTGCCCCTGGGCCGGATTACCGTTTGCCCTGAAGAAAGAGTTGTGTTCTCGTCCCAAAATACGTATACTCTCCGGAGATTCATCAACACGAGAAAAAGGTATGGCCCCAGACAACATTTCCCCGGCTCCAGACGATCCAGAGGCCTCCGCCGCCCCCGTTCCGGCGGGCGGCGATTACACGGCGGCCAACATCACCGTTCTCGAGGGCATGGAGGCGGTCCGCAAACGGCCGGCCATGTACATCGGCGACACGGGCCAGCGCGGCTACCACCATCTGGTGTACGAGGTGGTGGACAATTCGATCGACGAGGCCCTCGCCGGTCATTGCACGCACATCGAGGTTTCGATCAATCCGGACGGGTCGCTCAGCGTCACGGACGATGGCCGCGGCATCCCGGTGGACATGCATCCGACCGAGGGCCGTCCCGCCCTGGAGGTCGTTCTGACCAAGCTGCACGCGGGCGGCAAGTTTGACAGCTCGAACTACAAGGTCTCGGGCGGCCTGCACGGCGTCGGCGTCTCGTGCGTCAACGCCCTCTCCGAATGGCTCGTGGTCGAGGTTCGCCGGAACGGCAAGATCCACCGCCAGCGCTTCGAGCGGGGCATCCCCGTCTCGCCGCTGGAAATCATCGGCGACACGCATGGCCGGGGAACCCAGGTGACGTTCTTCCCCGATCACACCATCTTCACCTACCGCGGCTTCCAATGGGATATTCTCGCCAACCGCCTGCGCGAACTGGCTTTTCTCAACCGCGGGGTCCGGATCACGTTCACCGACATCGACACCGGGCGGGTGGAGACGTTCCTGTTCGAGGGCGGCATCGTCGAGTTTGTCGCCTACCTCAACAAGAACAAGGCGGCCGTGCATCCGAATGTCATCTATATCGAGGGCACCCGCGAGTCGGTCGTCTGCGAAATCGCGATGCAGTACACCGATGCCTATAACGAGAACGAGCACTGCTACTGCAACAACATCAACACCATCGAGGGGGGCACCCATCTCAGCGGCTTCCGCTCGGCGCTGACCCGCACGGTGAACAAGTATGCGGCGGACAAGAATCTCAGCAAGGCCAATGACGAGGCGATGAGCGGCGACGACATCCGCGAGGGGCTTACGGTGATCCTCAGCGTCAAGGTCCCGCAGCCGCAGTTCGAGGGGCAGACCAAGACCAAGCTCGGCAACGGCGAGGTCGAGGGGATCGTGGCGCAGATCGTCAACGACCAGCTCGGCGCCTTTCTGGAGGAGAACCCGTCGGTCGCCCGCAGGATCATCGAAAAGGCGGTCCTGGCCGCCCGCGCGCGTGCCGCCGCCCGCAAGGCGCGCGACCTCACCCGCCGCAAGGGCGCGCTCGACAGCGCCGCCCTCCCCGGGAAGCTGGCCGATTGCTCCGAGCGCGACCCCGCCAAATGCGAGCTGTACATCGTCGAAGGCGACTCGGCCGGCGGCTCGGCCAAGCAAGGCCGCAACCGCGAAACGCAGGCGATTCTTCCCCTCCGCGGCAAGGTGCTGAACGTCGAGAAGGCGCGCATTGACAAGATCCTCAACAACACCGAAATCCGCACCCTCATCACCGCCATCGGCGCGGGCATCGGCACGGATGATTTCGATCTCGCCCGGGTCCGCTATCACAAGATCATCATCATGACCGACGCGGACGTCGACGGCGCCCACATCCGGACGCTGCTGCTGACGTTCTTCTATCGTCAGATGCCGCAGCTCATCGAGCGCGGCCACATCTACCTCGCCCAGCCGCCGCTGTACAAGGTCACCCGCAAGCAGCGCGAGGAGTATGTCGACAGCGACGACCAGTTGACCCTCAAGCTCCTGTACCTGGGCTGTGACGACGTGGCCGTGGAGCGCGACGGCGCGCGCATCGAAACCGGCGCCCAGCGCGCCCTGCTGAAGCTGCTGGTCGAAACCGCCGCCACGGTCAACGGCCTGCGCCGCCGCGGCGTGTCGGTGGAAGGCGTGATCGCCGCCCGCAAGCGCGACACCGGCGACTACCCCCGCTACATGGCCGCGATCAAATCCGGCGACGGGGCCGAAATCCGCTTCGCGTTCACCGATGCCGACCTGGGCGAGCTTCGCCAGCATGCCGAACGCGTGCTCGGCCACCCCGTCGATCTCGCCGAAACCCAGGTGCAGGGCTACAACCCCGCCGCCTCCCGGCCGTTCTGCTGGCTGGAGCTCTTCCGCGCCGGCGCGCTGCGCGCCAACATGGAACAGTTGCGCGCCATGGGGTTCACGCCCGAGCATTACCTCGGCGGCGCCGCCCCCTTCGCGCACATCATCGACGGCGACCAGCGCGTCCCGCTCACCGCCCTCCCGGATCTGCTCGACGAGGTGCGCGAACGCGGCCGCAAGGGATTGAGCATCCAACGGTACAAGGGCCTGGGCGAAATGAACCCCGACCAGCTCTACGACACCACCATGGATCCGGCCAAGCGGCGGCTGCTCCGGGTGGTTCTGGAGGACGCCGTCAAGGCCGACGAGATCTTTACGCTGCTGATGGGCGACGAGGTCGAGCCGCGGCGCCGGTTCATCGAAGAAAACGCGCTCAATGTCCGCAACCTTGACATTTAAGGGACGCCATGCCTGAAGATTTCGCTGTTGAGAACCCCCAGGGCGTGAGCCCGATCGCCATCGAAGACGAGATGAGCTCGTCGTACATCGACTACTCGATGAGCGTCATCATCGGGCGCGCGCTGCCCGACGCCCGCGACGGCCTGAAGCCGGTGCACCGCCGCGTCCTGTTCGCCATGCAGGAGCTGGGCAACACCCACAACAAGCCCTACAAGAAGTCGGCCCGCGTGGTCGGCGACGTGATCGGCAAATACCACCCCCACGGCGACCAGGCGGTCTACGACACCATCGTGCGGCTCGCGCAGGAATTCTCCCTGCGGTATCCGCTGGTCGATGGCCAGGGCAACTTCGGCTCGATCGACGGCGACCCCCCGGCCGCCATGCGTTACACCGAGGTCCGCATGGATGCGCTGGCCGAGGAGATGCTCGAGGATCTGGACAAGGACACCGTCGCCTTCGGCCCGAACTATGACGAGACGCTGGAACAGCCCCTGGTGCTCCCCTCCAAGCTCCCCAACCTGCTCCTCAACGGCTCGACCGGCATCGCGGTCGGCATGGCCACCAACATCCCCCCGCACAACCTGTGCGAGCTGGCCGACGGCATCACGCACTACATCGACCACCGCGACTGCACCATTGACGATCTGATGCAGTTCATCAAAGGCCCCGACTTCCCCACGGCCGCGACCATCTGCGGCACCCGTCAGATCGAGGCGATGTACAAGTTCGGCCGCGGCCAGATGACCGTCCGCGGCTCGGCGGCGATCATCGAAGAGCGCAACCGCGACGTGATCATCATCAGCGAGCTTCCCTACATCGTCAACAAGGCCAACCTGATCTCCACCATCGCCGAGATGGTCAACAACAAGGCGTTGGAGGGGATTTCCGACGTTCGCGACGAGAGCTCGAGCGAAGGCATCCGCATCGTCATCGAGCTCAAGCGCGGCGCCATGGGCCAGGTGGTCCTCAACAACCTGTACAAGCACACGCAGCTCCAGACGACCTTTGGCGCGAACATGCTCGCCATCACCAACGGCAAGCCCAAGCTGATGAACCTGAAGGAGCTGATCCGCTGCTACGTCGACCACCGCTTCGAAGTGATCACCCGCCGGACCGTCTTCGATCTGGCCAAGGCCGAGGCCCGCAGGCACATTCTGGAAGGACTGCTCAAGGCGCTCGAAAATCTGGACGCGGTCGTGCGCGCCATCCGCGAATCGAAGAACCGCGACGCCGCCCGCAGCCTGCTGATGGAGCGGTTCGGCTTTAGCGAGAAGCAGACCGACGCGATTCTCGACATGCGGCTGTACCAACTGACCGGACTCGAACACGACAAGGTCGAGGCCGAGTGCAAGCTGGTGAGCGAGCGGATCGTCTATCTGCAGGGCCTGCTGGCCGATGCCTCCAAGATTTACGACCTCATCAAGGCCGACCTCGCGATGCTGCGGGAAAAATACGGCGACGCGCGCCGCACCCGCCTGGTCCCCTTGGAGAACGAGGTCAACATCGAGGACCTGATCGTCGACGCGCCGTGCGTGGTGACGCTCAGTCACCGCGGCTACATCAAGCGGGTGCCGCTCGACACCTTCCGCGAGCAGCGTCGCGGCGGCCGCGGCGTGACCGGCGTGACCACGCGCGAGGAGGACTTTGTCGAGTCGCTCTTCATCGCGGCCACGCACGACACCCTCCTCTTCTTCACCACGCTCGGCCGTGTCTACGCCGAGCGGGCGTTCGAAGTGCCCGAGGCGGCCCGCACCTCGCCCGGCAAGGCGATCGTCAATCTGCTCGATCTCCGCGAGAACGAGAAAATCGCCGCCATGCTCCGCATCCGCCAGTTCCGCGAAGACCAGAACGTGATCTTCGCCACCGAGCAGGGGACGATCAAGAAGACGATACTCGCCGATTACAGGAACGTCCGCCGCGCTGGCATCCACGCGATCAAGCTGGAGGCGGGCGACAGCCTGATCGCCGTGCGCCTGACCGGCGGCGGTGACGACGTGATCCTGGCGACCCGGTCCGGCACGGCCATCCGTTTCAACGAGCGCGAGGTCCGCAACACGAGCCGCAGCGCGACGGGCGTGAGGGGGATCTCGCTGGAGGCCGGCGATGCCGTGTGCGCCTTCGACGTGGTGGACACGAGCGCCACCTTCCTGATCGCCTGCGCGAACGGCTACGGCAAACGGACGCCCTTCGACGACTTCCGCACGACGCACCGCGGCGGCAAGGGCATCATCGGCATCCAGGTGAGCGAGCGCAACGGCGCGGTCGTCGCGGCCCACACCGTGCGCGACAACGAGTCGCTGGTGATGGTCACGTCCAACGGCATGATGGTCCGCTCGCCCGTCGACCAGATCCGCATCTGCGGCCGCAACACCCAGGGCGTCCGCCTGATCAACCTGGAGGACGCCGACAAGCTCGTCTCCGCCAGCGTCGCCCCCGCCGAGGACGAGGACGTGCCGACGTCCCCGGCCGGCGCGGACGAAGCGGACGAAGCCCCGTCCGTCTGAGCCCCGGGATGGAGGCGCTGGCAGCCTGAGAATGGCCGGCCGTGTTTTCGTTTTTGCGGGGGATTGACAAGGTCGGCAAAAAGTGCCATCCTCACCGCGTTCGCATGGGGTTCGGCAGGCGCCGTGAGCACGGCGCGGCGCGTCAATGGGAACGTCGCGCGTGCCCGTGGGGGGGCCGGGCGGCAGGGCTTTCAGTTTGCAAGACGCCACGCAAAACAGGCCGTCAGGCGCGGTTTTGCGTGGCGTTTTGCAAGCGCCTCGCATGTGAACCCAGGCTGCCATGACGGGCCTGGGCCGCCTTCGCGCGTTTTGGGGCTGGCGGGGGCGCGCTACGTATCGAGGCCTGGAGAAACAATCGATGAGCAATCCAGTCAGCGGGATCGACGAAATTCTGGGGCGGTGGCGGCAGGAGATCAAGGCCAAGCAGCGCCGGATCATCTCGTTCGAGGAAACCGCCGAGATCAAGATCAAGTCGCTCAAGCCGTGGATCTACCCGGAGACCGCGCCGCTGGGCGGCTGGGAGTGCCGCGAGTTCACCTACGGGCGCAAGCGGGACCGGCGGTACCACACCGACTGGGCGCCCATCGCGGTCGGCGGGGCGTGGGGCGGGCCGGACCGCAGCGCCGAGTTCCGCTGCACCGCCCGCATGCCCGCCGCTTTTGCCGGGAAGAACGTGGTCCTGAAGCTCTATTTCAGCGGTGACGGCCTGCTCTCCGTCAACGGGAAGCCCTACCACGGCCTGGATCCGTTCCGCGATACCGTGCCCCTGACGGCCTGCGCCGCCGGCGACGAGGTCTATGCGCTGAGCGCCGAGAGCTACATCTTCTGGCATTTCGGCGAGAGCGAGATCAAGACGTTCGAGTGTTCGCACTTCGCGGTTCTCGACCCGGAGATGTGGGAGATCTACTGGGATTTCCGCGCCGCCTACAATGTGCTGGTGATGAACGGGCTCGAACCCGGCCTGGCGGCCTTCATCGAGGCCGGATTCCAGAAGGCCATCTGGCTGATCGACCAGAACGAAACGGATCCGGCGCGGGTCAGGGCCAGCGCCCGGGCCGCGCGCGACGTGCTCCGGCGCGAGATCTACCAGAGCGATCGCTTCCAGAAGGAGGGGCTCCTGCATCTGTGCGGCAATTCGCATCTCGACGTGGTCTTCCTCTGGACCCACGCCGAATTCGTCCGCAAACTCGCGCGGACGCATGCCTCCACCCTGCGCCTGATGGAACAGTATCCCGACTACGTGTTTTCCCAGAGCCAGCCCCTGATGTACGAGGAAATGAAGGCGAACTACCCGGCGATGTATGAGGAGGTCAAGCAGCGGGTCCGGGAGGGGCGCTGGGAAGTCATCGGGGCGTCGTGGGTGGAGCCGGACTGCAATCTGATCAGCGGCGAATCCTTTGTGCGCCAGTTCCTCCACGGCATCCTCTTCATCGAAAAGGAATTCGGCATCACCCCGAAGACCTGCTGGTGTCCCGACGTCTTCGGCAACACGTGGACGATGCCGCAGATCCTGGCCCGGTGCGGCTTGAAGTACTTTGTGACCCACAAGATGGTGGTCTGGAACGACACCAATCCGTGGACCAAGCACACGTTCTGGTGGCAGGGGCCGGACGGTTCGCGGATCCTGTCGCTGGTGCCGCCCACCCACTTCATCGGCACGGTCGAGCCCGACCACATGACGGCCCACTGGAACGCGTTCAGCGACAAGCAGACCATCGGCGAGAGCCTCTACAACTACGGCTGGGGCGACGGCGGCGGCGGCCCCGACCCGGAGATGCTCGAGTACATGAAGCGCTACCAGGCGTTTCCCGGCATCACCCCGGCCAAACCGATCACCATCGAGGGGGCGCTGGCGTCGATCGAGGCGAAGGCCGGCCGGGCCGGCCTGCCCGTCGTCAACGATGAACTGTATCTCGAAGAGCACCGCGGCGTGCACACCACCAAGGCCCGACTGAAGAAGCTGAACCGCTACTGCGAGATGCTCTATCGCAAGGCTGAGATGTGGTCGGTCTTTGCCGGGGTGGAGTATCCGCGGGAAAGGCTGGATGCCGGCTGGAAGCACGTCCTGACCAACCAGTTCCATGATTCCCTGCCGGGTAGCCACATTCCGCCGGTTTACCTGGATTTGCAGGATGCTTATGCGGAGGCGACCGCCACCGGCGAGGCGGTGCTCGCCGAAGCCCTGCGGGCGCTGGCGGGGAAATTCAACACCGCGGGGAATGGTGCCCCCCATGTGCTGTTCAACGCCCTGCCGCAGGCCAGGACCGACCTGGTCATGCTGCCCGGCACCGGCCGACCGGGGCATGTCGTGGACGCGCAGGGCGTGGAAGTCCCGTCCCAGCTCATCGAGGATTTCACCACCGGCGAGCCGCGTCGCGTGTTCGAGGCCACCCTGCCTCCCGCCGGGGCGGCGGTCTATTACGTGCGGGAGGGACGCGGCGCGGTTGCCGCCGCCCCCCTCGCCGCTGGCGTGAATGTCCTGGAAAACCAGTTCCTCCGCGCCGAATTCGACGGCAACGGCGAGCTCACCCGCCTGCTCAACAAGCAGACCGGGTGCGAGATCTTCGCGCCCCGACGCCGCGGCAATGTGCTGAAGCTCTACGAGGATGTGCCCGGCAAGTACGAGGCATGGGACATCGCGCCCACCTACACCCAGGTCGAGTTCCCGCTTCCCGACGCCGAGGTCCGGCTCGTGGCGCGGGGCCCGGTGTGCGCCGCCCTCGAGGTGACGCGCCGCTTCGGGGCTTCGCGCTGGCGCCAGCGCATCCTGCTCGGCGCGAGCGCGCGCTGCCTGGTCTTCCAGACCTGGGTGGACTGGCACGAGCAGCAGAAGCTGCTCAAGGTCCGTTTCCACACCCCCTTCGTCACCCGCACGGCAACCTACGACATCGCCTACGGCAACATCGAGCGCAGCGCCTACCGCAACAATTCGTTCGATGCCGCCAAGTTCGAGGTGCCCGCCCACCAGTGGATGGACCTCTCCCAGCCGGACAACGGCCTCAGCCTGCTCAACGACTGCAAGTACGGGCACGAGGCCTTCGACGGCATGATGGCCCTGACGCTGCTGCGCGGCCCGCGGAACCCGGATCCGCGCTCCGACCAGGAGGAGCACCGGTTCACCTACGCCCTCTACCCGCACGCCGGCGTCTGGCGCGAGGCGGGCACGATCCAGCAGGCCGCCTGCCTCAACGATCCCGTGGATGTGATCGCCGAACCGCGCCATGACGGCGCGCTGCGCACCGGCCACCGCTTCCTGCAGGTGGACAACCCCGCCGTGACGCTGGAAGCGGTCAAACGCGCCGAACGGAGCGACGAGATCATCGTGCGCCTCGTCGAACGTCACGGCGCCGGCTCGAAGGCCCGGCTCCGCTTCGCGCAGCCGGTCACGAATGTGCGCCGCTGCAACCTGCTGGAGCGCGAAGACGAAGCCGTGGAGACCTCCGGCGATGCGATCCCGCTGGAACTGAAACCGTACGAAATCCGAACGTTAAAGATCGCCGCCTTTCGCGGCACGTGAAGGGCGGCAGATCATGAACCATACGATTGACCTGAAGGGCCGTTGCCGGCTGGTGTTCCGCGAGACGGAGGACGGCCGTTGCGGGCTGCACGAGGTGACGGTGGACGGCGTGCCGCTGCGCAATCCGCGCCTGCCGGTCCAGCCGGTGTGGGCGACCCCGGGCGGGCTGCTGTTCGACCGGTTGACGTGGCAGGGGGCCGCGGAAACCGCGGACGGACAGGAGATCCGGTTCCGCGCCCGCGGCCGCGTCCAGTTGCCCTTCCAGGAGTGGTTTGACTGTTCGAAGGACTGGATGATCAACGAGTCCGACTGGTCCGGCCCGTCCCCCGAGGCCGGCATCGTCCTGCGATTGACCTTCCGCGAGGTAACCGTGGAAGGGACGAGCTACGCCGGCTTCTCCATGCAGTGGGACTTTGCCTGTCCCGGCGCGGCGGTGCACTGGGGGCTGGAGCGGGGCACCTGGGAGCTGGGCGGGACCATGGACCGGGGCAACTACCTGCTGGCGCGCACCCTGACCTCGCCGCCGGTGACGGAGCTGACGCGGCCGGCCGCCTACACAAGTTACGGGCCGATGGTGCCGGGGATGCCGGGACAGCTCTGGGCCCGGGGCAGCCTGCACGCGGTCTTCGACCTGCAGTGCGGGCAGGACGGCACGTTGGTCAGGTACTACCCGCCGGCGCCGCTGGTCCGCAGTTCCCTCTCCAAGGCCACGGGCGACGATGTCTGCAAGCACCTGGATCTGCACCTCTTCGAGCTGGGGGAGACGGCGGCCGGGGCGCCCTGCTGGATTCTCTACGCGCCCGGGGCCGTGGCCGAGCCGCACGCGCGCGCCAACCGCTGGCTGGAGTGGCAGCGGCACAGCCAGGCCGGGTGGTGCGCCGCGACGGGCATCCAGCCGCGCAAGCCGGTGCCGACGATCTACCACGTCTTCTGGGAGTTCTATCGGTTCGAGGACTACACGCCGATCCCCGAAATCGTGGCCAAGCTCGGGTTCGCGCGGCTCCTGGTCCACGACTCGATCTGGTCGTCCGACCGCGAGCAGATGGAACGCCTGGACCTGGTCGGCAAGACGCACGGGCTGTCGGGGAAGTGCGACACCTGGGACTGGGAGCCGAGCGACTTCCGCGGCGGGCCGGAGCCGCTGCGCGAGGTGAAACGCAGCGCCGACGCGGCGAAGATCGAGCTCTGGTACTGGTTCGCCTGTCACCTCTCGGTGAATTCCCCCCTCGTGCGGAAGCATCCGGACTGGCTGGTGAAGTGGAAGAACCTCAGCCTGACCGACGGCGGCTACAACAGCCTGGCGCCGGTGGACCTGAACAATCCGGAGGTCTACGACCGGATCGTCGGGAAGCTCCTGGCCGCACGCGACACGGCGGGGCAGCACGGCTTCTTCTGGGACTCCGTTTCAAACCTGGCCTGGTGGCAGGTGAACTATGCGGATCCGCGGCTGCGGCCGCATCTGCCCGCCTTCCTGCGGCTGGCGCGGCAGTTGCAGGAGGCCGGGCTCGATTTCGCCTTTGAGTCGCTCTGCGTCTTCGCCCCCTCCACGATCGGGTTCCGCGACTTCTACAAGATCTTCCAGGGCGGCAACGAGTGCTTCGCCATGGATGTGATGCTGCGTTCGGTGGAGTATCCGACCGGCTTCCTGGCCGACGGGACGTGGAACCACGAGATGTACTTCCGCTTCCTCGCCCACCGCGCCATCCCGCTGCTGTCGTTCTACAGCGACGACGACCTCAAGCGAGGGCTTCATCCCAAGCGCAAACTGGACCCGGCGACCGGCGGGTTTGAGCGGACGGGCAAGTTCCCGCCGCCGGCCGGGGAGCTTGACCTGGTGCGGCATTTCGATGCCACCTTCCAGTCGTTCAACCGGACCTACATGGCGGTCCTTGCCGAGATGGACCGGCTGGCGGTGCTGCCCGACGGACAGGGGACCGAGTGGCGTTCGGCTGGCGATCCCGGGCGGCGGATCGTCTGGAGCTTCCGCGCCGGCCCGGTGGCCGTGCCGGCGGGAGCGACGGTCGAGGAAATACGGAGCGGTCAGACGGCAGCGGTCACGGGCGGGAAGTTCGCGGCCGAACGGTTTGGCGTGTATCGGATCCGGGCCGGCAGGTAAACGCCGTACAGCCAGGGGAGCTATTGATTTTGACGGTCAGCAGATGCTTGAGATATCCTGACAACCCATGACACACAAATAGGGAATCATGACTATGAGGCGATGCAAAGTGACCAGCGACAGAAATGGCCACCAAGTCGGCGTGAAGGCCGCCCCGAACGCCGGCGGGAATGACTACGCGAAGATGGTGAGCCCCGAGGAGTTGGAAGAGAGCCGCGAGTTCCTGGCGGAAATGCTGGACCTCACTGCGACGGTGGGGAATAATGTCGTTCCCGCCACTGTGACCTGCGTGTCGCAGGGATGGGGAACCTTGCAGCACGGCTGCTCCGTCACCCATGAGCCGCTGATCCTGGCAGGCCGGGGTTTTAGGTCCGGCCTGGGCACCCATGCCGACAGTGAGATCCGCGTGCGCCTGCCGGCCGGGGCGAAGCGGCTCACCGGCTGGTGCGGCATCAACGACACGCCGGGAACCCGGGCGCTTTCGAAAGCGCTGGTCTTCAGCGTCGAGGCCGGCGGCAGGGAGGTGTGGCGCAGCGGCGAGCAGCGCGTGACCGACGCCCCGGCCCGGGTGGATATCAAGCTCGGCGGACGCCGGGAGTTCACCCTGCGGGTCAAGGGCCAGGATGTCGCCTGGAGCCACGCGGTCTGGGTCGACATGCAGGCGACCCTCGCGAACGGCAAGATCGCGCGGATCGGCGGTACGTCCGGCCTGAAGTCCGCCTTCAGCTTCCGCTATGGCGGAAGCTCGTCCGGGGACCTGCTTCCAACCTGGAGTCTGAAGAAACAGCGGCTCCATGAGAAGGATGGCGTCATCCTCCACCGCATCACCCGCACCGACCCGAAGACCGGCCTGGCCCTGATCTGCGAAGTCAAGGAGTATACCCGCTTCCCGGTGGTGGAATGGGGGCTGCGCTTCAAGAACACCTCGAAGAAGCCCACGCCGATCCTGGAAGCCATCCGGTCACTCGACATGACCCATAGCCTCGGGCCGGCCCCCTACCTGAACCACTGGACCGGCGATCATTGTTCCCCGGACGGCTACGAACCGTTCCGAAACTCGCTGGCGCATGAGGAGGAGTATCGCTTTGCGCCCGCGGGCGGGCGGCCGACGGACCGCGCCTTTCCCTACTACAACCTCGAGTGCCCGACGACGCAACGCGGCCTGATCGTCGTGGTCGGCTGGTCCGGCCAGTGGTCCGCCGCGTTCCAGGGGCACGGCAACCAGAGCATCCACGTCACCGCGGGTCAGGAACTGACGCACTTCAAGCTGCTGCCCGGCGAGGAGGCGCGCACGCCGCTGTCGGTGCTGATGTTCTACCGGGGCGACCGGGCGCGCTCGCGCAACCTCTGGCGCCGCTGGTTCCTGGCCCACAACCTGCCCCGGCCCGGCGGGGAACTGATGAAGCCGCACCTGGCCTGCGCCGCCACGGACGAGGGCGAGGAGTTCACGGCCGCGACCGAGGAGAACCAGATCCGGTACATCAGCAAGTTCAACGAGCGCGGCATCCAGCCCGATGTCTGGTGGATCGATGCCGGCTGGTATCCCTGCTACGACGAGAACCACCGCCGGAGCTGGTGGCGGACCGGCACCTGGGAGCCCGATCCCGAGCGGTTCCCCCGCGGCCTGAAGCCGGTTTCCGACCACGCCGCAAAGGCCGGCGCCGACCTGCTGCTTTGGTTCGAGCCCGAACGGGTGTTCGCCGGTTCGCAGTTCGACCAGGAACGCCCCCAATGGCTGTTGAAGAACGGGACGGACACCAATCGCCTGCTGAACCTGGGCAATCCGAAATGCCGCCAATGGCTCACCGCGCACATCTGCCGCCTGATCCGGGAAAACGGCATCAAGGTCTACCGGCAGGATTTCAACTTCGGCCCGCTGGCGTTCTGGCGCAACAACGAGGCCCCGGACCGTCAGGGGATGACCGAGAACCTCTACGTGCAGGGGTATCTCCAGTACTGGCAGGAGCTGCTCAAGCGCAACCCGGGGCTTTGGATCGACTCCTGCGCCTCCGGCGGCCGCCGCAACGACCTCGAAACCATGCGGTTGGCCGTGCCCCTGCATTATACCGATTACGGCTACGGCGACCCGCCGGTGAAGCTGGCCTTCCATTCCGCGTTGTTTGAGTGGATTCCCTACTTCAAGGAGTTCTCGCTGGCCTGGGACCGCCGCGGCAATTCGCGCTTCGACCACGAGGTGGACCGCTTCTCGTTCCACTGCGGCATGGCGCCCATGCTCTTTGCCACGCTCGACATCCGCCGGGACGATTACGACTTCGCGCTGGCGTCGAAGATGATCGACATCTGGCGGCGGATCGCGGACCTGATGCTGCAGGGCGACTACTATCCGCTCACGCCGTACCATCGGTCGGCGGACCAGTGGGTGGCTTGGCAGTTCGACCGGCCCGAGGAGGGGCGCGGGTTCATCCAGGGCATCCGCCTGCCGGCGGCGGTGCCGGAAACCCTCACCGTTTGTCCGCGGGGATTGCAGGCGGAGGCGGTCTACCGCTTCGAGAATCCCGAGACCGGCGAGACCCGGGAGCTGACCGGCGCGGCGCTGCAGCAGCAGGGCTTCGCCATCACGTTGCCGCAGCGAGCCGGAGCGATCTGGCTGTATCAGCAGGTGAACTGAACCAGAAAGAGACTACGCAGATGAAACCACTCGAACTCTCACGCCTACGCAAGGCAAAGACCGGCCGCTCTTCGTCCTGGGACGTTTCCGGCGGCAACGGCGACTGCTGGACCATTCCCGCGCGGTCGAGCCGCGTGCTGGCGGACATCAAGGGGCCGGGTGTCATCACCCACATTTGGATGACACAGGCCCGCAACTACCGCAACGCGGTGCTGCGGATCACCTGGGACGACGGGCCCGCGCCGAGCGTGCTCTGTCCGCTGGGCGATTTCTTCGGGCTCGGCCACGCGATCGTCAACTCCTACCAGTCGCAGCTCTTCACGGCCTCGACCTCCGGCAACAACCTCAAGGAGGGCGCGCCGGACCTGCCCAACCCCTGGGTCACGGGTTGTGCCTTGAACTGCTACGCGCCGATGCCGTTCCGCAAGCGGGCGCTGGTGGAGCTGATCAACGAAAGCCATGTCGATCATAGTCAGTACTTCTACATCGACTACGAGCGGATGCCGGAGGACGAACTGGCCGGACAGGGCTATTTCCATGCCGAGTTCCGCCGTGCCTGCCCGTTCCTCGGGTGGGCGCCGGACGTCATCGTCAACTCCCCGGCCGTCAACATCCCCAACCTCGCGCGAGAGGCCTGGGCCAACAACTACGTGATCCTGGAAACCACGGGGCGCGGCCATTACCTCGGCTGCAATCTCTCGGTGACCAACATTCAGGGCACGTGGTGGGGCGAAGGCGACGACATGATCTGGGTGGACGGCTACAAGTGGCCGCCCGACCTGCACGGAACGGGCAGCGAGGACTACCTGAACCAGGCCTGGGGCATGCAGACCAACGCCTTCCTGCGCAACGGCTCCTCGATCCACGAGAGCAACACTGGCGGCTACCAGACCAGCTATGTCCATCATCTGGAGAACCCGGTGCGGTTCGAGAAGGAGATCAAGGTCACCATCGAGCATGGCCACGCCAACCACCTCGGCAACGAGATGGCCAGCGTCGCCTACTGGTACGCCGAGCAGCCCGCCGCGGCCATCGCCATCCCTCCCGCCGCCAGGCGCCAGCGCGTGCCCAAGGTGGACGGCGAATGGGTCATCCCCGCAGAGCTGCGCTGGCCGGGCCACGAGGTCAAGGTGGACCCCGCCATCCTGGAGGCCCCCGCCTTCAAGCAAATAAAGAGTCATTCGCCCTTCCTGGCCGCCGGATGGAAGGTTTCGCGCCTCATGCCGGCGGCTGACGTGACGCAGGCGGAATACGTGGGCCTATGCAGCGAGGCGGGCTGGGAGCCCATGCCGTGGAATGATTTCGTGGACGTCCACGCGCTGCGCGGGCCGGATGGTTTGGTTTACCTGGCCCGCACGGTCACGGTCGTCCGTGACGGGGAATGGGTCCTGCTGGTCGGGCATGACGGCGGCGCGCGGGTGTTCGTGGACGGCACGCCGGTGGCCGCCACGGCCGGTTCGATAAACCCGGCCCCGTTCGTACGCACGCAGGCGCCGGTCAAGCTGGCGAAGGGCACGCACGAGATCGTCGTGGCGCTCGACCGCGCCGGCGGCACCGGCTGGGGCATCTTCGTCAGCTTCGCGCCGGCCGGCGACGCGAAGACCGGGACTAAGAACCGAAGCTTCCCTACATGAAGCCGCGCGGTGATTCTGCCCGCGGCAGATGTATCAATAACAACGACTGCGCAACCTGGAGCTGATTATGGACAGCGCGGCAATTATTGCGGATCGCAAAAAGCGGCTGGAGTGGTGGCATAAGGCGCACTTCGGAATGTTCGTCCACTGGGGTCTCTATTCGCAGCCAGGACGGGGTGAATGGGTGATGAACCAGGAGCGTATTCCCGTGGCGGAATACGAAAAACTCGCCGCCACCTGGCACCCCAAGCCCCATGCCGCGCGCGAATGGGCGGCGCTCGCCAAGCCCGGCAAACAAGGCTACTGGCAGCCGATCATCGGCGACAAGGACGGATTCGTCAACCTGCATGACCGCTATGTCGGCATGGACGGCACGGTCTATCTGGCGACGAAGATCGCCGTCGCCAAGGCCGGCGAGTGGGACTTGCTCCTCGGCCATGACGGTCCGGCAAAGGTTTTCATCAACGGCAAGGCGGTGGTCGCTCTGAATGAACTCAAGAACCCGTGCAATCCCGACCGCACCCGGAAGATGGTGAAGCTCGGCAAGGGCACGCATGAGGTCGTGGTGGCGTTCGGGCTCGCGAAGGGACAGGGTTGGGGCATCCGCCTGCGCTTCGGCGCCATCGCCGGCACAAAGCGCAAGGATTTCCCACAGCAGGCCAGGCTGTAAACCGGCATCTATACATAGCGTCTTAAGTAGTTGCGCATGGTTCGTTTATGTCATTCCGAGCGTAGTGAATAATCTCAGTCAACGGAGATCCTTCGCTACGCTCAGGATGACAAGATGCGCAGGAACTTATGACGCTGCGTATAACCGGAGTCAGTGAACAAGGAAAAGTGACATCATGGACAACACGCTCGTTACCAAGACCCTGAAACCCTCGTTGTCTTTTGCCCGGGAGTGGGCGGCGGCCGTTAGCGGCGGGGGGGATGTTGATCCGCGCGCCGTCTTCGTGCGCGGCGTGCGCCAGGGCTATGGCAAACTGGGCTTCGACCGCTCGATGTGCGGTGAGCCCTTGAACCTGGCGGGCAAGGTCTACAAGCATGGCCTGGGCACGCACGCGGATAGCGAGATCCGCATCCGCGCCAACCAGCCGATCCGCGCCATTCGCGCTTGGGCCGGCATGGACTACAACGCCGACTGCCGCAAAGCCAACGCCAACAATCCCGACCGGCTGCTGTTCAGCGTCGAAGCCGACGGCCGCGAGCTGTGGCGCAGCGCTGCGCTGGGGGTCGACAGCAGGCCGGTCCGCGTCGAGGTGGCGGCGGGTGGCGCCACCGTCCTGGTCCTGAAGGTCTGGGACGTGAAGGGCAACAGCGATTGGGGGCACGCCGACTGGGCGGACGCCGAGATCGAGCTGGCCGACGGCACGAGGGTGCGGCCGACCTCGGGCGGTGTCTTTGCGACGGAGCTGCTGACCGATCCGATTGTGCCGTTTTCCTTCCAGTATGGCGGCCGTTCCGCCGCGGAGCTGCTCTCCGGGTGGAAGATGACGGCGCGGGAGATCAGCAGCGAGGGGGGCGTGGCGACCCGCGAGGTGGTCTGGCGTGATCCGGAGACGGGGCTCGAATGCGTCCTGGAGCTGAAAACCTTCGCGAAGTTGCCGGCGGTCGAGTGGGTCATGCGCTTTCGCAACACCGGCAAGCAGGATACGTCGTTGCTGGAGAATATCCGGCCGCTGGATATGGCATGGGAGCCGGACAAGGACCGGTCTTTTACCCGTGACGAGACGCTGCTCCGACGATCGCTGGGATCGCTGCACCAGCGCCACGCGATCGATTTCCACTACCGGGTGGACCAGTTGATCACCGGCAGCACGATTGCGATGACCCCCAAGTGCGGCTGCTCCTCCGATGCCTGGCTGCCGTTCTTCAACCTGCAGAGCGGCAACGCTGGCGTCATGGTCGGCATCGGCTGGAGCGGCCAGTGGGCGGCGGAGTTTGCGCGCCCCGCCGAAACGCCGATCCGGGTTCGCGCCGGCCAGGAACTGACCAGGCTCAAGCTGCATCCCGGCGAGGAGATCCGCACCCCGCGCATTCTGCTCATATTCTGGAACGGCGAGCCACTGGCGGGGCACAACCTCCTGCGGCGGTTCATCCTCAAGCACCACACGCCGCGGCCGGGCGGCAAGATGCTGCAGGCGCCGCTGACGGTCGGGCACTGGGGCAGCACGAAAACGGCGGAACAACTGGAGCGGATCGAGCTTTATCGGAAGCAGAAGCTTGGCTACGAGTACTTCTGGATCGACGCCGGCTGGTACGGCCCCGCCAAGGGCAACTCGCCGGACGATTGGTGGAGGCACGTCGGCAACTGGAACGTCAACCCGGCCGCGCATCCCAACGGTTTGCGCCCGATCAGCGCTGCTGCCAAGGCCGCCGGCATGAAGTTCCTGCTCTGGTTCGAGCCTGAGCGCGCGGTGTGCGGCACGCCGTTGTCTGTCGAGCATCCGGAGTGGTTTTTGGGCGAAGCCAAGCCCGGCGCCAACCTGCTGTTCAACCTCGGCCTGCCCGAGGCCCGGAAGTGGCTGACCGAATACATCACGACGTTCATGAAGAAGCAGGGGATCCTTCTGTACCGGCAGGACTTCAACTTTGAAGGACCTCTGCCGTACTGGCGCGCGGCCGATGCCCCGGACCGGCAAGGCATGTCCGAGATCCGGCATATCGAGGGGTTGTACGAGTTCTGGGACGCGATTCTCGAGAGCCAGCCCGGGATGGTGATTGACAACTGCGCCGGTGGCGGTCGGCGAATCGATCTGGAGACCCTCAGCCGCAGCATCGCGCTCTGGCGCACCGACTGGCCGTGCAGCGGGACCAGCGACGGCATGCCGGGACAGACCCATACCATGGGGCTCAACTACTGGGTGCCGCTGAGTGGCACGGGCGTCGTGGCGGCCGACACGTATAACTTCCGCAGCAGCCTCAGCGCGGCGCTCTCGTGCCAGGTCTTCCCGTGCGAGAACTACTCGAAGTACCCGTGGGCCTGGCACAAGCGCATGCTGGCTGACTACCGGCGCGCGCGGCCGCTGTTTTACGGCGATTACTATCCGCTCACGGCCAATGCCACCGAAAACGACGTCTGGGCCGTGTTTCAGATGCATCGGCCCGACCTGGGCGAAGGCCTGCTGCTGGCCTTCCGGCGCAAGGATTCATCGTTCGAGTCCGCGAGGTTCCGACTGCACGCGCTCGACCCGGCCGCGACCTATGAGCTGACCGACGCCGACACCCGGCGGAAGTGGCGGGTGAAGGGGCTGGAACTTATCGAAAAGGGCCTGCACATTGCCATCGGGGCGGCCCCGGCCAGCCGGCTGGTGTTTTATCGCGCCGCACCGAAATACAAAGGAAGCTGAATGAAACTCACACCGTTGCTTACCCACCATAAGGAAGAGGTCATGATGATGCCCTACTTGAACATTCGGGACTTCGGCGCCAAGGGGGACGGGCGCGCGGACGATACGCAGGCGTTGCAGGACGCCATGGCGCGGGCGGAGACGGAGTCGGGGGTCGTGTATTTCCCCCCCGGGCACTATTGCGTGCATCCGGTCAAGGTGCCCTCACAGATCACGCTGATGGGCCATTCCGCCTGGGCGTGCTGCGACCGCGGCCTGGCGCCGGGCTACAAGGGACGCACGAAGCTTTCGCCGCTCTCCGCCGACGCGCGCGCCTTCCTCGACCTGGAAGGCAAGATCGGCACGCGCATCCAGGGGCTGACCCTCGACGGGCTGAACCTCGGGCCGCGCATGCACGGCGTCTACGTGAGCCATCTCGGCGTGGAAAACGGGGTCGTGATCGAGGACTGCCGCATCGAGTCGTTCACCGGCTCCGGCGTGCGGCTGGACAACGCCTGGGTGGCGGCGGTGCGCCGCTGCATCATCGCGGGCAACGCCGAGCATGGCATTGACTTCTCGCGCAGCTACGACATCTGGATCATGGACAACGAGATCGGCGGGGGCGGCGCGGCGATCTACGCGGTCAGCGACACCTACGCCGGCGAGTTGCCCGAGCCGCGCTTCGCGGCGGCGCAGAAACCGGATCGGGACCTTGACCCGCGCCGGCCGCCGTGGTCCCTGCAGGCCCGTTATGGCGCGGCGGCCTCGACCATCACCGCCTGCCGCCTGGAATGGTGCAAGCTCGGCGGCATCGTGCTGTACGACAGCGAGTCCATCCAGATCACCGGCTGCTCCCTCGACCATAACTTCGGACCCGGTATCATGCTGATGAACTGCCGCGCCATGACCGTGACCGGCTGCCTGCTGCGCTCCAACGGCGCGGACCGGCTCGACGAGATGAGCTGCCACCTGCGCGTGGAGAACAGCGCCGGCGTGAGCGTGACCGGCAACTCGCTCTTCGGCTGGTTCGGGCGGACGGAGCATCGCTTCATCGCCCCCACACCCTACTACGGGATGGTGTTGCGCAACCTGGAGGCTTCAGCCATCACCGCCAACGCGATGTACCAGAGCGCCCACAAGCAGGGCATCCTGGATCACGGTGGCCACACCGACAGCGTCATTTCCAGCAACATGCATACGGCTCCGGATTTGACGGGGCTGGCGTTTCCGGTCGGGAAAGAGTTCTGAACAAGCAAAGGTTTTCAGGGCACGCGGCACCTTGCCGCGTGCCTGAGGTCGCTGTCATTCCCAAAGAAAAAGGAGATTTCGCATGATGCCTCGCAACCTATTTCCGGACAGCCGGCGCAAGGACGCCACCTGCTTCGGCTATCGCCGCGACTGGGAGAACCAGGACGTGACGCAGATCAACCGGGAGCTGAGCCATGCCCCCTGGGGCGCCTACGAGAACCTCGGGCAGGCGCTGGCCTGCGACCGGGATGCGTCGGCCAATGTCCTGCGGCTGGATGGCGCCTGGAAGTTCCACCTGGCCGCCGGGCCGGAGCAGGCGCCGGCGGGATTCTGGGAGGAAGGGTTCGATGTCGCCCGCTGGTGCGACATCACCGTGCCCGGCAACTGGGAGGTTCAGGGGCACGGCAAGCCCATCTACACCAACGTCATCTATCCTTTCGCCCTCGGCAAGGACGAGCCCTACCTGCGGAAACCCTCCGCCACGGACGCCCCCGTGACCCAGTCGTTGCTCATGAATCCGCCGCAGGTGCCTGCGGACAACCCCACCGGCTGCTATGTGCGCGAGTTTACCGTGCCGGCCGCCTGGGCGGGGAAGAGAGTCTTCGTCAATTTCGGCGGCGTGGAGTCGGCGTTCTATGTGTGGGTCAACGGCCAGGCCGTGGGCTACTCCCAGGACAGCAAGCTCGCAGCCGAGTTTGATCTGACCGGCGTGGTGCGCCCCGGCGTGAACCGCATCGCCGTACAGGTCATGCGCTGGTCCGACGGCACCTGGCTGGAGGACCAGGACTACTGGTACCTGTCCGGCCTCTTCCGCTCGGTGCGGCTGCTGGCGAAGCCGCCGGTGCACCTGCGGGACTGGTTCGTTCTGGCCCTGCCCGACGAGCACGGCGAGGGCGGCACGCTGAAGGCCACCATCCTCCTGAAGGAGCTCGACGGCCATGCCGATTACCGCGTCCGCCTGGCCCTGTTTGACGCCGCCGGCGGCAAGCTGGCCGAGGCCGAAGGCCGGCAGCCCCTGCATTGGGCGCGGGATCCGGCGCGCAGCGAGCGGAGCATCGGCCTGGAGCTGCGGCTCGGCGCCGTCAGCACGTGGACCCCGGAGTCACCGACCCTCTACACCGCGGTCCTGACCCTGATCGCCCCCGACGGCACGGAGGTGGATGTCGAGTCCTGCCGCACCGGCTTCCGGCGGATCGAGATCAAGGGCGGGGTGATCCAGCTCAACGGCGTGCGCATGATCTTCCGCGGCGTGAACCGGCACGAGCACGCGCTGGAGACCGGGCGGGCCATGAGCCGGGAACACATGCGCCGCGAGATCATCGCCATGAAGCGGCTCAACTTCAACGCGGTGCGCACCTGCCATTATCCCGACGACCCGGCCTGGTACGACCTCTGCGACGAGTACGGCCTCTGCCTGGTTTGCGAGGCCAACCTGGAGAACCACGGGCTCGACAACATCCCCACCCACGCACCCGGCTGGGCCGGCGCGTTCCTGGAACGCGCCACCCGCATGGTGCTGATCCACAAGAACCATCCCGCCATCGTCTCCTGGTCACTCGGCAACGAGTCCGACTCCGGCCCCAACCATGCGGCCATGGCCAACTGGATCCGCTGCTATGATTCCTCCCGCCTCGTCCAGTACGAAAGCGGCGGTCCGGGAGCCATCATCTCCGACCTGCGCGGCAACATGTACGCCCCCATCGACACGATCATCAACCTGCTCGCCGACCACCGGGACCTGCGTCCCGTGGTGCTGGTCGAGTATCTCTACCAGATCCGCAACAGCGGCGGCGGCATGTACCTGTTCAACGAGCTCCTGGAACGCTTCGAGCGCTTCCAGGGCGGGTTCGTCTGGGACTGGCAGGACAAGTGCCTCGTGGCCAGGACCGCCGACGGGAAGAGCTTCCCCGGCTATGGCGGCGATTTCAACGAGGCCTTCATCGACCGGACCGTGCCCCGGCACATGACCTGCAACGGCGTCGTCCTGCCCGACCTCACGCCCAAACCGGTGGCGCATGAAGTCAAGAACGTGCAGTCGCCCATCCAGATTGCGGCCGCGTTTGCCGATGCCGGCATGTTCAAGCTGAAGAACCGGCATCAGGCCGACGTGGGGGATCTCTACGCGCTCGCCTGCGAGATCGCGGAGAACGGCGTTGTCGTCGCCGGGAAAGAGCTGCCGATGCCCGCGGCGAAGCCGATGGGCGAGGCTGCGTTCGAGGTGGACCTCAAGACCCTGCTGCCGCAGAAGAAGCCGGGCGCCGATTACGCTGTGACGTTCCGGGTGCGGCTGGCGAGGTCAACTCCCTATGCCGAGGCCGGCCACGCTGTGTACCACACCCAGTTCGCGCTGAGTCAAACCGAGCCGGCCGCCGTTTCGCCCCGCCTGCCGGTTCGGGTCGCGCTCCAGGAACGGGGCCGCGAGCTGCTCGTGACGGGAGAGGCGATCCAAGTCTGCTTTGACCGCGAGACGGGGTTGCTGACCTCCGTAGGAAAGCACGGCGTGCGCTATCTCGAGGGCGGCGCGACGGAAAACGTCCATCGCCCCCCGTGCGGCCTGGATACCGATCAGAACTGGGGTTTCCAGGGCCTTTGGCTGCCGCTCTCGCCGGAAAAGGTCACCCGGAAGGCGGTGGCGGTTTCGGCTCATGCGCTGCCGGACGGCCGCGCGCGCATCACGGTCGCCTCGGAGCTGCACGCCTCGGGGAGCCCTTTCCGCGTCCTGAACGAGATGGAATACACGGTTTCCGGCGACGGCTCGATCCGACTGGATGCCCAGATCGCGATCGACCGCGCCTTCCAGCATGTGCCGCGGGTCGGGGTCGGGTTCGTGCTCCCGGCCGGATTCGAAACCCTCGAATGGTATGGACGCGGGCCGGGCGAGAACTACTGCGACCGGAAGGATCACACCCTGATGGGGCAATACCGCGCCGATGTCTCCGCCCAGCACTTCCCGTTCATCCCGCCGTCGGAGTGCGGCGGGCACGAGGATGTCCGCTGGCTCTCGATCGTCAACCGCGAGGGGCGCGCCCTCCGCATCGCGAGCCCGGAGCCCTTCCACTTCGACGCGCGCCACTCCAGCCTGGCGGACTACTGGAGCGCCCGGCATGACCATGAGCTGGTCCGCCGGCCGGAGACCTTCCTGAACCTGGACTACCGCCAGGCGGGCATCGGCGGCCACATGGCGTGGTCAACCGTGCTGGACGAGAAGCACCGGGTGCCGGCAGGCTGCTACCGTTTCCGTTTTGAAATCACGCTTCTGTAGCGAAATGGCCATGAACGACTTCACACGACACAACGAGGAGGTCCGGCGGGTCTGGGACGCGTACCGGGCCGGAAAGCCCATCCGCGTACCGGTCGGCAATTTCACCATCGGCCCGCGGATCTGGCTGCTCAATCCGGCTCTGAACACGACCGGCATCACCATGGAGCGGTTCAGCACCGACCCCGAGGTCATGTTCCAGGTGCTGCTGGAGTACAAGTACCACCTCCACCACCAGGTGCCGCACGACATCGAGATGGGCGTTCCCGCGGATGGATGGGAGGTGTTCGTCGAGTTCAACAATGTCCACGAGGCCTCCTGGTTCGGATGCGAGATCCGGTATGCCGAAGGCCAGGTGCCCGCGACGCTGCCCCGGTACACCGGCGACCGCAAGCACGAGATCTTCGAACTCGGCATCCCCGATCCGTTCGGCGGCGTGTATGGCCGCATCAAGGAGTACTACGCCTACTTCCTCGATCGGGCCCGATCCTGCGAATTTCATGGCAAGCCGGTGCGCGTGGCGTTGCCCTGGCCGGGATTCTCGACCGATGGTCCGTTGACCGTGGCCCTGGACCTCTGCGGCGACGCCATCCTCGGCGACATGATCGTGGAGCCGGAGTACTACCACCGCCTGATGGACCTGATCGTCGAGGCGACACTGCGCAAGGCCCGCGCCTGGCGGGCGTACCTGGGGCTCGAAGCGCGGCCGCAGACGGGCTTCTTCGCCGATGACGCCCTTCAACTGATCTCGACCGAAACCTACCGCGAGTGCGTGCTGCCCTACCACCGCCGGCTGCTGGACGGCCTCTTCGCGGGCGGCCCCTACGGCATGCACCTGTGCGGCAACGTGCAGCGCCATCTGCCCACCCTCGTCCGCGAACTCAACGTCAACGAGTTCGACACCGGATTCCCGATCGACTTCAGCACCCTGCGCAGCGAGATCGGGGACGACGTGCACATCAACGGCGGCGTCCCCGTAGACATCCTGCTCCGCGGCTCGTCCGCCGATGTCCGCGCGGAGGTCCGGCGCATCCTGCGCAGCGGGATCATGCGCGGCGGGAAGTTCGTCATGAAGGAGGCGAACAACATGCCGCCCTGCACCCCCGAAGCGAATGTCCGGGCGATGTACGAAGCGACCCGGGAGTTTGGTGTCTATCCGGGGGCCGGAAGATGAGAAGAACAACGAGGAGCGCCGCATGAAGAAGAATGAATCGTATGGCCACTTTTCCGATGACGGTTCGGAGTACATCATCACCACGCCCGACACGCCGCGGCCGTGGATCAACTACCTGCATAACGGCGACTATTGCGCGCTCTGCTCGCACGTGGGCGGCGGCTTCAGCTTCTACAGGGATCACCGGGTGAATGCGGTGCTGCGGCGCGGGCTGATGCAGCACATCGAGGACCTGCCCGGCCGCTTCTTCTACCTCAAGGACGAGGACACGGGCGAAATCTGGTCCGCCACCGTGCATCCGGTCGGGAAGGTCGATCCCGGCTCGTTCGAGGCGCGGCACGGCATGGGGTACACCACCATCGCCGCGAGCTGGCGGGGCGTGGCCTCGTCGGTGCGCTACTTCGTGCCGCAGGGGACCGACGCCGAATTGTGGGACCTCGAGGTGCGCAATACCGGGCGCAAGCCGCGCCGGCTCTCGATCTACTCCTGCGCGTCCTTCTCGCTGGGAAACGTCAGCCTGTCGGAAATGGAGGTGAACTTCCACCCCCTGTTCAACGAGGTTCGCGCGGATTCCAGGGGGTTCACCGCCACCCACAAGTTCTGGCATGGCGAGTACGGCTGGTCCGAGCATGGCCGTCCCTGGGCCTACCGCGCCTTCCTGCGGACCACCCGGCCGCCGGTGCGGATGCTCAATGACCAGGAGGCGTTCTTCGGCCCCCTGCGCGGACCTCACAACCCGGTCGCCCTCGAGTCCGAGCTGCTTCCGGACGCGCCGCGCGGCGGCAAGAACCTCGTCGGCGTCTGCCAGTGGCGCGTGACGCTGGCCCCCGGCAAGTCGTGGAAGGTGGGGCTCGCGATCGGCGTCCATGCCGCCGTGGAGTCGTCCGCCACGCAGGCCTTGCGCAAGCGGCTCGAGACCCCGGCCTGGCGGGAGCAGGCCTGGCGCGACACGCGCGCGCACTGGGCCGGTCTCTTCGCCCCGCTGTCGATCCGGACGCCGGAACCCGCGATCGACCGGATGGTGAACCACTGGAACAAGCACCAGTTGCTCGTGAATTTCCATTTCGGCCGCGGCCCGAGCTACTTTCACAAGGGGCAGTATCCGGCCATGCGCGACTCCTGTCAGGACGCGTTCGGCGTGATCCCGCTCAATCCCGCCATGGCCCGCGAAAACCTGCTGCGGATCGGCCGCTTCTTCTTCAAGGACGGACAGGCCTGCGGCGGCTGCAACCGTGCCGGGCTGCCCGAGGGGCCGTCGGTCAAGGTGGACCTGCCGCTCTGGTTCGTGCTGGCCGTGGCGGATTACCTGCGCGAGACCGGCGACTGGGCCATCCTCGATGTGAAGCTGCCTCTGATGGACGGCGGCGAGAGCACGGTCCTGGCGAAGATGGTCCGCGGCATTGAGCGGATGATCGCCCAGCGCGGCCCGCATGGCCTGCCGCTGATGGGCAAGGGCGACTGGAACGACGCCGCGAACGCGGTCGGCGTCGGCGGCAAGGGCGAGAGCGTCTGGCTCGCGCAGTTCCTCTGCCTGGCGGTGCAGGAGATCGCGCCGATTCTGCAGAAGCGCAGACAGCGCGTCCGGCTGGCCGCCTGGGGCAAGCGGATCGCCGAGATCCGGCGGATCCTCGACCGCGACTGCTGGGACGGGAAGTGGTTTGTGCGCGCCTTCCGCGACGATGGCCGCCCCCTGGGCGTGCGCGGCGAGAAGGAGGGATTCCTCTGGATCAACTCCCAGACCTGGGCGGTGATCGGCGGTCTGGGGAGCCCCGAGCGCCTCAACGTGTGCATGGACGCGGTGGAGCAGCATCTCGGCACGAAATACGGCCTGATGAATGTCGGGCCGGCCTACACGAAGTTTGACCCGACGATCGGCATCCTCAGCGCGTTTCTCGCCGGCTGGAAGGAGAACGGCGCGGTGTTCAGTCACGCGAGCTCCTTCAACGTGGTCGCGCGCGCCAGGCTCGGACGCGGTCGCGACGCGCTCGACCTCTGGCGGCGGCTCCAGCCCGGCGGAGGGGACCTCGATGTCTACAAGGTCGAGCCGTATGTCTACTCGCAGTTCCGCGCCGGCCCGGCCGCGGAGGAATTCGGGCGGGGCGCCTATCACTGGCTGACCGGCACGGCGGCCTGGATGTTCCGCGCGATGACGGACGACATCATCGGCGTGCGGCCCGATTACGACGGGTTGTGCATCCGCCCGGCGGTGGACCCGGAATGGAAGCGGTTCTCCATGGTCCGTCGCTTCCGCGGCGCGACGTACACCATCGAGTTCCGCAACCCCGACGGCGTCGAGACCGGCGTGCGCGAAATCCTTCTCGACGGCCGGCCGGTCGCGGGCGACCGGTTGCCGCTGCCGACCCGGAAGACGCACGCCGTGACGGTCGTCATGGGCAAGACGTAGGAACAAGAGCCCCGTGGCTACAGAAAGGATCGCGAAGATGCATGGAACACAGACGTGGAAATGGGCGGCGGGCGTCAGTCTCGCGCTGGCGACGGCGGCGAATGCCTACCTGGCAACCGTAAACAAGACGGACTACCAGGAAATGCACATCGTGCCGGCGCCGGGCAAGCTGGTCATTGATGGCGATCTCAAGGACTGGGACCTGTCGGGCGCGGTGGATCTCTTCCTTGACGAGGGAAGCCGCGCGACGATGAACGTCCAGGGCGCCTACATGTACGACGCGGAGGCGCTCTACGTCAGCGGCCGCGTGAAGGACCCGACGCCCATGATGAACGCGCACGATTTCGCCAGCGACATGAGTATTGTCTGGGATGCCGACTGCGTCCAGCTCTACCTGATCGCCGACCCGGCGGTCAAGTCCGGGGTCTCGATCAATGACTTCACCGGGGCGACGATGCCGCTGGCCGATCAACGCACCCTCTGCTACATCTTCCTCTGGTACTCGACCCGCGACCAGAAACCCGGCTTCATGATCATGTACACGCTCGGCTTCAGAGATCGGAACCTCAATCCGAAGGAGGTGGAGGCCGTCTACAAGAAGGATGCGGACGGCCGGGGGTACACCTTCGAGTACAAGATCCCGTGGAAGATCCTGCGGATGGAGAAGCCGTGGCAGGACGGCGACAAGGTGCAGACGCAGTGGCAGGTTACCTGGGGCGATCCGCGCGGCGACAAGGGCATCGTCAGCATGACCGACGTCCGCCAGAAAGAGAGCAAGGACCTGGGCTACATGGGGCCGAGATCGTGGGGCACGGGCATCGTGCACGGCACGGGCAACCTGAAACTGGCCAAGAAGGTTAAACTCGAGCGCGCCGCGGGGCACCTGCCGATCGAGTTTGAGCTGGCGCAGGCGACCCAGGTCAGCCTGGCGGTGTACGACCAGAACGGGCGCCTCATCCGCACCTGCCTGGGCGCGGAACCCCTGGCTGCGGGCAAGCAGACCTACCTGTGGGACGGCCTGGACGACTACAACCGGCCGGCGCCGGCGGGCGAGTACCGCTGGAAGATGCTGACCCAGGAAGGCTTCGAGCAGAAGTACGTCTGCGACGTGGGCGTGAGCGGCACCCCCCCCTACCAGAACGCCGAGGGCACCGGCGGCTGGGCGGGCGATTATGGTTTTCCCTCGTATGTGAAAACGGATGGGGACCGGGTGGTCCTGGGCACCGGCAACGGGGAAGCGGCCACGATTACCATCGGGACCAACCTCGAGGGCCAGAAGCAGTGGGGCGGATGGTGGGGCATTCCGGGGTTCTGTGCGCTGGACAAGGGCATGGGCTATTTCACCCGTGGCGGCGGCGATTTGACCCGGTTCGACGCCCGCGCGGGCAAGATCAAGCCGTTCGCGAACGGCCGGGCCCAGGTCTCGATGACGTTCGAGGGCCGGCCGATCTCCAGCGGCGGCGGCCTGACGGTGGTGGACGGCAAGCTGGCCGTGGTCGGCGCCAACGCCGTGTATCTGGTGGACCCGGAGACGGCGGTGGCGAATGAGAAGCTGCCGCTGGAGGGGTCCGGCAGCGGCGCGGCCACCGGCCCCCATGGCGAGTTGTACGTGGTGGTCAACAACCGGATCGGCCGCTATGACTTCCAGGCGAAGACATTCCAGCCGCTCACCGATCCGCTGCCCGACCGCCGGATGCTCGCCTGCGGCCCGGAGGGCAACCTCTACACATGCGTCCAGGGGAAGTCGATGCAAGTGTGGAAGTTCTCGCCGGAGGGCAAGCTGCTACTGAAAATCGGCAAGGAAGGCGGCCGGCCGGCGGAGGGCAAGTTCGATCCCAACGGGATGTTGCGGCCCTACGACGTGGCGGTGGACAAGAACGGCCGGATCTGGGTGGCCGAACTCGATGACCAGCCCAAGCGCTACTCGGTGTGGAACCCCGACGGCACGCTCTGGAAGGACTTCTTCGGCTCTCTCTCGTATTCATCGGGAGCGTACGTGAACCCGGCCAAGCCGGAGTATGTCTATGTGAACCCGAACATGCGCTACAAGGTGGACTACGACAAAGGCACGTGGGAGATGGACCGGGTCATGTCGCGCGGTGGCCCGGGGCCTGGGGCCAAGGACACGGTCTTCGCCAACGTCAATGGCCGGCAGTTTGTCTGGTTAGGAAGAACCATCCAGGAGATTGTGAACGATCAGTTCGTGCCGCGGCATGCGGGGGGGTTCACCATCATGGATTCCCATCTGAACCTCTATCGTTTTCGCGGCCCCCATATTGAAATGTCCATTGCCAAGAATCTGGATCCGATACCGCCCTACCCGGTCATGGAGCGCGTGAAGTTCACCGGCTTCAACGATCAGGGCGGGCTGACCTGGGCCTTTGACAAGCCCGAGGTCGTGGCGACCGACACCATCCCCGGAGACGCGGGCTTGGGCGAATACGTCGCCGTGGACGACGAGGGGCGGATCCTGCTCGCGATCGGCGGCCTCCCGATCCAGCGCGGCCAGCGGGCGCAGGGCACCGGCAATCGGATTACCTGCTACGACGGCAAGGGCGGCAAGCTGTGGGAATACCACAACGTCCAACATGGCTTTGCCTGGGCCAGCGAGCCCTACAAGCCCGGCTTCATCGTCGGCGCCTTCAATGTGTTGCTGACCTCGACGAAACGGCTGTGGGGCGTGACCGGCTACTACGGGCAGTACTTCCTGCTCGACAAGGAGACGGGCCTGTTCGTGGCCGCGCTGGGGCAGGACCAGCGCTCCCCCTACACGCACGACCACACCATGGTGCTGACCGAGAACTTCAACGGCACGATCTGGAACAATCTCAAGAACGGCAAGACCTATTTCTCCGGCGGCGACGCCGACTGCCGCATCTGGGAACTCAAGGGCTACGAGGACTACAAGATCCGCGAGGGCAAGGTCACGGTGAACGCGGCCCAGGTCGCCCAGGCGGGCAAGAACGCCGAGCAGAACCGCCTGGCCGAGCAATCGGCGATGGGGCTGCTGCCCGCCGCCGTTCAGACCGTGGCGGGCGAACAGCCGGCCACGGGTCAACGGCGCGAATTCAAGCTGAAGAAATTGGCCAATGCCGCGGCCGACGGCGACTATGCCGAGTGGAACGGCGTCCAACCGCAGACGGTCCTGGTGGCTGACACACGCACCGCCCAGGCCCAGCTCGGGTACGATGAGAAGGTCCTCTGGATCCGGTTCCAGGTGGCCGACGAGTCGCCGCTGCGCAACCAGGCCTCGGACTACCGCACGCTGTTCAAGACCGGCGACGCGCTGGACATCCAGTTCTGCACCGACACCGGCTCGCGGCCCGAGCACGGCCAGAACCAGCAGGAGATGCGCGTGGGCGACGCCCGCATCCTGGTGGTGCGCACGCCGGACGACAAGATGAACGCGGCGATCATCCGCTACCGCACGCCGGGCGCGGACAAGCCCAAGCAGTACGAGTACTTCTCCTCCGTGTGGAAGGAGAAGGTCGACGAGGTCAGCGAGATCAACGACCTGCCCATGCACTGCAAGGCCGAGAAGGACAGCTACGCCGTCGAGGTGGGCGTGCCCTGGAGCGTGATCGGCCTGAAGCCCTCCCCGGGTCTGAAGTTCAAGGGCGACGTCGGCGTGATCTACGGCAACGCGGGCGGCACGAAGAACGCGGTCCGCTATATGTGGAGCGACAAGACCCCGGCGGTTGGCGTGAACAACGACGTGCCTACCGAGATGCGCATGCACCCGAATGACATGGGGATGTTGGCGGTGGAGTGAGGGGGGTGTTGGGGCAGTGTTTAGTGTTCAGAGATGTTCGGTTATTGAACAATCGCGGAGGAGTCCTATGAAGCAGCTACTCGCTGGTTTGGTCTGTCTGATGTTCGCTTTCGGGTCGCGTGCCGCCGAACCTGCCGGCCAGGCGCAACCGGCGCCCGCGTCCTGCGCGATCAAGGTGCTCGCGCCAATCACGTTGCCGGAAGGCCCCGGGGTGTTTGCCGCGACGGTTACCGTGGAACGGGTTTCCGCGGCGGGCGGCGGCCCGGTCACGCTGGTCAGCAGCCTGAGCCATCGGGACGGCCGTGTGTTCTGGCAGCAGGAGGGCAAGATCACGGCGGATGCCGCGGACAAGGCCGTGGCGAAGCTCGTCATTGCCCATCCCGATCTGCCGCCCGGTCAGTATTTCCTGAACAACAGCCTGAAAGATGGCGCGGGCCAGGCGGTGGCCGAGCTGCCGGACGTGGTGGACGCGATCGGCGAGGGGCTCTTCCCCGGTTCACGGGCGCAGCAGAAGAAGCCGCCGCTCCCGACGATGGCCGTGCGCACGCCGATCGGCCGGATGCAGTCCTACCTGGAATTAGGACGCGAGCTGCTCTGGGGCTTCTGGGATACCTGGCCTGGCTACAACGATCCCAAGAACTATCCGAAGCTGGTCGAGATCGGGCTGAACATGGGCGGGACGTACCTGTTTCCCTATCGATGGGGTGTCAACCAGCATGACTTCGGTCAAATGGGCGTTTGGGCGGAGGACTGCCTGCCCAAGGGCCAGCCTGTGACGCGCCACGGCCAGAATGTGACGTGGGGTTTCGGGATGGATCCGGGCTTTGTGGTATTCGATCAGTGGGATGAGCGGGGGATAAGTTCGTGGGCCGATCCGGCGGTGATCCGGCTGGACAAGTTGCGCCTGTGGCGCGTACCCAAGGCGTGGCCGCCCCCGATGTCAACCATTGCCGAGTACAACCGGCGCTCGGGCAACGACTGCCTGAGCTGGGACGAGGTTGAGCGCAGCGGCTTCCCGGGGCACGGCAAGGCGCAGTTCGACGCAGACATGAGTTTTGGGCACGCGTTGGGATACGACCATATCGGCCTGCGGATCGAGTCCGGCAGGCAGGAAAACCCCTATGTCAACCATTCGACCGGGGGGGGGTCGGGATGCGACCAGCATTTCTTCGAATCGATGCACGCCCGCATCTACGCCGTTTCCTCCACGGTGGAGGGAATCAGCCGTTTCCTGCAGGGCGTCCCGCGCTACGGCAGCATCCGGCCCTGGACCTGGCTAGTGAATGTGTTTGGTAGCCGGGCTGAGCACAACAGGCGGATGATGTGGATCGCCGTCGCCGCGGGCGGCCGCTGCATGCCCTTCTTCGATCTCGAGGGATCACTGCTCGAGAGAGCAGGACCGAAGACGGGGGAACTGAGGCCGGAGGGTCAATGGACGGCGGAGACCATTGCCCGCATCCAGCCGCTTTCGCCGGTCCTGATGTCGGTGCGCAACCGCCTGAACCCGGAGGTGCTCTTGTGCGATCCGGGCTACTTTCTTCCAAACAACGGCGTGCTGGAAGGGTTGCTGGCCAACGGCGTGCAGCCGGAGGTCAACAACATTGTCAACGGGCCCACCTTGCGGGCCAACGGCGTGCGTGAGGAAGCGGGGCGCAAGCTGATCATCCTGGACGGTTCGTCGTTCGGGGGCCAGGACTACACCCCGATGCGCCGCGCCGTGGAAGCCGGCGCCTGCCTGTTCATGACCGCCGAGGTTGACAATGGCGGCAACGCCCCCAAGGCCTTCGGTTTGACGATGACGGGCCTGGCCGACCTGGTCCTGGAGGAAGGGGCGACGAGTTTGCCGAAGGAGTTCAACAAGGTGGTCCATCGTCGCGTGGATACCGAGTTGGAGATCGACCTGACCCCGCTGAACGAGTTTGTGCCGGGACTCGCGGGCCTGAAGATCAAAGCCCAGCCGGGGCCGCTGGGCGAGCTGGCGGCGGACAGCCCGCTGAAACGCATCCTGTCGAAGGATCGCACCACGCTGGGCTATGTAGGCAAGGTGGGCAAAGGCCGGGTCGTGATCCTGAACGCGCATCTGCCGGGCCCGGGCATCCCCCCGAACCAGGCGCGCAACCGCGTCGCGCACGGCGCGCTGATGGGCGCGGTGCTGAAATGGGCCGGCGTGCAGGGCGCGTTCCGCTGCACGGATCCGGGCAGCAACCAGATTTACCAGGACGCGCTGGCGATCGAGTTGGCGACCAAGGATGCGTCCCAGTCGTACGCGATCGTCCTTCCCGAATACGATGCTGACCTGGCGTTCCGGCCGGCGGACCCGGCTGTGCGGGCGGTCCGCGACCTCTGCGCCGGCACGATCCTCCCGTGGAAGCAGGATGCACACGGCCGGTACGTCCAGGTGACACTGAAAGTCGGCAACGGCACGATGCTGTCGCTGGTGAAGTCCGACCCGGCCGCGGAGTTGGCCATTACCCCGGCCGTGCTGGGCGCGGCGGTTCCGGCTAAGGAAATGGCCGGCGGCCAGACGCTTTACCTGGGCGTGAGCCGGCAGGCGGGCGGCGCTCCGATTGCGGACGCACATACCTTCCGGGTCACGGCCCAGGGGCCGGACGGCCAGGCGATCCGGGGCTTTACCGAGTGGGGGACCGGGGCCGGCCCGGTGGTGATCAAGCTGCCGGTGGCGGTGACCGATCCGGACGGCACCTGGACGATCGAGGTGCAGGACCTGACCGACGGGGCGGTGGGCAAGGCGACGATCGCGAAGCGCAAGGGGCATCAGCCCGACAAGGCCGGCGCCCAACCCGAGGCGTTGGCGGCGGCGCTGGGCGTCAAACCCGTGCCGTACGCTCTGGAGATGGAAGCGGTGCCGCGCATCGAGGGCGACATCATCATCGCCACGATCCGCGGCAAACTCCGCTCCGCGGTGGAAGGCGAGCAGGAGGCGGTGGTCACCGTCGGGATGCCGGCGGAAACCCTGCTGAGCGGCACGACCCGGATTCCGTTGCGGGTGAAAGGCGGCCAGGCCACGCCGTTTGAACTGACCTTCTGCATGCACCGGGACCAGTTCCTGACGGTGTACAACGGCGTGGACTACGCCAGGGAACAGGTCCAGATCGGGCTGATTCGCATGGTCAACAACGAGGGCATTCGTGTGCGCGCCGAGATCGCGGGCAAGACCGTGGCACAGGCGAAGTGGACCGTGGACATTATGCGCTGGCTGCGCAAGCCCAACCGGGTCGGCACGCTCACGGGCGGCGAGATCAAGATCCTGGTCGAGAACCTGAGCGACAAGGACCGGCAGGTCGAACTGAGTGGCGCGGGGTTGCCGGGCTGGGCCGGCAAAGGCCTGCAGGTCGGCCAACCGGTTCCCGCCGGAAAATGCGTGCCGGTCAAGCAGGCGGTCACCTGGGCGGATTCGGCCAAGGCCGACCCCGGCTTTCAATGGGCGCCCCTGTCTGTGAAGGTGGACGGCCGGGCGTTCAACGGGGCGACGGTCTTCGTGGACGAAGAACTCGAACAGGTCTGGTGGTGTCGGTACCAGCCGGCGGCCGGTGCGACGAACAGCCTGCCGGGACTGCCGGCCGATCCCGCGCAGGCGGCGGCGGCGGGGTGGTCGGCGCTCACCTGCCAGAGCGTGATCTGGGGCGGACCTGTTTCCCAGGCGCTGGCGGCCCAGGATCCCAAGGCGTCGGGCACGGCGCTGGTGGCTGCGTACGTGTCGGCGCCCGGTGCGCGCGAGGTGAAAGCGGGTTTTCTCGGCTCCAAGGCGCCGCGCCGGATCTGGATCAACGACGTCCTGGTGGAGGCGGATTGGGCCAAGGTCGGTTCGGGCGCAGTGGCGGCCAAGCCGGCCGCATTGAAAAAAGGGCTGAACACGGTCAGGCTGGAAATGAACGTTCCGCTTCAAGGCGGCGACGCCACATCGCTCGTGCTGCAGGATCCCAAGACCGGCAAACGCGATCGCGAACTGGTGGTGGGGGTGAGATAGGAGATCCGCCATGCGTATCGTACCGATCAACGAGGCCGAAGCCATCATCGAACCCTTCTGGGATGGAGGCTCCAGCGAGCATCCGAAGGACAAGCACAGCGTGCTGGGCGAGTATGCCGTCACCGTGGCCCCGTCGGCGCGGGCGCGGGTGGCGCAGACGTGGGCCTCGGCGGAGGTGTCGATCGACCGGGCGGCGCCGGGCGCACCGGCGGTGAAGATGGCGCGCGCCTGCGATCTCCAGATGGACGGGTACGACGTGTTCCGCGTGTTCGGCTCGCTGCCCTCCTCGGTGCGCATGACGGCGCGGGCGGTGATCGACGGCGAGGAGCGCCTGCTGCTCGACGGCGTGCCCGGCGGCGACACGAATGGCGAGTTCGACGGGCCGCTGCCCGGCGGGCGCATGACCCGGCTGTCCCTGGAATTCGCGTCCGTCGACTCCCGCCCCGCCGCCATCACCCTGCTGTGGCTGGGGCTGGCCAACCGGGCCGCGCAGGCGCGCCTGGAGGCGCGGGTGAGCCCGTACACGCCGGACTGGCCCGGCGCGCTGGGCTCTGGCGAGCCGGCCGCCGCGGCGCCGGAGATCGGCATCTTCTTCGACGCCGCCGAGCTGGCGGCGCTGCGGGAAAAAGTCCGCGTGCCGCCCTTCCGGGAACTGTTCGCCGCCTTGATCAAGCAGGCGGAGGGGCTGCTGAACGACACACCCGAAGCCGACATCGGCTATCTGGTCCCCAAACCGGACCGCCGCTGGTGCCGGACCCGCGACATGGCGCGCAAGTCCACGGCGGAGAGCATGGAACTGCTGGCCTTCGCGGGGTTGGTGGGCGACCGTCCCGAGATGAGCCGCCTGGCCGCGCGCATGGCGCTTTCCATCGCGCATTGCGACACCTGGTGCGAGAGCAGCATGGGCGTCTTCCCCGGCGCCACCTGGCATCACCGGTCCTTCACCGAGGAGATCTATTGCCGCGGCTGCGCGCTGGCGCTGGACTGGGCGGGCGCCTGGCTGACCCCGCACGGGAAGCAGATCATCCGCGACGCCATCGCGATGAAAGGCCTGCCGCGGCTGGAATCGGACTTCAAGCGGATGGAATACATCCGCCACATGAACCAGGGCATCGTCTTCAGTTCCGGCCGCATCATCGGCCTGCTGGGGCTGCTGCCGGCCTTCCCGCGCTATGCCGGCCTCGTCGCGGAGGCGGAGCGCGACCTCCACGAGATGATCGGCAACTATGTGCATGCCGACGGCGGCACGCTGGAGGGCGCGCACTACTGGGCCTACACCTTCGGCACCGTGATGCCCCTCGCCTATGCCCTGGCGCGCTACCACGGGCGGTCGCTGGCGGACTACGCCACCCCGGCGCTGGTGAAGACGGGCGACTACGCGCTGGCCATGCTCTCCACCGCCAACGACGGCACCACCTTCCTGGGCATCAATGACTCGAAGAACGACGCGGCATTGAACGCGGGCCTGGTGGCGGCCTACAGCCAATTGTCGCCGCGGCGGGAATGGAAGGACCTGTATGCCGCCATGCGCCGCGCCGGCAAGCTCGGCAGCGACGCGTTCCACCTGATCGTCGCCCCGGCCGGGGAATGGCCGGTCAATCCCCTGGTTCGCCCGCGCTTCGACGTGCTGCCCGATGTGGGGCAGGTCACTTCGATCCGGCTGGAGCCGGCCCTCGGCCACGTCTTCTTCCACCTCTGCAGCGGGCCGGCCCACGGCGGGCATTCCCACCAGGACAAGGGCAGCTTCATTCTGGAGGTGGAGGGCGAGACGCTGGCCTGCGACCGCGGGGTGACGCTGTACCATCACCCGGAGACGCAGTGGATCGGCACTGCCGCGCGCCACAACCTGCTGTATCCCGAAGACCCGGACGGCATCCCGCTGCGCCAGCCGATGAATTCCCGGGGCGGCACGCTCCTCGAAGCGCGTGAAACGGCCGGCCGGATCTGTCTCGCCAGCGATAACGCCCGGGCCTGGGAGGATGGCCTGTTCGCCGTCAACGTGCGCCGCGTCGCCTCGCCGCTCCCGGACCTCTACTTCATCGAGGACGAGATCGCCATGGCCGAGGCCCGGGCCATGAGTTTCCGGGTGAATTCGATCCTGCCCATGCGCCGGGCCGGCAACGAGGCGTGGATCGAGGGGACCCGGGCCAGCCTGCGCATCGTGCCGTTGAACTGGGTGCCTGTCCAGGTGGCGATGGCCCCCGAAGGCATCGATGACCACCATCGCCCGGTCAACCTGCTGCGACTGGTGAGCGCCCCGGCGAAAACGCACCGCCTGCTCACCGCCGTCGAGGTCACGCCCCCCGGCCTGCCGGGCCGGTGGCAGTTCCAGACGGGCGGGATGCCGTCGGCCTCCCGCAACGGCGAGCGCTTCACCTTCGCTGGGTTATGGGGGGATCAGAGCCGATAGATGCGTGCGCCCTGTTTCCCCGGGCCGCTAATCTTGACCCCCCCCGCCCGGTTTTGTTATTGTGACTTCCATGCGCGTATTCCTTCAGACCCCTTTCAGCGGGCCAATGCCGTCTGAAAAGCGATTCCCTGCCCGTCGCACGCGTTTCGCATGGATGGGGGGGGTGGTCGGCGCGGTTGGGGCGGCGGCTTTGGCGGGTTGCGCCATGAGCGGCCGCTCATCGGCGGCTGCCACGGGCGTCCGGTTCCGGCCGGCCGCCTTTCCGCGACTGGCTGAGGGCCGTGTGACGATCACCGAAGACGCCCGGGGACGCGACTACATCGGGGTGGCCGGGCTGCGTGGCGGTTTGTTTTCCGCGCTTCCTCCGGTTCGCGCCGACGTCGGCGGCATCGGCATCGGGCGACCGGGTGAGGTTTGGCTTACGGCGGGCGACCGGATCCTCCGGCTGGATGCGGATCACGCCGGAGCGGGGCGGGATCTGACCGGGGAGTTTGGCGGTCCGCCGTCCGGCGAGCGCCAGGTGTTCGGCGGGCGGGATGGCTCGATCTGGGTCGAGGGCTGCCTGCGGTGGCGGACGGCGGTGGGCGTTTGCACCAATGTTCCGGGCGGGGCCGTTCCGGGTCGGGCGCCGATCCCGCGGGTGATCGATCAGCACGGCAACTTCTGGAGCATCGCACCACGTGGTGCCGATCCCGCGCGGCCTGAGGTTCTTCTCCTCGCCGCGCCGGCGTACGCGGAGTGGACCGTGTGCACCCCCACGCCGGGGCCGACGGCGGAAAATTGGGAACAGATTGCAGCCGACGATTTCGGATTTGTCTGGCTGGCCAGTCGGGTGGAGATCCGCCGGCTCGACCCGCGCGAGCCTCAGCTCGGCTGGGCACCGATCCCGCGGCCCGCGGGGATGTCGGCCGCGGCCATCACCGCCCTGGGACGGTCGGTGCCGGGGCGGATGCTGGTGGGATTGGCCGACGGCACGCTCTACGAGCTGGACGTGATCGATGGCCGGCCCCAGGCTTGGCGGCAAAGCTCAGCCGGCTTGCCGGCCCGTCCGATCCGCGCGGTCGCCGCCAAACGGGACGGTAGTCTGCTCGTCGTTGCCGGCAGCCGCGTGTACCGGCGGCCGCCACAGGTGGGCGATTGGCCCGGACCGTGGCGGAACCTGGCCCGGCTCCCCTACGGGATTCACGACGTGTATCCGGCGGTGTTGGACGGCAAAGTCTACGTGCCGGGCGGTCTCGCCAATCACGGGTTTCCGGCCACGCAGCAGCTCTTCGACGAGCTGCTCGTTTACGATCCGGCGACGGCGTCCTGGTCAGTGGCGGCGCGGCTGTCGAGCCACCGCGCCTACCCGGGCGTGGCGGTGCTGGAAGGGCGGCTCTGGCTGGTTGGCGGCGACACCGGGGGGCGCCGCGGCAGCGACCAGGTCGAGATTTATGATCCGCGGACGGGGCGGATCGAGCGCGGGCCGTCCCTGCAGGTCAAACGGACGGAATCGATGGTGCATACCGTCAACGGCCGGATCTACGCGATCTGCGGAGCGGACGAGAAGGGGGGCGTGATCGGCGCGATCGAAAGCATCGGGCCGGGCGAGACCGCCTGGCGGATCGAGGCGCCGGCGCCGTTTCCGCTGCGGGAAACCACGGGTTGCGTGGTCGGCAATCAGGTCTACATCTGCGTGCCCGAGCACGGGCTCGTACGCTACGACCCCGCGACCGGCGCCTGGGACACCAAACTGCCGCCGATGCCGAAGAAGGCGCCCTGGGGCAACATGACCGTCCACCACAACGGCGAGATCTGGGTGATGGGCGGCTGGAGCTCGACCAACCCGCGCGAGACCTATTGCTACTCCCTGGCGTCCCAGTCCTGGCGGCTCGGTCCCCTGCTGCCGACCGAGCTTTCCTGGGGCGCGGCCTGCGATTGGAACGGGCACATCTTCATCGCCGGCGGCGCCTACGGCTCGCGACCGCACCATGCGCTGGTCTTCAGCGACGCCGCTTACCTGTTGTCGCGCGAGGCCGTCGAACCATGACAAATACACAGATCCACAGGCGGCCGCTGCCGGGCCTGGTGTCGGTCACCTTCCGCGGCCTGCCGCCGCGGGAGATCGTCGACCTGGTCCGGCGGGTGCGGTTGGCCGGCATCGAATGGGGCGGCGACATACACGTGCCGCACGGCGATATCGGGCGCGCGATCGAGGTTGGCGCGATGACCCGCGATGCCGGATTGGCGGTGGCCGCGTACGGGTCCTATTATCACGTGGGGGAGAGCGAAGGCGAAGGGCTGGAATTCGCGCGGGTGCTCGAAACGGCCGTGGCCCTGGGTGCGCCGCTGATCCGGGTGTGGGCGGGAAGGCGCGGATCCGCGGATGCGGACCCGGCCTACCGGGACCGGGTGGCGGCGGCTGCGCGCCGCGTTGGCGCGGTGGCGGCGGCTGCCGGCGTACGGGTGGCTTTTGAATTCCATTCCGGGACCCTGACCGACAGCACCGACTCCGCGGTGGAATTGATGGCCGCCACGACGGAGGCCGGATTGCTCACCTACTGGCAGCCTCCGGTCGGCTGGACGCACGCCGACCATCTCGATTCCCTGGCCCGCCTGCTGCCGCATCTCGCTCATCTGCACGTCTTCCATTGGCTCCACACCTGGGAACGCCGGCCGCTGGCGGAGGGGGCCCGGCCCTGGCTGGCCCTGCTGCGCGCGGCTGCTGCGGCGCCGGGTGGCGGCCCGCGCTGGGCCCTGCTGGAATTCGTTCGCGATGACAACCCGGCGCAACTGGCCGAAGATGCGGCGGTGTTGACGGAGTGGATGGCGCAAGTGGACAGGGAAAGGGAACAGTCATGAGAACGAACGCGTGCATTGAGGTGGTCATTGCCGGGCTCGGCCGGGCCGGCTGGGATATCCACTGGAAACACCTGTTGAAGGGGCACCCGGCCTACCGCGTGGTCGGCGCCATCGAGCCGGTGGCGGCGCGCCGGGCGGAGGCGGAGGCCGAGATCGGCTGCCGGACCTATGCCTCGTTCGACGCCTTCCTCGCCGATCCGGTCGGGAACCTGATGGTCATTGCCACCCCCAGCGGCGCGCACGGCCCGGAGGCCCTGGCCTGCCTGCAACGGGGCTTGCACGTGGTGGTGGACAAGCCCATGTGCCAGAGCGTCGCCGAGGCCGACGCCATGATCGCGCGGGCCCGCGAACGGGGGCGTGTGCTCACCTGCTACCACCCGTACCGGTTCGATGCCACGTTCCGCCGCCTGCAGGAGGTTGTCCGGTCGGGCCGGCTGGGCCGGCTGGTCGAGATCAAGTGCAATCGCAGCGCCTTTCGCCGGCGCAACGATTGGGTGATGCGCAAAGCCAAAGGGGGCGGCCTGCATAATGTGTGGGGCTCGCATACGGTGGATCAGTGCCTCCAACTCGCCGCGAGCCCGGTGAAGGAGCTGTTCAGCGATCTCCAGTGCACCGTCACGCCCGGCGATGCCGACGACCACTGCAAGATCGTCCTGCGTTGCGAGAGCGGCGCGCTGATTGACGCCGAGGTCTCGAACTGCCTCGTGTTCGCCCCGCAACCGGAATGGATGGTTGCCGGAACCTGCGGCGGGGCGGTCTCCACGCCGGACGGGGTCCACGTGAAGTGGTTCGACCCCCAGGCCGCGCCGCCCCTCGCCCTGCAGGAGGGCCCCGCCGCCGACCGCCGCTACGGCAACGACGACGTGCTGCCGTGGCAGGAAGAGACCCTTCCTCCCGTGCCGTGCCGGGGGATTGTGGAATTCTATGACAACCTGGCCGCGGCGATGCGCGGGGATGCGCCGTTGGCCATCACCCCCGAAAGCGTGCGCGACACGATCGCCGTGCTGGAAATGTGCCGTCGGCAGAACCCGTCAATCTGGGAAGGCGCCTGATGCAACCGGTGGCCATGAACGAAGCCGAAGCGATCTTTGCCCCTTGCTCCGCGGCCGGGCGCAGGCAGGCAAACGGGGGGCGACAGATCGTGGAATGCTTGCACGCATGAAAACACCCCTCTGCCTTTCTTTTCTCCTCGTGGCCGGAATGAACTACCGGCTGCGGCTCAAGGTGAAGGTTGATGGGAAGGTCAAGGAGGCCGAGGCGGTGGTCTGGCGGAAATTGTCAGGTGAGCACGAACTGACATCCTGGACGTGGAAATGATGGACGGAGATGACCGACTTCAAGGCCAACGATGAATTCTTTGCGGCGTTCCGTGATCTGGTCGCACGGATCGATAAGCAGGGCCATGCCGAGGCGGCTCAGGAACTCAGAACCGGCTTCTCCTGCCTGAACGGGCTGACGGATGGTTGGGCGTTACTGATGGAGTCGATAGACAAGACCATCGCCGCAAACCGGGGCAAGATCGATTTTCGAGAAATGACGGAGCTGAGGGACCTGCTCCGGGTCGTCAGGAAGGTCGTCTACAGAAGATGATGGAGATCGACCACCAATAGCCGTCAACAACACAGTTGAACCGCCGGAATCACGAACCACATGACAGATCCTCACAACGAGACCGCGAAGGATGACCTTCGGGGAGCTTACCACGAAGCAGTCCAACCAAGCCATTCTTTTAACCTCTTCGCGTCCAAGCTAAGCCGTCGGCACCCGCGCTCCTCGTCAGCCTCCCCACGGTCTGAATTGCAGATGCGCCAATAATGCGCTTGTTTGCAAACAGCACTCGTCATACACTTGCCGCACGAGGGATAAAACGCTATTCGTTGGGCCAGGGAGAAGAACTGTGAATGACGCACGATACACGAGTTACATGGGAGCGGGTCCCAAGCAGATTCCGCATTGGGAACATTGGTCGAACCCGGATGCCGAGACCTATCTGACGGGTATAGACTACTATGCGCACCCGCGGCTCTGCCGCCTCAGACTGAACGAGTCGTATCCGCAACTTGAGCTCGGCATACCGGCAACTGACGAACCCAAACCCAGGCCTGAAGAACAGGTGAATCAAGGCAAGGGCCGGTGGGGCGATGCGTATAGGGACCATTGGCAACAAGAGGTGGCGTCGCACCGGTTTGCCGGCCTCGACGACATGCTGAAGTTCAGCCCGCTCAAGCAGGCTGACTTCACCGGCTGGCACACAGTGGAGGAGGGGGATTTCAGCAGCGAGGAGGTCATCTATCAGCGCTACCGGAAAGGGTATCCGTCCGAGTGGGGGAACAAGGCGCCCGAGGGATCGTCCGCCTCGGTCTTCTTCTACAACACGATGTTCATGTGGCCGATGCTCACGTTCGGCTACGAGAATTTTCTGAACCTGTGTCTTGAACCCCAGTTCGACCGCATTATGGAGGAGTTCGCCGAGATCAACCGGCGCGTGTTCCGTGCGTTTGCGAGGCTTCCCGTCAATTTCGTCGTGTGCCACGATGATATCGTTCTGTCAACCGGCCCGGTCTGTAGTCCGGCATGGATGCGAAAGCACATTTTCCCTCGTTACGAGGAGTTCTGGGGTCTTCTAAAGCAGGCAGGGAAGGAGATACTCTTCATGGTTGACGGATGCGTGGATGCGTATGTCGATGACGTCATGGCCTGCGGCGCGCGCGGCATCATCAGCGAGCCGTTCACGAACTACAAGGCTATCGCACGGCGATATAAGAACTGCTTCATTGCCGGAGAAGGCGACAACCGGGTTCTTATGCGAAACGATCCCAGCGAAATCCGGACTATGGTTGAATCAATGGCGGAGACGGGACGGATGTCCGACGGTTACATGATGTGCATCGGCAATCACATCCCCTTCAATGTCCCCGGGGAAGCTGTGAAGCGCTATCTGGATCTATCTATGGAACTGGCGCACAGATAATGGAATGGAGGCCCAACAAAGCGCGGCACCGCTACCTTCGGCCCCTGCGGGGCCTTCGGAGGGTGCGCGCTGACGTTCGGGCAGAACAGGAGGCACTAGCATGACGATTTACGAGAAAGCGCCAGCAGTACAGACTCGCTGGAGCAGTTTTGAAAACCTGAAGGCCGAACGCGGACAGGCAGCGCGCGAAAACAAGGGCGCCAAAGGTCATGCCTTTGATCGCCTTGCATCTGGCGAGCGAAAGACGCTGTTGGATGTCGATGGAAGCGGCATCATTCACCGCATTTGGCTGACCATCAGTGACCGAAGTCCGGAAATGTTGCGGGGTTTGCGACTGGACATGTCTTGGGACGGAGCTTCCCAGCCTGCCGTCTCGGCCCCGCTGGGAGACTTCTTTGGCATAGGACTGGGGCGGCGGACCCGTTTCGAATGCGCCCTATTCGCGGATCCGGAAGGGCGGAGTTTTATAAGCTTCTTGCAGATGCCTTTCCGCAAGTCCGCCCGAATTACCATCACCAACGAGTCCGACAAAGACCTGGTGTACCTTTTTTATGACATCAATATCAGCCTGGGTGTCGAGCACACCCCCGAAACTCTTTACTTGCATGCCCATTGGCGGCGGGAGTCCCCCAATGCGCTCGGACAGGATTATGTCATTCTTCCGGAAGTGCCCGGATGCGGCCGTTTTCTCGGCTGCAACGTGGGCGTCATTGCCGACCCCATGTACGAGGGAGCATGGTGGGGCGAGGGCGAAGTCAAAGTGTGGTTTGGCGGAGACGAACACCCCACTCTATGCGGTACAGGGACGGAAGATTATGTTGGAACTGCCTGGGGGCAGGGCACATTTGCCCAGCGGCTGCACGGATGCCCAATTGCCGACGGTGACAATCGCCAATGGGCTTTCTATCGTTATCACCTGGATGACCCAATCTACTTCAACGATGGCTGTCGCGTAGCGATACAAACCATCGGGGGCTGCGAGAAAACAAAGGTGTTGAGTTTGCATGCCAAGAATGTTCCGTTGATCCCGGTCAGCATCGCTCAAGGGGACAGGGGGCCGTTTGTGAGGCTGATGGACTGCGGGGCGCCTCTCGGTTCCGTCCCAGAGGACGGGTGGTGCAATTTCTGGCGGCAGGACGATTGGTCGGCGACAGCGTATTTCTATCACGAATCGCCGGCTGGTCTTTTCCCCGCCCTCCAGCCTGCGGCCTTTCGCAGCAAGGGGCTATCCCTTCAGGGCGATCCCTCGGCGCGGAAGGATACTTGAAGAAGGATCATGCCCAACCAGCAGGTGCAGGCGACGCTTAACAGCGCGCCTGACCTCGTTCGGACCAGCAAAAGGAGAATGACGATGACAGCGAAGATCGTCTCAGGTGTTGCGATTGTGAAGTAATTGGAGGACGAAAGTCCAAACAACGGCCTCCTGGGTACGTCGCTGACGCGCCGCCCCAGATGCCGGTCGTTTTACAGGCGTTTTCTGTATGAAGTGGCGGAGAGGGAGGGATTCGAACCCCCGGTGCCCGTAAGAGCACACAGCATTTCCAGTGCTGCGCCTTAGACCAACTCGGCCACCTCTCCAGAAGAAGCGCGAAAACGCCGCCCTTTATAGACGGTCTGGCGGAAATACTCAACTCAAAACACTCAAAACGCTCACCGCTGGCGCCAGAGGAGGTGGAGGCCGGCAGCGAGGAAGGCGACGTTCGGCAGCCAGGCGCCGACCAGGGGCGGGAGCACCCCCCTTTTTGCGAGGATCATGCAGCCGTTGACGGCAACGAAAAAAGCGAAGAAGAGGGCGATCGCCGTCAAAATCCCCTTGAACACCCCCTGCCGGCCGGTCGCGACCCCCATCGGAATGGCGAAGAGGGTGATGACCGTGCAGGCCCAGGGAGAGGCGAAGCGGGAGTGGATATCGTACCATTTGGAGGCCCGTTCCTCGTCGCTGAGGTCGGGATGGACGCGCATGTAGCGCAGACGCGCGCGGATGGACAGGCGCGACCATTCGCGGGTTTCATTCACAAAGTCGGACGGGATCTCATTCAGCGACGGCATGAGGCGGAGCGAGAGATGGTCGAGCGGCGGCATGCGCGATTCCGTCTGCATGTCGAGTTCGTCAAACCAGGTGTGTTGAGGATAAAACAGCCACCACAGGCCGTCCCGGTATTCGGCCCGTTTGCAGGCCACTTCCAACTCGCGGGTGCCGTTCGGGCGCTCGCAGGTGATCCGCACGCCCTCGAGCACCCGCGGCGAGAAGACATCCATCCGATTGATGCGCCAGTTGCGCCGTGCCGATGTGTTGTAGTAATGAATGTTCTCGCGAATGTCGCCGGCCCCCTGGCGGAACTGGTTTTTCTCGAGCCGCTTGGTGTTTTCGGAGGCGTCCGGGGCGTAAAACTCGAGATTCAGGGCGCTCACGACCGACAACAGGACCGCCACGCTGACCAGCGGCGCAATGATGGTCCCGAGGCCCAGGCCGCTGGCCCGCATCGCCGTGACTTCGCTGTGGCGGCAGAGCTGCCACATGGTGTAGAGCGAGGCGAGCAGCAGGGAGGCGGCCAGCAGCCATTCGAGAAACGGCGCAACCACTCCCGCAAAGTACCCGGCGATCACGCCGAACGACGGCTGGGCGGCGGTCAGCGCGGAGAAGGAGCCGAGCAGTTCGACGACCACATAGAGCGAGAGGAACGTTACCAGGCAGTAAGCCAACGGCACCAGAAAAGACGTGAGCACGTAACGGTGAAGAATGCGCATGAAAAGCCCTGTCCGAATGCAAGTGTTGGCCTCTAAACAGCGTGCGGATTGTGGCACGTGGCCGCCGGAAAGGCAAGGCGAAAGGTAATCGGTTAGCGACGGGGGGGGGCGTTGAGAGCGAGGGGATGAGAAAGGATTTCGGTGCCGCGCGTCGGTTTCAAGACGCGAGGTTCGATGCGGGCGCCTGTTGCTCGCGAACGAAGGCGCTGGTGCGGGGGAGAAGCGACCCAAATGGAGAGGTCCATGGAGCGGCTGAATGTCCGCCCCCCGGCGGTAGCCGGTGGTATCGCGTGGCGGATCGGGTCGCTCCGCAGGAGCCCGGACCGGGGTGCGTCAGAACGGGTCGGCTGCCAGGAAGCGGGGGCGGGCGCCAGACTCTCCGTCTGCGCCGCCCCCGGTGACGCCGCAGACGGCCCGTTATCACGCGCCCCGTGTCCGGCCCGATCCGCCACGCACAGGCTCGTCACACACCTGCCACGTCAGGATTCAACGCTACCAGAATGAGTGGATCCCATCACACTGTTCAGGGACAAAAATCCCTCCACAAACCCGGAAGCGCCCTTTCGCCTCTCCTCGCTCTGCCCCCCCTGTGGCTTGCCGATTACAGGCGAAAGCGTGTTGACAGGAGTAGTCCCATATTGTATCATCTGATCTCGAATTAACAGAAACAGGTTGGTCATGCGCGCATCCCGCCCTCCATCCCGCCCGGCCGTGGAACGCCGGCCGGGCGCGATTCCCGAAACCAGCATGCTGCCGCTGTGGCGCAGCATCTATCAGGCGTTCATGGCCCGCAGCCAGCGCTGGGGTTTGCCGTCGAACGCGGGTCTGGTGCTGGTGCACATCCAGGTTCATCCCGAGGATGCCGAGCCCGCCATCCTGGCGGAGGTGACCCATTTTCCCCGCCAGAGCATGACGTTCGTGATCGATCTGCTGGAAAAGCGGGGGCTGGCCGTCCGGACGCCCCATCCCAGCGACCGGCGGCGGAAACGGATTGAACTGACGGCGAAGGGGGCGGCCCTGGGCGCCCGGATGCTCGCCGACCTGCTGGCCTTTGAGTCGGTCGCCCTGGCCGCCATCCCCGGCGGCGACCTGGGCGCGTTCAAGCAGCTCGTGGAATGTTATACCCGTGCGCTGGTGAGTCAAACCGCCGGCCACTGAGGCATGGAACTGAGGCATGGAAAGGAATGGGCGCATGCGTGTCCTGCAACCGCTTCTCGATCCCGCGCGGCGGGCCGGCGTCTCGCTGGCGATCGTGCTGGCCGCCGGGTGCGCGGCTTACGATCCCGGACTGGCGCGGCGCGCGCACACGACCGCCTTCACGAACGCGCTCGCGCAACGGGCCGCCGCGGCGCTGGCGCAGCCGCTCTCCCTCGATGCGTGCGTGCGCCTCGCCATGACCAACAACTATGCGGTGCGCCGGGCGGACCTGGATCGCGAGCTGAGCCGGATTGGCAAGAATGTGGCCTTCACGGTCTTTCTGCCGACGGTCGCCGCCTCGGCGGGCTACACGTCCCACGCCAAGGACCCCGGCATGAGCGAGCTGCGCTCCAGCCGGGCGTCGCTGGATCTGGGCATGCCGATCTTCCTGCCGTCGAGCTGGTTCCTCTATGCGGCGACCCGCCACGGATATGCCGCCACCGGAATTGCGGCGGCCTACGTGCGGCAGGGGATCGTGCTGCAGACGACGACCGCCTATTTCGACGTGCTCGTCGCGCAGGACACGGTGGCCGCCCTGGAATCGCAGTCCGCCGCCGCCCGCGAGACCGCCGCCCGTGTCCAGGCGTTCGCGAAGGAGGGATTTGTCAAGGAATGGGAGCGCGCCCAGGCGATCCAGCTGGCCGAGGCGCGCGAGGCCGAGCTCAACCAGGCGCGGCGCGCCCTCACGCGGGCCCGCGGCGAGCTGCTCGCCTGCCTGGGGTTCTCGCCCCTCGCGGAGATCCGCCTCTCCGGCGATGTCGGCGAGGCCGCCGCGCCGGCGGGGCCGGTTGACGCGCTGGTGCTGCGCGCGCTGGAGATCCACCCCGAGCTGGCGCTCGCCGACCGCGAGGTGGTGATCCGGGAGCACCAGGTGCGGCAGGCCTTCTGCGGGTTCCTGCCGACGCTGTCCGTCTTCTCCAGCGGCTCCTGGACCAGCGACGACCTGGCGCTGCAGGCGGCCAATTGGGCGACGGGCCTCTCCGGCGTGTGGACGCTGTTTGACGGACTGGCCAACGTGGCGCGGTACAAGGCGGCGCGGGTCGAGCGGCGGCAGGGCGAGCTGGCCCGCGAATCGGCCTTTCTGTCCGTCATGGTTCGCGTGATCGCCGCCGAGGCGGTCCTGCGTGACGCGACCGAGGCGGCGCGCCTGCGGCGGCGCGCCTACGAGATCGCCGTCGTCAAGACCGCCGACTACGAGGCCCAGGCGCTCGAGGGGCTGCTGCCGGTGAGCGAGGCCCTCGACGCCCGGGCGGCGATGGATCGCGCGCACGTCGAGTTGGTGCGGACGCGCTATCAGGAGCGCCTCGCCATCGCTACGCTCGAACTGGCCATGGGCCTGACCGCCCTGCCGAACTAGGAACCGTGTACGACACAGGGAGACCGTGCTTATGATTACGCTGCAACACCCGGCGCCCGCAAATGGGCCCGCCCGCCCGTATTTCGCTCCGACCGCCCTGCTGCTGGCCGCGCTGATCGGCGGGTGCGGCCGCCGGGACGCCGCTCCCGCCGCCGCCGCGCCGCCCGTCCGCCGTCTGGCGGTGCGGGCGCAGCCGTGCGCGGTCCGCCCCTTCGAACGGCGCCTCACGGTGCAGGGAACGCTGGAGGCCAAGCGCTTCGCCCATGTCGCCGCGCGCGCCGACGGCAACCTCGACGCGATCTGGGTGGACGTGGGCGACCGCGTCACGGCGGAGGAGACGCCGCTGTTCCAGATTGACCCGGTCGGCCGGCAGAACGCCGTGACCATCGCCGAACAGGCGCATGCCGTCGCGCAGGCCGCGCTGGCGGTCGCCCGGGCCCAGGCGGGCCGGTCCGAGGCCGAGGCGCGCAAGGCGGCGCTCGACTTCCAGCGCTTCGCGCGGTTGCGCGAGCAGAAGCAGATCAGCGAGAACGAATACGAGGAGGCCGAGGTCCGGCAGGCGCAGGCCAAGGCCGGGGTGGCCGTGGCGGCGGCGCAGGCGGATCTCGCCGCGCGGCAGGTTTTGCAGGCGGAGGCCGCCCTGGCTATCGCCCAAAAAAATCTAAAGGACACCCGCGTGCTCGCCCCGCTCTCGGGGGTGGTCAGCCGCCGCCTGGCCGAACCGGGCGAGCAGATGGCCGTCGGGCGCGTGCTGCTGCGCATTGACGACCTGTCGGCCGTGGAGGCCGCCGCGTTCCTCCCCGCCCAGTACTATCCGGAAATCCGGCCCGGCGAGACGCGCTTCAGGCTCGGCGTGCAGGGGCGCGACGCGGGCACGCACACCGTCACCCTGCGCGCGCCGACGATCAATCCGGTGCTGCGGACGTTCGAGATCAAGGGGCTGGTGGCGGATGCGGCGCCACTCGCCGTTCCGGGCGCCATGGCCGATCTGACGATCATCTTCGAGACGCGCCCGTCCATCGGCGTGCCGGCCGCCTCCGTGCTCGTCCGCGACGGCCGCAGCATCGTGTTCGTGGTCGCCGACGGCCGGGCCGTCGCCCGCGCCGTCGAGACGGGATGGCAGAATGACGGCTGGATCGCGATTCTCTCCGGCCTGGAAGCCGGCGAACCGGTCGTCACCGAAGGCCAGACGCAGCTCAGCGCGGGCTCGGCCGTCGAGGTGCTCTGAATCCGCAACGAGAGGAAATTGCCATGTTTCTCGCCACAGCCTCCACCCGGCGCCCGGTCGCGATGGGCTGCCTGCTCATCGCGCTGATCGTGCTGGGCCTCAATTCCTACCGCAAGCTGTCGCTGGAAGACATGCCGGCGGTGGACTTCCCGTTCGTGATGATCATCACCACCTGGGTTGGCGCCTCCCCCGAGGACGTGGAGAAGGACATCAGCAAGCGCATCGAGGACGCCGTCTCGGGGATCGACGGGCTGAAGCACATCGAATCGTCGAGCCTGGAGAACGTCAGCCAGATCGCTCTCGAGTTCAAGCTCTCGGTGGATGTGGACGTCGCCGCGCAGGACGTGCGCGAGCGGCTCGATGCCGTGTTGTCCAAGCTCCCGGCGGGCGCGGACCGTCCCGTGGTGCAGAAGTTCAACATCAACGCCCTGCCCATCGCCACCATCTTCCTTTCGGGCGAGGCGCCGCTGGACGAGCTGTACGACTACGCCGACAACACCGTGGCGGACCGATTCGCCACCGTTCCCGGGGTCGCCCAGGCGCAGGTGGTCGGCGGCAACGAGCGCGAGGTGCGGATCGAACTCAACCGCGACGCCCTCGCCGCGGCCGGACTGACGAGCGCGGACGTGGTCGCCGCCCTGCAGGGCGGCATTCTGAGCGTTCCCGGCGGCCGCATCCGCGAGACCGGCCATGAATACGCGGTCCGCTTTGACGCCGAATATCAGAACATCGCCGACATCGCCAACCTGGAAGTGGCCAATCACGACGGCGCCCGCCGCCGCCTGGCCGACCTGGGCGCCGTGCGCCTCGCGACGAAGGAGATCCGCCAGCACACCCTTCTGGACGGCAAACAGGGAATCATGCTGAAGGTGGTCAAGAAGGCCGAAGGCAACACCGTGGCGGTCGTGCGCGAGACGCGCAAGCGGTTTGAACAGATCCGGCGGGAGCTTCCGGGCGGCATGACCCTCGCCTGGGTGGCGGACGAATCGGCCAATATCGAGGCCTCCGTCAACTCCGCCGTGGAGAGCGTGTGGCAGGCGGTGCTTCTCTGCGCGGCGATCTTGCTGATCTTCCTGTTCAATCTCCGCACGACCCTCATCGTGGCGATCACCATGCCGGTCACCATCTGCATCAGCCTGTTCTTCATGCAGCTCGCCGGACAATCGCTCAACACGGTGACGCTGCTGGCGATCGGCCTCTCCACGGGCGTGCTGGTGTCCAACTCCATCGTGGTTCTGGAGAACGTCGTCTCCAAGTTCGAGACGATGGACGACCACTGGGAGGCCGCGCGCACCGGCGCGACCGAGGTCACCGTCGCGGTGCTGGCCTCGGCCGGCACCAACGTCGTCGTGATGTTCCCGATCGCCATGATGACCAGCCTGGTGGGGCGCATGCTCAGCGCCTTCGCCGTCACAACCCTGATCATCAATGCCGCCTCCATCCTGATCAGCTTCACCCTGACCCCCATGCTCTGCGCGATGATGCTGGAACCGGCCAGCCGGCGGAAGCAGAATCGCCTGACGCGGCTGAGCCGGAGCTGGGATCGGGGCTTCCAGCGCCTGGCCGCCGGCTATACGGCGGTCATCCGCCGCCTGGTCTGGCACAAGTACACCAACGTGCTGATCGTGGCGGGCTTTGCGCTGCTCTTCATCCTCACCCTGAAGATCGGAGGCTCGCGCCTCGGCTTCAGCTTCTTCTCCCCCGAGGACCGGGGGCGCGTGTTCGTGCGCGTGGAGATGCCGGCGTATTACGATCTGAACAAGACCGTGGCCCGGCTCCAGGGCGTGCAGGAGCGTCTGCGCGCATGCTCCGATCTCGAGCACGTGCTCACCACGGCGGGCAAGGCGGAGTCCATGAGCGGCCAGGCCACGGAGGGGGTCTACATGGGCCAGATCGAGCTGTTCTTCGCGCCGAAGACGAAGCGCGCCTGGAACATCCAGGACCGGCTCGCAGAGATCCGGGCCCTGCTGGCCGATGAGACGGACTGCCGCGTCTCGGCCTCGGCGCCGGGCAAGATGGGCGGACAAAGCTTCCAGCTGGATTACAGCCTCGCGGGCGATGATCTGCAGGCGCTGGAGACCGCGGCGACCGCGATCTGCGAGGCGGGCCGCGGCGTGCCGGGCGTCGCGCAACTGGACACCACCGTGCGCGACTCCAAGCCCGAGATCCGGATCACCCCCCGGCGGGCCGTGATGGCCGACCTCGGGCTGTCCGCCGCCCGGCTCGGCATGATGATCCGCGCGAACGTGGATGGCA
>CAZDLY010000002.1:0-128811 GCA_964506575.1 uncultured Akkermansia sp. | reverse complement strand
CACGCGAATCTCCCCTTGCGTGCGATAAGGGGCATGATCTTCGCGCACCCTGTCGGCTTTCAGTCTCTCGTGGCCAAAGTGCTCTGCCATACCTGCTGCTCCTATCCATGCCGCGCCACACTTCGTCGCTTTCTTCGTCCCACGCGTTGTCGTCTACGCTTCGTCGCAAGACTTTGTCGAGACTGCTCTCGGCCAGTCCTATCTCGACACAAAAGGGGCTTTCATGCCCGCGCTATACCCGATACCGGCTTCTCAACCCATCCCGATCACATTCGGACCCATACAATTTCCCCCCACACACTCGGAATCGCCCGTTCGCCTCCAAATATTTCCTTCGTGCTCTTCGTGTTCTTCGTGGTGTAAACTGCCGTTTTTAGGATCGCCCCCCCCCGGGCGTCGTTTACCGGAGCGCGAGAAAGCCGGTCGCGAAAAGGCCCGCGCCGATCAGCAGCGAGAGGACTCCGCCGGTCAGACGGAGCGCCGGCGAACGCGCGGCGGCGTGGCAGGCCCTCCGCACGTACCACGGGTAGAGCATGAAGATCATTCCCTTGATGAGCGCCAGATAGGCGAGGACGACCAGCACCAGACGCCAGGACGACGGGTGCGAGCGGCAGACCAGCAGCAGAGGCGCTGGAAAGAGCATCAGGATGCCGCCCCAGGCGCGACAGGCGAGCAGGTCGTCCAGCCAATACCAGCTCAGCGGGATGCAGACCAGAACCACCAGCGGCAGAAAGCGCTTGAACGGATCGAGGAAGCTGAGCGGCATGGCCCACGCCGCCCAGCCCGCGCCCGTCCAGGCCAGCACGGCCAGCAGGCGGCCCGCCCAGACGCTGCGGGGAAAGTGTTGCAGGGCGGCGGTGGCGTGGCGGCCGCCAACCAGCAGGAAGAGCCCCGGGACGGTTAGAAGCGTACCCAGAATGAGAGACCAGTGGAAGGGTGTGAGCATGGGAGGAACTTTCGCGGGGTTAGTTCTCAGTTATCGTGAGCCAGATCGTCGATCTTCTTGTCGGCTCCGAATACGAGCAGGCGGTCTTCACGCTGGATCTTCTCGTCGCCGTTGGCGATGAGGAGCTGGCGCGGAAGCCGGGGGTCCTCCGCCAGGCGGCGGATGGCCAGCACGGTGACGCCGTATTTCTGGCGCACGGTGGCCTCGGCCAGGGTCTTGTCGACCAGAAAATCGGGTGCCGCGACCTCGGCGACGCTGACCCCGTCGGCGATTTCGAACAGGTCGATCGGGTTGCGGGCGAGCAGCGAGCGGGCCAGACGGGTGGCGCGGTCTTTGTTCGGATAAACCACGATGTCGGCGCCGACACGCTTCAGCACCTTGCCGTGCATGTCGGAGACGGCCTTGGCGACGACCGTGGGGATGCCCAGTTCCTTGCAATTGACCGTGGCCATGATGCTGCCTTCGACGTTGCTGCCGATGGCGACAACCACGGTGTCGCAATCCTGGAAGCCGGCGTCGGTCAGCGCGCGGGGATTGGTGGCGTCGCCCTGAACGGCCTTGGTCACATATTCCGACATCTCCTGAACCGTCTCGCGGTTCTGGTCAATCAAGAGGACCTCGGCCCCCTTCTCAGCAAGCGATCCCGCGAGTGACTGTCCGAAGCGTCCCGCGCCGATGATGCCGATTCGTTTCATGGTTGTATCCCTCGTTGTGTTTGCATAATCCGTTCAGCCGACGACGACCTCTTCCTCGGGGTAGCGGATCCGCTGGCCAACGTCCTGGGTGCCGATCACCAGCGCCGCGGTCAGCGGCCCGAGCCGGCCGATGAACATGCACAGAATGATGACCAGCCGGCCGGCCGATGACAGCGTGGGTGTCGTATCGAGCGAAAGCCCGACCGTGCCGAAGGCCGAGACGGTCTCAAACAACAGACGGTCTGAGACGTCGGTGCCGACGGTCGGGGCTTCGGTGAGCAGGAGCAGACTGAAGAAAAACAAGACCGCGAAAATGCTCAGCGCGAAAATCACGGTCGCCTCACGCACCACCGCGAGCGGTATGGTGCGATCATTCAGATGGGTTTCGCGGCGGCCGCGAAGCATCGCCGCAATGGTGAGGATGAGGACGACCAGGGCGGTGATCTTGATGCCGCCGGCCGTCGACCCCGGCGCTCCGCCGATGAACATCAGGGGGATGTGTAAAAAGCGGCCGGCGACCGAGAAGGACTCCATCGGCACGACGTTAAACCCCGCCGTCCGGGGGGTCACGGCGCTGAAAATGGCGCTGGTCAACTTGGTCTCCGTCGGCATCCCGGCAAAGGCCCCGTTCCAATCGGTGGCCAGAAACAGGAGGGTGGAAATCAGCAGCAGCAACCCCGTGGTGACCAGAACGAGCCGGGTGTGGAGGGATACCCGGCCGCGGGTCTTGCGGTTTCGGCGCCAGAACTTGAACGAACTGAGGTTATAGATGACCAGAAAACCGAGCCCGCCAAATACGATGAGCGCGCAAATCGTGCCCAGATAGATCGGATCGCTTTGAAAGGAGATCAGTGAATCGCCGTGGAGCGCAAACCCGGCATTGCAGTACGCGCTCACCGCGTGAAAAATCCCGTAGTAGGCGGCAGGTTCGGTGGCGTAGCCAGCCCCCATGTAGCGCCAGGCGAGAATGGCCGCGCCCGCGCCTTCAAAGACCAGGGTGAACAGCAGCGAGCGCCGCAACAGCGACGGAAGGCCGCGGACATCCTCGATGCCGAATGAGTTGATCAGCACGAATTCGTTCTGCACGCTGAGGCGCCGGCCGACCAAGACGAGGAGAAAAGTGCCCAGCGTCATGATGCCGATGCCACCGAACTGGATCAGGGACAGAACGACGATCTGTCCGAAAAACGAAAAATGGGTGCCCGTGTCGACCACCGCCAGACCGGTCACGCAACAGGCGCTCGTCGCGGTGAAAAGGGCCGTCAGCACATCCGTCCACTGCCCCGTCGCCGAAGCCCACGGCGTCATGAGCAACACGGTGCCGATCAGAATGGTTCCGGCAAAAGCACCGGCGATCAGCCATTGGGGCTTCAGGATGACCCGTTTGCGCGCCTTTTTAAGAATATCCTTCATGCTCTGTGGACGCGGATCACGATGAGAACGTCCTCTTATGTGCAGCCATGGAAACCAACTCCGTCGAAATACGTGCGGTGAAGTGTGATTAAGATGAGCTGAAATGTCAAGATATTCAACGACCCCGCAGGATTTTGGACGCACGATTTGCCTTTATCTTCAATGAAAAGCAGTATATTATCACCGGCAAACGCGTGGAACCCGGATAGGCCTCCTGTCACCATCAGTTTGGTCATACCCACCTTATCGGTAAAATCATGAATACCGCAGCATCACATACTCAACAAAGCAATAACACCTGGCTGACACGAAACAAAACATTCCTGTTTTTTTTATCAGTCTTTTCTGCCGCCATGCTTTTCGTCTTTATCGACGTTTTCAAACCTTGGCTCTGTATTTCATCGCCCGATGATGCGCCTTTTTACTTTCAGAACTATCAGGTCGTCTTACTAGACGCCTGGTTTTCAGGCAAGACCCCGTTCACGCCTTTTGGACTTGTTAATTTCCTGCCTCCCATCGCATTCCATGAAGCGCGTTACATAGTGGCCATGTTCTTATTCGGGCTCTCTGGAGTCTATTACTTCAGGACATTACGGATTGAACGTCTGGCCGCATATGGTTCGGGCTTGTTGCTGGCCTTTTCAGGGTACATATTCACGCTATTTTGCGCGGGACATATGGGCTTTTTCTTTCTCATGGGCATTTTCTTCTGGTCCTTTGGATTGCTCAACCGGTGCATCGAGCAGGGGAAGCTCCGGCACTTTGCGATGTTGGGCGCCGTTGTGATGTGGGCGCAGCCGGGTCAACCCGATGTCTGGCTCCTCTTTGCACTCATTCTGGCCTGTTACGCGCTGAAGCGGCTTTGGTCGGTTCGCCCGATTTTCCTGAAACTCCTGCCGAAGTTTTTGCTGACGCTTCTGGTAGCCGGTCTGGTTGGCGCCGGAAGCGTCCATACGGTATTCACGCAACATCTTGCGGGCCGTGACAAACAGATCGCCGAATCGACTCGTCCCGCAACCGACGGCCCGCAGACCGACATCAACCAGAAAAACTCGCAAGAGCGGTGGGACTTTGCGACCGGCTGGAGTCTTCCGCCAGCCGACTGCATCGAACTGGCCATTCCCGGCTTTTTTGGCAATGACTCCATGCGCCCCCCCTATCCTTACTGGGGTGCTCTGGGACGACCCCACGCGTTCCTGCCGGGCAGGATGATGCCCAATTACCGCCAGCATACGATCTATCTGGGTCTGGTATCGATCACGCTCGCACTCTTCGGCGTGTTCGCCTGGTTGTCGTTTCGAAAGAATCGTCCTTCACCCACAGCCGCTCTCCGACCTTCGACCTCCGACCTCCGATCCCTGCCCTCTGTCTACTCCGACGTCCCCTTCTGGTGCGTGGTCTGGGTTATCTGCCTGATTCTGGCGTTAGGGCGCTACACCCCTTTCTACCGTCTCTTTTATGCGATCCCCTATATGGATTATCTGCGCGCCCCGGTCAAATTCCTGCATTTTACGGAATTGGCGACCGGGCTGTTGGCCGGATTTGGCCTTCAAGCCTTATTGGCATCCCCCTTCTCCGATAAGGCAAAGAAGCGCATGCTGATCGGCTCGGTCGGTCTCATCGTCTTGTTGGTCCTGATAGCATGGGTTGTTCTCGTCAGCGGCCCCAGAATGGAAGCGCATATCCGCACACTTGGACTGGGCCAAGTCGCCGGCGTATTGCACGGATACACCTCCTATAACTGCCTGCGCGCGATCGGACTGGCGCTCGGCTTGTCGGCATTGCTTTATCTTTGGAAAGCGCAACAGCAAAACACGGCCCGGATCTCGTTGGTTGTCGCGGGCATTGTGCTGGTGGGTGTCTTTGACCTCGCGGCGGTCGCCCGGCGATACGTCAATCCGATCAATTTACAGGCTTTCCACGCGGAGAACGCCGTCACAAGAGAAATATCACAAAGGACTGCCAAGCAGGTTTCTCACATGGCGAACTACGTGACGCGTAATGTCTGGTTGCAGGACTGGTTGAACACCTCTTTCTATGTACATGGGATCACCCCCATTCTTCCTACTGAAGGCGACTTGACTACGAAAGAATATCAGATCGCCTCCGCCTTCCAAAATAATCCGCTGCGGCACTGGGACGTCATGGGGGTGCGCTTCCTCTTGTTGCAGATCCAGCAGGCCGAACCGCTCATCAAGCAAAAGGCCGCTGTTCCGGTTGCCATGTACGACTTCGGCAATGGCGGAGTCCGAAAAACAGCGACTCCTTCCGCCCAGACGATCATCCTTCTCGAACGTCAACAGTCCGCTTTTCCGTGCGTCTACTTCAACTGGACAGGCGATGTCGCTCCGGACAGACAAATTGATCAACTGATACAGCCCGGCCAGGCCTTGCACGTCACCGATGCGGCGTCGCCGGTCAAGCCAGACGATCAGCCACCCCAAAGCGTCCCGTTCAAACAGATGCGCGGCGCGAAAAGTGTTTTCGTCAGCCGCGCAGAAGTCGATCTTCCGCGTCCCGGACTGCTCATCTGGAATGAGCGTTATTCACCCGACCTTGTCGCCACCCTTGACGGCAAAGAAGTGCCTCTGCATCAGGCCAACGGTATCTGGTGCGCCCTGCAGGTCCCGGCCGGGAGGCACGCCGTCACCTGTCGCACCCGGTTCGCCGGCTGGATGAATATGCTCTCTTTTGGAACAAGCCTGCTGGTGGTTTTAGCCTGTAGTCTTGCAGTGCTTGCCAAGCCGCGTTAAAGAAAGGTTACATGACATGACTACTCAACGGCTTCATTTGGGTTGCGGGTCAAAGAAAAAAGAGGGGTATCTGAATGTTGACCTCTTTGGAGATCCCGACTTCCGGTGCGACCTGAATCAATTTCCCTGGCCCTGGGAGGATAACTCGGTTGACGAAATCTTTTCAGAGCACTGGTTGGAGCATGTCGATGACTTCGAAAAAACAATTAAGGAGTCTCATCGGGTTTTAAAGCCTGACGGACTCTTTCATGCAAAAGTCCCTCATTTCCGGGCGCCTGTGGCTATTTGGCATCTTCACAAGTACGCCTTTAGTGTTTATACACCTCAACTTCTGGTAAGTTCTTTCCCTTATCTCTGGAACGGAAAACAACTATTCAAGGACGTAACGATTAAATTGAATTTTCATTATCCCCAACGACTGGTGGCGTGGTTATTCAACAAACTCGCAAATATCGCTCCCAACCAATGGGATGGGCTGGGCCTGCCCACGGATGAGATCGAATTCAAAATTTACAAAACCGCTGATTGATCACTACGACATTCTGAAAGGTATGACCAATATCCAATCCATATTCGCGATGATCAAGCTCCGCCTCGGCGATCTCTGGTGGTACACGGCCGTTTTTTTTATCGTGCAGCGGCTTGGCGACGCCATCAACGCCTTTATCGGGCTGTGGCTGGTGCCGAAGTATGTGCCGCAGGAGGAGTTGGGCGCACTCTTGCCTTTGGCACAGGTGGGGAGTGTATTGGCTTTTCCTCTCTCGATTCTTGCGGTTGTGTTTATCAAATATGTCAACCTGTTTGCCGTACGTGGTGAATATGGCAAGGTCAAGAGTCTGCTCAGAGATGTGTTTTGCCTCGCGGCAATTTTCTTCTTCGCGGTGATGCTCTATGCCCGTTTCTTCTTGCCATTGGTCTTTGAGCGGATGCGTGTGGCCGACGGTCGTTTGGGTATGCTGGTGGTTGCTTCTGGGGTGTTGGGGATCGCATCGACATTCTTTACTAACGCCTTGCAGGCGTTGAAACACTTCAAGGTGTTGTCTCTGTCAAGTCTGATTGGGGCGCCCTTGCGTTTGGTAACCCTGTTGATAGTTCTGCCGATCCGCGCGCTCTCTGGCTACTTTGTCGGGCAGATCGTGCCGACACTTTACGGCATCGGGGCGGCGCTGTTCGGTCTCAGAACGATCCTGTTCAACAAGCGACTCAGGGCAATGCCCTATCTTCGTGAGGACGGAGGCAGCATGTTGCGGTTTGCATGGCCGGTCTTGCTGGGGAGTCTTTGCGGAATGCCGCAAGGCCTTGTGGAGGCCTTCGTCATCCGGCACCGGTTGCCCGATCTTGACTCTGCGGGGTACTACATGATCTCACGGTTTGCCGAGATGGGGGCCTACGTTGGCCTCAGCATGATGGTGGTCATGTTCCCACTGGCGTCTGAACAGCACGAGAAGGGTAAACGCTCGCACAAACTGATCCTGCAGAGCATGTCTGGCGCATTGTTGGCTGGCAGCCTGTTGGCGCTTGCTTTCCGGCTATGGGGCGGCCCGCTGTTGAATCTGACACCCGCATGGCGTCCCTATGCGGCCTTTGCGCCGCATCTGGCCCTCCTGACCGTGATCATTGCCATGCGCAGCGCCATCAACTGCTTTATGTCTCATGAGATTGCACATGCCCGCTTTGGGTTTTACTGGTATTCGGGCGCGATCACGATGATCGAATCCCTTTTCCTTTACGGGATCACCGGGTTTTCGTTCTTCGCGCCATGGGTCCCTGCGTCTTGGATCCGATGGGTCGATGCGCTCAATCCTTCCAGACTTGAGTTTGTGTTGGGTGTGATGCTGTGGAGCACGCTGACCGTTCTGGTCTGCATGGGTGCCCAGATTGTGGCGCAACGACTATCGAGGCACGGAGAGTTGGCGCATCGGAAGGAGTAAAGTGATGGTGCAAGACTTGGGGTCAAGCGATACGACACTGGATTACATATCTCAAGCCCAGATTCAGTCCGTGGCTCCGGCTCGCGTCGTTGATTTTGGTGCGGGGGCGGGCAAATATGGGCGCCTCATACGTGCCGTTCGTGGCAAGGACTGCCATATTACGGCCGTCGATGGTTTTGTGAAGACCGCTGAGTATTTGAGCCGGAACAAGGATTATGATGTGGCTTGCTGTGCATTAATCGGCGAGTGGCTGGCCTCAAACACTCGGCAATACGATCTCGCTATTTTTGGCGATGTGTTAGAGCATTTGAGTAGGCGTGAGATTTTCCAGACACTCCGCCAAGCACGAAAATGGTTCAATGAAATTATACTGGTTGTGCCTTTATTTGACGTCAGCCAGAATGCGGTCTATGGCAACTCACTGGAAACGCATCGCGCCTACATCAGCGAAAGGTACTTTGATCATCTGAACCCGCTTGAGAAGCATGTTGTCAGAACGGACAAATATGTCATGATGAACATTCGAATCAATCGGTCGTGCGAGGAGAAATCGTGGCGAACATGTTCCCGGCACGATCTCTTCCGGCATGCGATGGTATGGTTTGACCGTATCGGATTGGCGAAAACCGTGCATGGTTGGGTCATGAGGCAGGACTCTCTGGATACCGGTAATGACACAGCAAATCCGGGCTAGCCCCATGAGAATCAAGCATCATGAGCGGTTGCGTCGCATACTCACAATAAGCGGATTAAGGAGCCACCGCAGCAGATTTCTGCATGAATCGCCCACCGACGCGGGTTGCGGATGGTAAGGCGTGCCGCCCAGATCCAACCATTTGGCGTAGTTCTGTGACCACTGCTCATTGTGTAGAAAGTTTGGAGTTTCGTGTGTATATCAATCAACAAAAGTTGACGGTCGTGTTTTTTTCAGACCGATGGATGCTATGTGGGCTACATGCAGCTTTAGCTTCGTTATTATACTATGCCAAATCGAAGCCATTACATGTTATTGTGTTTTCTGACAAACTAACGAAGCGCGAAAAGAGATTACTCTTCCAGACTGTGTCAAAGTCGGGAAGTTTTCACACTTTTGAGATTAAAGAACTATCCATCTCTTGGCCTGTCGGTATTCCTTCGTTTCACGGGAACATGACGGCAAACGCAAGAATATTTCTTGCAACACTTCTTTCAGACTACGATTATTGTCTATATTTGGATTGTGATTTGCTTGTCTTGCGAGATGTAAATGAACTTCTCGGTTTGACCGATAATGACTCAGCAATAATGGCAAATATGACTTCTCTTCAAGAGCATTCTCCGGATTATGCCATTCTGAGTGCTGCACTCGCATCTGAGCAGCAGGCTTGCAATTATTTTCATTCCGGCATTTTCTTTGCTTCATTAGCAAAATGGCGTGTCATGCAGGTCGAATCATGTTGTTTGCTATATTTTAAGAAATTCGAAAACGATTCTTTATTATGTCCTGACCAAACTGTGCTGAACCTTGTACTCGGCGGCAGTGTCCAATCATTGGACGATTCTTGGAACCGTCTTTTGTTTCCACAATATGACGCGGTCAGTGCAATCGATATGGAAAGAACCATTCTGCATTTTCCAGGGTTGCCGAAACCTTGGTATCCGCTGGGATGCCTTGCTCATAGGAATTTTATTGTGTGGTGGAAGTGGTTCAAGCAAACAGCTATTGCTAAAGATCCGATTTCGCTGCTTGTGCAGTTTTGCACACCCAGGAAGCATTTTAGCCACCACTTCTTGATAACGATCCGCCTGATTATTAACCGCATTAAGGAATTACGGCAGTCTGCGTAAGGTTGTGCCAATTCAGATTCCTCGATGCAATGATGTGTCGTGGTATTTCTGTTAGTGGCCCAAAACACATCTTACAAGGTTTTTGGTTCTGGAGCCAGCGAACGTCAACCCGCGGCGCCAATAGGAGGTGACGCGCGCTTCGTATTGCCGGTCAGCGGAATCGTCAAGGGTGATGGTGGGTGGGTGGACAAGAGGAAAAGTGAGCGACTGCGTGCGCAGGTAGTTGTCGGCGCCATATTCGAAGGTCGTGTGTGTTGAGTCCGACGTGAAACCGATATTTGAAACCAGGTTACAGATCGGTCGAATGACCAGCCTGTCGTTTGCGCGCAAGGCAATCATCCATTGGATATCCCAAGTATTCATGCCCTTTTGTATCGCCTCAACGTACCGCCACCAGTAGGCGCGATAGCGTTCAGAGTGGCCCAGACGCTCTCGAATGGAAGCTAGATTGGTCACATAAGGTTTCATGTCAATGTCGTAGAGTTGCCAGGACCGCCGCCACGTTGCCCACCCCCAGATTGAGGCGTGTTGCGAAAAGTGGTAGGCCGCAGAGCGGTCTGTCTGAAAACGGAAATGGTTGTTGCCGCTGATCATGCCGATGCGCTCGTCGGCGGAATAGCGGTCCAGAAGTTCGCTGGCGAAGGCAAGAAAATCTGCCGTTGGCACGCAATCATCCTCAAGGATGATTCCGGCCGGCACGTGCTCAAAGAACCAACTGATGGCTTCGGGTGGGGCATGCTTGCACCCCCGGTTTGTTTCGCGGAAGAACGTGTGGACGGTACAGGGCCAGTCCACCAAGCGGACGAGTTCCCGTGTGGCCAGGCATGCTTCCCGGTCGGTCGAACAGGATATCCGGGGTCCGTCCACGGCAAAGAAAAGCTGCCGGGGCCTATGCATGCGCAGCGCCTCGAAGACGGCTGCGCATTGCTTGGGCCTGTTGTAGGCCATGATTAGCACGGGGGATATCGGCTGCATGGTTCTCACGATTTCATAGGCTGGGGCGGTGGTCCGGCGGCCGCCTGAGAGTCGGATTGGGTCTTGCTACAGCCCCATCTTCTGGCGCGAACAACAAGCGCATACGCAAAATAGGGCAACCGGTGCGTCAAAAGAAAACGTTGCAAAGGGCTCATTTGTAGAGGTGTGATGAGGTGAAGATCCGAAAATAGGTGCATATGTCGGCACCCCAACGAGGCCGCAAGACCATCCAATGTCTCGTCTGCATAGAACGAGACGTGCTGTCCGTGATGAAACCCATAGTACGGCCATTCAAGACCGGGTGCTTTCTCCGTAAAAGTCTCTGTTGTGAAAAAAAGCGTACGACAAGCATATTTCTCAAACATCTCGGTCAGAAACTCCCGGGGGCTGACCACGTGCTCCAGCACCTCGAATGCGAAAAGAGCCGTGGCCTTGAACGAGTCATTGGGCTCGTAGTCTCTAGCGAGCAGATTACGTGCGTATTTATCAGTCGTGTAGCAGTCAAAACCGATATCGCGCATCAGTCGGGTAAAGAGGCCACAGCCGCCGCCCACGTCCAGATAGCGCCCCTTGGCCGCGAAAAGCAGATGCAACGCGGCCTCAAGCCGCAGCCGATTGTGCAGACTTCGCGCGGCCAGCCCGGTATCGGCGCTTGTGTATGACTCGCGGTAGGCGTCTTCCAGCCAATAAGGCGTCTCGGTTTGGAGCAAACGGCACCGCGGACATTGGTAGTAGCGCACCACATGCTTCGAAAGAACGCGTGCCGAGAAGACGTCGTCCATGGCGGAGCCATCGATGGGGCATGTTTTGACAGTCATGGCGTGCGCGGACCCCTGGGGGGCATGGAACCCGACTGCCCCATGCGGAACAGCAGCGTTTCAACAACAAAAAAAAGATAGTAGAGGAAGTCCAATTTCTTGCGCAAAGGCGGAGGCATGATCTGCGAGGTGGCTTGGATGAAAGGAACGATCTTGCTTCTATCCTCAGTCCAGCGTGCGTAATGCGTGGCTGGATCCGGCAGGTTTTTGTGGATGCGTATGACCTCGTCGATGGAGATCGGGCGGGGTGCGTCTGCGTCAAACAAAAGGCCGTTATGACCGTGTTTGATGTATTCGTCCATCGTGGCGTCTTGATGACCAATAACACACTTGCGCATCGCCATAGCCTCCAGAAACGCCATTCCGATGCCCTCTCTCTTTCTGGGGGCGATCACGGTTCCAGCCGGTCTCATCACTTCGAGGTATTGACGAAAAGGCAGAAAGGATGTGTCAACAATATCGACATGATAAGCCAGAATGTCAGATTCAGAAATAGGACGGTAAGACAGTCGCTCCTCCGGATGACGCAGCAAGATGACTTTTTTTAGATCATGCGGGCGGAACAGAGCTTTTACCGTTTCAAATGAAATTTGACCCCGCTCCCATAGCAATACAATCTGAGGATCGCCTGCCATGTCGATGAACGGCGCCGGGTCTGGAAAAAAGCGGACATCAAGGCAGCGGGTTATTCCGTGTGCGCGTGCGAACTGAGATACGCGTGAACAAAAAGAAACGATGGGTATCCCTGCCAACGCCAAGCGCCGCCAGCGCCATTTCGATCCCCACTCATTGTCATACATCGGGACATAGATAGATCGCGTATGAGGGTAAAATAGTTGGAGGCGACCGGGCAAGAATTCAAAATAGACGAGAAAATCATATGTCTGCGCCGTCTTGAGCGGGACGCCGCATCGATAGAAGCGGTCATACGTGTGTACGGTTAGGTCAAATCCGGAAGCCATCACATCATTGAAGAAGCGTGCCGATTGCGTTGACGCATGGCAGGCGTGATCAAAGAGGAGCAGTTTCTGCCGTGGAGCGGATGTGGTCATTGGCTTTCTCGGAAAGGTTCATGTGAGGTGTTGCCGGTCTGGATCATTTGCGCAGTGCTTGACAGATAGGCGTCGAACTGTTGCGCGATCTCCAGCCATGTGTAGACGGGGATGTCTTTCGCGGCGTTGTCGGCCAGGGACTGCCTGAGCTCGGGGTCGTCGACCAGGCGCCGGATGGAAGCCGCGTAGTCGCGGGTCAGCAGGGCATTGCGGCCGTTTGTGAAGAAGCGGTTGAGTCGTCCGTCATAGCCGAGGATGGGCTTCTTGAATCGGAGATACTCCTGAAGTTTGGCGTTACAGTCCTGGTCGGCGGTCACGACAAAAGCGTCCGCTTGCGCCATGACATTCAGTTGAACCTGCTTGGGAACATAACCCAGGTAAATGCAGTTCTCCGACAGGTATGGCTCCAAATACGGATGGATGTCACCGGTGATATAGAGTTTGATGTCCATTGGCAGATGGCGCATGGCTTCGCAAATTTCGTCGGTGCGTTTCCAGCGCGCTGTCGATCCTGTATAAACAAGATTGAAGCGCCCGGCGAGGTTGATCGTCCGCTGTGCCGGATCAATCACGGGCACGTCTGCGCCATTAGGAATGTAATGGCTTTCAACGCCCCATTCCCGTCCCCGTGCCAGATTGTAGTGACTCAGCGTCACCACGCCATCGGAATTCTGGATGATGCGCCGCTCCATCCAATCCATGAAAAGACCGGGTATTTTTCCGAAAACCTCCGCATAGACCTCTCCGTAAACATCGTCCCAGCCGTGGATGACCTGAAAGGCCTTGTGGCGGCAAAACGGCCTGCAGATGAGTGGATTGAGCGCGACCGTGCTGCCGTAAGTATAGATGATGTCCGGCTTGAAACTGTCGATGAGCCGGGTTGTGCGCAGGAGACTTTTCGCCGTCGTCAACGTCACATAGCGTGTCGTCCACCCCAGTTTCTCGAGATTGTACCGGATCGCCCCCAGGCTGAAAGGCCATGTCGCGAAGTGCGTCTCGGCGGTGTCCGTCTCCTTGACCTTGGTGATGCGGGTGCTCGTGTAGAATATGATTCGTCTGTTCATCGTTTGTCCGGACTACATTCGTGGGTGGAAAGCCTGGCCGTGTTTATCGGAAGAATCCATATTTCGCGATACACCAAATGGCCCTGAACCCATCTCGCCATCCGATTTTTTTCCCATCCTCATATGCGCGACCGTAATAGGAGATCGGCACCTCATAGATTTTCCATTTTTTATGTTTAGCTATTTTAGCTGTTATCTCTGGCTCGAAACCAAACCGATCTTCTTCAATGCTGATCCCCGCCAAGACTTCCTTTTTAAAAACTTTATAGCACACCTCCATATCCGTCAGGTTTAAATCAGTGATCATATTAGACAACAGCGTTAACAATTTATTACCTAACGAATGCCAGAAAAACACAACTCGATGCTCACCACCACCCAAAAACCGCGATCCGTAAACGACATCCGCGTTGCCCTCCAAAATTGGGTTCAGCAACCGTGGATAGTCTTTGGGGTTATACTCTAAATCAGCATCTTGAATCAGAATCAAGTCACCAGTAGCCATCTTAATTCCTGTTCGAAGCGCCGCTCCTTTTCCCTGATTAACCGTGTGATGCGCTATTAGCCACTCGGGATGGCTCATAGACATGTTGTTTAACAACGTATCAGTCCCGTCCGTCGAACAATCGTTAATGACAATGATTTCCTTGTCAAGGCCACACGAAGGGGCATCAATAACCCTTTGCAAAAGACTAAGAATCGTCTCAACTTCATTATAAACAGGAATCACTATTGACAGCTTCATTTACCCATATTAGTCGAATTTAGCCCCTGAGGCAATTGGTAATATCGCGGATAATTAGGGAAAAGAACTCCGAGGATTTGCCGATCTGTCAATTGCAGCCTGTCTGCTTGAGGGCCAGTACAGGCAGTTCATTGCCGTAACGCAGGACGGGACAAGGAAAACGGGCGGGGGGGCCGGGGGGACCGGGGGGAGCGGGGTGAAAAGAAATTGAGAACCGGTGGTTGATTCTATCCACCCCCTCCTGTACAATGAACGCCAAACGGTTGGCTTGTGTCCTGCTGTCTCAGTTCAGCAGTGTGCTGGACGGGCGACGTCAGGCAGCCGCAGAAGGCCGAAGATCTCGGCACTATCAAGTAAATTCAAATGAAACGGTATACTGCTTTATATTATTCCGGGTTAACTTTTATTCTTTCGATTCTTGCAAGCGGAATTGCTGGACGTGCGTTGTGGTGTGATGAAATGCTTCGTATTTTTGGTCAACGTATGACGCTTGATCAGCTATTTCGCTATGAACATCTTAAGTATTTTTGTACGCAATCCCCGGTTGCCTATCTCATTTTTAGACCTTGGCAATTGCTTTTCGGCATGGAAACCGGGGGGTTTATCTTTTCTGCCCTGTGTGCTGCTGTAGTTACGTGTTCCGTTCTAGTAACTCTCCGACATATTATGGGCAGAAATCCAACCTGCATTGTATGTCTGATTGTCGCATCAAACCCATTTCTTGTTTATTATGGATCTGAGTTGGCATTCTATAGTCTCTGGTCGGTCTGCGCTGCAATTTCTTTTGCCCTAATGGTTACAAGGTGGGATGCGCTAAGATTCCGTGATGCAATCACCATTATTTGCGTAGCAACTCTCTATAATAGCGTCCATTTTGCTGGAATTTTTATATGGATCGGCATATCTGCTGCATTTTTTTTGGGAACTTGGCTATATTTAGGATGGAAATCGTGTCTTTATCGTATCCATGTGCTCGCGATTCCGGTGATTATTAATATTCCCATGTATGTCTCGGCATCAAAAGCCCCTCAGCATCTTGGATCTAGCGCCTTGCATTGGGACAAACTGGGAATGATTCCGCTACAAATTCTGGGCTATATGAAGCCGCTCTTCCCTTCTCTAACGGGCGGTTGGTGGTTCGGCTTGGTTCCTTTTGTTGCAGGCGTTGTTTATCTTTTTGTGGTGAAAAGAGAGTTTCGAAAATATGCCATTCTTTCGTTAGGAATGATTTTTTCAATTTCCTTATTTTTAACTTATACATATCTTCGTGATTATGGGTATTCCTCCCCTCGTTACTGGATATTTGCTGTAGCGCCCGCGCTGACTCTGGTTGGCCTGGGTATTTATGCCATCCAGTCGTGGACGTTAAAATACCGGATTCTCAATGGCCTTGGCTTGTTGGTTTGGGGGTTATTTTTCGGTGCTAATATGCTTGTGTGCATTGGGCTGATTGCGGCTGACGGGCGTAACGCACCGTATAAAAAGCTTCAAAACCATCTCTCGTCTTTAGAAATAGAGCGTAGCGTTATCTCGATTAATTATTATGAAAACCGATTTTTTGGCGGCTATTATACAATTCCTAACCAAGGGACGCTTATTTCGCCAGCGACCTGGGAAGAGGGTAAAGATGCAAGGATTCGTGGTATGCAACGACTCTGCGGATTAATACCCGATATTGTTCTCTTAGCCAGTAATGCGGAAAGGTACGATGAAATTATGGAGGCGCGTCTCGGTGTGGAAAACAGATTCCAATATCAGTGGCCACGGCTTCTCCATCTGGCCTTTATGTCGCATCTTTATCCCGAGCCAGGCGGTCTCGTCGCGGCACCTGCGTTCTTTTATAGTACTCGTGATTCGCTTGTCTCTACCGCGAATGCCACGGGGCAAGCGGTTTCCTTGCCAGCCTCTGGGCTAAAGGTAGTTGCTTTCCGTAACCCTAAAGGAGAGGTAACGTTTGCGCTTCTTTCTAAGAATGGATCGAACTCCAGCTCGTTCGACGTATATATTCCGCCTGGAGCCAAAAAGAACGCTTATACCTTTACGCTCGAGTTGGCTTCCTATCGTACTCAAGACATGCGAGTTCAACTGGACGGGAAGCCTCTTCAAGACAAAATCCCACTTCCGATCACGGAGTCACAAGGATACTACATTCCTAAACATCAACAGTTTAAAGGTCTCCCCAATCCTGACTATCTTGTGGCAGATGGTATGCAGTTTGTGTTGGCCATGAATGTTTCCTGTATTAGAATACCTCTAGATAGTCTCTCCGCCGGATGGCATACGCTCACATTCGCTACGTCTTTGTCGAGCCCATGGATGGCATTCGCCCATGAGTGTGCTCAAGCAGTTGCTAAGGATAAGACACGTTAAGACGCTCTTGCCAGCCAGTAGCCCTTGCATCGCTGGCTACGGGTTGGCGGGAACAATAGGGAGGTATTGATTTATGGATGCATACACGTTCAACAGCAAAAAGTATGTCGATTCTTGGTGCGACACTACGGATCCTCGCTTTCCGGTCATTCTTCCTTGGATCGGCACAAATCGTGATGTGTTGGATTTAGGTTGCCTGGATGGCATGATTGGTGAATTATTTATTAAACAGGGAAATCGTGTGTCGGGGATTGATGCGTCTCGGCCTGCGGTCGAAAAGGCACGGGGGCGTGGTTTAAATGCCGTGTGCTCTGACTTGAACTCGGTTTTCCCCTTTGCAGATGCTTCGTTTGATGTTGTCTTTGCGGGGGAAGTCATTGAACATGTCGGCGATGTTGATCATGTCGCGACGGAAATCTTGCGGGTGCTTCGTCCAGGAGGATCACTCGTTGTCACAACACCGAATCTCGCGTCACTGGGACGCCGGGCGCTGCTTTTGTGCAATCGCAATCCGTATATTGAAAACAGCCCGGCAGATCCGACAGCGGTGGGGCATGTCCGTTATTTTATTAGAAGCACTTTGGAGGATTTTCTGAAGCGCCACGGATTTGAGATTCGTCGATGCACATCGGATATTGTCTATTTCACTTCTTCGCGCCGCTTGAAAAGTGTGCGCCTGGCACGTTGGTTTCCGAGTCTGGGAAAGTCGTTGATTATGGAGGCGAAGAAGCCTAAACGCTGAGAGGAAGATCAAAAGGCAGGGTCACGATGGTTTTTCATCACATCGAAATCACAAAAGCGGGCCTTGGGCGGTCCGGCGGTGACACCTGCATGCTGGGGTTGATCGGTGAGTTGAGAAAGACACATCAGAATATTATTTACACGCCCGATCACGGCGAAGAGGAGTTTCGGAAGAATGGCGCGGTAGGAGCCAATGTCGCTTATGTTGTTATCGGCCAATATGCGGTTGAAAAGCGTTTCGGCATCCTGGCGAGCTGGGTCTGCAGAACGTGGGAGTCTCGGCGTTTTGTAAAACGATTGAGTCCGGACGAACAGCATGTGATGATTTCTCATTCCGATTTCTTTCCGTCCGTAGTGTTCGCCTATTGGATGAAACGGAAGAATCCAGACATGAAATGGCTGGCGCTCTGCCACATGTTGGCGCCGAACCCCTTCAAAGGAGCTAAATGGCAGTTCGTGCCGGGAAGATGGACGGTCCCCTCGCTCAGGGGCTTATACTTCTGGCTGAGTCAGCGTGTTTTTTTTGTGCTGCAGCGAAAAGCTGACGCATTGGTTAGTGTGAACAGTGGCTATGTGCCGGTTTTGAAGAAACACAATCAGCATGTGGCGATCATCAGCAACTGTGCGGATCCGGAAGTAACCGCGTATGCGATCGGGCACGAACCTGTTTCCGATCCGCAATATGACGTGTGTTTCTTGGGACGGTTTCACGAACAGAAGGGCATCTTGGAGTTTGTGGATGTTGTGCATCGGATTGTTCAATCGGGTTTTCCCAATCTCAAGTGTGTTGCAATCGGTGATTACCACAATGCGGTTGGATCACGAGTTATTGCCAAGATCAACGCACTTGGATTGGACACATCCATAAATCTCGTCGGCTTTAAGCGTGGTGCCGAGAAGTGCGAACTCATACGCCAATCAAGGGTTTTTGTGTTTCCCAGCTACCACGAAAGTTTCGGGATCGTCTATCTGGAGGCGATCACGTTGGGGGTTCCGGTGGTGGAGTATGATCTGCCGATTTATCAGGATCACCGAAAGGGTGTCATCAAGGTGCCTTATCTGGATAATGCCGCCATGGCGTGCGCCATCACGGATTTACTCCGGGACACTCCAAAGAGAACCCTGCTTTCTCGTGAAGGCAGAGAGTATGCGAAGAACTTTGACTGGAAAACAGCGGCGGATGTGCTGGTGAACCTATGCAGCCTCAAATAACAGTGATCGTTCCTGTTTATAACGGGAGCCGTTATCTCGCGGAGTTGCTGGAAACGGTTTGTGCGCAGACGTATTCCGCGTGGACCTGCCTGTGCGTCAATGACGGAAGTACGGATGATTCTGAAGTCATCATTCGCGATTTTATGAGTCGCGATCCGAGGTTCCAGCTTATAACGAAAATAAATGGAGGGACGGGCTCGGCTCGGAATGTTGGTCTGGCAAATGTGAAAACGCCGTATATCATGTTTGCCGATCAGGACGATTGGCTGCATCCGCAATGTTTTGAAGTCGCCCTCACCCTTATTGAAGCCTCCCAAGCCGACATCCTGACCTTTGAGCGGACACGCGTCTACTACGGCAAATTCAAGCCTGCTGTAATTGATGTTCGGTCATTAGAAGTCCGACCTGTTTCTATCGTTCATCCGGAGCAATTTATACTGGGAGGCGGCCAATATTCTTGTTTTGTTTGGCAACGTATTTTCAAGACAGCAGCCGTTATTGGCATCTTTCTACCCGAAATTTCTGGTGGCGAAGACATTGTATTCATGTATGAACTAGCTTATCAAGTCAAGACATGGGCGTATTGTGATGTTGTATTGTACGCCATACGTGAAAATCAAGAATCGACTTCCCGCACTGTATCAAGTTCATATGTAGCCAACTTTTTGACAGCAATAAAGGCGCTTTCATCAGCCATGCAAAAGCATCGAGTGCCTGACCAGAAGCGAAAATCTTTATTATTACAATCCGTTGTTGGTTTCTTACAGGTTTGCATCATGATCGGAGGGCGTGGAAGGAGTTCGAGAACGCTTTTTGCTGACTTGTCAAAATTGCTTGCCGCTGTTGATATTGAGGTGTTCAGCGATATTAAACGGTCTATTCATCAAGTGATCTTATTAGAACTATTGAGGAAAAAACGATATGCTATGTTGAAAAGCATATCATGGATTTGTCTCCCGTATTTTGAGCGATATCGACTTCTAGCCATGATTCGCCATGCGGGTTCTTTTAAGGGAGAATAACTCACATGATCCGAAAACTGATAATTCGACTTCTCGGCCTAATTAGTTCAAACCGTTTACCGGTTGCCACAGAAAGGGAATCTCAGTTCTTGTCTGAACTGAAAGATGCTTTTCAGTCGATCCCTTTTACTTCTATAGGCGATTTGCCGAAGTCTTCGGAGCGGGAATGGTTATCTAACATGAACCGCCTTAAAGATCTTGTTACAAATGATAATCCAAGAAAGTTTCTTCGCTGGGATGTTGTATTATATACGATGTTCCCTGTCATCAAACCTTATGTCCTTAAGGAGTTGGCCCGCCTACGCTTTCTTGTGGACTGGAGATCACGCTGGTATGAAGCAATTGCAGAGTCAGACGTAGGTTATCCGATCCGATGCGTCTTTTATCCACGGAGCAGCACAAATATTATTCACTTGGCATATCATGTTTCTGCATTTGAAAATCACACTCAGCAACAGATTCAAAATATGGAGGTTATTTTTGAGTTTGGTGGAGGCTATGGTTGCTTATGTCGGCTCGTACATCGGCTCGGATACTCAGGGAAATATATTATTTTTGATCTTCCCGCTTTCTCTGCGCTACAGAATTATTATCTTAAGACAGTTGGATTACCCGTGCTGACGTTAGATGAATTTCTTTTGGCTGACCGAGGTGTTCTTTGCGTTTCGGATATGGACCAACTTCGGCGGGCTCTTGGATATAACATGAAGTCGGGAAAGTGTTTGTTTATAGCAACATGGTCATTAAGTGAAGCGCCAATCTCAATACGAGAGCAACTCGTGCCGCTGTTGATAAATATCAACTACTTTCTTATTGCCTACCAGTATCGATTTAACGAAATTGACAATGTCGCGTTTTTCGAAAGGTTTACGAAAACAAGAGAGGATGTGGCATGGGTCGAGCAACGGATTACACACATGGGAGAAAACAGTTATTTGTTCGGACATTCACGTTGAGCATTATGTGGATGCTTCTTTCTGAAATACCGCCATCTGCCCTTTGGGCATGATTCCAAAATAACTTCTGTTCCATTTATGTGCGACGGGGATTAATCCGTGCTTTCTTGCAAGGTCAGCCAATGTTCTGCGGGTAAAAAACCGAATGTGTGGATTGTTGGGATAAAAAAACTTCTCCCAGAAGAACATGGCGATTACTACTTGCTTAAGCCAGTTAAAATCGGTTGTTGTCACGGCAAAATAACCGCCGGGTCTTAGTACCCGATACACCTCGGAGAGACATTTGTCGATATCCAGAATATGTTCAACAACCTCAATCGCAAAAACAGTGTCAAATGTTGCGTCACTGAAGGGGATGTCATCACAACTTCCCTGTCTGAATTGTATGTTTCGGAATGCTTTCTGGCCCTGCTCTATGGCGACAGTTGAAAGTTCTAGCGCTGTCGCGGTCTTAATGTTGGCGTTTTGTTCTTTGATAGCATGAACAAAACATCCGTTTCCAGCACCAATATCCAGAACATCCCCGTTACAAAACGGTTTGAAATAATCCAGGTGCCATTTCAAGTTATCCTCTGTCCAAGTCGGAGGTTCATTTAAAACGCCACCCTGTATATTGCCTTTCCAATACTCGTTGTAAAAATCAGAATCAGACATTTTCACCCTCCACACTTTGCATAATGGCCTCCGCATTCCGATCACTGAACTGTCGCTCCGCAAACAGGCGGGCATTCGCCTTCAAAGCCCGATGCCAGGCCCTATCTTCGCTCATCTGAAGCAATGCCGCTACGAAGTTCTCGATATCCAAATCACACAGCACGCCGACCGTGTTGTCCATCGCATCGGGAATGCCACCGATATTGGATGCGATGACAGGCGTGCCGCAGGCGAGCGCCTCGCAGATGACACGTCCGAAACCTTCTGGGTATTGTGAGGGGACAAGCAGCACATCCGCCGTACGATAATAATTGTGCAGTTGGTTATTGGGAATAAGCCCAAGATAGTCGAGGTTGGCAATCTGCTTTGCGGCGGCAATGACCTTCTTCTCGTTGGGACCGCCGCCCGCTATCTTAAATAGAATATCAGGAAAGCGCTTCGCCAATTCAATGACCCAATCTTCGCCCTTGATACCGATGAGGCGCCCCACAAAAAACGCCGTGAACACATCGTTTGGCGTTCGCTCATTCGCGGTGAAACGTTTCAAGTCAATCCAGTATCGGTAAACGGAAATCCGTTCCGCCGGTACGCCAAGAGTGATGAATTCCTCCTTGGATGCCATGCAAAGCGCGAGGATCGCATTCATGCGCTTCAATAGAAAGGCGACAACTTTCGCGAAGGCACTTCCCTGCTTGAACGCATAAAGCGCATGGGACTGAAAAACAACCCGTTTATGAAAAAGTGAGCCGAAGACCCATCCTACAACGGCCATGTTGATTCCATGGACGTGGATGACATCAATTTCTTTCATCCTCGGCAAGATGTAGAAGAACAGACGACACATGAAGTAAGGTACGATATAAAGGAACATCAGAGGTGGACAGGGTTCCAATTTGCGGAAAAGATTTCCGCCAAACCACCAGAATCTCCTGATGGTCACATTACCCTGCTGTTCGAATGAATGATAGGTGTTCACATCCGTGACAATCGGCTTATACGTAACCATCCAGACGCGCCAGTCCGGATGTTTCGTAAACGCTGCTGTCAAATCAGACAAGTGCGTTTCCACCCCACCCACATCCGGCGGGTAAGTCTGAGACAATACAAGCACACCTAAAGGCCGGGTAATTACTTTCATTATTGGTGTCGCCATAAGAAAGGGTTACAGAATCAGTCAGAAGCACGTTGCTTCATCAACATCCGGGAGGCAACATAGATGACGCCAACGCAAATCCGCTCTGCCCAAATGGCAAACAGGTAAACAGGATGCGCAAGCGCCCGTCGCCATTTTCCGTTCTCAAGGAAGACGCCGATAAAGCGATAAAAGAAACCGAACTGGCGACGTGTGACCGCGTCACGTCCCCATTTGCTGATGTAGGCGTCGAAACATTTGGCGTAGTAACGTTTTTTGCGCAGATGCCGCCAGAAGGTCAGCCGCTGTTCGTCATGAAGAAGATGGCCCTTGGTCAGCGCCACATGTTGCGTGACCGCCAGGATGCGCCGGTCCAGATCCCAGTCCTCGCAGGCAAAAAGACGCTCGTCAAACCCTTCAACAGCCTGCAGGAGAGGGCGCCGAATGACGCGTAACCCGTCGATGCAGGTTGCGTCATAAAAACTGCGTTCAAAGTTCCGCACGCGCGTCCACCAACTGTCACCCGTACGTTTCTCGCGGATGTACAGGGCGTCCGGGGGCGAAGGCCGAAACAGCGCCGTTCTGATCTCTTCAAGGGTCTCAGACGGCAGACGCATGTCCGCATCAACAAAAAGAACGTACTCTCCCTGCGCCTCGGCCCACCCCCTGTTACGCTGGGCACTTCTCTCCGGCCCCTGCTGGAAGGCTCGCGCACACCGCTCGCGTGCCACTTGAACCGTCCCGTCCTCAGAAAAGTTATCGACCACGAGAACCTCACACCAGCCCTCGGCAACGGCACCCCGAAACGCATCTATGCAGGAGGCAATATTGTGCTCCTCGTTGCGCGTGGGAATAACGACGCTGACCAAGACTATTGACATATTCCCCCTGTAAGCTGGCCGTAGGGATCACTCATTACTTGAGGCAATCCAGCACCTCGTCGGGCGTCTGAATGTGAAAGTTTGGGCTTCGCCGGCCACGTTTGACCCACAAAACCGGAACCACAATCCGCCCATGCGCCCATGGGGCGTTCCTCGCCACCGCCTCCAGCCGGGCTCTCGCCTCGCCGAGGTGGACTTCGGCATCGTTCCACTTGGCCTCGCCGACCATGACCGCGCTCCCATCCAGAGACTCGGCCACAACGTCCACTTCCATTGGTACGCCATCGTTTCCAGTCCCCCACCACCGGCGGGCCGGACCCCATTCATACCCGCCAATCCCGGAGTGCGGAACACTGGCCCTGGCCAATTCCTCCCAGATAACCGACACATGCAGCGACAACTGTTTGTTGACTTTAGCCGCGACCGCCGAGATTCCGCCGACCTCAAGTTGCGATTTGCTGGGCTGTACGAATCTGAAGTGGAACAAGAGAAACGGATCCCGAATCTTGTAGAGCGTCCTCCGCGTCGACTTTTCATTCTCGCCGAATGGCGTTTCCCGCCGCACATAGCCCAGATCCGCAAGTTGCATCAAAGGCCGTAACAGGCTCGTGGCGGGCTTCCCAAGCCGTCCGGCGATCTCGGATAGCCGGTGACACCCCTGGCCGATGACGGACAACAGGGAATAGGGTTGAACGGCACTGCGCATGTCGTCCAAAAGCAACCCCATCGGTTCTTCGTGGAGCACCCCGTTGCGATCCAGAACCAGCTCGCGAATCGCCTCATCCAACCCGGCGAACGGCGACGCCAATTCCCAATAGCGAGGCACTCCTCCCCAGACAGCATAGGACTCGACCGCTTTCTCGCCTTTAAGCCCCAGACCGTCGCGAATCCAGCCCGCCTGCAGGGGTTCAATCTTTAGAATTTCGAGTGCACGTCCGTAAAGCGGCGCGGTTCGATCCAGGACCAGTCCGTGCATCATCCGTTGCGATGACCCGCACAAAATCAAATTCAGTCTCTTGATTCCAGGACGATCAATATACTTCTGCAACATACTGGGCAAAGCCGGCGACACTTGGGCAAGGTACGGAAACTCGTCGAGACACAGCGAGATTCGCCGATCCAGGCGATCATTGAGGTTCAGCAACAAGGAATCCCATGTGGCATAACCGGCAGAGGAAAAATGAGGCACGGTTTTGTCGATTTCTGCGGCCAGATCGCGGATCTGCAGGGCCGGCTCTTTCTGGTCAGCCAGATAGTACACGTCCGGGCCAGAGATCACGCGCTGCAGGAGCGTTGATTTGCCGCAGCGACGCCGACCGTAAATGACCGCCAGAGCGCCGCCAGGGGCTTTCATGGCCCGCTTCAGCCGCTTCTGTTCATCATCCCTGTTGAGAAACCTCGCTGTCATGGAGAAGAATGACCTCTCTTATGTTTAACAAACACTATGTTTGTAACACATACTGAGTGTGATGTCAATTATGATTCCCAAGTATAAACGGGGTAGGGGGCTGCCGCAGTTCCGTTGGATTCGTAATCGTAATCATAATCGTAGTTTGCTATGATGGCGACAAACAGGATGGAGGGAGAGGCACACATGAGCGAAAACACACTACCCATTGATGGAATCGTTGCGTTGGCGAGCGCGTACTACGGTTCGGCGACGCTGTTCGCCGCCTTGGACGTGGATCTGTTCACGGCGATTCGTCGCGCGGGTGGAAGCGCCGATGCCGCAGCATTGGCGAATCAGGCGGGTCTGGATGCGCGCGGTTTGCGGTTGCTGCTCGATGCCTGCGTGGCCGTCGGGCTGTTGATCAAGCAGGGGGATCGATATTCCAATACGGCGGCGGGCAATGCCGCCCTGGTTGCGGGTGCGCCGCATGATTTGACGCGCGCTATACGCTACAACCGCGATGTCTATTCCGCGTGGGGCCGGCTGACGGAGTTGGTGAAGACCGGGCGTCCCGTCGAAGCGCCCGAGATCCACCTCGGTGAGGACGCGGGGCGCACGCGCCGGTTCGTGTTGTCCATGCATGGTCGCGCGTTGGGGATCGGCCGCTCGGTCGTGCCGATGCTGGATTTGGCCGGATGCGGGCGCTTGCTGGATCTGGCCGGCGGGCCCGGGACGTACGCCGTGCTGCTGGCGCAGGCGCATCCGTCGCTGACCTGCGTAACGGTTGATCTGCCGGCCGTCTCGGCGGTTGCAACAGAGCTCGTGCGTGAGGCGGGACTCTCGCAACGCGTGCTATGCAAGGCCGGGGACTATCACACCGATGTCTATGAGGCGGGGGCCTTTGATGCAGTAACCCTCTTTGGCGCGTTGCATCAGGAGTCGCCGCAGCAGATCGTCTCCATCCTCAAACGGGCCCGTGCGGCGCTCAAGCCGGGCGGACGCATCTTCATCCTGGACATGATGACGGACGCCACGCACACCCGTCCGGCCTTTTCGGCTTTGTTTGCCGTCAACATGGCGCTGACCACCCGGAATGGATGGGTATTCTCCGACGTGGAGTTGAAAGGATGGCTCGCGGAGGCGGGGTTTGATGCGGGCGAGACCCGTTCGGCGCCGCCGCCGATGCCACACTGGCTGGTGTGCGGGACAGCCCGGTGAAAACCGACGGGACGTTTCAGTCACGCCTGAATCCAGCCGGTCTCACACGCGTGTGCGGAGCGTGCGCAGGTCCTTCCGGGTTTGTGTGGGGAATTCTCATCTTGCATCGGGGAAGGCTCCAGTCGCATCGTTTGGCATTATTTGGGGTCTGATGGCTCCTGGCCGGGGTTGCGAGCGTCGTCGGTGTTCGGTGGAAGCGGTTTCTTGATCATGGACTGGATGGCGCGATTGAGGAGGAGTTCCTGGATGATGGGCTGGCCATGCTCGAAGGCGAGCTGCAAACTGTTCAATTCGTTGGCGGCAATGCGCAGCACCGACTCGAAGCGGCCGTCCTCGCCGGTCGGGGTGCGGAAGGCGAGCATGCCGTCGCCCAGGGTCGGGATGCGGCGGACCAGATCACCGCGCGAACCGGGGAGGATCGTGACAAGCTGGCGGAACAGGCGGACCGGATAGAGGACGGTCACCGATCGGGCGTTGTCGGGAATGCGCATGCCGGAAGGCTGCCAGCGGGCGCGCAGGAGCGAAGGGGCGGGTCGCGCGGCGGCGAGCGCGGGCAGGACATCGTCGATGACGCCTTCGGAGCCAAGTGCCAGCACCAGGTAACGATCAGTGGCGGTCAGCTCGCAGGTCAGACCTCCCGCAGCCAGGGCGAGGAGCAGAGGGAGCGTCTCGGCGGAGATCGTGGCGGACGGCGCGGCAGCGGCGGGCTGTTCCTGGGTGGCGGCGTCGCGTTCCATGTGGAAAACCCGGATCAGGCTTTTTCCGGACCGGCGGTCGGGCTGGGGGCGATAGCCCAGACCGGCGCCCAGATGAGACCGGGTCAGTTTCCGGGTGACCTCAGGCAGTTGCGATGCGGGATCAGCGGTTTCGAGGATGCAGACGTAAATCAGGGACTGGCCCTTGGCGGAAGGCTCAATGTAGGCAACATGCGCGGTGGCGGGCGCATCGACCAGCTGCTTGAGGGTCGGGAGTCCGGCCGCCGCGCCGCCGAACACGTTGGAGAGCCAGTCCCCGTGCGGCGAGGGGGGCGCCTCGGCCGAGGCGTAGACGGCCTCGGCGGGTATGGCTGCGGCGCAGGCCAGGCCCAGCGCGGTGCCTGATGATCGTGGGACGACTGCGACGGGCTGGCCGGAAGGTTTGGGGCGGAGCGCGCCGGTGAGCATCAGCGAGACGCCGTCGGCCCGGGCGGTGAAGTCAACAGCGTCCAGATCGCGGAGCGAGGCCGCAATCAGGCGGGCGAAGAGATGCATGACGGGTGTGGAACGGGCGGCGGCTTTCTGCGGCAGAACGCTGCGCAGGAGGGATGCCAGCGTTTCCGGGATGAAACTGCTGGAGAGCGGGTCGCCGGTGGATTGTCCCAGTTGCAGCACGTTTCCGGATGTGGCGAGCCATTCGACCGCATCGGGGGCGACGGAGAGAAACGCGCGCTTGCCCTGCAAACTGACGGTTACCTGCGGATAGGGCCAATCATAGCCGCTTTTCAACTGCGAGAAGGTAACGCCCCACGGATGTTGCGTGAATTCGGCATAGACCGTGCGCAACATGTCAAAAAGCAGCGCGCCGTTGTCTTCAAGCGTGACGGTGGCGACACGCCGTATCGCGACAGCGGGATCTTTAGCGTCGGCGACCGGCTTGGGAATCAGGTAGTGAATGGTCAGGGGCGCATTGAGGGCGATGCCGTCGAGGTTGGGAACGCAGAGAAGGGCGGCGGCCTGCTGTTTAATGATGTCCAACGTATGTCCGAGACCAGCCTGGCTGCTGAAGGCGGCGAGACCATAGGCGAGGTGCTGGTAGTTGCGGGTCTCCAGGCGTCCGACGGGGATGAACTCCGCTGACGGCGTCTGCTGGCGGATTTGGGCCTGCACCTGCACGGGGATTAGCAGGAACGCGGCCGCGGCGCAAACCCGCAGGGCTGCGATCTGCAATCGTCTGGCGGACAGCCAGGCCGTCCGACGGCTGTGGGCTGAATGCATCCGCTTCTGCGCGTGCGATGTCCCGGCCATTTTCATGAGCATCCACGGTCACTTCTTTGGGGGTGCTGCCTGTGGCGGCGGAAAGAGGGCGATGATCGATTCGACGGCCTGGATCAGCGGCGGGTCAACAGACACGCCGGCAAACACCTTGTCGTCAATCCGTCCGTGCAATTGCACAACCGTGGACGCGCCGGGGGGAAGTTTTTTGGCACGTTTCAAGGCGCCGCGATTGACCAGGATTTGGAATATCTGTTGAACGTCCTTGCGAGGGAGATTGATCTCGTCACGCTCGATATCGGTCCACGTCTCGCTCTCCACGTCCATGGCGAATTCGTCCAGCACCCGGCTGCCGCTCCCCCGGCGCATGACGATTTGGCCGTTGCCGATGAGCGAGATGCGGACGACGCGCGAGCCGTCCGATGTGGAGTAGAGAATCTCCGTCCAATTCAACGAAGAGGCGGAAACCTGAAACGGCGTGTCGCTGTTCTGCCAGGTCGTGCATCCGGTCAGGGCATACAGCATAGAGGCAAACAACGCGAGGCGAACGGGCCGGCTGCGCAAGAGGCTCATGAGTAGGTTCCACGTGTAGTGATCGTTGATGAGAAATAACGCGACGTCCGGCACATCGGTGCGCGTTCGGTTTACAGACGCCCTTTCACGGCCTCATACGTGGCGATGGCATCCCGCACGGCTTCGGTCGCGGCGCGGGATGAGATGGTTGCGGCGGTGACGGCGTCGATATCGCCACCGTCGCGTTTAACCTTCCATTCGGTGCCGGCGATGGGACGCGGGGTTCCGTCGGGGCGCCGGATCAGGTTGGTGTGAAACGGCTCGTCCTTGATTTTCGTTCCCAGGCCCGGTGTTTCGCTCTGATCAATCACATCGAAATTGATCAGCGTGCCATCGGCGGCGATGCCGACCATCAGAACGATCGGTCCGCCGTAGCCTTTCTTCGAAGTTCCCTGGACGGCGGCAGCCACCACCCGGCCGGAGGCATCCTTGGCGACAAAGACAACATTCGTCCGAACCCCCTGGTTAGCCAACGCGGTCAACGCTTCGGCTTTAACCGGTTCCGTGCCGGGCGGGAGGACCTTCTTGGCCGCTTCAAGAATATTCTTCTCCTTGGCCTGGGCGATCGGCGCTTCGGTCACCGCGTTGACGGCGGCGAGAATGACAGTGCAGATCGTGCAGATCAGAGTCAGGATGCCCGCGAGCTTGAGGATGTTTTTCATTTCGATTTGGCTCCGAACGGCTGGCGCTTGGTCGCCCGGTTGATGAGCGGAGTGAATGCATTCATGATCAGTATAGCAAAACTGACGCCCTCGGGGTAGGCGCCGTTGACCACGGTGCGGATGACCATGGTGAGGAGGCCGCAGCCGACACCGAAGATCACCAGCCCGGAACGGGTGATCGGCGTGGTGACCATGTCGGTGGCCATGAAGCAGGCGCCGAGCATCAGGCCCCCGGTGAATAGATGAAAGGGGACGGGCATGGCGTTGGCCGATGTGAGGCAGAGGATCGCGGCGTAGAGGGCGGCCGTGCCGAGATAGGCGACCGGGACGTGCCAGGTGATGACCCGGCGGACGAGCAGATAAGCCGCGCCCAGGAGGATCGCGGCAGCGGAAACCTCGCCGATGCAGCCGTTCATGTTGCCGATGAAGAAGTCCCACGTCATGCCCGGCGTCAGCGTGAACGGCGGGGGCTGGCCGGCCTTCAGCGCCTCTTTCACGAGTCCAAGCGGCGTGGCGGTGGTCAGGGCGTCGGCTCCGAGCCAGGTCGAGGCGCTCCACGTGGTCATGGGGCCGGTGCAGGAAATCAGAAGGAATGCGCGGCCGATGAGCGCGGGATTGAAGGGGTTGTAGCCGAGGCCGCCGAAGGTCTGCTTGGCGATGGCGATGGCGACGACCGAGCCGGCGACCGCCATCCAGGTCGGCAACGCGGGCGGCAGGTTGAAGGCCAGCAGCACACCGGTGACCACGGCGCTGAGGTCGGAGAGCGTGTTGTCGCGCCGCATGGCCTTGCGGCAGAGCCATTCGCTCGCGAGGCAGGCGGCGACGCAGGCCGCCGTGAGCCGGATCGCGTCCCAGCCGAAGAACCAGCAGGCGGCCGCAAAGGCGGGAGCGAGCGCGATCAGGACATCGGCCATGATCCGGCTGACCGACGCGCCCGAGTGCGCGTGGGGCGAGGAACTGACGAGGATGAGGTCGGCGGTGGATTGAGGTTTCATAAGGTGTATCGGAGTGGTGCCGGGTGCGTGGACAAACGGAAGGGAGCCCTTATTTCTTGCCGGCGGCGCGGCGCTTGGACAGGATGACCGCCTTGGCGCGGCGCATGTGCTGGACGAGCGGACGATGGGCGGGGCAGACGAAGGCGCAGGAGCCGCATTCAAAACAATCCATCACGAAGTTATGCTCGGCCGCATCGATGTCGTCGGCTTCGATGCATTGGCTGAGCTCGGCGGGCATCAGGCGCATCGGGCATGCCTCAATGCAGCGTCCGCAGGCGATGCACGGCTGGGAGGTGAAACCGGGTACGCGGCTGGCGGAGAGGAGCAGCAGCCCCGACGACGTCTTGCTCATCGCGACATCCAGCGAAGCCTGGGCGAAACCCATCATCGGACCGCCCGAAATGATTTTTGCGACGCGCCCCCGCGCGCCGCCGCACGCATCGACAAGGGCCGCGAACGGGGTGCCGATCGGAGCGAGGAGGTTGGCCGGCGCGGCGACCGCGTCGCCGCTGACGGTGATGATGCGGCTGACCAGTGGGCGGCCGTTGACCACGGCGTCCCAGACGGCGAGGGTGGTGGCGACGTTCTCAACCACGCAGCCGACATCCATCGGCAGACCGCCGGTGGGGACGACCCGTCCGGTCACCGAATAGATCTGCTGTTTTTCGCTTCCCTGCGGATAGCTGGTCTTGAGGACGCAGACGGCCGCGTCACCCAGATCGCCGGGCAGCGCCGACTCCAGGGTTTGGATGGCGTCGGGCTTGTTGTCCTCGACGGCGATGCGCAGGGTCTGGGCGCCGAGGATGTGGCGGATGATCGCCGCGCCCTGCCAGAGGGCTGCGGCGTGTTCGAGCATGAGCCGGTGGTCGCCGGTGAGGTAGGGTTCGCATTCGGCGCCGTTGATGATCACCGTGTCGATGGGCTTGTCGGCGGGCGGGGAGAGTTTGACCTGCGTGGGAAAGCCGGCGCCGCCCATCCCGACGACGCCGGCTGCGCCGACTCGCTCGGCGAGCGACTTCCGATCCCGGCCGCTCCAATCGGGCAGGGGGTCGAGAGGCGCCCCCCACGCATCGCGTCCGTCGGGTTCGAGAATGATGGCCGGGGCGGGGCGTCCGAGGGGGGTCGGCGCGGGCTCGATGCGCAGGATCTTGCCCGACGTCGGGGCGTGGATCGGGGCGGAGATCACACCGGCCGCGTCGGCGAGCCGCTGTCCGCCCGAGACCGTGTCCCCCGCCTTGACGATGGCGACGGCCGGCGCGCCGAGGTGCTGCGAGAGGGAGATCACCAGTTGCGGCGGGCAGGGGAGCGGCCGGATCGCCGCGCTACGGGTCAGATCCTTGTTGTAGGCCGGATGGATGCCGCCGCTGAAGCAGAAGGGTGACACACGGGTTTTCATGGTTTTTAGCCGATCTTTAGGATGCAGTGTCCCGGGCACTTGTCGACAAGAACGTCGTTGGCCAGCGGTTTGGAGTAGTCGACTTTGGCGAGAAAACCGTCCATGGCGATGGCTCCGTCGGAGAGCTTGACGCAGAGGGCGCACCCGATGCAGCCGACACCGCAGACCTTTTTCACGACGGGGCCCTTGTCTTTGGAACTGCACAGCACATGGATTCTGGCCGCCGCCGGCACGAGCGTGATGAGACCGCGGGGGCAGGCGGGAACGCACTTGCCGCAACTGATGCAGGTTGCGGGATTCACGGATGCCAGACCGTCGGAAATGGCGATGGCGCCGACCGGACAGACGCGGGCGCAGGCGCCGTAGCCGAGGCAGCCATAGGAGCAGGCCTTGTCACCGCCGCCGGTCGCGGCTGCTGCGGCGCAATCGGCGATGCCATTGTAGGCAAAGCGGCGGAGGGCCTCGGAGTCGCTGCCGCCGCAATGGACCCGGGCGACTTTGCGTTCGACCGCCTCGACGGTCCGACCGAAGATGGCGGCGATGCGGGCGAGCGCGGTGCTGTTGCAGATGGGGCAGAGGTTGGCCGCAACGTCCGTGGTGACCAGAGCCTTGGCGTAGTCGGCGCAACCGGCGAAACCGCAGCCGCCGCAGTTGGCGCCGGGGAGTTCGCCGGTCACCTGCTCGATGCGCGGATCCTCCTCGACGCTGAGATAGCGGGCGGCAAAGGCGAGCGCCGTGCCGCAGAGGGCGCCGATGCCGCCGATCCAAAGAATGGAGAACAACCAGTAACTCATTGTGCGAACCCTCTCATGCGGTCGGTTGTCATTTGACCAGCCCGGTGAAACCCATGAACGCCAAACTCAACAGCCCGGCGGTGACCAGGGCCAGCGCGACACCGCGGAACGCGCGCGGCGGATCGGCGCGCTCGATCTTCTCGCGAAGCCCCGTGAACAGCAGCAGGGCGAAGGCAAAGCCCACGGCCGCCGCCAGCGAGAAGACCACCGACCGGGTGAACCCCGACGCGGCCTTGACATTCATGACCGCGACACCGAGCACGGCGCAGTTGGTGGTGATCAACGGCAGGAATATGCCCAGGGCGCGGTGCAGCGCGGGGACAAAGCGCTTCATGACCATGTCCACGAGCTGCACGAATGCCGCGATCAACAGGATGAAGACAATCGTCTGCAGATACTCCAAATCGAACGGCTCGAGGACCCAGGCCTGCACGCACCACGTGACGGCGGCGGCCATCCCCATCACAAAAATCACGGCGCCGGACATCCCCAGGGCGGTCGGTATCCGTTTCGACACGCCGAGAAAGGGGCAGATTCCGAGAAACCGGTTGAGCACGAAGTTGTTGACCAGTACAGCGCCGATAATCATCAAGACGTAGTCCATAACGAGTCCTCTGGGTTATTTCGCCGCTCGGAGGGCGTCGAGATCGGCTGAGGTGATGGCGGAGCGATTGCGTGTGATCCTGGCGGCGTCCCAGTTCCACCAGGCGATCGTCAGAAGCTCGGAGATGACAGCCTCGGTGAAGCGGGTGCGGATGAGGGTCGCGGGCACGCCACCGACCACGGCATACGGAGGCACGTCATGGGTGACGACCGCCCGCGCGGCGATGATGGCCCCGTCGCCGATGCGCACCCCCGGCATGATCACGGCCTGATAGCCGATCCACACGTCATTGCCGATGACGGTGTCGCCCCTGGACGCGGGGGCGCCGGCGCCGGGGGACGACGCCTCCCAGCCCTGGCCAAACAGGCTGAACGGATAGGCGGAGAAGCCGTCGGTGTTGTGGGCCGCGCCGTTCATGATGAAACGGACGCCGCTGGCGATGGCCGTGAAACGGCCGATGATCAGCTTGTCGCCCATCTCGGGATAGTGGTACAGGACGCGCTTTTCGAAGGGTTCGTGCCCTTCGCAATCATCCGCATAGGTATAGTCGCCGACGATGATATTCGGGTTTTTGACGGTGTTGGCGATGTAGGTAAGACGCTTGTCGCCTGTGGGGAGGGGATGAATCTGACTGGGCGCGGGCCCGGTCGGTGCCGGGGGCTCCGGGATCACCGGCGGATTGGGAATATCCGTCAGCGGAACATGCCTCTCCTCGCACCACGCGACAATGGCTTCGCGCTCGAAACGGGCGCGGTAGGCATGCCAATGGTCGAGCAGTCCCGCTTCAACCGTCCACTGCCGGAAACGCCGGTACGCCCCGCGCCGGTTGAAAAAGCTTCTGATCTGCCCATAATCATCCGGCCGGAATTCCCGCACAAAGCGCTCGACGAGCGCGCGACCCAGATCAAGCTGCTTTTCCCCGGGAATGGCGATGCAGGCGTCCCAATTGACATCCGCAGGAATCAGGGCTTGATCCTCATCCAACTCAGACCCCTTCAGGTAGATGGCGTCGCGCGCGGGGTCATAGTAGGCGCTTCCCTGGCCAAAAGACAAATCAGAAAAAGAGATGGCATCCTCAATATCTTGATAACTTGGCATAAGCAAGCTCCCCGCAACGGTTTACAGGATGATGGACAGCGCGCAATCAGCAGCGTGCAACCAGCGGCGAATCAGGGATCGATCAAGCAATGGAAATTCCAGCAAATTAGGGGCGTATGATAGCAAGCGAAGGCCGGTGTTGGCAAGCTGCAAGAAAGTTAAACCAACATCGGCAGCAGGTGATCGCGAACGCGGCCGTGAAGGAGGCCGTTGGAGGCGAGAACGGCCAAGCGGTGGGCGCCGAATTCGCGCAGAATCTCACACGTCCCGCCGGCGCGCTCGATGATCAATCCCGCCGCCGCGACGTCCCAGATGTAGATGCCCGGTTCGAAATAGGCTTCGGCCTTTCCGGATGCGACGAGGCACATGTCGAGCGCGGCGGAGCCGGTGATGCGCGCCCGCTGGGCCAGGGCCGCGACGGTCCGCATGAAACGAAAGGAGTGTTCGCCGAGATCGGACTTGTCGGCTCCGGTATGAATGAGCGACAGCTGCGTCTCGGAGACGGTCGAGACGCGCAGAACCGCGCCATTGCACAGGGCCGGGCCATCGGAGGTGGCCTCGAAGAGCCAGCCGAACTCGGGGGCGAAGACCGCGCCCGCCACGGAACGGCCATTCACCTGCGCGGCGACCGAGCAGCACCACCAGGGCGAGCCGTGGAAGAAATTGACCGTGCCATCAATCGGGTCAATCACCCAGCGCACGGGTGCGTCGGGCAGGGGTTGGTCGCAGGTCTCCTCGCCGAGAATGGGGTAGTCGGGGCAGGCGGCGAGAATGGTGGCCGTCGCCACCTCCTGCGCCTCGACATCCAGACGGTGTTTCACGTCGCTTCGCGTGAGCGAGTCGATCTCGCCCCGGCGGTTGAGGTTCGCCAGTACGTGCTCGCCCGCGCGACGGGCGGCCAGGCGGGCGATGGCAAGAAGAGCGGAGGGCGTGGGGAGTTGAGATTCGTTTGTCATGCGCCGTCAGTATAGGACAAACCGAGTGGTCTGTCAGTAGCCGAGTGAGCAGGAAGGGGCACCCGGTCGTGAGGCCGACGGCTATTTCGTCACGCTCGTCACGGGTATCCAGGCTTCGCGGTCGGCGGAACGGACACGCACCCAGCCGGGGGTGTGTTCCAGGGGGAGGACGAAGGATCCCGGATGGAGGTCGAAGAGGGGAAGCGCGCGCTCGGAGGGTGCGAGCCGGGCGGTAACCGATCCGTCCACCTTGAGCGCCTGCGCCTCGGCGGCCCGGCTGAAGCGGCGCGACGCGGCGACGCCGAGTGCGAGAATGAGGATGCCGACGATCACGGCGGGGATGCGGCGGACGCGAAAGAGCATGGCGGTGACAGCCGCCGCAAGAAGGAGCGCGGCTGCCAGGGGGATCAATTGGCGGAACTTGGCGACGGCCTCGGCCAGCGCGAACTCGGATGGCCGGGCCAGGTCCGCATCGGCGGGACCCGTGGCGGGCATGGCGTCGATCCGGCGGATGGCCGGTTCAGTCGTCGTGGTCTGGGCAAAGGTGAGACGGAAAGGCTCGATCGTCGCCGTGCGGTAGGCGACGGCGTCGGGATCGAAATAGACAAAGCGGGGCCCGGCCACGACGGCGGCATTGGTGGAGAGGGGAATCACAACCTGGCGGATCGACAGGCGCGGCGGACTGGCCTCCCGCGCGGTCTCTTGCGCGGGATAGGTCTTGAAACCGGATCCGGGATCGGGTGGCACCAGAGCGGCGTCGGCCAGCCAGCCGCTTCCAGTGAGCGTGTATGAGAGCGTCACGAGATCGCCAGGCGCAACCGTCCGCGGCGAGGCGTCACCGGAGAGTGTGAATCTCCCGATCGCACCGGAGAAACCGGCCGGACGGTCCTGACTGGGCAGGTCGCGGACGTCGAGCCGGGCCGACGAGATGCGGCAGGAGAACGGGACGGAACGCATTTGAGAAAAGAAGCCCAGGGAGACCCGCTCAACGACCTGCCCGTGCAGCATGCACGAGACGGTCGTGACGAAGGCGTGCGTGGCCCGGCCTTCAGCCGTGTAACGCAGGACATCGGCCGCGCGGCCGCCGCCGGGGCGGAGAACCTGGCGTCCGGCGGCCGCGAAGTTGACAAAACGGGCATGCGAAGCATCGGGCAATCCCTCAATATTCAGATTCTCCAGTTCGACGCCGGGGTTGACCGCGACGTCCAGTGTCAGGGTGAAAGGCTGCCCGACAAAGGGTGTCGACGGATCAAATCGCAGCGTGGCCTGCTGGATCTGGGCCCGAGCACTGGCGGGAATGACGAGGACCAGGCCAAGCACCTGGAGAAGACGGAAGGTGGATATCATGAAGCGACCTCCCCGCCGTTGCTGGTGAAGACGCGCGTGGGCCAGGAACGGCTGTCATGGTATTCCTGAAGCAGGGTGATGGCGGCGCTCGCGCCAAAGACGGTGAAGAGAAACAGGCCGGCCCACAGCAGGGGACGTGCGGCGGCGGGGCGGAGCAGCCGGAGGAGGAGGCCGGCGAAAAGAATCGCCCACCCCGCCGCGGCCGCGCCGGCCCGGTGGCGGCAGGGGAATTCATAATGCCAGAAAAATGCGGCATGGGTCCACGGGAGCGGGGCGGGGGGTGCGAGCGACATCGGGAGCGTCTGCGGCGCGTCATCGGTGGCCGGCGGCGCATCCAGCAAACCGTACGCGAGGCGCAGGTTGGCGCGGGAGGCGGGGGTCGCGCCGAGACGGCGTTCGGCGCGATTCAGCGCCGCAATGGCGTTGGGAGCGTCACCGGCGAGCAGCAGCGCCGTGCCGAGGTTGTAGAACAGCGCGCCGCGGGTGTCGCCATCGAGGACCAGGCGGTTGTAGATCCGGGCGGCCTCAAGAAAATCCCCGGGTGAATGGGCGGCGGCGAAACGGGCGTTGGCCCGTTCCCAGCCGAACGCGATCGATGAGGGTTCGGAGGCGAAAACGGGAAAGGATATCGAGATTATCGACACTATCGACACTATCGAGAGGTTGTCGCCCGCCCGCCGCCGACGGCCGGCAAGCGCAGCCTCGATGGCGGCGAGGAGGGCGGCCGCCTCCTGGGCCGAAGCCCCGCCTTCGGCGCCAGGCCGGTAGAGGGCTTCGTCGAGACGCTCGAGCAGGGCGCGGAAGGCGTCGGCTTGCCGGTCCGAAACGCCGTTGGCGACGAGAAGCCGACAGGCCTCCGGGGGCGTCAGCGAATGACCGGTTGCCGCGAGACGATCCGTGAGATAGTCGCGGAGCACGGCGGCCGCGGCGCCGGGCGCTGAAGCGTCGGCGAGGCGGCGCCGGGCGCGGGCGGCGGCGCGGTGGCGATGGCGCGCCAGGCGCCGGATGTCGCGACGACGCCAGAGGGACCGGCCGGTGACCGCGAGCAGCAGAACGGCAGGTCCGGACAGAAAAAGCGGAAGCAGCAGCCGGGCGGGAGGGAGGAGCGGCGAGGGGACGTCCGACAGGGTGGCGGCCGCAGGCACGGGCGCGTTGTCGGAGCGGAGGAAGAGACTCGCGGAACCCGGTGTTTCCGGCGCATCGCTGACCACCTGCGTGGTGGCCCGCGCCTGGATGGGAATGGGCTGCGTCGAGACGGTCTGATAGGATTTCAAGGCCGTGTCGTAGTAGGCGACGCGAATGGGCGGAAACTCGAGCGTTCCGGCCCGGATGGGTCGGACGCGCCAGGTGAACCGTTTTCCCGATTCAATCGCGGTTGTTGTGACGTTGTCGTCGTAGATGCGGAAGTCGCGGGTCAACTCCTCCTGCAGTGCGAGCAGCGGCGGACGGAGATTGGAGAGGCTGATGGCGCCGGTCAGGTCGAGCGTGAGGGTGAGCGGGTCGCCGACCTTGCAGACATCGGTGTCGAAGCCCGCATGGGCCGTCAGGTTGCGTCCGACGGTGCCGATGAACCACGCGGGGCGCCCAGTCTCCGGCGGGGGTGTGACACGAACGGTGACCGCCGGGGCGACGGCGAATATCTCCTCGATCCGGGCACTCTTATCCGGATTCACCCCGGTAATGACCGCGCCCTTGAAGATCATGGGGCCGAAGGTGTAGTCGCCTTCGGCCTGAGGCGTGTAGGTGAATTCCTGGGCGTAGACCCAGAGGTTCGTGCCGCCCCGTTTTTCACGGAGGGGGTCGAGGCGGAAGCGGGCGGGATTCTGGAAGAAATCGGCATAGTTGTTGATCAGGAAAGAGGGCTGCCGACCGGATGCGGCCCGCGCGCGCGCTTCAAGAAAGGCCCGGATATCCGGTTGCTGCAATCCCTTGATGTCCGCGATCGTTAAGAAATCGGCCTCCAGGCGCGGCGGGCGGTTGACGTGGATCGGCTCGATGTCGTGATAGGGCGGCGGAAGCGGCGCGATGGCGATGGCCAGCGTGATGCGGAAGGGCTCATCCACCAAGATGCGGTCACGGTCTGGCCGGACCGTGAGGGAGATCGGCTGAGCGAAGGCGGTTGAAGTCGATAGGATCGATAGGATCGACATGATCGAAATAAGATGTGCCGGCTTCGCTCTCATACGCTTCACCAGTCCCGTTCAGAGGGCGACATGGGGAGGTTTCGCATCTGCTCGCGTTTGCGCTCGTCCTGCTCTTTCTCCCGTTCCAGGGCTCGGCGGAGCATCTCCTGGACATCCTGCGGCGGCGGCGGCGGCTTCTTCTGATCCTCGGGCTTGGGGCTTTCTTGCTCTTTCTTCTCGGGCGGAGGCGGCGGATCTTTTGAATCCGATGGCTTGGGGTCTGACTGCGGCTGCGGCTGGGGCGGCGGCTGGCCGGAAGATCCCGACTGTGGATTTTTAGGGAGCAATTCGCGGATGCGCATGAGCTTCTCGAGCGCCTGCTGCTGGTGGGGACGCGGCACCTGCGAGCGCAGGGCCTCGGTCTGCAGCCGTTCGGTCTCTTCTGCGAGCCGCTCGATCTCGGCGCGAGCCTCAGGTGTGAGGGTCGGGGCGTTGGTATCTGCCTGGGCCTGCTGCTGAACCTGATCGGCCCATTCGGGAAAGCGCTCCCGGAAGAGCCGGGTGAGGGACAGCGACTCGGGCTGCGGCGGACGGATCGGGCGCTGCGCGGCTGAATCGAGGGCGTTGGACTGCGTGGTGATCGCCTCGCCGACCAGCGGCGGCGGGGCGGCGAGCTGCTTCCAGAGGGCGTAGGCAAAAGGCTCGATCTTGGCCACATCCTTCAGCGCCGACGGATCGATGTCGCGCAGCTTGCGGGTGGAGTCGCGCAGGGCGTCGCGGGCGGTCTCGAACGTCGCGGCCAGGGCGGCGCGCTGTTGCTCGTTGGTGATCGCGCCCGATTCGAGAAGCACGCGCTTGAGCGGGATAAGGAGGTCGCCCGCTGTCTGCTGCCGGGCGGCCAGCGCCTCGGCGGCGGTGATCAGGCGCGGGGCCTCGTTGGTGAAAACGGCCGGGATTTCATCAAGCAGCGCCCGCTGCCCGCGGAAGAGGGTTTCCAGCAGGGAATCCGGTTGAGGCTTGGGGTTGGCTTTCAGCACCGATTCAATGTGCGCGTTTTCGCGGGCGTCGGGAAGGGCGGGGGCGACACGGGAGAGGTTGCGGATGCGGCGGGGGTCGTCGGGCGTTTCACGCAAGGCGGTCTGAAGCGCGGATGCGGCGGTCTCGAGGTGGGTGACCCGGACGTCGGCGCCCTCCCCCTCCTTGATGGCGCGTGACTGGTCGAGGGCGACCGACCCGAGGAGTTCGGCCGCACGCGGGCCAACGGTTCGCGACTGGGTGAGGGGGCGCAGAAGCGCGTCCGCTTCGTTCGGTTTGCCCGCCTTGATCCACGCGAGCGCGGCGTTGTAGAGCCAGGCGGCGGAGGTTTCGGTGTCGGCGCTGCGGGCGGCTGCAACGAAGGCGGCGGCTGCCTCCTCGTAGCGCCCCCGGCGCAGGAGCGCCTGAGCGCGACGGGCCGTGTCGCGGCCTCCGGGCAGCGTGACCGTCTCATTGGGTCCCGCGGCGTTGGTCGGCGCGGTGGCGGTATCGCCGGCGCGTGCGCCGCACGAGAGGGTCAGGGCCGCGAGCAGGGCGAGTGCACGGGCGGCGGGGGGCCTGGCCGGGGGGCGGATCCGGGCGCCGGCGAGGCGGCCGCGCGAGAGGCAGGCTGCGGCGATGAACGAGAGGATGGCGGGCAGCAGAAAGACGAGGTAGCGCTCGACGTGCTGATTTTCGAGCGTCTCCCGGTTCTCCCGGGCGGAGATGTTACGGAGGTGGCGGCGATAGATTGCGCCCAGGGTGGTGTGGGCGGTCCCGGCGGTGGCGAGCGGAATGTAGGAGCCTCCAGACTCGCGGGCGATCACCGCTAGGGTTGCGTCCATGAGGCGGGTCCGCACCACCTGGCCCTGGAAGCGGAGGGAATCGGCGCCGGAATCGCCGGGGATGCTGGCGCCGGCCGGGTCGCCGATGCCGACCGTGAATATCGGGATGCGGCGTTTTCCGGCTTCGCGGGCGGCGGCCGCGGCATCACCGGTGAGTTCCTCGCCATCGGAAATCAGGAGAATCGCGTTATGATCGTCGGGCATTCCCTCCAGGGCCTCCATCGATTTCTTGATCGCATCGGCGAGGTCGGTCTCGCCCCGCGGAGCGGATTCGGGGGAGACGCCGTCGATCGCCTGCCGCAAGAACGAGTAGTCGGTGGTCAGCGGACAGAGCAGGACGCCCCTGCGGCGGAAGGCCAGCAGGCCGGCGTTGTCGCCCTTGAGCTCAGCGATCAGGTCGAGGATGTCGACCTTGGCGCGCTCGAGGCGGTTGGGGTGGACGTCACTGGCGAGCATGGAGCGGGAAACATCGAGGGCGATAAGCAGGTTGCTGCCGCGGGTGAAGACCGTTTCAGTGCGACGGCCCCACTGGGGACGGGCGGCGGCGACGGTGAGCAGGATCAGGGCGGCGAGCGCCAGGATGATCTGCGCGAGGGTGCGCGCGCGTGAGCGCGGCGGCAGGAGGCGCGACTGGAGCGCAGGTGCGACGAGATCGGCCAGGCGCGCCTCGGCACGGGCGGCGGCCCACCACCAGGCGAGTCCCGCCAACGGGATGAGCGACAGCAGCAGCAACAGATAAGGCTGAACGAATCGAATCATAACAGCCTCCGGAGGGTAAGCATGCCGAGCGTGAGCGCGGCAAAAACGAGCATCGCGCCGGCGAGGAGGGGCCACACAAACCATTCGTGATACCGCATCAGGATCTGGCGGTCGACGCGGGTGGTTTCCAAACGGCCGATCTCGTCGAGGGCCGTCTTAAGGCCGCCGGGATCGCGCACGTTGAAATAGCGGGCGCCCGAGGCGCTGGCGATGGCGCGGAGCTGGGTCTCGTCCAGACTCACCTCGCCCCATCCGATGACCGAGCGACCGAATACGTCACGGGTGCGGAAGGGGGCGCGGCCCGTGCTGCCGACGCCGATGGTGTAGACGCGGATGCCGAGTTTCTTGGCCGCCCCGGCGGCCTGTTCCGGCGTGATGATGCCCGTGTTGGATTCGCCGTCGCTCAGCAGGACAACAATCCGGGTTTTGGGCTCGGCGTCGGTGAGGCGGGCGCAGGCCGTGGCCAGTCCGTCGCCGATGGCGGTGAGCATTTCCTCCTGAGAAACCGGACGGCCCTGATCGTCCATGTCGGCGGTGGGAATTTTCACCCCGTTCAAAACGTGAAGCAGCGCGCGATGGTCGGCGGTGAGGGGACTCCGGGTCGAGGCATAGCCCCCGAAGGTGATGAGGGCGAGCAGGTCGTCGGGGCGCTGGCGGATGAATTCGGCAAAGGTCTCCTTCACGACATCGAGACGCGTCTTCTCGGTCACAACGCCCAGGGCCGATCGCGGCGAGAGATCGAGCGCCTCCATCGAGCCCGACACGTCCACGGTCATGGCGATGGCGATCGCATCGACCGTGCGGCGTTCGCGGGCGATGAACGTCTGGGGACGCGCGGCGGCGATGATGAGCAACGCGACTCCGGCGAGAAACAGCGCCGGCAGCATGCGCGATGTCCACACGCGCCAGCCCGCCGTCCGGACCGGCAGCCGCCGGATCGGCGCAAAGAGCACCCCAGCCCGCTCGCTGCGGCGGTAAAGGCGCCAGACAGCGATGAGCCAGGGAATGAACAGGAGAACAACTATGGGGCAGGCGAAGCGCATGGTACCATCACAAATGAACGCGCCGCCGAGACGGCCGCATCGGCCAGGGCCGGCGTGGCCGTTTGACCGGCGAATTTAATCAGGTCGGCCGATTCCAGAAAATCCCGGAGCGGACCGAGTGTCGCGGCGGCGAAAGCCGGGTGCGACACGGCGGCCTTGAGGAACTCCTCGGTGGTTTGAGCGGGGGCGTGGATGCCGTGCGTCCGCTCGATATAACGCCGGACAACGCCGGTGAGTTCAATGTAGAAATCCTTGTAAAGCCCCTTTTCGACCAGCCGGCGGCGGAGGAGACGCTCCAACTCGGCGAGCGCCCGTTCGCCGGGGGACAGGCGCGCTTCGCGGACGCGGCGTTTGACATGGGCCAGACCCCACAGCGCGGCCGCCAGCAGGGCAGCCGCGGCCAGGCCGATGAACACCCAGCCGGTGACGGTGCGGGCGGAGGGGGCGACGTAAACCGGTTTTGCAGCGAGTTCGAGGTCGCCGTCGGCTTTGGGCGCGCGCGCGGCGGCGGGGAAGTAGACCGCGCGGGTGGCGAAGGCGCTGACCAGCGCCGGCACGCGGCGGGTGTCGGTGACGGTCACCGCAAACGGCGCCAGCCGGTATTCGCGCTCCAGTTCGGGGACCAGCCGCCAGCGGAATTCGCGGCGGACACCGTCCGGCGTGATGACCGGATCACGGGCCAGATCTTCGGCGGTGGAGAATCCGGAGAAACGACCGCGCAGATCGGGCAGCGCGACCGTCAGGTGGGGCGGCGTGGTGAGAACGAGGGTCAGCAAGAAATCGCGCGAGGGATCGACGGCATCGGACTCGGCGGCGAGAATGAGCGAGACGTCGCCCCAGGAGAGATCGGCGGTGAATGCGGCGCGGACGCAGGGTGCGGCGAGCGCGCCGGCAACGGCACAGGCACGGAACACACGGCCGGGGGTGTTCATGCCGACCTCCTGGCGCGGGCGCGCCGACGCTGGAAGAGGGCGCGGACGTCGTCAATGTAGGGGCGCCCGGTGGACACATCAAGCGTATCGATGCCCCAGCGCCGCAGGTTGCGATGCAGCTCGGCATCAGCGGTCGACGCCTCGGCGGCGAAGGCCTCCCGGACGGCGCGCGATGCGGTATCCACGATGACCAACTCGCCCGTCTCGGGATCCTGCATCTGGACGAGGCCGACATTGGGCAGCGCCGACTCGCGCGGATCGGAGACGGGGCAAGCGATCACGTCATGATGGCGGGCGAGGGCGCGCAGGGCGCGGTCGAAGCCGGAGTCCTGAAAGTCGGAGACGATGAAGACCACGGCGCGGCGCTTCTGAACGTTGTTGAGAAAGCGGATGGCGCCGGCGATGTCGGTGCCGTGGCGGGTTTCGCCCGCCGCGAGCACCTCGCGTACGAGGCGCATCACGGCGGTGCGTCCCTTGCGCGGCGGAATGGATTTGACGATGCGGTCGCTGAAGAGGATGCAGCCGATCTTGTCCTGATTGCGGATGGCGGTCATGGCGAGGAGGCTGGTGATTTCGGCGGCCAGTTCCGACTTGGTGCGGGTGGCGGAGCCAAACACCTGCGAGCCGGAGACATCGACGAGAAAAACAATCGTCAGTTCACGCTCCTCCGAAAACCGTTTGATGTGCGGGTGGCCGGTGCGTGCGGTGACGTTCCAGTCGATCGCGCGCACATCGTCGCCGGGGATGTACGGACGCACTTCGTCAAACTCAATCCCCCGGCCCTTGAAGACCGAGTGGTAATCGCCCGAAAGCCGGTCATCCAGCAGCCGCGTCGTGAGGATGCGGATGCCGGCGACCTGGGCCATGAGTTGGGCGGTGTCGAGCATGGAAAAGATTGGAAACCGGGAACTGGAAACCTGAAACTGGATGCTGGGGATCAGGGCACGGGGAGGGTGGAGAGGATTTTGGCGATGAGGGTGTCGGAGGTCTGTTCCTCGGCCTCGGCCTCGTAGGTGAGGAGGATGCGATGGCGGAGAATATCGGGGGCGATCTCCTTGACATCGAGGGGCGTGGCATAGGCGCGGCCGTGCAGCATGGCGTGGGCGCGGGCGGCCAGATTGAGGCACAGGGTGGCGCGCGGCGAAGCGCCCATCTGAATCTGGTTGACGAGCGAATCGAGCTTGAACGCCCGGGGGTCGCGGGTCGCGAAGACGATGTCGAGGATGTATTCGCCGACCTTTTCGTCGCAGTACACCTGATCGAAGACCGTGCGCAGCGTGGCGAGATCCTGGGCGGTGACAACCTGCCTGGCCGCGAGGGACTGCACTGAGGTGAAACGGTTCATGATGCGGCGCTCGTCGTCACGCGAGGGATGCGCGAGCAGCACCTTCAGCATGAAACGGTCGACTTGCGCCTCGGGCAGGGGATAGGTGCCCTCATGCTCGATCGGATTCTGCGTGGCCATCACGAGGAACGGCGCGGGCAGGGGATAGGTGGTGTCGCCAATCGTCACCTGATGCTCCTGCATCGCCTCCAGCAGGGCCGATTGCACCTTGGCGGGCGCGCGGTTGATCTCGTCGGCCAGCAGCAGGTTGGTGAAAACCGGGCCCTTGCGCGGCAGGAACGATCCCTCCTTGGGATTGTAGATGAGCGTGCCGATCACGTCGGCCGGGAGGAGGTCGGGGGTGAAGGAGATGCGTTGGAACTGCAATCCCAGCGTGTCGGCGAGGGTGCGGATGGTGAGGGTCTTGGCGAGGCCGGGGACCCCTTCGAGGAGAATATGGCCTCCGGTGATCAGGGCGATGAGCAGGCGGTCAACGAGACGTTCCTGACCGACAATGACGGTGGCGACCTCTTGACGGATTCGCGCGACGGCGGCGGATTGATCGGCGATCAGCTTGGTAGTGGCTTGGATGTCCATGGCGGGCCTTTGGGGTTGGAGGGTGGCGGTAATCGGGGGCGGGCACGAGGCCCGTCCGCACATCAGGATCCGGCGGCGGGCACCTCGGGAGCGCGTTCGGGCGGAGGCTCCGGTGATGCGGGGGGCGGCGTGGGAGCCTGGATGAAATAGGCGCGGGAACGGGTCATGTTGTCGGCGTTCCAGGAAGAGATCAGAAAGAGCCAGGGGCTGACCGATCGGTTGAGCTCGGCCGCCTGCTGCGTCACCGACGCCCGCTCGGCGGCGTTGGTGGAGACCGGCTGCGCGCTGACGGCGATCCGGAGATAACGGTCGCTGCGGTCCGGCGCGGCGGCGCCGATGCGGGCGGCATAGATCGTCCCGTCGGTGGTGGTCACGGTGAAGGTGTGGCCCGTGGCCACGCCGGTCTGCGCATCGGTGAGCGCGGGGTCGGCGAGATCGGAAAACCGGAGATAGCCCAGGGCGGACGCGACGCCGGACACTTTTGAGGCGTCGCAGGATTCGCCTTCGGCAAGCCCGGTGAGCGTAAGCGCACCCGACGAACGATCCAGGGTCGCCGCGCCGTCCGGACCCGATAGCACGACCCGGGCGACGTCCGACGCCTGCACGTTCAACACCTCGGTGTTGACCCACGACTTGGCATCGGGCTCAAAGGCGCTCAACGACTCCTTGACGAGATAGACCGTGTCGTTGGCGTTGGCCGCAACCGAGCGGCCATCGGGAATGTCCCATCCATATTGCGAGTTGGGCCTGGTGCGGACATCGCCCAGACGGATGGAGGCAAGCGGTTTGCCGCGTTCATCCTGGAGATCGACGAGCGTGGCATTGGTGCTGTCGATCCTGGCGCCCCGCTGCACGGCTCCGATCTTGAGATCGCGAAGCGCGAGCAGGTTCTCGCGAATCCTGGCGACGTCGGCCGGGTAATTGTAGAGCGACGGCACCACCCATCCCTCATCGGTATTGGCCAGTGTGACGGTCTTGCTCTGCTGCGCGATCTCGATGCGCCCGATGGCGTTGATTGACAGGCCGGGCAGGACGGGTTTTCCGAGTTGCCCCGGTTTTTGCGGTTGACGGGATCGCCCCGTCCACGAGGCCAGAAGCCCGAGGACGACGGCAGCGAGGACAAGTCCGAACAGTTTTGCTTTTTTCATGGCTGGTGTGTGTCTCCTGACTTTCCAGATTGACTGTCTAGCCGCGACGGCGGCGGATCCATAACCGTGTGAAGGATGCCACCACAATCAGCGCGGGCATGAGCGCGATGTTGATCGATTTCACCCGAACCCCCAGGTTTTCGATGTCGGCGTTGAGCGACCGGCGCAGGTCCTTGAGCTGGCGGTTGGTGCTGCGTTCCTCCGCTTGAAACGTGGCAATGGCCTTTTCCTGCTCGGCCGTGAGGATCGCGCGTTGCTTGCCCTGCTTCTGCTTTTGCATCTCCGCGAGGCGGGCGCGCGTCTCGTCGAGCTTGAACTGCAAAGCCTTCTCGGTCTCGCTCCATTTCATGAGCGCCTGATATTCCAGTTCGTCAACCACCGTGAAGGGGCGCGTGGAATTGCCGCGCGAGCGGATGGCGATCAGCTCGCTGCGTCCGGCGAGTTGCTCGACCGCGTTGGCCAGCAGGGCTAGGTTGTCATTAATCGCCTCGGTGGTCTGGTATCCAAAGAACGAGGAGGTGCGCACGCTCCAACCGTCGGCCAGGAAGTCCGAATCGCCAATCAGCACCACGGCGCCCGTACCGGAAGTCAGGGGGGGCTTCGGCGACGGATCGGCAGGCTTTTTGGCGCCATCGGGGCCGGGGTTCTCATCGGCCGGCGCGCCCGCGGGGAAGGCGGTCTTGAATGTACCCGCCAACCGGACGGCCAGTGTGTGTTTCAGACCGTCGGGCTTAAGCTGGTTGCGCAGCATGGCCGTGCCATATTGGGCCGCCATCGTGTCGACCAGGCAGGCGTTGTCCGATGACGTGATCAGCGGCGTATAGGTGATCCCCGGGGCCGACTTCTCCGTGAACACGCCGGCAAACGGAAAAATCAGTTGTTTGAGCTGGGCGGTGAGGACCTCGGACGCGGCGGCGTTCTTTGCGGACAGGGAAAGCACGACGGGATTTTCATCAATGCTTCCGTTTCCGCCATCGAGCCGGGTGATGGCGCGCATGTCGGCCAGAACCTTGGTAGGATCAAATCCGACGCCCCAGGCATCCAGGAGTTTGCCCAGCGTGGAGGGGCCGGGGCCTGCAGGTCCCTGCATGCTCATCATCAGGCCCTGTGCCTGGGAGGCCCTGAAGTCCTGAACGCTGAAGGGATCGAGACAGGCCAGGAGGCGCCCGCCGCGGAGGACAAACTGGTCGATGGCGAAGAGGGCCTGATTCGACAGGTTCTTCGGGTGGACCAGCACCAGCGTCGTGATGTCGTCATCAATCCGGGCGGCATCGGGAGTGACTGCGCGAAGGGTGTAGTCGCGTTGCAGTTCGGCGAAGGCGGCCCAAGCCGGATCCGCCTGACGGTTGCGGCCCATCATCCGTTGCATCGGGTCGCCGCCGCCCAGGACACTGAACGGGCTCATGACGCCAATGACCGGTTTTTCGGGCCATGCGACACGGGCGATGAGGCGTGAGACCTCGAATTCCAGCGTGCGCTCCGTGGCGGGCGAGAAGGCCGGGATGGCATTCTCGCGCCCGCCGCAGACGGCCACCAGGCCGAAATAGAACGGCGGCGCGAAGGGCGAGAGCGTCTGAGGAGCCACGCCGAATTTCTGCGCCCATTCCTCCTCGTCGGAGTCGGATTTGGGATCATAGGTCTCGATGATGACCCGGCCCTTTCCTGCCAACTCGTATTCACGCAGAAAGTCCTGCACGTGACGCGCATAGATCTTGATCATGTTGGGAACTTCAGACGAGGAGGTGCTGAAGTAGAATTTCAGCGTGACGTCCTGGTCGAGCTTGGAGACCAGGTCGCGCGAACCGCGGGAGAGGGTGAAGAGCCGCTCCTCCGTCAGGTCGGCGCGGATGCGCAGGTTGGTGATGATCACGCACGCGCCGCCGAGACTGACCAGAAGCAGTGCGAGACCCGCGACGCCGGAAGAGATTCGTTTGAAGGTATTCATGGCAGTTGTCCAAAAAGGGGTTGATACGGGTTACGACGCCTTGCGGTTGTCAATGACCAGGTGCGCGGCGGCCAGCATGAAGACGATCACGCTCAGGTAGTAGGCGATGTCGGCGACGTCGAGGACGCCGCGGCACAGGGCGTTGAAGTGATAGAGGAGGCTGCACGCGGCGATGGCGTTGGCCAGCCACGGCGCCCACGAAGCAAACAGCCCTGTCACCGGCTCGAATCCCGCGAGCGTCAACAGGAGGCAGGCGCTGAGCGCCGCAACGAAGCTGATGACCTGGCTGCGGGTGAGCGACGAGGCGAAGGCGCCGATGGCGACACTGGCCCCGGCGAGCAGCAGTGACCCGACATAACCGCTGGCGATCACGCCGAAATCGGGCGACCCGAGCCAGCCGACCGTGAGGACGATCGGGAAGGTGCAGGCCAACCCGATCGCAATGAACGCCCAGGCGGCCATAAACTTGCCGATGAGCGTCTCGGTGAGCGTAACCGGAAAGGTCAGCAGCAGCTCCAGCGTTCCGGTGCGGCGCTCCTCGGCCCACAGTCCCATCGTCGAGGCGGGGACGAGCAGCAGGTAGACCCACGGGTGCCACATGAAGAAGCGCTCCAGCGACGCCTGGCGAACCTCGTAGAACGACGAGACGCGGAAGGTCAGGAAATTCACCAGGATCAGGAAGGCGACCAGGAACACGCAGGCCACCGGGGAATGAAAATAGGACCGGAACTCGCGCCGGAAAAGCGTCTGGATATTACGAACGGACATGGCGGGTCTTCTCCTCTCCGGTCAGGGTCAGTTTGCGGAACACCTCGTCCAGGCGGCCGGAGGGGTCCTGGGCCTTCAACTCGGCCGGGGTGCCGTTGGCGACGATCGCGCCGCTGGCGATGATCACTGCGCGGGTGCAGACAGCGTCCACCTCTTCGAGGATGTGCGTCGAAATGATGATCGCCTTCTCGGCCGACATGGTGCGGATCATCTCCCGGACCACGTATTTCTGGTTCGGGTCGAGTCCATCGGTCGGTTCGTCCATGATCAGCACGGGCGGGTCATGCAGGATGGCCTGGGCGAAGCAGGTGCGCTGGCGGTAACCCTTGGAGAGGGTTTCGATCGTCTGGTCGCGGACGCTCTCCAGTCGCGCCTGAACGATCGCCCGGTCGAGGCGATCCCGCCGTTCGGATCCGGTGTAGCCGCGGATGCGGGCGGCGAAGTCGAGAAAGTCCACGACGGTCATCGCGTGGTAGCTCGGGGCGTTTTCGGGCAGATAGCCGATGCTCCGCTTGGCGCCGACGGGATCCCGCCGGATATCGCAGCCGCAGACCTCGGCTGTGCCATCGCTGGGCGCCAGAAAGCCGGTGATCATCCGCATCGTGGTGGTCTTGCCGGCGCCGTTGGGGCCAAGAAAGCCGAGCACCTCACCTTTTTTCACGGTGAAGCTCACCCCCTTGACTGCCTGAAACGGGCCGAAGCTCTTCTTCAGGTTCGTGACGGTTAGCATGATTCTCCTTCTTGCGTGGGGACATCAATCAACGGATTTGAAAAAGCAGAAAGTATGCCACAGGATCACTCAGAATGGAAGGTTGTGTTCTTTGATCTTGCGCTGGATGGTGCGGATGGAGATGCCGAGTTTCTCCGCGGTGAGGGTGCGGTTGCCGTCGCAGCGGGCGAGGGTTTGTTCGAGGACGAGGCGCTCGATGGCGGCGAGTGTGAGGTTCTCCGGAAAGGCGGGTGCGGCCCGGGGGAGGGTATCGCCGGGAAGGGCGAGGGACTCGGCGCGAAGGTGGGTGCCCGAGGTGAGCAGGACGGCCGACTCGATGACGTTGCGGAGCTGGCGGATATTGCCGGGCCAGTCGTAGGCTTCGAGCCGCGTGTAGAAGGCGGAATCGATCCCGGTGATGGCATGGCCATGGTCGGCGGCGGCGCGAGCGATGAAGCGGTCGGCGAGCGGACGGATGTCCTCCCGGCGGCGGCGAAGGGGCGGCAGGGAGATGGTGACGACATTCAACCGGTACAGCAGGTCTTCGCGGAACGCCCCCTCGGCGACACGCCCGGCCAGATCTTTGTTGGACGCGGAAACGAGGCGGACGTTGACGGCAAAGGGCTCGCGTCCGCCGACGCGGTGGATTTCGCGCTCTTCGATGGCGCGGAGGAGCTTGACCTGGACAGAGGGCGGGGCGTCGCCGATCTCATCGAGGAAGAGCGTGCCCCCATCGGCCCGTTCAAAGGCGCCCGCATGGCGGGTGGCGGCGCCGGTGAAGGCGCCCTTCTCATGGCCGAACAGTTCCGATTCGAGGAGCGACTCGGCAAAAGCGCCGCAGTTGACCGCGACAAAGGGGGCGTCGGCACGCCGGCTGTCGGCGTGCAGCGCCCGGGCCACCAGTTCCTTGCCGGTTCCGGACTCGCCCTGGATCAGCACCGTCGCGGTGGTGTCGGCCAGCGCCTCGATCTGGCTGATCACCGCCCGCATGGCGGGCGACTCGGCGACCATCGTCGCGGCGGTGTGCCGGGCGCGGGCCGAGGCGGCGAGCGTGGTGACCTCGCGGCGCAAACGGCTGGTCTCGGCGGCCCGTCGGAGCTTGGACTGGATGTCGTCGAGGTCGAGCGGCTTGATCACGTAGTCATAGGCGCCGGCGCGCATCGCCTTGACGGATGACTCGACCGAGCCGTACGCCGTCATGACCATCACCGGGATCGCGGCGTTGATCCGCTTGATCCGGGCCAGCAGCTCGATGCCGTCGAAGTCGGGCAGGACGAGATCGGTGAGCACGAGGTCGGGCGTCTGCTCGCGGAAGCATTCGAGACCCTTGGCGGCAGTCCCGGCGAGTACGGTCGCGAACCCGGCGTCCTCGGCGGCGTCGATCATCGAGCGCGCGCCGTCGGGGTCATCTTCAACAATCAGAATCACAGGCTTCATGACGCGGTCTCCGTGCCGGCCGGGAGGGTGATCCTGAAGATCGAGCCGCCGCCCTCCCGCGGCCGCGCGATGATGTCGCCGCCGCACTTGCGCAGGGCGGTGCGGGCGAGGAAGAGGCCGAGACCCGTCCCTTCCGGGCGGGACGAGACAAACATCTCAAAAATGCGCTCACGGTCGCGCGGCGGCACGCCGGGGCCGCGGTCGGCGATGTCGATGCGGACGGACGAACCCTGGGCCGCGCAGACCACCCCGACCGTGCCGCCGCGGGGCGAGAACTGCACGGCGTTGGTGAGCACGTTGAGGAGCGCGCGGCGCAGGGCAAATGGCGCGGCGCGGACGCCCAGCGGCGTGGGCGCGGCTTCAATCACCACGCCCGCCGCCTCGAGACGCGGGGCGAGGGTCTCGACACATTCGCGGATGCACGCCGCCAGCGCGACGGTCTCGAACGCCTCGTGATCGGGTCTGGCCAGATAGAGGAACTCCTTGAACACCTGATCCATCCGTTCAACGGTGCGGCCGATGCGGCCGGCCAGCTCGGCCAGGCGCGCGGGGCGGGGCCCGCCATCGCGGTCGGCCTCGCGGGCAAGCATCTGGGCGTCGAGCTTCACGGAGGACATCGGATTGCGGAAATCGTGGACGATGCCATTGGCCAGGACGCCCGAAAAGGCGAGGTGCTCCTCGCGCCGGCCCCGCGCCTGCCGGGCCAGGTCGTGGCGGACGACGGCGATGACCAGCAGCAGGCAAAAGCCAAACGCGGCGGCGACGGCGACCGCTGAGAAGCGCAGGAGCGTGCGGATTGAACGCGAGGCGCTCGATTCGGCCGCGTCGACAACCCCGGCGTCAAACCCGATCTCCACAGTCGCTTCGGTCCGGTCGGGAAGGATGACGGTTCGCGTGAAGACCATCACCGGAGTCGTCGCGTCCGGACCGGTGGGGATGTTGAGGGTCGAGACGGAGGTGCGGGAGGGCACGGGCACATGCGGATGCGGTGACCGATCGGGAATCTGCCGGTGAAAGACAGTTTCGCCGCCATGCGTGATCGAGACGAATTCCAACTCGGCCTGCGCCGCGCGGAGTCCCTCTACATGCGCGCCAAACAGGCGCCATTCAGTGGCGGTCATGTTGGTGCTGTTCGCCAGAGTGCCCGGGTCGGCCAGCAGATCCATCAGCCGATCCCCCTGCGCAAGCACCGAGCGGGTCGCGTCGACATGGGCCACGTGCGCCTGAAAGCGATGAAGCCAAAAGAGCCCCAGACCGGCCGCCACGGCGGCAAAGGCCAGAATGGCGGAGGCCTGCCACGCCAGCGAGGAGCGGCGAGGCATGCTCTTATCGATGTGACGTGTCAAGGCCATGCGTGTCTCGTATCCAGCAAGGGGTGTGCCGTGTCAGAAATCCGCTGACGGGGAACAAATGTAGCATATTTGGGTGATTGCATGCGACATTTTGTCGTGTCACTGTCGGACATCTTGTCTGACTGGCATACGCAGCCGCCAACGGGATCAAGGGTGCCCCGGGTGGCACATATTCTGCTATTTTTGCTGCGCAGACGGACGGTGACCGGTGAAAGGGATGATCGTGAGACGGTGGGATCAACGGAATGTGTGGGACTGGGCCGATCGTCTGTTGGTGGCCGGCTCTGTTTTGCTGAGCCTGTATCTGTTCGTCCGGGCGGTATCGGATCGGCGCGGCGCGCCGAAAGGGCGAGGTGGCGGTGGGGAGGGTTCGCACGCCGCCATTCAGTATCCGATTCAGGAACAGGTGCGGATGGCGCGCCAGCATGCGGTGGCGATTCCAACCGCATCCGAATGGGTTTCCTACGGAGGCTTGGCAGCGAAGCGGGATAATCGGATGCGTGCGTGGTCCGAGGGAGGCGTGGTACAGGGAGAGTGGCTGATGGCGCCGTCCGCACCTGGGATCAACGTGGAAGAGACCGACGAAGGCTACCGCGTGACCTGCCGGCTTCCCGGCTGGGATCTGGATGAGATGGACTTGACGCTCACCGGGGATGTTCTCTTCATCTGCTCCGGCGCGGGTACGGGGAAGACTTCACGCGTGCGGCTGCGGCTCCCGGTTGGCGAAAAAAAGCGCATTTCCAAAAGCGTCTGCAGCAACGGGTTGCTGCAGATTTCGATCATTCAGTTTTAGCCGGTACCCGGTCTGATACCTCGTTCAGTCTCCGTCTGCACAGGGGATACCGTCGGCTTCACAGCGTGGGCGGGTTTCCGTGCGTGAGTGCGGCCGGGCGGCGTAACCGGTCTCCCCCTCCCGCACTTCCGTTGGCGGCACGCGAACGGAAAGCGCCCGGCAGACGCGGCGTAAATCGCTCACGCAGCGCAGACGAGTGGTGATCGCTTGGGAGGACATGTCTACGGACATCCTGTCTCTCCTTGCAGCCGCTCATCACATCATCAGTCCACGGTGATGCCGAGGAGCGAGAGGAGGCGGTCGAGGTCGTCGTTGTCGTAGAAGTCGATTTCGATGCAGCCCTTGGCCCGTTTGCCGTTGGCGTAGGTCTGGCTGGCGGTGAGGCGGACATGGGTGCCGAAGTGGCGGTTCATGCGGTCCGCGAGATCCCGGAGGTGAGCCTCGGGCATGTCGGGCTTGGGCAGTCGCGCGAGGGCGTCGGCGTTCCGGGCGTTCTTGCGTCGAAGCACCAGGCGTTCCAGGCTGCGGACGGTCATGCCCTCGGTCAGGCACTTGTGCGCGAGGAGGGTCTGCTCGACGGGATCGGCGATGCCGAGCAGGACTTTGGCATGGCCGGTGGAAAGCAAGCTCGACGAGAGCAGTTGTTTGACCTCGTCAGGCAGGTCGAGGAGGCGCAGGGCGTTGGCGACGGCGGGGCGCGACTTGCCGACACGATCGGCGACCTCCTGCTGGGTCAGGTTGAAGGTCTCCGCGAGGGTGCGATAGCCCTCGGCCTCCTCGATGACGTTGAGGTCTTCGCGCTGGATGTTTTCGATGACGGCCATCTCGGCGGCGTCACGGTCGGCGGCATCGAGGACGATCACCGGCACACGGCCAAGTCCGGCTTCGATCGCCGCGCGCAGGCGGCGTTCGCCGGCGATCAGCTCAAAGCCTCCGCCTGCCGATGTGCGGCAGATGAGCGGCTGGATCACGCCGTGAGCCTTGATCGAGTCGGCGAGCTCGCGCAGCGCCTCCTGATCGAAGACGGAACGGGGCTGCCACGGGCAGCGCGCGATTTCGCCCACGGGGAGGGACTGCACCGATTGCTGGCCCGGCGGCAGGGGCAGGGGAGCGGCGGGGGGTGTCGCTGACGCAGTCTCAGGCGCCGGAACGGCGGTCGCAGTCGGCGCGTGTGCGGCGTCAACGGATGCGGGCACGGCGCTGATGAGCGCGCCCAGACCGCGGCCCAAGCCGTGGCGTCCTTTGGCAGCGGGGGATGCGGCCGGTTTTTTTTGCGCGGGCGCGATTTTCTTTTTACTCACGGGTAGTTTCCTGGACGGTTGAGACCGAGGGTTTCATCACAGTGACACATCAGATTCATGTTCTGCAGCGCCGAACCGGCCTGCCCCTTCATCAGGTTGTCGATGTACGAGACAACCCGAAGCCGGTTGGTGCGGGGATCGACGCTGACGACCAGGTTGCAGAAGTTCGTGCCGCGGACGTGGAGCGTGCCGATGGCGGCGGTGCTGGGGAAGACGCGGACAAAGGGGCTGCCGGCGTAGAACGCGCGGTAGCACTCGAGCGCCTGATCCTCGGTCAGCGGCGCGGTCAGCGTGCCGTAGAGGGTGGACATGATGCCGCGGCAGACGGGCGCCACATGTGCGGTGAACGTGACGCGCAGCTCACGGCCCGCGAGGAGCGTGAGTTCGCGCTCGACCTCGCAGACATGCTGATGGCCGGCGAGCTTGTAGGCGTTCAACTGCTCATAGCGGGCCGGGTAGTGAAAGGTGGGCGCGACTTTCTTGCCCGCCCCGGACACCCCGGTCGTGCAGTCGCAGATGACGCTGGATGGATCAATCAAGCCGGCGCGGGCGGCGGGCGCGAGGCCCAGGATGCAACTGGCCGCAAAACAGCCGGGGTTGCCCACGATCCGGGCGTTGCGAATCTCCTCGCGGTGAAGCTCGGCCAGGCCGTAGGCGTTGCCGCCGAGCAGGTCCGGCGCGGCATGCACGGGGTTGCGGCCGATGCGGGTGGCGTAATCCGCGTAGGCTTCGGGCGTGGTGAAGCGGAAGTCGCCGCTGTAATCGATGATCTTGGACCCGCCGGCAAGATCGGCGCGGGCGCGGGTCATGCCTACGCCATCCGGCGTGGAGTAGAAGACGACATCCGCCGGTTCGGCGGCGGCGGGGTCATCCGGGGCGAGGATGGGGAGGTCACAGAAGCCGGTCAGGTGCGGATACACCGCGCTCAGGGGCAGGCCGATGTCCTCCCGCGCAACCAGGGTCACGAGGCGCGCCTGCGGGTGTTGGAGCAACAATTCAATGATGCCGACTCCGCCATAGCCCGTGGCGCCGATGATTTTGACCGTGATCATGCTGTGAATCACCTCAGAAAGGTTTCGTCTGCGATCCGATGAGGACGAAAAAAGCTGCAAGTCCGCTCTTCCAATCCGTCCGATTCGTGATAATATGACGCCTCCCCACCGGTCTTGTCAAGCGTGAGTGGAAAAGGCTGTACCATGCGCATCGAGTCAGTTGACTACTTTATTGCGGGAAGCGGCATTGCCGGGCTGTCCGCCGCGTTGCGGATGGCGTCCAGCGGGCGCGTCCTGCTGGCGACCAAGAAGGAATCGGCCGAAAGCAACAGCAATTACGCCCAGGGCGGCATCGCCTGCGTGCTGGAGCCGGGGGACACCTTCGAACAGCATGTGGCCGACACGCTCGATGCGGGCGCGGGGTTATGTGACGAGGCGGTGGTGAGGCGGATCGTGTCGGACGGCCCGGCGCGGATTGCCGATCTGGAGCGGATGGGCGTGCAGTTCAGCGCCAGCGCCGAGAGCGTCAGCGGCTATGACCTGGGGCGCGAGGGGGGGCATACCCGGCGGCGTGTGCTGCACGCGGGGGATATCACCGGGCGGCGCGTGGAAAGCGTCCTGCTGGAACGCGTGCTGGAGCATCCCAACATCGTGGTCCGCGAGCGCACGATGGTGATCGACGCGATCACGACGCGCTGGCTCGGCCTGCCCGGGCATAACCGGTGCATCGGCGCCTATCTTCTGGACGAGGCGACCGGCGAGATCAGCGCGGTCCGGGCGCCGTGGACGGTCCTGGCGACCGGCGGGTGCGGCAAGGTGTATCTCTACACGAGCAACCCCGACATTGCCACGGGCGACGGGGTGGCGATCGCCTGGCGGGCGGGCGCGGACATCGCCAACATGGAGTTCATCCAGTTTCATCCGACCTGCCTCTACCATCCACAGGCCAAGAACTTCCTCATCAGCGAGGCGGTGCGGGGCGAAGGCGCGGAATTGGTGGATCGCGAGGGCCGTCCGTTCATGCTGAAATACGATTCGCGCGGAGCCCTGGCGCCGCGGGACATTGTGGCCCGCGCGATTGATGCCGAAATGAAGCGGACCGCGGCGCCCTACTGCTGTCTCGACATGCGCAGCAAGCCCCGGGCATTCATCGAGGCGCGGTTTCCCACGCTTTATGCGACCGCGCTGCGCTTCGGCATCGACATGGCCTCCGATCTGGTTCCTGTGGTTCCGGCGGCTCACTATTGCTGCGGCGGCATCCAGGCCACGGTCGCGGGCGAGACGACGCTGCCGGGGTTGCTGGCCGTGGGCGAGTGCGCCTGCACGGGTTTGCATGGCGCCAACCGGCTGGCCAGCAACTCCTTGCTGGAGGCGCTGGTCTGCGCGCATGCCCTGGCGGAGCGGGTCGTGCGGGAGCCGGCGAAACGGGTCGATGTGATGATTCCGGATTGGCAGTACGGGCACGCGGTGGTCAGCGACGAACGGGTGGTGGTGTCGCACAACTGGAACGAAGTCCGGACGTGCATGTGGGACTACGTCGGCATCGTCCGCTCCGGCAAGCGGCTCGAACGGGCCCTGCGGCGCATCGCCAACCTGCGCCGGGAGATCCGCCAGTATTATTTCGATTACTGGGTGACGCCCGACACGCTCGAACTGCGCAATATCGCCGATGTGGCGGCGCTGATCATCCGCAGCGCGACCCGCCGCCAGGAGAGCCGTGGCTTGCACTACACGCTGGACTATCCGGACCGGAGTGAGGCGGTGAAGCCCACCGTGATCGCCGGCCGCCGCATCCATACGCCGTCGGCGGGGTCGCATGTTGCGCCGCCGACCGGGGCGCGAGAGGGGGGTACGCGATGAAGCTGTTTCAGATTGTGGCCATCGTTGCGGGTCTGGCCTATGCGGCCTTTCTGCTGCTGTTCTGCGTGTCCGACGCCTTTCACGCGGGGCTCCCCGCTGAAATGGGCGGACTCGTTCTGAAGCTGGATCCGCAGACCATCGCGCTCCATCAGGTGTGGCTGCTGAGCGCCCGCTCGGCCGTCGCGCTCAAGCTGGCCAATCCCGAGGCCACGATCAACGCGCTGAGCGCGTTGTTTTCGGGGGCCGGTCTGTGCGGCTTTCTGGTCGTTTTCAGGCGGCTGCTGGCCTGCGGGATGAGCCGGGTCGATGTTTCCACGCTCTATCTGCTACAGGGGAATGAGGACCCCGACAGGCCCCTGCCACAGGTCGGGAGCGCGCATGAGGCGCTGAGTCTCATGATTGCGGAGTTTACACGGCGGGAGCGGATGGCGCTCGCGATCGGAACGATTGGCGCGGGGCTGGTGTATGCCTTCAGCGCGTCATTCTGGATCATGGCCACGCGTGCCGGCCCGGGCGCGTTCGATGCGCTGCTGCTGCTGGTCGCGGTCTGGCTGACCACGTCGTTTGGTTTGCGGCCGTCTCTGGGTGGCGCCTGTCTGGTCAGCGCGGTGGCGGGGATCGGGATCGCGGAGAGCCCGGTCTTCCTGGCGGTGGCGGGTGCGCTGATCTTTTTTTATGTGCGGGCCATCATCCATTTCGAGCTGCCGTTCCAGCGTTATTTCGTGGCCGCCATCGGCAGCGCCTGCCTCGGCTTCGCGGTGCAGCTGGGCCTCGCCTCGCTGTTGCTGCGCGAATCGCTCGGATCGGCGATTCCGGTGTCGCGGGTCGTGCGCGCCATGGCGGCAGGCCATCTGGGCGCGCTGCAGGATGTCGGTTCATCACCGCATTGGATGTGGACGATGCTCTGGGCCGGCATCCCGTTCATTCTGGCGCTGTGCCTCTCATTGAGCCATCAGCGCGAGCACCGGCTGGGCACGCTCGCCTTGTTGACGTTGGGCACGGGTGCGTTGGGCGTGGTGCTGCTGAACTTTCCCTACACGCCGGGTGCCGACTGGCGGGGGCGTGGAGAGGTGTCGCTCATCGCGGCGCTGGCGATTGTGTTTGCGGCGGGCTATTTCATCAGCCGCTGGTTTCTGGTGGCCACGGTTCATCGTCCGCGCGGCGGCGATGCCGCTGACGACGACTCCGTTGCGGACGTCGCGGATCGGGAAGGGATGTTCGGCTGGATCCTGTTGCGTGTGTTCGGCGCGGGCGGGTTCATTCTGGCCGCCGCCGTGGCCGTGATTCAGCCCGGATTGAATTGGGACGTGGTGAATCCCGTTCGTATGAACGAATATACGGTGAGGGATGGTAGCGTAACGAATCCTGCGGGAACAGGCGCGGCCCGACCGGAGGCATTCGTCTTCGACGCGTCGGCGGATGCGGCCGCGGTGGCGGTGTCGGCCATGCGCCTGCTGGATCAGGGCCGTGCGGGCGAGGTCGAACGGGTCATCCTGCCCCATCTGGCCAGAATGAGGCCGGCGTTGAATCGTGACCGGATGGATCTGCTTCGCGCACGCATCCTGCTCGCGCGTGGCGGTCGCAATCTCGATTCGGCCCGCATTCTGTTTTTACGCCTGCTGCCGCGCGGCCTGCCGGAGCAGGACCGCATCGGGGATTGGATGCTGGAGGCGGGGATCGCCAAGCAGGACTGGAACATATTGGAGCGCGATTGCCTGACCATCCTCAAGCTCAATCCGTTGCATGTGCGCGCGAATGAAGTGCTGGGCCAGGCGCTGCTGAAGCGCTCGTCCCTGCGCATGGCCGTCATCCATCTCTCCCATACGCTGACGTTTGTCACGAACGGACCGATCCTGACGGCGATGGGCGAGGCCTATTGGCGCACCGATCAGGCTGATCTGGCCCGGACGACCCTGGAGGCGGCCCTGCGGCAGCCGGATGTCTCGGGCGATGCGTATCTTCTGCTGGCCCGGGTGCTCGTGAAACAAGAGCAGCCCGATGCGGTGATCGATCTGATCCGCAACACACCCGAGCCGTTGCGCTCGCCCGATCTGGACCTGCTGTTGGCCACGACCTTGCAGGCGCGCGGTCAGACGCAGGCCTGCCGCCAGGTTCTCGAGCTTCTGAACACGCGGCGCGATCAACTGAGCGTGCGGCAGGTTCGCGAGCTGGACAACCTGCTGCGCTAGACGGCGGATGGGGACCCGAAGCGGGAACGGTTGTAACCGGTCAGACGCGATAGGCGCACTCGCCGATGGGTTGCCCGTGGCCGCGGAAGATCAGTTCGAAGTCGGTTTGTTCCTCGGGCCTGCGCGGAATCGGCGCGACGTCCCGGTAGCGCGCGTCCCGCGCGAACGCCTGGCGGATCGCCTCGAAATAGTCGAGGTGGTCGGTGGCGATCTGCACCGTGCCGCCGGGCTCCAGCCGGTCGTGAAGCATGTCGAGGAATTCCGGCGAGAAAAGCCGCCGCTTGTGGTGGCGGCGCTTCGGCCACGGGTCGGGGAAGTGAATGTAGACGGTCCGGATGCGTTGGGGCGGCAGAAGAAACTGCAGGGCGTAGAACGCCTCCAGGCGGATGATGCGCACATTGGCCAGCCCATGGCGCGTCAGCTTGCTGTCGATCTTGCGGACGCGTCCCAGCATCCGCTCGATGGCTAGGTAGGACACGTCGGGGTTGGCCGAGGCGCGCGCCAGCAGGAATCGTCCCTTGCCGGCGCCGACGTCCACCTCCAGCGGCGCGCCCGGCGCGAAGATCGTGTCGATCGGCAACGGCTCGGTGATCGAGGTGGGCGTGAGGATGCAGGTGGCCATTAATCCAGCTGCCCGTTGCGCAGACCCAGCGGCAGGGGCGCGGGCTGCCGGCACGCCGACCGGATCGTGACGGCCCGGCCCGATGTTGAGGCTTCCTCAACGGCCAGCATCACATCCAGGACGTGCATCGCCAGCTCCCCCGAAGCGCGGTGGCGCCGTCTGCCGGCGATGGCGGCGGCCATGTCGGCCACGCCGATGCCGCGGCTGTTCTCGGCATAGCCGTGCGTGAGGGGCATCGCCATCCAATCGGGTGTGTCATGGCGCTTGACGCGGACCGGTCCGCCAAACCCGTTCGGATCGGGCACGGAGATCGATCCCTCGGTGCCGTAAACCTCGATGCAGGGCAGGGTGTGGCCCCAGATGTCAAAACTGGTGACAAGGGTCCCCACCGCCCCGTTGGCGAAGTCCAGGACGCCCGCGATGTGAGTCGGGGTCTCCACCTTCACGACCGTGCCGAACTTCGGCCGGCTCGTGATCGTCCGGGTGGGGAAGGTGGCGCGCGCCGAGCCGGTGACGCGTGTGATCGGGCCGATGAGATTGACCAGCGCGGTCAGGTAGTAAGGCCCCATGTCGAGCATCGGCCCGCCGCCGCGCTCATAGTAGAACTCGGGCGAGGGATGCCAGGTCTCGTGGCCGTGGCACAGCATGAACGCATGGGCCGCGACCGGCTTTCCGATCCACCCGTCGTCAATCAGCTTGCGGCAGGTCTGGATGCCGCCGCCCAGAAACGTGTCGGGCGCCGAACCGACGCGGACGCCCGCCTTCGCCGCCGCCCGCAGGATCGCGAGACCCTCCTGGCGGGAGATGCCCAGCGGTTTCTCGCCATGCACATGCTTGCCCGCGCGGATCGCGGCCAGGGCGACGGCGGCATGCGCCTTGGGAACCGTGAGATTGACGACAATCGACACGTCGGGGTCGGCCAGCAGCGCCTTGACTGAACAGGCTTTGGGCACGCCGAATTGGGAGGCCTTGGCCTCGGCGCGCTCGGGAAACAAATCCGCGCAGGCGATCACTTCGGTGTTGACGAAGGTCTGCGTCAGGTTCTTGAAATAAATGTCGCAGATTGAACCACAGCCGATAATGCCCACTTTCGCTTTCTTGATCATGGTTCCTCCAGAGTGACGGGGTGTGAAAAACGGACGAATGGTCTCATGCCCACGTCACAAAGTCAATAATCCATAAACCCATACGCGGCTCACTGAATCAGCATGCAGTCGCCGTAACTGAAGAATCGGTAGTCTGCGTGGATGGCGGCGGCATAGGCGTCCCGTGTGCGGGCCTGTCCGGCGAATGCCGAAACCATCATCAGCAGGGTCGACCGGGGCAGATGAAAATTCGTGAGCATGGCGTTGACGACGCGGAAGGTGAAGGGCGGATGGATGAACAGGTCGCTGCGTCCGGAGCACGCCTCGATCGCGCCGTCATGCGCGGCCGCGACGGTCTCCAGCGTGCGGACGGAGGTCGAGCCGACCGCGACCACCCGGCCGCCCCGGGCCCGGCACGCCCGGATCGCGTCGGCCGTCTCGATCGGCACGGTGTAGCGTTCGGCGTCCATGCGATGCCCCTCCACCGTCTCGGAGGTGACCGGCCTGAACGTCCCGATCCCGACATGGAGCGTCACCGTCGCGCACGTGACACCCCGGCCCCGGATCTGATCGAGCAGCGCTTCGGTCAGGTGCAGGCCGGCCGTGGGAGCGGCCACGGCGCCGACATTCCGCGCATAAACCGTCTGATACCGCGCGCGGTCGAGCGGCTGCCGGGCGTCATCGCCGGCCGCGCGATGGATGTAGGGCGGCAGCGGCGTGACGCCGAAGCGCTCGAGCAGCGGCTCCAGGGGTTCGCGCAAATCGAACCCGATCACGGCCTGCCCGCCCTCGCCCCGCGCCAGGATATCGGCCATCAGCGCCCCGTCGCCGAATACCGCGCGCAAGCCGGACCGCACCCGTCTGCCGGAACCCACGAGCACACGCCACTGCGCATCGGAGGTTCCCTCCCGTTCGAGCAGCAGAAACTCCACCGCGCCGCCGGTATCCGCCCACCGGCCCAGCAACCGGGCGGGAAACACCCGGGTGTCGTTCAGGATCAGCAGGTCGCCGGCCTGAAGCAAGTCGGGCAGGTCGGCAACCCGATGATGCGCCAGCGCGCCCGTCTGGCGGTCCAGCACCATCATCCGCGAAGACCCGCGCACGGCGGGCGGCTCCTGCGCGATCAGTTCCGGCGGCAACACATAGTCGAAATCGGACGTTTGCATGGCGGCCCTACAGGGAACGATAGAAGGGATCAGCCCTTGGCGGCCAGGTACCGCTCGACTTCCAGCGCCGCCATGCAGCCGGTTCCCGCGGCCGTGACCGCCTGCCGGTAGACGGGATCCTGGACATCGCCGGCCGCAAACACGCCGTCCGCCGAGGTCCGCGTGTTCTGCGTCACGATATACCCCGCGTCGTCGCACGTGACGGCCGCCCGGAACGGCTGCGTGCTGGGCGTATGGCCGATCGCGATGAACAGGCCGGAGACCGGTAGTTCGCTCCGCGCATCGGTCTGGATGTTCCGCACCACGACGGCGGTGACCTCGTTCTTCCGCGGATCGCGCACCTCCGCCACGACGCTGTCCCAGATCACCCGGATGTGGGGCGCCGCCAGCACCCGCTCCACCATGACCTTCGACGCGCGGAATTCGCGGCGCCTGTGGATCAGCGTCACGGTTCGCGCGATCCGCGACAGATACAACGCATCTTCCATCGCGGTGTCGCCCCCGCCCACGACCGCAACATCCTGGCCGCGGTAAAACGCGCCGTCGCAGGTCGCGCACCCCGAGACGCCGCGGCCGATCAGCGCCTGCTCGGACGGCAGACCCAGATAGCGGGCGACGGCGCCCGTGGCGATGATCACCGTGCGCGACAGCAGCTCGCCGTTGGCCGCCAGCGAAAGCCGTTTCACGCCGCCGCTGAAATCGCACGCGCTCACCTGATCCATCGTGAAGCGGGCGCCCATGCGCTCGGCCTGCTTGCGCATGGCCATGACCAGGTCGTAACCGTTGATGGCGCTTTCGAATCCCGGATAGTTTTCGACATCGGTCGTCTGCGTCAGTTGTCCGCCGGGTTGCTGGCCCTCGATCACCAGCGGACGCAGATTCGCCCGCGCGCAATAAATGGCCGCCGTCAATCCGGCGGGTCCGCTTCCGACAATCACCACGTTTTCCATAACAAGCTTCTCCGCGTCCGGTTAGGTGTAGAGGCGGATCTCATCCACCGTCGTGTAGCCGTCCAGCACGTTGCGTATGCCATCCTCGCGCATCGTGCGCATGCCCTTCTCCCGCGCCTTTTCACGGAGGAAGAGGGTGGGCTTCTTCTCGTTGATCAGCTCGCGGATATCGTTCGAGACCCGCAGATACTCGTAGATGCCCTTGCGCCCCTTGTAGCCGGTGCTGTTGCACTTCTGGCAGCCCCGACCGTAATAAAACGGGCGCGATCCGATGTCGGGCCGCGTCAGATTGAGGCTGCGCAGCGTGTCGTCGTCCGGCTCGTACGCCGTCTTGCAATTCAGGCAGATGGTGCGAATCAGCCGCTGGCCCAGAACAGCCTCCAGCGTCGAGGCGATGAGATAGGGTTCGACCTCCATGTCGATCAGGCGCGTGATGGCGCCGGCGGCATCGTTGGTGTGCAGCGTGCTGAAGACCAGGTGGCCCGTCAACGCGGCTTCGATGGCGATCTTGGCGGTTTCCAGATCACGGATTTCACCGATCATCATCACATCGGGATCCTGACGCAGGAACGCCCGCAACGTCAGGGGGAACGTGTTGCCCGTCAGCGGATTGATGGGCACCTGGACGATGCCGTCAATGTCGTATTCGACGGGCTCCTCGGCGGTCAGCAGCTTCTGGTCGATGGTGTTGATCCGGCGCAGGCAGGAATACAGCGTGGTCGTCTTGCCACAGCCGGTCGGGCCGGTCGCGATGATGATGCCGTTGGGCTTCTCGACGTCATTGCTGATGTCGTTCAAGACATCTTCCGGCATGCCGAGGGTGTCGAGATTCAGCGAGATCACGCTTTGGTCCAACACGCGCAGCACCACGCTTTCGCCGAAACGGGTCGGCAGGCAGGAGACGCGCAAGTCAATATGCCGGCCGGCGACCGTGATGGCGATGCGTCCGTCTTGCGGCATTCGGCGTTCGGCAATATTCAGGCCGGACATGACCTTGACGCGCGAAATGATCGGCGTGGCCAGGCGTCGCGGTGGCGGCGCCATCTCATAGAGCGCGCCGTCCACACGGTAGCGGATGCGGAACTCCTTCTCGAACGGTTCAAAGTGGATGTCCGAAGCCCGGGCCATGACCGCGTTATACAAGACCAGATGAACGAACTGGATGATCGGCGCGGAACCGGCGGCCTCGGCAATCCCCTTGTCGTCAATCTCTTCGCTCGCGGCCAGGGTGGGGTCCTGCGCGATTTCACCCTCCAGGGAGTTCAATAGCTCGGCGACGGTTGCGCTGTCATCCCCGTAATACTCCGTAATGCGATCATGGATATCGCCCTCGCGGGCCATTACGAAGGAGACGTCCTTGGTCAGGACAAACATGATCTCATCCATGGCGTGCGGATCGATGATTGTTGACGTGGCCAGGGTCACGGTTCCGGTCCCCGTGCGTATGGGGATCACGTTGTACATCCGCGCCACGCTGGCGGGAATGCACTTGATCACCGTCTGGGGAATGGTCAATTGCGTGAGATCGACGACTTCGCATCCCTGATAGGCGGCCATCATGCCCAGCAGGTCGTTTTCGGCGACGAACTCGCTGTCCAGCAACAGCCGCCGCACCGGTTTGCCGGAGCGCTTCTTTTCCTCGAGCAGTTCCTGCGCCTGCTGTTCGTCAACCAGGCCATTGGTGATGGCCAGATCGAGAACCGGATCAAAATCGAGATGTCCGCTCATATCACCGCTCCCGTGCTTCCAGGTCCTTCTTCAACTTTGCGACCAGCGTGTCGGGGTCCTGCGACTTGGTCACCAGGTCGTCATAGTGGATCTTGCCGGACAGATAGAGTTCGAGCAGATGGGAATCGAGCGTCTTCATGCCGTACTTCGTGCCGGTCTGGATGTCGGAGGCGATCTGGTACGTCTTGTTGTCGCGAATGCGCGAACGGATGGACGGTGTCGAAATCATCACCTCGAACGCGGCGATCCGGCCCGGCTTGTCCGCGCGCGGGAGCAGCAGCTGGGAGATGACGGCGACGATGCAGACCGCCAGCTGCGTCCGCACCTCTTCCTGCTCGTTGGTCGGGAAGGCGTCGACAATGCGGTCGACGGTGGGCGCCGCGCCCGTCGTGTGCAGCGTGGCGAAGACGAGGTGTCCGGTCTCCGCCGCGGTGATCGCCGCCCGCATCGTTTCCAGGTCGCGCATCTCGCCGACGAGGATGACGTCCGGGTCCTGGCGCAGCGCCCGGCGCAGGGCCTCCGCGAAATTGGGGACGTCCACCCCGATTTCGCGCTGGGTCACCAGCGCCTTCTTGTGATAGTGGAAATACTCGATCGGATCCTCCACCGTGATGATGTGGCAGTCGCGCGTGTCGTTGATGATGTTGAGCATGCTGGCGAGCGTCGTGGTCTTGCCCGAGCCGGTGGGGCCGGTGACCAGGATCAGGCCGCGGGGCTTGTACAGCAGCTCGCGAACCTGCTCGGGAAACCCGATCTGCTCCAGGGTCAGCAGCGTGGTCGGCAGCAACCGCATCACGATGCCGATATGCCCGCGCGCGCGGAAGATGCTCACGCGGAACCGCCCCTGGTCGCCAAAACTCAGGCCGAAGTCGACGCCGCAGTCATCGTGGACGCTGCGCTGCTGGGCCTCCGTGGCAATGCGCGACATGAAATTCATCGTGTCCTCCGGCGTCAGCACCGGAAGATCGAGCGGCATCAGCGACCCGTGTATGCGCAGCACGGGCGGCGCGCCGACCCGCAGGTGAAGATCCGAACCGCCCTCGTCGATCGTCAACTGCATCAACGCGTCAGCATCCAGGTGGTTGTTCATTAGTCTGCGTCTCCCATGGTGGCCTTGAGCACCTCTTCGATCGTTGTCAGTCCCGAGGCGACTTTCAGCAGGCCGTCCTCCCGCAACGTCCGCATGCCCATATCGCGCGCGCGTTGCCGGAGGCTGACCGCGGACTGATGGTCGAAAATCATCCGCTGAATCACGTCGTCCAGGACAAAGATCTCGAAGATCCCCTTGCGCCCCTTGTAGCCGCTCAGGGAGCAGGCCGGGCACCCGTGGCCGTGCCGCAGCTCGGCATCCTCCAGCCCCTTCGCCAGGGGGCCCAGCATCTTGCGTTCCTTCTCGGTCATGGTGTGGGATTCGCCGCACATCTTGCACACACACCGGATCAACCGCTGGGCCATGGCCGCCTGAAGCGCCGATGCCACCATATACGGCTTGACGCCCAGATCGAGCAGGCGCGTCACGGCGCTGGGGGCGTCGTTGGTGTGCAGGGTGCTGAACACCAGATGGCCGGTCAACGCGGCCTCCATGGCGATGTCCGCCGTTTCCTTGTCGCGAATTTCGCCGATCATCACCACGTTGGGCGCCTGGCGCAGAATGGATCGCAGGGCGACGGAGAACGTCAGGCCGATGTCTTCCAGAACCTGGACCTGATTGACCCCCGTCATCAGGTATTCGATCGGATTCTCCACGGTGATGATCTTGCGATTGGGCTGGTTGATCTGCCCCAGACAGGCATAAAGCGTGGTCGTCTTGCCCGAACCGGTGGGTCCTGTCACGAGCAGCACCCCGTGGGGGCGCTTGATCAAGCTCTCAAACGTCTGCTGGTCGTCGAGCAGGAAGCCCAGTTCCGGCAAACCCAGCACCAGGCTCTGTTTGTCCAGAATACGCATCACGATGCTCTCGCCGTGATTGGTCGGTATGCAGGACACGCGCAGATCGAGGCTCCGGCCGCGGAAGGGAAGGTCGATGCGCCCGTCCTGCGGAATGCGCTTCTCGGAGATTTTCATCCCGGCCATGATCTTGATGCGCTGCAGGATCGCCCCTTGCAGCTTTTTGGGCGGGCTCTTGATCTCGAGCAAGGCCCCGTCGATGCGAAAACGCACGCGGAAATGCTTTTCCATCGGTTCAAGATGGATGTCCGACGCCAGCCGGTTGCAGGCGTCCACGATGATCATGTTGACGAGCTTGATGACGGGCGCGTCGGCATCGCTGACGCTGCCATCCGAGCCTTCGACGATATGCGTAAAATCCACGTCGTCAGACGACATCTTCCCGAGCAGGGACTGCATGTCGTTTTCCTGGGGGTATAGGACGTCCAGGGCGGCGTGAATGTCGGCGCGCGAGGCCACGACGCTCTCGATCGGACACTTGAGCAGGTAGCCGAGCGTGTCGATCGTGTCGTAATTCATCGGATCGCTGACCGCCAGCGTCAGCGTCTCGCCCGTCTTGTATAGCGGCACGACGCCGTATTTGCGGGCGGTTTCGATCGGCATGATGTCGCGGATCGTCACGTTGAGCGTCGCGGGATCCAGATGGACCCGCTCCATACCGAATTGCGCGGCGATCAGGTTGAGCGTGACCTCTTCGGTGATCAGCTTCATGTTCAGCAGGACGTCAACGGTCGTCTCGCCCTCCTGACGCAGGGAGACCGCGGCCGCATCCACCTGCTCCTGGGTCACCAGGCGCTGTTCCTGCAGCAATTGCAGCACAAAGTCATCGTTCGATGTCACGCCGTTCCTCCCGCACAACTCCGCATGCGGAGCCGCTCGCGTCACCCGTTCTGCCGTGCCAGCCGCTCGCTGACCAACCGTCCGACCACCTTGGGGTCGGCCTTGCCCTTGCTCACTTTCATCACCTGCCCGATCAGAAACCCGGCGGCGGCCTGTTTGCCGGCCTTCCAGTCGGCAACCGACTTCGGGTGGGCCCGCACCACGTCATCGACCCACCCGTCCAACGCCTCCAAATCCGAGACCTGCGCCAGCCCGCGCGCGCGAACGTGTTCCGCCGGACTGCCGCCGGACAGAAACGCCTCCTCCAGCAACGCCTTCGCCGTGAGCGCGTTGATCGTCCGGGCCTCCACCAGCCCGATCACTTCGGCCAGCGCCTCGGGGGTCAGCGCGCTGGCGGTGACGGGTGTTTCGTGCGCGGCCACGAGCCGCAGCACATCGGTCATGATCCAGTTGGATGCCGTCTTGCCCGCCCCGCAGCGCTGCGCGACCGTCTCGAAGAAGTCGGCCAGGGCCCGGTCGGCCGCGAGCACCGACGCGTCATAGTCGGGAATGCCGTACTGCCGGGCCAGCCGCTCGCGCCGCACGGCGGGAAGTTCCGGCAGCGACCGGCGCACGGCGTCGATCTCCTCCGGGGCCGTCACGAGGGGCAGCAGATCGGGCTCCGGAAAATACCGGTAGTCATGGGCATCCTCTTTCGAACGCATGAGGAGGGTCACGCCGCTGTCCGCGTCCCAGCGCCGCGTCTCCTGGACGATCCGGCCGCCCGCGTCCAGCACCTCCGCCTGCCGCGCAATCTCGTATTGCAGGGCGTCGTGCGCGCCGGAAATGGTGTTCATGTTTTTGAGCTCGACCTTGGTTCCCAAGGCGTCCCGCCCCGGCGGACGCAGGCTCACATTCACGTCGCACCGCAGGTTCCCCTCCTCCAGATTGCACGCGCTGACCCCGACATACAGCAGAATCTGCCGCAGGGCCGTCAGGAAGGCGGCCGCCTCGTCCGCCGATGCCAGGTCGGGATGGGTCACGATCTCCATCAGCGGCGTGCCGGCGCGGTTGAAATCGACGCCGCTCCAGCCGGCCTCGTGCAGGCTCTTCGCGACATCCTCCTCCAAATGAATCCGGATCAGCCGGATCGGCTTCCGGCCGCCGTCGCTCAACGGGATGTCGATCGCGCCGTCCAGGCACAGGGGCTTGTCATATTGCGTGATCTGGTAGTTCTTGGGCATGTCCGGGTAGAAATAGCTCTTGCGGTCAAACGTGCTGGTCGTGTTGATCGAACAGCCCAGCATCAGGCCGCTGACCAGCGTCAGCCGAACCGCCTCCCGGTTCATGACCGGCATCGCGCCGGGATACCCGAGGCACACCGGGCAGACACACGTGTTGGGGGGCGCGCCAAAGGAGGTCGCACACCCGCAGAACAGCTTGGTGCGCGTCTTGAGCTGGACATGCACCTCCAGGCCGATGGAAACACGGTAGGTCTGCTTCATGGCCGCACCTCCCCGGCCTGCTCATAGGCATGGCCAATCCGCAGCAGCGTTTTCTCCTCGAATGCGGGCGCGAGCACTTGCAGCCCCACGGGGAGGCCCGTGCGCGTCGTCCCGCAGGGGACCGAGAGCCCGCAAATGCCGGCCAGATTGGCCGTGACCGTGAAGATGTCGATCAGGTAGGCCTTCAGGGGATCCTCCGCCGTCGCGCCGATGAGATAGGCGGGATCGGGCGAGACGGGCGTCAGCAACGCGTCACACCGCTTGAACGCCTCATCGAAATCACGCCGGATGAGGGTGCGTACACGCTGCGCGTGCGTGTAGTAGGCGTCGTAATAGCCGCTGCTGAGCACGTACGTTCCGAGAATGATGCGCCGCTTGACCTCCCGCCCGAACCCCTCGGCGCGGGTGTTGAGGTACATCTCCTGGGGTGTGCCCGCGGCGACCGCGCTCCGGTGGCCGTAGCGCACGCCATCGAACCGCGCCAGATTGGCCGAGGCCTCGGCCGACGCCAGAATGTAGTAGGTCGCCACGGCGTATTCGGTGTGCGGCAGGCTCACCTCGACGATCTCCGCGCCGCACCGCCGGCACGCCTCCACCGCTTCCTGAACCCGCCGGGCAACCTCGGGATCGAGGCCGGCCACGAAATATTCCCTGGGCAGACCCAGGCGCAGCCCCTTCAAGTCGCCGCCCAGCGCGGCGACATAGTCCGGCACGGCGCGATCGAGCGTGGTGGCGTCGCGCGGGTCGCAGCCGGCCATCACGCCCAACAGCAGCGCCGCGTCCTCCACTGTCCGGGTCATGGGGCCGATCTGGTCGAGCGACGAGGCGAACGCCACCAGCCCGTAGCGCGAGACCCGGCCGTACGAGGGCTTCAGCCCCACGCAGCCGCAGTTGGAGGCGGGCTGCCGGATCGAACCGCCGGTATCGGTCCCCAGCGCCGCCAGGGCCATGCCGCCGGCCACGGCCGCCGCCGATCCGCCGCTCGATCCGCCCGGAACACGATCCGGGGCGGCCGGGTTGCGCGTCAACTGGATCGCGGAATTCTCGGTGGTCGATCCCATGGCAAATTCGTCGAGATTGGTCCGTCCGGCGAACACGGCGCCCGCCTCCCGCAGCCGGGCGATCACCGTGGCGTCATACGGCGCCCGGTAGCCGGCCAGGATCCTGGAGGCGCAGGTGCAGGGCTGGCCCTCCACGTTGAGAATGTCCTTGATGGCCAGCGGGACGCCCAGCAGCGCCCCGGCCGCTCCGTCCGCGCGCGCGGCGTCGGCCGAGGCGGCCTGCTTCAGGGCGTCCGCCTCGTCCACCCAGAGATAGGCGCCGATCACCCCGTCACGGGCGGCGATGGCGTCCAATACGGCGCGCGTCAACTCGACCGACGAGAATTGCCGCTTGCGCAACCCGTCCATCGCCCCGCGCACCGTCAGTGATCCGATTTCCATCCGCATGCAACTCCTGTCGGCATTCATCAGCTTTCGACAATCCGGGGCACTTGGAACGTATCGCGCAACCGGGCCGGCGCATTGGCCAGCACCCGTTCGGCGTCCAGCCCCGGCTCCGGCACGTCCTCGCGCAGGACGTTATAGACCGGCCGCCCGTGTGACGTGGGCTCGATTCCGCTCACATCGAGGCGGCGCAGCTTGTCCACATACGCCAGAATGACCGGGATCTGGCGCTGAAACAGCCGCGCCTCCTCGTCGGTCAGCCGGATCATCGCCAGTTGCGCGACATACGCGACATCAATCTCTTCCGCCACAGCCACCCCCTCCACTGCCGTTGACACCGGGTATCAACCGAAAATTGTTTTTCATGATACCGTTTAAGGGAATCACACTCAATCAAAAACAATAAAAAACAAATTCATTTTTTCGCTTGCGTAACTCGCTGATTTCGTGTCAAATACAACCCCAATGCCAGCCCTGCAACTTGGGCGAAGGGTCTGCTGGTTGGGCATCCCTGAATAGCATTCGCCGGACGGACAGGATTTTTTATGCGTTGGAGCCGCACCCTCATTGCCACGTTGCGGGAAGACCCGCAAGACGCCGAAATCGACAGCCACAAGCTGATGCTGCGAGCCGGGATGATCCGCAAGCTCTCCGGCGGCCTTTACATCTTCATGCCCCTCGGTCTGCGCGCGTTGAAGAAGGTTGAGGCGATCGTCCGCGAGGAGATGGATCGCGCGGGAGCCCTGGAAATCCTGATGCCGGCGCTTCAACCGGCCGAGCTGTGGGAAAAGACCGGGCGGCTGACCACGATGGGGCCGGGCATGTTCCGGCTGAAGGATCGTCAGGATCGGCTCCTGGCGCTCGGCCCGACCCACGAGGAGGTCGTGACCGACCTGATCACCCGTGAAATCAACTCCTATCGCCAGCTCCCTTGTACGGTCTATCAGATCCAGACCAAGTTCCGCGATGAAATCCGTCCGCGCTTCGGCCTGATGCGCGCCAAGGAGTTCATCATGAAGGACGCCTATTCGTTTGACACCTCGGCGGATGCAGCCGACATCTCCTACCAGGCGATGTACGATGCCTATGCACGCCTGTTCACCCGCTGCGGCCTGCGCGTCAAACCCGTCGAGGCCGACACCGGCGCGATCGGCGGCAAGTGGTCGCACGAGTTCATGGTGATGGCCGACTCGGGCGAGGATGCCGTCATCGAATGCACCGCCTGCTCCTACGCCGCAAATGTGGAAAAAGCCGAACGGGCGGTCACGGTCCCCGTGCCCTGCGCCGGTTGCCCGGCGGTCGAACCGGTCGCCACGCCCGACACCCGCACCATCGAGGCGGTGGCTGCGTTTCTGAAGACGCCTGCGGCCCGCATCGTCAAGACGGTGATCTTCACGGCCGACAGCCAGCCGGTCGCCGCGCTCGTGCCGGGGGACCGCGAGGTCAATGAACATAAGCTGCTGCGCATCCTGGGCGCCAAAACGCTGGAACGCGCCGACGACGCGACCGTCGCCCGCGTGACGGGCGCGCCGGTCGGGTACGCGGGCCCGGTCGGCCTGACCATCCCGATCTATGCCGACCAGGCCCTCGAAAACGCCTGCGACCTCATCGCCGGAGCCAATGCGGCCGACACCCATCTCCGTCACGTCTGCATCGGCCGCGATGCCCGCGTCACCGCGTTCTGCGACCTGGTCAATGACTGCGAGGGCGACATCTGCCCGCGCTGCGCCAGACCGCTGCGCCTCACCCGCGGCATCGAAGTCGGCCACGTCTTCAAGCTTGGGACGAAATATACCGAGGTCTTTGATTCGCGCTACCTCAGCGAGGCGGGCAAGGCCGAGATCATGGTCATGGGCTGCTACGGCATCGGCGTCACCCGCACCCTCCAGGCCATCATCGAACAGTGCCACGACGCCAACGGCATCGTCTGGCCCGCCTCCGTCGCGCCCTATGCCGTCGCGCTGCTGTCGCTGGATCCCAAGGACGAGGCGGTGCGCCAGGCCGTCGCGGATCTCGAACGCCAGCTCGAAGCCGGCGGCGTTGACGTGCTCGTGGATGACCGCGATGACCGGCCGGGCGTCAAATTCAAGGACGCCGACCTCGTGGGCTTCCCGTTCCGGGTCGTCGTCGGCGCCAAGTCGCTCGCCAAGGGTTGCGTCGAACTCAAGCGCCGCTCCGGCTCAGACTCTGAACTCATCCCGCTGGCGTCCGCCGCCGCCCGAATCGGGCAGGCCGTCGCCGAGGCCCGCGCCGCGCTCAACCCGGTGTCTGCAATCTGATCACACCTCACCCCACATGAAAGAGACCGTATGAAAAATCAGAAAAAAAAGAGCCTCGAGATGGAACCGGAAACCGACAGCTGCGCGCTGACCAAGCGCGCGCTGGTCGTCCAAATCGCCAAGGATCTGGATCTGCCCCAGCAATTGGTGTATGACGTCGTCCAAATGACGCTCGATGGCATCACCGACGCGCTGTTGGACGGCAAACACGTGGAGTTCCGCGATTTCGGCGTCTTTGAAATCACCACGCGGAAAGCCCGGATCGGACGAAACCCCCGGAAGCCGCAGGATGTATTCACCATTCCGCAGCGCCAGGTCGTGAAGTTCAAGCCCGGCCGGCGCATGAAGCAGATCAGCCAGTGAAAGCCAGACCCCATGCCCGAGCCATCCATCTCCTTCGAGCCGCCCCGCGGCATGCGTGATTTCTATCCCGATGACATGGTGTGGCGCAACCACGTGTTTGAAGCGTGGCGCGCCGCCGCCACCCAGGCCGGCTTCGCGCCGTATGATGCCTGCGTCGTGGAATCGCTCGAACTGCTCGAACGCAAGGCCGGCGAGGAGGTCTCCGGGCAGATCTATGCGTTCGAGGACAAGTCGGGCCGAAAACTGGCGCTCCGGCCGGAGATGACGCCCACGCTGGCGCGCATGATCGCCGCCCGCCAGAGCCGGCTCCAGTTTCCCCTCAAGTGGTTCACGATCGCGCAATGCTTCCGCTATGAGCGGATGACCCGCGGCCGCAAACGCGAGCATTACCAGTGGAATCTCGATGTGGTCGGCGAAGCCTCCGTGTCGGCCGAGGCCGAAATCCTGGCCGCGGCCGCCGACGCGCTCAGACGCATGGGACTTCCCGACAGCGCCTATCAGATCCGCATCAACAACCGCGCGCTCCTCGCCGAGTTGCTCGCCACACTCGGCATTCCCGTCCACCAGCACGCGGCCGTCTTCCTGGCGCTGGACAAGCGCGGGAAGATCCCGGATGACGAAATCGCCCAGACGATGCTGGCCGCCGGCCTCGCCCAGGAGACCGTGGCCAAAGCCTTCGATCTCCTGGCCATCCGGTCGCTCGATCAGGCCGGGGCGATCGTCGGCGCGAATTCGGCCGCACTGGCCGACGTGCGGGAGTTGATGCGCCTGGCGGCCCTCTACGGCATCACGGATCGGCTGGTGTTCGATATCGGCGTCATCCGCGGCCTCGCCTACTATACGGGAATCGTCTTTGAGGCGTTTGACACCGCCGGCCAGTTCCGCGCGATCTTCGGCGGCGGCCGCTATGACTCCCTGCTCACGACCATCGGCGGCGCCCCGACGCCCGCCGTCGGTCTCGGGTTCGGCGACGTGGTCGTGGTCGAGGTGCTGAGGGCGTGCTGCGGCGAGACCGCCGCGGCCGTGCGCTCGGGCGTCGCCGTCGGCTACATGTTCCCGGAGCAGCGCGAGGCCGCGACCCGCCTCGCCATCCGCCTCCGCGCCGAAGGGACCCGCGTGGATCTGGCGCTCGCGCCCCAAAAGCCGAAAACCTTCTTCTCGCGCGCAGGCAGCGGAACCGCCGCCCAGGCCGTTTTCATCGGCCCCGACGATCTGGGCCGCGGCCACGCCAAGCTCAAGAATCTCGAGACGCGCGCCGAATCCGACATCGCGCTGGACCCGGCCACTCCGTCCTGATCTGAGACACGTTCCTTTCGGATTCAGATTGATGGATGCTCTTGACAACCGCACAAGCTGTACAGTATCCTGTCCAACATGAACGCAATGACCTACACAGAAGCACGGGAGACACTGGCAGTCACGATTCGCCGTGTCTGCCGGGATCACGTCCCTGTCATTATCACACGGAAGCGTGAGGATTCGGTTGTCATGATGGCACAAGAAGATTATGACTCACTTACGGAGGCTGCCTATCTCTTGCGAAGCCCCAAGAATGCCAGAAGGCTCCTTGATTCCATCCGGGAACTTGAGAGTGGAAAAGGTCAGGAACGGCAACTTATTGAATGAAGGTCACTTTCTCAAGCCAAGCATGGGAAGATTATCTTCATTGGCAACAGACGGACCGTAAGTTGCTTAAGCGGATCAATGCCTTAATCAAGGAGATTTCCAGAACACCTTTTGAAGGTACGGGGAAACCTGAACCCCTTCGGCACGCGTTGGCAGGATATTGGTCACGGAGGATCACAGACGAACACCGCCTCGTCTATAAGATGCAGGATGATGCGGTTCTCGTCGCACAAGCGAGATTCCATTATTGACGGAGTGACAATGAGTGCGAACAAAGCAGTAGAGGCGACGGGATACCGCCGCCTCACCTTGGTCGTTCAACGGACTACGACGTTGCCTGCTTCAGTGTCGCAATGAGGCGTTCGAGGCGGGCGATGGTCTCGGGGAGTTCGATCTGCTTGGCGCGTTGCTGCTCGATCACGGCGGCGGGGGCGTTGCTGACGAACCCCGCGTTGCCGAGCTTGGCTTGCACCCCCGCGAGGAAGCCGCGGGTCTTCTGCAATTCCCCCGACAGCCGTTTGATCTCGGCCGGGATGTCGACCAGCCCGTCGAGCGGCAGGAAGATCGTGCCGAGCCGGACCAGGGCGCCGGGCATGGGCCGCGCATCGGTGGCGAACGCAATCTCGACCGTCTCGGCGCGGAGCAGCGCCAGCAGGGTGTCGCGGTCGCGCGTCAGCCGCGCCGCAGTCTCGGCGTCGGCCGCCTGCACGATGAAGCGCACCGGCTTGGCGGGCGGGATGCCGTAATCGGCGCGCAAGGCCCGGCCGGCGGTGATGAGTTCGCGGCGAGCCTCGACGTAGGCGGTCACGCCGTCGGACAGGCCGTAGCCAGCCGCCGTCTCAGGCGCCAAAGGCTTGGGGAATGCCGCGCGCATGATGGATTCGGCGTCCGTCGCATACCCCATCTGGTGCCACAGCTCCTCGGTCAGGAATGGCATGTACGGATGGAGCATCCGCAGGGACTTGGAAAACACGTGCGTGAGCACCCGCAGCACGGTCTCGCGCCGAGCGGCGTTTTCGCCGTAGAGGTCGTTCTTGACCGTCTCCAGATACCAGTCGCACAGGCCGGTCCAGAGGAAATCGTAGATCAGCCGCGCGCCGTCCTGAAAGCGGAACGCCTCCAGATGGGTGTCGATCGCGGTCAGGGTCGCATCGCAGACGGCCATCAGATGACGGTCGTCGTCGGTGAGCCACGCGGGATCGACACCGGGCGCCTCGGCCCGCGCCAGCGCGTGCCAGTCGAGCGACGCCTTCTCCATGTGCAGCTTCATGAACCGCGCGGCATTCCAGATCTTGGTGCCGAAGTTCCGCCCGATCTCGAACTTCTCCATGTTCACGTAGACGTCCTGGCCGGTCGCCGTGATCATCATCAGCGAGAAGCGGAGGGCGTCGGCGCTGGTGGCCTCGATCACCTCCAGCGGGTCGAGCGAATTGCCGAGCGACTTGGACATCTTGCGGCCCTGGTCGTCCCGCACCGTCCCGTGGATGTAGACCTGGCGGAAGGGGACCTCGCCCATGAACTTGAGCCCCGCCATCACCATGCGCGCCACCCAGAAGAAGATGATTTCGCTGGCGGTGGCGAGGTCGTGGGTCGGGTAATAGAATTTGAGATCGGCGTTGTCATGCGGCCAGCCGAAGGTGCTGAACGGCCAGAGCCAGGAGGAGAACCAGGTGTCCAGCACGTCATCGTCCTGCGTGATCGCCGTCGCGGGCGCGCCGCATTTCGGGCATTTCTGCGGCGCGGCCTTGGCGGCCCATTCGTGGCCGCACGCGCCGCAGGTGTAGACCGGGATGCGGTGGCCCCACCAGATCTGGCGCGAAATGCACCAGTCCCGGATGTTCTCCATCCAGTCACAGTAGGTCTTGTCCCAGCGGTTGGGAATGAAGCGGACGCGGCCGTCCTGGAGCGCCGCCAGCGCCGGCTCGGCGAGGGGCTTCATCCGGACAAACCACTGCTTGGAGAGACGCGGCTCGACCACGGTGTCGCAGCGGTAGCAATGACCGACGGCGTGCGGGTGCGGCTCGGTCTTGACCAAGAGGCCTCGTGCTTCGAGATCGGCCACAACCTGTTTGCGGCAGACAAAACGGTCGAGTCCCTGATACGGGCCGGCGGCCTCGTTCATCGTGGCGTCGCCGTTCATCACGTTGATCGCCGGGAGGGCGTGACGCTGCGCCACGAGAAAATCATTGGGGTCGTGCGCCGGGGTGATCTTGACCACGCCGGTGCCGAAGGCGGCGTCGACGTAGTCATCGGCGACGACCGGGATCGGCCGGTCGAGCAGCGGCAGAATCACCGTCTTGCCGATCAGGTGCGCATAACGCGGGTCGTTGGGGTTCACCGCCAGGGCCGTGTCGCCCAGCAGGGTCTCGGGGCGGGTCGTGGCGACCGTGACACACTCGTCGGAGCCGGCCACCGGATAACGGATGTGCCAGAAGCTTCCCTGGATGTCGACGTGCTCGCTCTCCTCGTCGGCCAGGGCCGTATGGCAGCGGGGACACCAGTTGACGATGTAGTTGCCGCGGTAGATGAGGCCTTCGTCATAGAGGCGGCAGAAGACCTCCTGCACCGCTTCGGAGAGGCCGGCGTCCAGGGTGAACCGCTCGCGCGACCAGTCGCACGAGGCGCCCAACCTGCGGAGCTGCCGGACAATCGTGCTGCCGTACTCCTCGCGCCACGCCCAGACCCGCTCGATGAACGGCTCGCGCCCGAGGTCGTGCCGCGACGTTCCCTCCTTGCGCAGCGCCTTCTCGACCACGTTCTGCGTGGCGATCCCGGCGTGGTCGGTGCCGGGCATCCACACCACGTTCCGGCCCTGCATCCGCCGCCAGCGGACGAGAATGTCCTGGATCGTGCAGTTCAAGGCATGACCCATGTGGAGAATCCCGGTCACATTGGGCGGCGGTATGACGATCACGTAGGGATCGCCCGCCTGAGCGGCGTCGGCATGAAAACAGCCGCCCGCCTCCCAGATGGGATACCACTTGGCTTCAACCGCCTGGGGGTCGTAATGCTTGTCCATCGGTTTATTTTCCGTTCCGGTCCCGCGCCGTGCCGCCATCGGCCGGCTGCCGGGCGGCGTCTTCGAACAATTTGTATTCCACGCTGTCCACCAGCGCCTGCCAGGAGGCTTCAATGATATTCTCCGAGACCCCCACCGTCCCCCATTGCCGCTGGCCGTCGCCCGACTCGATCAACACCCGCGTCTTGGCCGCGGTCGCCTGATGGGGATCGAGGATCCGCACCCGGTAATCGCTGAGCGTCACGTCGGTGATGCGCGGGTAGAAACGGACCAGCGCCTGCGAGAGCGCCCGGTTCAAGGCGTCGACGGGCCCGTGCCCTTCGCCCGCCATCAGTTCGGTCTCGCCATTGACACGCAGCTTGATCGTCGCCTCCGAGACGCACGGATCATCCTTGCCGCGCTTCTCGACGATGACGCGGAAGCCCTCCAACTCGAAAAAGGGCTGGTGGGTCTGCATGACCTTCTGCACCAGGATCTTGAACGAGCCGTCGGCCGATTCGAACGAATAGCCCGCGTTCTCCTTCCGCTTGATTTCGTCCAGCACGCGGCGCACGGCATCCTTGTCGTCGGCCAGTTCGGGAATGCCCACCTCGGCCGCCTTCATCAGCACGTTCGCCCCGCCCGACAGCTCGGAGACCAGAATGTGCCGCTCGTTGCCGACCGCCTCGGGCCGGATGTGCTCGAAGGTCTGCGGGTTTTTCTGCACGGCGTTGACGTGCGCGCCCCCTTTGTGGCTGAACGCGTTGCGTCCCACATAGGGCTGCTGCGGATCGCTGCGTTTGTTCACCAGATCGTCGGTCACGGCGGCGCAGGAGCGGAGCCTGGTGAGTTTCTCCGGGCCGATGCAGTGGTGCCCCATCTTGAGCTCCAGCGCCGGGATGATCGAGACCAGATTGGCGTTGCCCGTCCGCTCGCCATAGCCGTTGATCGTTCCCTGCACCTGGTTGGCGCCGGCGCGCACGGCCTCCAGCGAATTGGCGACCGCCAGCCCCGCGTCGTTGTGGACGTGAATGCCGACCTGAATGCCGGGAAACCGGGCGCGCACCTGCGCGGTGATCGCAAAAATCTCATGCGGCAGACAACCGCCATTCGTGTCGCACAGCACCACGCCCCGGGCGCCCTCGCGGACGGCCGCGTCGAGACAGCTCATGGCATAGGCGGGGCTGTCCTTGTAGCCGTCAAAAAAATGCTCGCCGTCAAAAAAGACCGTGCGGCCCTTCTGGGTGAGAAAGCCGACGGTGTCGGCGATCATCTGCACGTTGTTCGCCTCGGTCGTGCGCAGCACGTCGCGGACGTGCAGGATCCACGATTTGCCAAAGACCGTGCAGATCTCGGTTTCGGCCGCGAGCAGCCCCTGAAGCTGCGGGTCGGCCGCCGCGTCGACGTCGACCCGGCGCGTGCTGCCAAACCCGGTCACCACCGCGTGACTCAGGCGCTCCCGGCGGATGTCTTCAAAGAACTTGCGATCCCGCGGATTGGAGCCGGCATAGCCGCCTTCAATGTAATCGACGCCCAGATCGTCCAACAGGTGAACGAACCGGATCTTGCCACTGTCCGCAAACGAAACGCCCTCCCCCTGCGCGCCATCGCGCAGGGTCGTGTCGTAGAGATAGATTTTCGCCATGATCGCACCGTGCCTAGGAGGTTTTGAAATAGGCGTCATAGAGCGCCCGAACTGCGCGGGCGCGGTCGGCCGAACGGACGCCGAACATCATGCTGATCTCGGACGCGCCCTGATTGAGCATTTCGATGTTCACGTGCGCCGCCGCAAGGGCCTGGGTGGCCTTGGCCGCCATGCCGACCGTGTACTGCATCCCTTCGCCCACGACCATGATGATCGCATGCTCCCGCTCGACCAGCACATGGTCGGGAGAGAGTTCGGCGTGAATCCGCTGAACCACCCGCTGCTCAACCGCCGCCGTGAATTTGGCCTCGCGGATGACAACCGAGATGTTGTCAATGCCGGTGGGCATGTGTTCCCACGACAACCCTTCGTCCTCGAGTATCTGCATCAGACGACGACCGAAGCCGACTTCGCGGTTCATCAAGTATTTATCGACATAGATCTGGACAAACCCGTCGTCGCTGGCGATCCCCACCACGGCGCAGGCGTCGTACTCCCGCTTGGGCACCACCATCGTTCCAGGTTGGGCGGGGTTGTTGGTGTTGCGGATGTTGACGGGGATTCCGGCCCGGATCGCAGGCAAAACCGCCTCGTCGTGAAACACGCCAAACCCGGCGTAGGCCAGCTCGCGCATTTCGCGGAAGGTCATCGCCGTGATGCCGTGCTTCACCTCGGGCACCAGACGCGGATCGACCGGGAAGACCGAATCCACGTCGGTGAAGTTTTCGTACACGTCGGCCGGGATCGCGGCAGCCAGGATCGCCCCCGTAATGTCCGAGCCGCCGCGCGGAAACGTCGCCACGTCGCCGCCGCGGGTGTAGCCGAAAAAGCCGGGGAAGATGGCAATGCCGCGCACCTGCTTGAGGTGCGCCTGGAGCAGCGGGTACGACTCGGGCAGCAACTGGGCGTTGCCGAACTCGTCGGTCAGCAGCATCCCCGCCTCCCGCGGGTCGACATACACGGCATCCGCCCCGCGGGCGCGCAGGGCGGCGGCGACGAGACGGGCGCTGTTGTCCTCTCCCGCCGCCTTGAGGCTGTCGGTGAACTTCCCCGCGTGGCCGGTCGGCCCCGCCGCGCGCCGCTGCACGTCGGCCGCGATTTCGGCTACCAGCGCCGCGGGAAGCGCCAGTTCGCGCTGAATCTCCGCGTAGCGCGCGACAACCGCCTGCACCTCGGCCGCGCAGGACTGGCCCGCCAGCGCCTGGTTGGCGCACATGATCAGCAGGTCGGTCACCTTGGTGTCGGATTTGCTCCGCTTGCCCGGCGCCGAGACCACGACCACCGTGCGGTCGGGATCGGCCAGCACAATGTCACACACCTTGCGCACCTGTTCCGCATCCGCCAACGAGGACCCGCCGAATTTGCATACCTTGATCATACTGACTCCGAAATCCCCTGCGTTAGTCCAACAGCCTGAGCTTGACCGGATCCTCGCCGACGATGCCCGCCGCCAGGATCTCCGCCAACGCCGCGTCCACATCGGCCTCGCACGCCAGATGAGTCAGCGTGACGACCGGGACAAAGCCGCCTTCCTGCTCCTCCGTCCCGCCCTTCTGGCTCACGGCATGAATGCTCACCCCGTGCTTGCCGAGGATCGTGGTGAACTGGCCCAGCGATCCCGCGCGATCCACCACCATCAGTCGCAGGTAATAGCGCGAGTGGATGGCGCTCAGCGCGCGCACCCGCAACGGCTCGGAAGAGAGCTTGGCGATGCCGCGGCTGTGGCGCGGACTGCCCGCGAGCAGATTGCGGGCCACGTCGCCGATGTCGCCGATCACCGTGCTGGCGGTCGGCTCGCGCCCCGCGCCGCGCCCGTAATACAGGGTGTCGCCGGCCAGATCGCCCCGCACCATGACCGCGTTAAACACATGGCCCACCGACGCGAGCATGTGGTCGCGTGTCACCAGCGTCGGGTGAACGCGCACCTCGACCTCGGCGCCGTCCCGCCGGATCACGGCCAGCAGCTTGATGCGGTAGCCCAGTTCGCGGGCGAACTGCACGTCGATGCCCGCCAGTCCGCGGATGCCCTCGACGGCGGCCACGCTCATCGGCACATGGAACCCGTAGGCCAGAGAGGCCAGGATCACCGCCTTGTGCGCCGTATCAAAACCGTCCACATCCAGACTGGGGTTGGACTCGGCATACCCCGCCGCCTGAGCGGCCTTGAGCGCCTCGTTGAAGGGGAGACTTTCGTTCTCCATCCGGGTGAGAATGTAATTGCAGGTGCCGTTGAGGATGCCGAACAGGCTCTGGATCGCATTACCGACGAGACCCTCGCGCAACACGCGGACAATCGGGATTCCGCCGCCCACGCTCGCGCCGAAATAGAGATCGACGCCCGCCTCCTCGGCCAGGGAGAAAATCTCCTCGCCATACTCGGCCAGCAGCTTCTTGTTCGCCGTGACGACCGGCTTGCCGGCCTTGAGCGCCTCCGTGACCAGCGTCCGGGCGATGCCCGTGCCGCCGATCAGTTCGACGACGATATCCACTGAGGGGTCGTTGATCACCGCCCGCGCGTCGGTCGTCAGAATGGCCGGGTCAACCGCCACGCCGCGGTCGCGCGACAGATCGACATCCGCGATCCGGCGCACCACGATATCGGCGCCGATGCGATGCGCCAGCAACTCGCGGTTCCGATGCAACCCGTCGACCACGCCCGCGCCGACCGTTCCAAAGCCCACTAACCCGACACCGATCTGCTTCATACCCCGACTCACTTTCACTGCAACGCATAACCGTGTTCTGCGAAAGCAGTACAATACAAAAAATGCGCCGAAGTTTCAATCTATATGCCGAGGACGGCGATGAGGCCGAAGACCATGACGAAGATGGCGACGGTCTCGATGATGCCCAGGGCGGCGAGATAGTTGGTGAAGCCCTGTCCGGTCTCGGCCTGGGCGTCGGCGGCGGCCGCAGCGGCGACGCCCTGAAACCACGCCGAGGTGCCGATGGCCAGCCCCGCGAAGATGCCCAGTATGAGGAGGGGAAGTCCCGGCGCGCCCTTGTTGGCCTGGCCGATCATGGTGAACATGAGGATCATGCCGTAGAGCGTCTGGGTGATCGGCGCGCCCACCAGGGCAAGCAGCAGGAACGGCGCCTGCTTTTTCTGCGCGTAGCATTTCTTCCACGCGCCGACCGCCGCCGAGGCCGCGATGCCGGTTCCGATGCCCGATCCGACGCCGCTGAAGGCGAGGGCCGCAACGGCGCCGGAAATACCGAGTGCTGTGTCTGCTGTCATGTGTGGGTCTCCTGGTTGTGGTGGTTTAAGCGGCGGCCTGTCTCCGACGGAGCGGCTTGTAGGCGAAGCCGGACCAGGAGATGCCTTTGTGGTTGGAAAACTCGAGGGTGTTGAGTCGCACCGCATGGACGAGGATGCTGAGCGCGCTCATGGCCAGATTCAGCCCGTGGCCGAGCAGGAGTATCACCAGCACGGCGGGTATCTTGATGAACCAGGGGAGCGTCAGCCCGGCCGCCATGCCGTTGAACGTCTCGGCGAGCTTGACCGATGCGGTCGCCACGGCGAAGAGACGGACGTAGGAGATGACATCGCCCAGCGTGCTGATGATGGTGAGCGGCAGCATCCCCAGGTCGACGCCGTTGGTCTTAAGCTCGCTGCGCTTGAGCATGAAGCAGGCGATGAGCAGAATGGAGATTGCGGCCGCCGGGTACATGAAGGTCGGGAAGGCGAAGATCCCGATGATCGAGCAGGAGACGCAGAACATGGTCCAGACCACGCCGCACCAGCCGGCCTGGGCCAGGAAGCGGCTGTCCGGGAAGAGAACGAGCGCGTTCCAGGCGTGGCCGAGCGACAGGTGCACGGCGCCCAGCGCGAAACACACGAGCATGATGTTGTTCTGAACCGCGAGCCAGCGGGCCGCGCCATGGTTGAGCAGCGCGGGAAGCGCGCCGGGCGCGATGCCGAAATAGCAGCAGGTGAGGACGCCCCACGCGATCGTCGCCGCCGAAAAGACGGTAAACAGCGTGAACACCTCGCGTGCCGGGCCGATGGCCTTGTGCCGCGCCCAGAGGCTGCCCGCGAGCAGGAGCGCGCCGTAACCGGCGTCACCGACGAGCATGGCGAAGAAGATCGTGAAGAAAACGAAGAACGTGCCGCTGATGTCGGCCTCGGTGTAGGCCGGGCTGATGCCCAGAAAGCCGAAGAGGCGGAGGATCGGGCGGAACACGCGCGGCGGAAGCAGCAGGGTGGGGACGCGATCATCCGCTCCGGGATCGCGCGCGAGGACGCCCCACCCGTGCGTGCCGGCGGCGTCCAGAACGGCGGGGACGCTATCGGCGGGGGCGAAGCCGGTCAGCCAGGCCACGCCGCCGTCGGCCGACATCCCCCCGCAGGCGGCGGCGAAATCATAGGCATCGGCCTGGGCATCGCGGTGCCGGTGCAGCGCGTCGCGGGCCGGGGCGAAGGCGGCGAGCCGCTCGCCGGCGCGCGTGACACGGGCGGCGGCGGCGTCGCGGGCGGCGACGGTTTCGGCCAGACGCCGCGCGGGAGGCTCGACGGGTTCGAATCCCTCGGGGAGCGCCGCGCACCCGATCTGCACGCCGTAACAGGCGTCCGGGCCGTGGCTGAGAATGTGGCGAAGGGAGGCGCCATCCCCGCCGTCGGCCGCGCCGGGAGGGGCCTTGAAGAGCTGGATCGGGACGTTTGAGGCGGTCAGCGCAGCGGCGGCCGCGGGGTCGAAATCGCCGAATGGACTGTAGCGCGCACAGTCGCGGGAGAGGACTTGAATGTCGGCCTCCGCGGCCTCCTGCTCGCGGGCGATGGCGAGGATGGCGGCGGGATCGGCGGCCGGGGCGCCACCCGGCCCTCCCGCCGGCACCGTGCCGGTCGCGCGGGCGGCGCGCTTCACCTTCGCCGCCTGGACGGCGACCAGGGCTGCGGCCTGCTCCGCCTCGTGGAGGCGTGTCAGCGCCTCGCGGACGGCCGGGGTGTCGGGCGCGGCGTCGGCCAGGTGCAGCACGCCCAGGTCGCGGAGCCGTTCAACCGCATCCGCGCGGTCGGCGGTGCGGGCCAGCACGGTCAGATGTTTCATCGGGACGATCATGCGGCGTCCTCCTCATGCGGCTGCGCGGCGTTCGGACGGGTCGACCGGCGCTTGGCGATCTTGCCGCGGGCGACGGAGGCGGTCTGCTCGTCTCCGAGGAAGATGCGGATCACGCGGATGTTATCCTGACATTCGGGGATCTTCACCTTTTCGAACAGGTTGACACGCTGCGAGGTGGTGAGCAGCTCGGCGGCGATCCGTTCGCGCTGGCATTCGAGGACGGTCGCCTCGGCGCGGAGGGCGATGATCTGCTCGACGGCGTCCTGGGCGTCGTCCAGCCAGGGCGGGGTGTCGAACAGGTCGAGCGGCTTGCGGGTGACGGTCACACCCGAATAGATCGGAATCGGGACGCCGGCGATGTTGCCCGCGGCGGTCGTGATGCGTTGCAGGACGGCGAGGCCGTCCAGATCGGCGGATCCGGAGGCGTCGGCAAAGATGCCCGACCACGCATCGACGGCGGCGCGGGTCAGCTTTTCTCGTTCACGCACCGAGTCGCGGCGGACGGTGATGGCGGCAATCTCCATCTGGAGCTGCTGCTTCTTGAGCTGAAGCATCGGTAAAAACCGCTGAAAGCGCCGGAGCGCGTCCGTTTGCGCCTTCAACTCGGTCTTGGTATGTTTGATCGTGGACATGGGGGAAGTCTTACAGCCTCACAGCCCTACCGTCTTACAGCCTATCTCCGCCGGGTGCAGAAACCCAGAACTGAGCCGTCATTTTCGAGGGAATGCCGACTTCGTCGGCGTCAAAGCAATCGGCGAGGATGGCCCAGCCGCGGTCAAGGGACTTCTCGAGGGGGATGTCGCTGTTCAGATCCATCATCTCCGTTTCAAAGCGCGCGCCGTATTTGAGGAGCTTGCTGTCCCATTCGGTCATCCGGAAACCCATCGCCTGCTTTTCCAGCGTTTCGCGGTAGGAGGCGTACAGCTTGATCATCGTTTCCATGATGGTGCGGTGGTCGGCGCGCGTGTCCTTGTTGACCAGTTGCTTCAGGCGCGAGAGCGAGCCGAACGGCTCGATGCGGCCGTGGCGAAGATAAAACTGCCCCTCGGTGATATAGCCGGTGTTGTCGGGAACGGGGTGGGTGACGTCGTCGCCCGGCATGGTCGTGGCGGAGAGGATGGTGATGGATCCGGCGCCCTCGAAGTCGACGGCCTTCTCATAGCGGGCGGCGAGCTGCGAGTAGAGGTCGCCGGGATAGCCGCGATTGGCGGGGATCTGCTCCATGGTGATGGCGATCTCTTTCAGGGCGTCGGCAAAGGCGGTCATGTCGGTAAGGAGGACGAGCACCTTCTTCCCCTGCAGCGCGAACTGCTCGGCCACGGCGAGGGCGATATCGGGAACAAGCAGGCATTCGACGACCGGATCGGCCGCGGTATGAACGAACATGACGGTGCGCGACAGGGCGCCCGACTCGTCGAGCGTGTCACGGAAGAACAGGTAGTCGTCGTATTTCAAGCCCATGCCGCCGAGGACGATCACGTCGACCTCGGCCTGCAGGGCGATGCGGGCGAGCAGGGGATTGTAAGGCTCGCCCGCGCGGGCGAAGATCGGCAGCTTCTGCGACTCGACGAGGGTGTTGAAAACATCGATCATGGGGATGCCGGTGCGGACCATGTTGCGCGGAATGATCCGCTTGGCGGGGTTGACCGATGGCGTGCCGATGTCGATCAGGTTGTCCGTGAGTTCAGGCCCCTTGTCGCGGGGCCTGGCCGAACCGGTGAAAGCGCGGCCGAGGAGCGCGTCGGAAAAGGAGACGCGCATCGCGGCGCCGAGGAAGCGGACCCGTGCGTCGGTCGCGACGCCGCGGGCGCCGGCGAAAACCTGGAGCGAGACGGTGTCGCCGTCGAGCTTGATCACCTGGGCGAGTGAGGTGCCGAGGCGGGAGGTGACCTCGGCCAGCTCGCGGTACTTCACGCCTGTGGCGCGCAGAGTGATCACCGATCCGGAAATCTGGTCAATTCGATGATAAACCGTGTTCATGGGCGGGAGGCCTCCGTGGCGAGGGTTGCGATGGCCGCGCGGGCGGCCGCGTACTGCGGCGTCCCGGCCGGGGTCGTATGCCAGTCGATGAAGTTCTGGGTGAAGCGGAAGAAGCGGTGGCGGGCCTCGTTCTTGTCGTTGAACGAAAAGGGGATGGCGACCACGCGTTCGAGCAGGTCGAAGATCTCCCGCTGGCGCTCCAGCGGCGAGGCGGCGTCGACGTCGCTGAAGGCGTTCTGCTGGAGGTAGATTCGATCGATCAGCTCGCTCTTGAGGTAGGTCACGAAGTCGTCCATGGCGGTGCCCTCCTCGCCGACGACCTTCATCATCTGCGCGACTTCGTTGCCCTGGCGCAGGACGGCGCGGAGGGCCTCGACACGGGGGGTCTCGATGATGGAGGCGTACTTGCTCCAGGATTCGAGCGGATCGATGGCGGGGAAGCGGCGGGCGTCGGAGCGGGCGCGCGAGAGGCCGTGGAAGGCGCCGACGACCTTCAGCGTGGACTGCGTGACCGGCTCGTCGAAATTGCCGCCCGCCGGAGAGACGGTGCCGCCGATGGTGACCGAGCCGATGGAGCCGTCCTTGAGGCGCACCCGCCCGGCCCGCTCGTAGAAGCCGGCGATCACCGATTCGAGATAGGCGGGAAACGCCTCTTCGCCGGGAATCTCCTCGAGGCGGCCGGACATTTCCCGCAGCGCCTGCGCCCAGCGGGAGGTGGAGTCGGCGAGCAGCAAGACATTCAGCCCCATCATCCGGTAATAGGAGGCCAGCGTGACGGCGGTATAGACCGAGGCTTCGCGGGCCGCGACGGGCATGGACGAGGTGTTGCAGATGATGATCGTGCGGTCCATCAGCGACTGGCCGGTGCGCGGGTCATGCAGCTCTGGAAATTCGCGCAGGGTCTCCACCACCTCGCCGGCGCGCTCGCCGCAGGCGGCGAGGACCACGATGTCGACGTCGGCAAAGCGGCTGGTGAGCTGCTGCAACACCGTCTTGCCCGCGCCGAACGGGCCGGGGATGCAGTAGGTGCCTCCCACGGCGACGGGGAAAAAGGTGTCGATGCTGCGGATGCGGGTGACCAGGGTGGCCGTGGGGCGGAGGCGCTCGGCAAAACAGGTGATGGGGAGTTTGACGGGCCAGCGCTGCACCATCGAAACCCCGGTCTCGCGTCCGTCGGCGTCGGCGAGCACGGCGATGGTGTCTTCGATCCGGTAGAACCCCTCGGGCACGACCGAGCGGACGGTCCACTGGCCCGGGAACGCAAAGGGGACCATGATGCGGTGGGCGAAGATGCCCTCGGGAACGGTGCCGAGGGTTTCGGCGGCGCTGACGCGGTCTCCGGGTTTGACACGGGGGGTGAACGCCCACTCGGCGTTCCGGTCGAGGGCTTGCAGCGTCACGCCGCGCTGGAGGAAAAAGCCGCACTGCGCGGCAAGCTGGGGCAGGGGGTTTTGCAGACCGTCGTAGATCTGCTTCAGTAACCCCGGGCCGAGTTCGACGGCCAGGAGGTTTCCGGTGAAGGCGACGGGATTGCCGACGGCCAGATCGCGGGTGTCCTCGAAGACCTGCATGTCAGCCTTCCGGCCGCGGACGCGGACGACCTCGGCCATCAGCCGCAACGTCCCGGTGGATCCCGCGACTTCGGCGTGGCCGACCTCGTTCTGCGCCACGGCGCCGGTGAAGGCGACCGTGATCATGTTGCCGTTGACGCCGATGATGGTTCCGGTGGTTGTTTCCATACGTTCAGGCCTGTTCGGTTCGTGCGTGATCATTCAAGTCGATGGGGATGTCGAGCAGCCGGGCCGCCGCGGCGCGGCCCGCGCCGGGGGTGATGGACGCCCAGCGGCAGGCGAGGCGGAGCTTGACCGCGTATGCGAGCGCGGCGCGGGGAGTCATGGGATCGGGGCCCTGCAGCTCGTCGGCGACCCGCCAGCGGATGCGGTCGAGCTGGCGTTCGCGCTGCAGCGGATCGGCGGCCTGAAAGGCAGCCTCCACCTCGCGCTCGATGCGCGGGTCGCAGCCGACGGTGGGTCTCTGGTGGGGCTCGGGGTCGGTATTGCGCCGGGACGCGCGCAGACGGGCCGCCGCGTTGCGCAACAGGGTGTCGCGATCACGCCAGTCCCGGACGAACGGGTGGTCGGCGTCGCGGCCGGCCACCAGCGCGGCGGCGGCATCCGCATCGGCCGGGGCAAGCTGCTCGCGGCACAACTGGGCGAACGCGTCCGGCGCGAGGGCCGGAGCCGTCTCCAGGTCGAGCGCGGGCAGACTGGCGATGAGGTAATAGATGCTCATGGGCGCGGGGCGATGATCGTCAGGCTTGCTTCAGCAGCGCCGCAAGTTGCGGCCGGAGGTGCCTGGCGAGCGCCTCCGTGACGGCGGCGGCCGTGAAGTCGTGTTCCACGCGGCCGCTGTCGAGGTGAACGCGAAAACCGGCGCCGGTGTTCTCGTCAAGCACCAGCGTCACGCCGGTTACCGCCTGCCGGACAAAGGCGGCGCGAAGGGCCTCCGCCGTGGCCGAGGCCTTCTCGGTCAGACAGACGGTCAGCGCCGGCTCGCCGCCGGCCAGATAGGCCGCCACGGCGGCTTCGATGAGCGAGGTGAGGCGGGCGGGGTCGGAGAGGGTCAGCGTGGTTTGCGAGAGCAGCAGCGCGCGGAGGTGGTCGGCGACCGACTTTTCGACCGACAGCACGACGTCGCGGGCGGCCTGGCGAACGGCGTCGGTCGCCCGCAGCTGGAACGCCCGGGCATCGCGCTCCGCCCGGTCCCGTTCGGCGGCGGCCCGCTGTTCGGCGGCGGCGATGATCTCACGCGCCCGCGCCTCGGCGTGGGCCGTGATGGTTTGCGCTTCGGCGGCCGCTTTCTCCACACCCTCGGTGCGGATTTTATCCAGCAACGCCTGCATGTGTTGATCCTGGCTCATGCGATTATCCTTGTTCGGCTGTCTCGCCCGCGGGGCGCGTCACAAATGGCGGGCTATCGTAGCTGAAAGCGGGAATGAAATCAAAGCATAATTTCTCAAGGTTTCACGCCTTCGCGCCGGGCGCTTCGGTCGCGTTGTAACGTCTCACGGGGGATCATTTGAATCCCGCCGACGCGCGGCGCGTTCGAGCCAGGCGCGGGCCTGCTCCAGACCGCGGTCGGCCGCCTCGGCGATCCACCGGCGCCCCAGGGCCTCGTCCCGGGCGGTTCCGGCGCCCTCCACGGTCATCACCCCCAGCATGAAGATGGCCTCGGAGTTGCCACGCTCGGCGGCCCGGTGGTACCAGCTCACCGCCTGGACCAGATTCCGCTCCATGCCGACGCCGTGCGCGCACATCCAGCCGATGTTGCACTGCGCGCCCGCGTCGCCCTGTTCGGCGGCGAGCCGGTACCACTTCGCCGCCTCGGCGTCATTGCGCGGCACGCCGCGGCCGACCGCCAGCATCCCGCCCAGATTGCGTTGCGCGGCGGCAAAGCCCTGTTCGGCGGCGAGCCGGTACCACCGGACCGCCTCGGCATCGTCCCGCGCCACGCCCTGGCCCGTCATGTGGAGGTACCCCAGATTGAACTGCGCCAGCGGGTCATTCTGAAGCGCGGCTGTGCGAAACAGCGCGGCCGCCCGCGTGTCATCGCGTGCGACCCCGCGGCCGGTCATCAGGAGCAGCGCGAGGTTGCACTGCGCCAGGGGGCTGCCCTGCTCCGCGCCGCGCCGGTACCACTCCGCCGCCTCGCGCATGTCGCGTTCGACACCGATGCCGTCCTGATAACAGCGCGCGGCCAGAAACGCCGCCGTGCGCGAGCCCCGGCCGGCACGCTGGAGCACGCGGGACCACCCCTCAGCCTGATAACGGGCCAGCGTGTCGGGCGGCTCGTCCAGCGCCGGGTCATCGCGGCTGTACAGCAGCGCCGCGATCTGGCACAGGGGATCGCCCTCGCGCGCCCCCCGCCGAATCTGGGCCGCGACGGCCGTGCGCCCGGCCTGGTTCGCGGGTTCGTGCTGCAGCGTCACATAACGGTCGAGCAGCGCGTCAAGGCCGCGGTCGGCCTGATCGCGCAACGCGGCCGCGCCGGCATGGCCCGGATCGACGTTATCGTGATTCGCCGCCAGATCGGCGGTGAGCGCCCGCTCGCTGACGTCGCGTTCGCGGGCCATGCGCGCCACGGCCCGCAGTTGGCGGATGCGGTTGATCAGGCGGTAGAAGGCCTGTTCCGCCTCTTCCCATTCCCCCAATGAAAAGGCGCTTTCTCCCGCCTGCCAGTCGGCGGCCACGAGGCCGGCATCCTCGGACTCGGAGAGCCCCAAATCCTTCAGCTCATCCCGCGCTTCGCTCGCCACCAGGCGGACCTGTGTTGCGGACTTTTTTGCCGCTTGACGCGTCAGGCCGGCCTCGCCCGCCGACCGGGACGGCCGGTCGGCCGGCGGCCCAGGCGGCGGCTTCAACGCGGACAACGCCGCCAGATGCCGCCCGGCGGCGATGATGGACACGGGGGCTTTGTCTGGCGGATGCGCGGGCGGGTCCGATTTCGGCCGGAGCGGCCAGGAGACCTGACCGGACCCGCATCCGGCCATGACAAGCCCCACCGCAACCACCAGCCACCGGATCACCCGATCCAGCACCGACGATACCGCGGGCGGCATTATTCCGTTCGTGAACGCGTGACGTGACATGAAATCCGGCCCGGGTCGGGCGCAACGTTCGGCACGCCACACTGACGCACCCCCCGCGCCGCCCCGACATCCACTGAATGGGCGTTCATTATCGTGCGGGGCGTGAAAATAGTCAAACCGCGAACTTCCCTATTCTGACATTTTTTCTCAGATTCTAAGACTGGCCGGCTTACTTCCCAGCCCGTTTCCAGGAGTAGCCGCAGGGCGAATGGGGCGCGATGAGATCGCGGTCGGCAACATCCCTGGGATCAAAGGGGAATTTGCTGCAATTGGCTGTGCGGAAATGATAGGACCGGCACGCAGGCAGTCCCGCCTGGTCCTTAAAGCAGAAGATGCATTTCACCACCAGGCGGCAGCACGCGCCACACCGCAGGCACTCACCCGAACGCTGCGCCAGGCTTGCGCGCACGTAACCCGGACAGAACAGGTTCAGGAGAAACCGCCGCGGCGTGCCCCACAAGAGTCTCAGCTTGGTCCGTATGCGCAACAGGATATTCGATACGTTCATAAAGGTTCTTATTAAATAACGGCATTTCAAGCGATTCGGACATGCGCCCGAAAAGATCGGTCCGAGATCGGTCTGAAGCGGCGCTTATGTCGGGGTAAGGATGTCAGAACGGGAAGGAAGTGTCAAGTGCGCTGCGAAGATTACGGATCGATACTGGTCTTTGCTTCCTGTTTCTGTTACTTTCCATGCCACTATTCCTGATGTAGGCCCGTGTGATGCCTCTCAAAGATGAAGACAGGCCACGTGGGTGGAGGATCGTATGCGTAACGCCGCAATCATACCGGTAGAACGGATCGAACGGGCCATTTATCTCCTGCGCGGACAGAAGGTCATGCTGGACCGTGACCTGGCCGTGCTGTATGGCGTCGAAACGCGGGTGCTCAATCAGTCTGTGACCCGGAACAGCCGACGCTTCCCGGCGGACTTCATGTTCGAGCTGACGCGCGAGGAGATACGGAACATATCACAAATTGTGATATCCTCTGGTGACCTGAAGTTTTCCAAGAGTGTGCGTGGTTTCACCGAGCAGGGTGTGGCGATGCTTTCTACCGTGCTTCGAAGTGACCGCGCCATCGACGTCAACATCGCGATCATGCGAACCTTTGTGAAACTGCGGCAGATGTTGGACAGCCATGCCCAGTTGGCTCGGAAGCTGGCCGAGTTGGAGGCCAAGTACGACGGACAGTTCCGCGTGGTGTTTGAGGCGCTTAACGAGCTGATGGCCCCGCCCGAGCCCACGCGGAGGCCGATCGGCTTCAGCGTCCAGGAACGGCGGGAGAGGTATTCGGTGAAATGACAAAGAATCCCTCCACAAACTCGAAAGCACCAAGCAATACTGTACGGGTGCCTGTTGCAGAAAATCGATCTGTTGAGCATCCCCTTGGGGTCCGGCCTGATCACGGTTGGGCGCGGGTTTCCGTGCGGCCAAACTTGTGCGGCAGGAAGAGGAATCGATAGTAGGACTCGTTCGCGTCCTGATGGCGCTCGAACAGCCGCCATAAGATCGAGACGTGCGCGACTTTGCCGCTGCGGGTTTTGACCAGGGGCTGAAGTTCGAACGTGTTGCCGTTCGGATCGCGCATATAATTGATCATGCCCAGCAAGGCACGGGTGCGGCGGGTTTCGCCGGTGCTTTCGGAATAAGCCAGGAGCGGCGGAATGATCGAACGGTTGGACTGATCACCCCACATGCCAATGGCTGTCCCGCCTGCCGTAAAGACTGGCGGCAGCCTCGACATGCCGCCCGTCATCCGATTGGTAATAGATGGGCCAAAGCGGCACACCGGCGTCGGAAGACTGCGCGATGGAAAAAGAGGACGACAAGACGGTCAGCGCGAGCAGGTACAGACTGAACAAACGCATAGGGTTCACTTCTGTTAATCAGCGTAGCAGAAAACGCGTTGTTGAGAAATATATAATCTGAAATCAGGAAATCAGGAAGGGAGGGTTGCGGTTGGTGGTTGGGTGATGGGTGGTTGGGGGGAAGGGGAATCTGAAATCAGGAAATCAGGAAAGGGGAGGTATTTCACTCGTCATCCTCTCTATTTTCCTTCCTGATTTCAGATTCAAAAACTCTCGCGTACTTCTTTAGTCATATAACGAGCGGGGAGTAATGTTCCCGGCCTATTCGTTTCACGGTCAAAGGCATGGCGGCGAAATTGAGGAGGAGTCCCGAGACAACATTCGTGGCTTTCATATACGAACGGACGATGGAATAGTGAACCGGATCCAGCTCTGTTATGGCTTTGAGTTCGACAACCACTTTGCCGGCTACCATCAGGTCTAACCGATGCTCACCAATTGGGCTGTCACGGTAGGTGATGATGACGCTCCTTTGTCGTTCAAAGGGAATCTTTCTAAGCGTCAACTCGATGCAGAGCGCTTCTTCATAAATGGACTCCAGAAATCCTGGGCCTAACGTTGTGTGAACGGCAATGGCTGCGCCGATGATCTCGGCGGTCAGTTCCATGTCGGGCATTTCTGCGCGTTCATCCATAGTGCAGCTTCCAAACCATTTCTGATTTCCCGATTATGGTAGCGGAATACACGGCGAACGGCCAGCCTTAAAAGATCAGAGATGAGCGGTGCACGTCCTATTCCCACGCGGGGAAATGACCTTCATCGGCCATCTGCTGCATTTGCATCTGGAGCGCGCCGATCTCTTTTTCGCGATCACCCGTCCAGACGACCGGCGTGCCCACGAAAATATCGCAGAAGAAGGGTACCAGCAGGGCTTCGCCCCGCGGAAGGGTTTTGCCCAGGCCGTGCAGGAACACGGGGATGATCGGCACGGAGGGATGACGCCGGCTGAGATGGGCAATGCCGGTCTTGAATTCGCTCAGTCGCTCCGGTTCGCCGCGGGTTCCCTCGGGGTAGAAAACCACCAGGCCCCCGGCGTCAAGAAATGCGGAAATCTCAGCAAAAGGATCGCCCTGCGCTTTGGATGGGTGGCGAGACAACGGCAGAATGCCGATCACCTTCTGCGAGAACCAGGCCATGAAGCGACTGTACAGAAAGTAATCTATGGCCGCGACAGGGCGCAGGCGGGGCAAGAGCCGCAGGGGAAAGAGGCTCATCAACGTCAGGGTGTCGAGATGGCTGTTGTGATTGGCCACGAGGATGGCCGGCCCCTGCGCCGGCAGGCGTTCGCGATGGCGGACGTTCAGGCCGATGACGATCAGGGTCAACGGTCGGACCAGCAACGCAAAAAACAGCCAACGCAGCAGGTTGTTCATCGGTCAGAAATAGTAGTAGCGGATGAAGTGAAAGAAGACGGGGGCGGTGAACGTCAGACTATTGACCCGGTCCAGGATGCCGCCGTGTCCGGGCAGCAGAGTGCCGCTGTCCTTCAGGCCGAGGTCCCGCTTCAGGCTGGAAAGGGTGACATCGCCTATGAAGCCGCCGAACCCAATGAATAATCCGACGGCCAGCGCGTGGAGGCGCGTGAGCGGCGTGAGCCATGTGTGCAACGCAACGGCGAGCACGGCGGTGGTGGCGACGCCGCCGAGCAGACCCTCCCAGGTCTTGTTCGGGCTGACCAGCGGCACGACCTTGTGCCGGCCCAGCGATTTGCCCCAGATGTATTGCGCCACGTCGTTGAACTGGGTCAGAAACACCAGGTAGAGCACCAGGCCGGGGCCGCTGATGCCCGATCCGGTCGAGGCGGGCAGCACCAGCAGATAGGCGAGATGGCTGATGCTGAACACCAGAATCATCAGGCCCCAGTGAATGCTGCCGATCGCATTGAGAAATCCGCTAGTCTGGCCGATTGCGATCATGCGCATGGGCAGGAACATGAACATGTAGACCGGTATGAAGATGATGAACATGCCATACCAGCCGATGGCCACCCAGTAGTACTGAAGCGGAATCGCCAGATAGGCCCAGAAGAGCACGCGGCGATCCGCGCGGCGGATCGGAATGATGGAGAAATACTCCTTCAGCGCCAGAAAACTGAGGAAGGCGAAGAACACGATGGCGGCCTTCCGTGAAAACAGGAACGCCAACGCGAGGATCGTGACCATGATCCACCAGCTCTTCACGCGCAGCGTCAGCTCGGTGAACGAAACGCCGGGGCGCAGCCGGACCATCAGCGCCACGACAGCCGAGGCGGCAATCAGCAGGCCGTACACGCCCAGGACAAACCAGCCCACCACCGGATCAACGAACAGACCATTCATTTTCGAACCTCCCCCAGGGCGTGGCGCGCCCGGTTGATGATCGTCCATCCGCACAGAACACACACCAGCCCCAGCGCCCACGACAGCCACACACCGGGCTTAACGCCCACGCCGAGCAGGAGGAACAGGCATCCGAATACCAATGCGCGATCGCTTTTCCCCATCGGCCCGTCGTAGCGTCGCGAGGCGCCGATCTGGACCGCAACCACGCCGGTCATTTCGCTGATTGCGGCCAGCCAGACGGCCGCCCAAACAAGATCCGCGCGCACGTCCGGGAAAACGGCCAGCGGCGCGTAGAGCAGGGCGTCGGAAAAAACGTCGCCCAGTTCGTTCAACACGGCGCCCAGCCGGGTTTGCATGTAGTGCTCCCGCGCGAGCAGGCCGTCCATGGCGTTCAAGGCCATGCGGATGACGAGCGCCAGCGGCACCAGCAGCGATACGGCTCGGATGTCGTGTCCCAGCCAGACGGCGGTGCCGGTCAGGGCCGAAAGCGCCACGGCCGCCAGCGTAACCTGATTGGCGGTGACGCCGGCACGCGCCAGCCTCCGGACCAGCGGCCGGAGCAGGTTTTGAAACGCGGGCTTGATGTCATATAGGGTGGGCATGCCTACCTCCCGCCGTCTGCGGCGCGCGTCCGATTCATCAGATTGATGATGGGATTGCGCTTGCCGGATTTTGTCTTTTCGCACACGTCTACGCATTCCACCGTAAAGCGGACCTCTTTTTCCAGAAACCCCGTGAATTTCTCCACGATGCCCCGTTCCACGTCGCTGTTCCAGTCCGGTCCGGGAACCACTTGCAGGACGATCTCCGTCGCAGACCGCTGAAGCAGGCAGAAATCGCGGATGGATGAGCGCCAGGTCAGCAGAAAATCGTAAGTGGCATCAAGCAAAAAGCCGGAGGATAGAATCTTGCCGGAAGGCAGGACAAAGGAATCGTTGCGGCGGCCCTCGAAATGGGTCAGGGTCCGGAACTTCCATCCGCACGGGCAGTCGGCGGTTTCGAGCCGCCCCCGGTCATCCTGCCGGTAACGGATCATGGGCATGACAAAATTATGCAGGTTGGTGCCGACGATGATGCCGACATCGCGTGTGGCGCGGCCCTGATCGTCCACCACTTCGAGGTAATTGATGTCTTCAAAAACGTGATAGCGCCCGTGCAGGCATTGGGCCGCAATGCGGGTCAATTCCTCCGATGAATACTCGTCGAGCACGGGGCAGTGAAACAGCTTGGACAGTTCATTCCGTTCCGCCTGCGTGGACATTTCCGAGTTGGTGGACACGCCGCGAAGACGCAGGCTCCGCCGTTCGTCGGCCGAGGCCATCTCGGCGATTTTCCGGAGATGCGACGGGTAACACACCAGCAGCTCCGGTTTTTTTCGGACCAGGATGTCCACGGCCTCGCGCAGGGGAGCCAGCGTGGAAACGAAATCGAGCGGATACAATCCGAACAGCGAGGAGAGCGGATACGGCGAGGTGTAAACATAGATCTGGCGGTGCCAGGGGCGGTAGGGAAATATCATTTTATAGAGCCGCAGTCCCGCCAGAATGTAGGTCACCATGGCTGTGCTGTTGTAGGCGATGTCCAGGACCTTGCCGCTGGAGCCGCTGCTGCGGGAAACGATCAGATCCTCCGGTTTCCGCCCTTCTTCCAGCATCGCATCCGGGTAATGGGCGATGACTTCGTCCTTGGTCAGCAGAGGCAGGCGCTGAAAATCATCCCAGGTCTTGAGGTCCTCCGGATGGAAGGAGATAGCCCTGAACCGCTCGCGATAAAACGGCACGTGTTGCCGGGCGTGGGCGACCAGTTGCCGGATGCGTTGGAATTGCCAGTCGCGCATCTCATCCGGCGACACGAATGGCGCGTGACGCAGCCGCCGCGATCCGGCGACGGCTTGCGCGGCCAGCAGGGCCAGTTCTCGCAGAGAAAGGTTGCGCATATCAAAGCTCCGCAAAATACCAGTACCAGGCATAGATGGCGATCCAATACACGGCATGCGCACCGATGGCCTGGCGCGGATGGGCCGCAACCGGTTTGCGCAACAGCCGTCCGACGACTGCAAACAAGGCCCAGCTCAGCAGCAGGCGTTCAAGGCGGGCGGGAATGCTGACCAGCAGAAAAGGGCCCAGACTGGTGTGTGCCGCCGCCTGAACGGCATAAACTTTGTAAGGAATGCCGGAAGCCGGACCGCGGCACAGGGCCCAGACGCCGCTCGTTTCATAATCCTTGCGGGTGGCGTCAAACATCCGCTGACTGACGAACGGCACGCGCAGGATGGCCGCCCGGGCCTGATCAGGCCGGGCCTTTCCCCAGGCGAAAAGGCAGGCCCCCGCCACCAGCGAGCCCAGCAAGACGGTCAGGAGTTGACGCACGGAACGGCGCACCGAAAAAAGAGCGGTCAGCGTGAGCAGAATATCGGGCACCAGGAAGAAGAAGGCGCCTTCGAAGAGGCCCCACGCAAAACCAGCCGGCGAGCCACTGGTGACGCGCACCCAGGCCGGGGTTCCGGCGGCGCGGCCGGTTACGGTCGTTGGAGGGGTGGCGGTCACGACGCCATTCCTCGTTGCTTGACCTGGTTTGGCGCGGCGTTTGAAAGTGCGGGCCATTCCACGGCGTGCACCTGGAGAATCCGGCGGGGCGGATCGGCATCCCAGACGGCGTACAGGTTTTTCCAGTCATCGAGAAACTCAGGCTGAACGCGCCCCAGGGCCTGAATCAGTTTCGGATACAGGCGATCGATCAGGTCCGGGGTGGATGGCACGCCCCGCTTCAGCTCGACCTGCAATCGAAGATGCTGACGGTCCTGGTCGTATCCGATCGCCGCGCGATAGATGCCGGTGAGCCAGTCCTCCAGCTCCGCGCAGCGGATCGTTTCGTCCAGCATGACTTCCGTGATGTTCGTGCCGCAGAGCAGCAGGCAGGCGTCGGCGCGGCCGGCGACGGCGACCACATCGGGCAGGCCGGTCGAGCGCGCCTGGACCGCGCGAACGGTCTCGCGCAGCGTGGCGGGCAGCAGCGGTGATTCGACGACGGCTTGCATCAGGCGTTTCCAGTCGAACAGCCAGGCGCGATCATGAAGATTGTAACGAACCAGGGGAATGCCCTGCCAGCGGGTGACGCACAGCTCCCCCCGGACCGTCTCAAGATATATGTCCGGCGCGGCCAGATGAAAGAAATGCGGCACGGGCGGGGGCAGCCCCAGCGATTCGGCCAGGGCCGGATGGCTGGAGAGCAGGCTGCGCACGAAAACGCTGGCGGACGACTCCGCGCCCAGCGTGCCGGTGTCGGCGCTGCCATACACCGACAGCATGAAGGTTTCCTCCGGCCCAACGCCGGCCTGCTGGCGCAGCGATTGGCGGACCGGCTCAGGAATGGGCTCGCCCAGCACCACGTAGCGGACCTTGTTCCAGGAAACCGCGACACCCCGGTCCCGGGCCGTGAGCTGCAAATGGGCGATCGCCGAGGGGCACAGAAAGAGCAGGATCTGATCGGTGTAGGAATCCGCGGCGGTCATCATGTCCAGGATTTCATCATGGCGATTGCCCGGTGAGAAGACCGCAAAGGGATACGGCAGATCCAAGGCGAGGCTCTTCAACACCCAGGAAAAATGCTCCCCCCCGATCCAACTGCCCAAGGCGAGGCCGACGATGGCCAGCGTCCGCTTCTGCTGAATCTCAAAAGCGGTCTCCAGAAACACGCGCAGCGACGCGGTCACGTGGCGGTGGTGTCCTTTCAATTGCGGCCAGAGAAATCCGTGACCGGACGAACCGGATGACCGGAATATGAAAAACGTATCGTCGAAGTCATCCGCCAGCAGATCCCGGTAGGCGGACGGAAGAATATAGCCGGCCTTGTCCATGAGCGGCAACCCGTCGAAGGACGCCGCAGCCGGAACATTCTGGCGGGCCAGAAAAGCGCGATAGGCGGGGACCGTCTGTATGGCGCGCCGGGCCAGCTCCTCGGCCCTGGGTTTCTCGCCCAGGGAGGACTGAAAAAACGACGTTTCCTTCACCGCTCCCCCCTTCATCCGCGCGTATTTCAGCAGCGTTTTGTGGATAATAGCATATTTCTTCTCAACCGTGCGATGAAATCGCCACCCAGGCCACGCAGGACATTGGCGGCACGGATGGCTGCGATTTGAATGCTCACGAAAATCTAACACAAATCCCATTTAATCTGAACACGCGGATGTTGTAATACCGGCCAACCGGAGGTAGATTGCCTTCGGAAACAACACAGGAGGCAGGCATCATGAGAAAGTCAATATGGGTTGCAGCGCTGGCTGCTGGATGCATGGCGGCTCAGGCGGATGAGACGCTGGTTCTGGACGGGTCAACCACGGTCGGGCCGATCGCCAAGGCCTTTGCCGAGCACACCATGCGGCAGAAGCCGGGGCTTAACATCACGGTGAGCGAATCGGGAAGCGGCAATGGCGCCAAGGCGCTGTTGAATGGCACGTGTGCCATCGCCAATCTGTCGCGCGACCTCAAGGAGGCCGAGCGCAAAGCGATGGTGGAGAAGGGCGTCACGCCCGTGCAGCATGTGGTGGCCTTCGATGCGTTGCCGGTGATCGTTCACCCCTCGAACAAGGTCAAGGGTTTGACCGTAGAGCAGGTTCGCGACATCTACACCGGCAAGATCACCAACTGGAAGGATGTCGGCGGTTTCGACCTCGCCATCGTGGTGGTCAGCCGGGACACCAGCAGCGGAACCTTTGAGTCGTTCAAGGAACTCGTGCTCGGCGCGGATGCCAAGATCTGCGCGGGCGCCGAGTATACCGGCAGCAACGGCGGCGTGCGCCAGCGTGTGCAGATGACCAAGGGCGCGATCGGTTACGCGGGCCTCGGCTTCGTCGACCCCTCGGTCAAGGCGCTCGAGATCAACGGCTGCGTCCCCTCGGCCGCGACGGTGCTCGACAAGACCTATCCGATCTCCCGCCCGCTGTACATGTTCACCAACGGCGAACCCGCTGCGGGAAGTCCGGCCGCCCAATTCATTGCCATGAGCTTCACGGCAAAAGGGCGTGAGATCATCGAGGAGATCGGGTTTGTTCCGGTGCCCGAAAAGAAATAGACAATCGAGGGTATGCAAGACCCCGGAAATCACGTGATGCGTACGAGCGAGCACATCCTGCTGACGTCGAGCGAGATGCGGAAGAGAAGGTTCTTCGGGCTGCTGGGCCGGAGCGGTCTGTTTCTGGTCACCTCGGTCGCGGCGCTGGCTGTGCTCGCCATCATTTTTTATATCGCTCGCGACGCCCTGCCGTTCTTCCGCAACACCGGAGCGTCCGGCTTTTTCTTCTCCACAGCGTGGTACCCGGCCCATCAGCCGCCGCAATTCGGCGCAGCCGCCATTTTTGCGGGCAGTCTGCTGGTGACGGCGGGAGCGGTGGTGCTGGCCGTGCCGCCGGGCGTGTGCGCGGCGCTGTGCATGAGCGATATCTTGCCGTTCAACGTGCGGCAGGTGCTGAAGCCGGTCATTGAAATGCTGGCGGCGATTCCGTCTGTCGCCTTCGGATTTTTCGCGCTGGTCGTTCTCGCGCCGCTGTTGCAGGACCACGGCGGTCGTCTGCTCGCGGTGGTCTGGTGGGTGCTCGCGTTGCCGTTGCTCGGCCTGGCCTCGGTGGTGGCCGCCGATCTGTTGACGCCCGCCCGCCTGGCGGAACGGGCGCATGTGGTGATGCGCGGCGTGCTAACCGTGATTTTTCTGTCACTCACATCGGTGATTCTGGTTGCCGTCGGCCGCATTCTGGGCGCCGTGCAGATCGCCAGCGGCGTCAATGCGCTGAACGCATCGGTGATCCTGGGCGTGATGGCGCTGCCGACGATTGTCAGCGTGTCGGAAGACGCCTTGCAGGCGGCCGGGCGCGAATTGCGCGAGGGCAGCTACGCGCTCGGCGCGACACGGGCCGAGACCCTCGTCAAAGTCGTGATGCCGGCGGCGATCAGCGGCATCTTCTCGGCGGTGCTGCTGGGTATCATGCGCGCGCTGGGCGAGACGATGGTGGTCTGGATGGCCTCGGGCAATGCCGCCCAGATTCCCAAGCCCTGGTACAACCTGCTCCAGCCGGTGCGCACCCTGACGGCGACCATCGCGGGTGACATGGGCGAGGCCGACCAGATGACCGGTTCGGCGCACTACCATGTGCTGTTTGCCATGGGGTTGAGCCTGCTCGTGTTCAGCTTAGCCTGCAATATGGCGGGCGAATGGATCGTCACGCGTCAGCGCAAACGACTGAGGGGAGGCTGACCATGCGCCTAGCGACACGAAAGCTCCTGGATCGGGCGTTCACCCTCAACGCCTGCTTCGCGGTCGCGCTGATGATTCTCTTTCTGGTGTTCGTATTGCTGCCAATCTTCGTCAAGGGATCGGCCGCCTATCTCTTTATGGGCACGGTCGAGCATCGCCGCCTGATGCGCGACCAGTTCGGCCGCGGAGACACGGCGGATCTGGAGGCCGAACAGGCCGCCGTGCTGGCGGCCAGACGGCCACTTTACGAGGCGATCACCGCCTTTGAGAAGGAACTGGCTGAGATGCCGGTCGCCCGGCGCAAAGCGCTCCGGCCGGTCTTTCAGGAGGTGCGCGAGGGCATCGCGATCCTGCTCGGTCCCGAACCGGGGGCGCCGCTGCCGGCGCTGATGCGCCGGCTGTACGGCCAGACACGCTGGGATCACGCGCAGGAAAAGGCCGACCGCATTCTGTATGCGGAAACGTGGGACTATTCCGGCGCTGCCGGCAAACGGGTGCTGGTGCCGCGTGAACCCCTGTTTGCAGGTACGTCCCTGGCGCCGTTATTTCCGATTGTGCAGCACGATCTGCGCGGGCTGCTGCGACCCAGGCTGACATTCTATCCGCGATTTCTCACCGACAAATCAATCGATGCCCACTTTTTTGGAGGCATCGGCGCAGAGGTCATGGGAACAGTCTATCTGGCGCTGGGGGCGATGCTCATCGCCGTTCCGTTGGGTGTAATCGCCGCCATCTACTTTCAGGAATACGCCAAGGCCGGCCCGGCGCTCGCTTTTATGCGGTCCTCTGTCAATACGCTGGCGGGCGTGCCGAGCGTGGTGTTTGGACTCTTTGGTCTGGCGTTCTTCATCAACACGCTTCAGGTGTCGCCGGGCAAAAGCGTGCTGGCCGGCGCGCTGACCCTGGCGCTGCTGGTGCTGCCGACCGTGATTCGAGCCTCCGAGGAGGCGATCGCGGCGGTGCCGCGCACGTACAAGGAAGCGGCTCTGGCGTTGGGCGCGGGGCAGTGGCGGACGATTTGGACGGTGCTCCTGCCAGCGGCGCTGCCGGGCATCCTCACGGGAACCGTGATCAGCATGGGGCGCGCGGCGGGGGAAACGGCGCCGATCATTTTTACAGCGGCGGTCAGCGTGGGACGGTTGATCCGGCCCGCCGAACTCCTGACGCAGCCGACGCCCGCCCTCTCGTGGAACTTGTACAACATCTGCACCGAGCATGAAGCGGTTGACGAGATCCGTCATGTCCAGTACGGGATGGCGGCCACGCTGGTGGTGATTGTGCTGATTCTGAATCTGACGGCGATTGTGATTCGCGCGCGCGTCGCCAAGCGATTGAAGGGCTGACGCGCCAGTCCGCGTCAAGAACGGAGAGCGTATGAAAGCGGCAGAACAAAATGGAATGGCGCCCGTCGAGGCCAGGGATTTCTCCGTCTTCTACGGTTCGCAGGAAGCGGTGCGGCGGGTGGATCTGGCCATTGCGGCGGGTCAGGTGACGGCGATCATCGGTCCGAGCGGGTGTGGCAAGAGCACCTTTCTGAGGGCGATCAACCGCATGAACGATCTGATCCCCGTGTGTCACGCGACGGGTGAGTTGCTGTTTGACGGTCAGAACATCTACGGGGACTCGGTTGACGCGGCCGTGTTGCGCCGCCGGATCGGCATGGTGTTTCAGAAGCCCAATCCCTTCCCGAAGTCGATCTACGACAACGTCGCCTATGGTCCGAGGCTGCACGGCAACGTCTCCCGTGCGGAGCTCGATGGCATCGTCGAGGAAAGCTTGCGGGGGGCTGTCTTATGGGACGAGGTGAAGGACCGGCTGGAGCGGAACGCGCTCGGGTTGTCGGGCGGGCAGGCGCAACGCCTCTGCCTGGCACGCGCCCTGGCGGTGCAACCCGAGGTCCTGCTGATGGACGAGCCGACCTCGGCGCTGGATCCGAAGGCCACGGCGCGCATCGAAGAGCTGATCGTGCAATTGCGCGGCCGCTACACACTCGTGATCGTCACCCACAACATGCAGCAGGCGGCCCGCGTCTCCGATCAGACGGCTTTTTTTTATGAAGGGAATCTTGTAGAATACGGGGCGACCACCGACCTCTTCACGCGGCCGCGCGAGAAGCAGACCGAGGATTACATCACCGGACGGTTCGGCTGAGCGTCAGCAGGAAAGGGAGGGATCATGATTTTTGAACGGGAAACCGAGCTCTTGAAGGGGGATATCCTGCGTCTGGCGGGCGAGGTGGAGCAGCGCCTGCGCGAGGTGCTGCGCGATTTGGAGGCCCGCGAGCGGGAACCGTTGCTGGCCTGGGTGGCGCGTGACGCGGAGATTGACGCGCGCGAGGTGCAGATCGAGGAGGAGTGCCTCAAACTGTTGGCGTTGCATCAGCCGGTGGCGCGCGACCTGCGCTTGGTGATCGCCGTCCTCAAGATCAACAACGATCTGGAGCGGATCGGCGACATCGTGGTGAACATCGCCGAGCGAGGGGTGCGGTTGTCGGCCTTTCCCGTGAGCGATCTGCAAGGCAGGCTCATTCGGATGGGTCATCTTGCAGGCGAGATGCTCAAAGACAGCATTGATGCACTCATTGAACGGGACGTGCCCAAGGCGAAGGCGGTGATTGCGCGTGACGACGAGGTGGATCGCCTCAACGAAGAGGTCATCCGCGAGGTCGTGTCCCGCGCGACCCAGGAGCACGCCGGCGCGCGGGTCGAGGCGTTGATCCTGATCCATGGCGTGGCCCGTGATCTGGAGCGGGTGGGCGATCATGCCACCAATATCGCCGAGGATGTCGCCTATTTGGCGGACGGCACGATCATCCGTCACGTGCATGCGCACTAAGACCGGGGAGGGGATATGGCGCAGGAAACAATCTTGATCATCGAAGACGACGCGGACATCCGCGAGCTGATCCGCTACAATCTGACGCGCGAGGGCTATTCAATCGCCGAATGCGCTTCTGCCGAGAAGGCGGCCGCGTTTCTCAAGCGGACGCTGCCCGATCTGATCCTGCTCGACCTGATGCTGCCGGGTGAGGACGGTTTCGCCTTTTGCCGGAGTTTGCGCGCCGATGAACGAACGAAGGGGGTTCCCGTGATCATGGTGACGGCACGCGACGAGGATGCCGACATCGTAGCGGGCTTGGAGGTGGGGGCCGACGATTACATGACCAAGCCGTTCAGCGCGCGCGTCCTCTCGGCGCGCGTCCGCGCCGTGTTGCGGCGACGCACGACCGAGCCGGGTGATGAACTGGATGTGCTGGTTCGCGGGTCGATCGAGATTGATCGGACGCGCCACGCCGTCCGCCTGGATGGCCGGCCGGTGGAACTGACGCTCAGCGAATTCAAGACGCTGGATCTCTTCATGCGGCGGCCGGGGATGGTGTTTTCGCGCTATCAGATCGTGGATGCCGTGCATGGCGCCGATTACCCGGTGACCGACCGATCTGTGGACGTGCAGATCGTGGGGTTGCGGCGAAAACTGGGCACACACAGCGAGCTGATCGAAACGGTGCGGGGAGTCGGATACCGGATGCGGACGGAGTAACCCATGACACGACAGGCCCTGTTCCGACAATTTTTCGGTGCGCATCTCCTGATCCTCTGCGTGGCGGTGGGATTCCTATCCTTGTATACTTGGCACACGGGGCGTCAGGCCTTCCATCGGCAATGGGTGCGCGAACTGCAGACCCAGGCCGAGCTGGCCGCGGCGTTGCTGCCCCGCGGCGAAGGCCTGTTGGACGACACGGCGATCAGCCGGTTCTTTGAGCGGCTGGGCGGGGTGGGGGATGACCGGTTCACGCTGATCCTTCCGGATGGCCGGGTGGTGGGCGATTCGGTCTTGAACGCCGCGCGGATGGAACGCCATGATGACCGTCCGGAAGTGCGGGAGGCGCTGGCGAAGGGGACGGGGGTGTGCCAGCGGTACAGCGACAGCGTCGGCATGCAGATGCTCTATGTGGCGCGGCGGGTGCCGCAGGAGGGTCCGGTTCAGGCGGTGGTGCGGGTGGCGGTGCCGCTGCACAGGTTGACGCTCGAATTGAAGAACACCGACCGCGCGCTGCTGGTGCTCTTCCTAATGATCGTAGCGGCTGCGGCCGCGCTCAGTTATGGCGCGGCGTTGCGGGTCATCGGCCCTGTCGCCGAGTTGCAGCGCGGGCTGGCGCGCCTCGGCGAAGGCGATTTGTCATACCGCCTGCCCATCCCGCCGGTTCCGCATCTGGCCGGGCTTGCACGGTCAATCAATCAGACGGCGGACCGGCTGCAGCGCGACATCCAGGCATTGAAGGAAGAGCGCAATCTGCGCACGCTCATCCTGGCCAACATGACCCGCGGCGTGATTGCGATCGATGGGAACCACAGGTTGATGGATCTCAATGACGCCGCCCGCCAGATGCTCAACCTCAGGAATCCGGCAACCGAGGGTACCGGAATCAACGAGGTCACCCGTGATCCTGCGATGCTATCGCTGATCGATGAAAGCGAGCGGCAGCCGGGACCGGTCGAGCGGGAAATGACTACAGGCGCTGCGAACGACGTGGTGCTGCACTTGCGGGCCACCGCATTAAAGGACGTGGCGGGGCAGCGGATCGGCACGCTGGTGGTGTTGAGCGATGTCACCATGCTGCGGCGGCTGGAGACGATGCGGCAAGACTTCGTCGCCAACGTGTCGCATGAACTGCGCACGCCGATCACCTCGGTCAAGGGCTTTGCCGAGACGCTGCTGGAGGGGGCGATGCACGACCCGGCGACGGCCGAACGCTTTCTCACGATCATTGTGCGCCAGGCGACCCAGCTCGAATCGATCATCCGCGATCTGCTGGATCTGGCGCGACTGGAACAGAGTTCCTCGCAGACGCTGGATCGTCCGTTGACGCCCGTGGCGGGCGTGTTGATGAACGCGTTGGAACTGTGCCAGATCCGCGCCGATGCGCGCGGGGTGCGCCTGGCACTGACCTGCGCCGAGGATCTCACGGCCAGGATGCACGCGGGATTGATCGAACAGGCCGTCGTGAATCTGGTCGACAACGCCATCAAGTATGGCGCGACCGGCGCGGGGGCGAGCGTCGAGGTCGCGGCGGTCCAAGCGGGCGATTGTGTGCGCATCACGGTCCGGGACACCGGCGCCGGCATCGAACACAAGCATCTGGATCGGATCTTCGAACGCTTCTACCGGGTGGACAGGGGACGCAGTCGCGAGCTGGGCGGCACCGGTCTGGGACTGGCCATTGTCAAGCACATCGTCCTAATTCACAACGGCACGGTGGCGGTTGCCAGCGAACCGGGCGCCGGGTCCACCTTCACCATCCTGCTTCCCGCATGAACGGTCATCTGTCCCGGTGCGTCGGTTCGCCGCGCTCTTGACTCTGTCCCCGGTTTCGGCCATGCTCATCGCCATGACATCGCGGCGTCAGACCGGTCACGGCATGATTCCGGCCCGTGTGGGCCGTGGCCTACCGGGGCCAGATGAAAAGCGATTTCTTAGGAATTATCAATCATCATGAACGACATCTTCTTCAACGCGCACCATTCACCCATCGGCGCCTTCGCCACCTTCACCTGCGGCCACAAGGGCGCCAAGGGCGGGCTCGGACTCGAACTCGGCAGGCCCGCCGACGAGAACCTCTTTATCGGCATCGAATCGCAGACCGAAGGCGTCCTGGAAACCCTGCCCTTCTGCCAGAGCGCCGAGGACGAGAGCAAGCGCTACCTCATCGAGCAGGCCGCTGCGACCGAGAAACCCAAGGGGCCGTCGCTCATCCCCTTCGCCTCCGGTTCCATCACCCGCGAGTTCCACGTCTCCACCGACACCTGGCGTGCCGGCGACCTCACCTTCCGCATCCTCAGCCCGGTGCGCTCCGTTCCGAATCCCGACACGGCCTCCGCCGAGGAACTCGCGCTCGCGCTCGTGCCGGCCGTCTGCGCCGAGCTGACCCTCGACAATCGGCAGGGAACGCGTCCGCGCCGCGCGTTCTTCGGTTACCAGGGCAGCAGCCCGTACAGCGGCATGCGCCGCATCGAGCAGGGCAAGCTCAAGGGCATCGGTCAGGGACTCCGCACCGCGATCTTCTGCGCGGACAAGGGCGTCGAGACGAACCAGTCGTTCACACTCGAAAGCTGCGTCCTGCCCGAGATCAAAGAGAACACGGCCTTCGGGCTCGCCGGCGTGGGCGCGCTGGTTGGCATCGTTCCCGCCGGCGCCCGCAGGACGTTCCGTTTCGCCATCTGCTTCTACCAGGGCGGAGTCGCCACGGCGAATCTCGCGACCTCCTACTACTACACCCGGTTCTTCAAGAATATCGAGGAGGTCGGGCAGTTCGCGCTGGCCCACTTCCGCACCTATGTCACGTGGGCGCGGCAGGCCGATGACCGGATCGCCCGGTCCTCCCTCTCGGACGACCAGAAGTTCATGATGGCCCACGCCATCCGCAGCTACTACGGCAGCACCGAACTGCTCAACCTGAAGGGCAAACCGTTCTGGGTGGTCAACGAGGGCGAGTATCGGATGATGAACACCTTCGACCTCACCGTCGACCACCTGTTCTTCGAGATGAAGATGAATCCGTGGGTGGTCCGCAACGCCCTGGACCTGTTCGCCGACCGGTTCAGCTACACGGACAAGGTGCGCTTCCCGAAGGACTCCAAGGAATACCCCGGCGGCATCAGCTTCACCCACGACATGGGCGTCGCCAACGTCCTCTCGCGCCCCGGCTATTCGGCCTACGAGCTCTTCGGGCTCACCGGCTGCTTCTCGCACATGACCCACGAACAACTGGTCAACTGGATCAGTTGCGCCACGGTCTATTACGCCCAGACCCGGGACGAGACCTGGCTGCGGAAGCGCCTCCCGACGCTCGAAGCCTGCCTCCACAGCCTGGTCAACCGCGACCATCCGGATCCGGCCAGGCGTACCGGCGTGATGAAGCTCGACAGCACGCGCACGCAGGGCGGGGCCGAGATCACCACCTACGACAGTCTCGACGTCTCCCTGGGCCAGTCGCGCAACAACACGTACCTCGCGGTCAAGAGCTGGGCCGCCTATGTCGCCCTGGAGAAGATCTTCGCCTCGCACAAGAAGCCGGCCCTCGCCCAACAGGCGGGCGACCAGGCCGAGCGCTGCGCCCGAACCGTGGCCGCCCATCTCACGCCGGAGGGTTACATCCCCGCCGTCATGGACGAAGGCTGCGAGTCGCGGATCATCCCGGCCATCGAGGGGCTGGTCTTTCCCTTCTTCGCCGGCTGCCGCGAGGCGCTGAATCCCGAAGGCCGGTTCGCCCACCTCCTGGGCGCGCTGAAGACACACCTGCAGACCGTGCTCGTGCCGGGCGTATGCTACTTCGCGGACGGCGGATGGAAGATGTCGTCGACCAGCGAAAACTCGTGGCTCAGCAAGATCTACCTCTGCCAGTTCGTCGCCCGCCGGATCCTCGGCGTGGCGTGGGACGAGACAGGCGCCGCCGCCGATGCCGCCCATGTCTGGTGGTTGATCCGCCCCGAGAGCGCCTACTGGAGCTGGAGCGACCAGATCGTCTCCGGCAAAGCCGCCGGCAGCAAGTACTACCCGCGCGGCGTCACGAGCATCCTGTGGCTGGAGGAAGCCGGGCGCGGAAGCCAGGACGGATGACCGACGAGGCGCCTGCAATCACCGCCCCCCTGCATACATCCGCATGCAGGTTCTGTTTGCAGCTCCCACTCCTACGGCCAGCCGCAAGCGGTGGCCCTGCTAAGAAATAACCATCATGCGAATGGTTGATCAATGGCCGTATGCCGGGCTTGAGCGTGCGCCGTGCCGTTGAGCACAGGGTGTACCCGTTTTGCTCTGCGCAAGGCATGGCGCACGCTCCAGCTCTGAGCAAGACAACGCGCAGATTGAACATGGCATACTTCGTGCTCTCTTAGGCGATCAAAAGGAGCACCTATGTCGAACATGGATGAAGCAACACCCTCGAGCCAACAGCCTGCAACCCCAGGCGATATTGAAACGGTCAAGGCGCTGAATCTGGCGTATGACAAGATGACGCATCAGGTGCGTCAGGCTATTGTGGGGCAGGACGCCGTCGTGGAACAGATGCTTATCGCCATTTTCTGCAAGGGGCATGCGCTGCTGGTCGGCGTCCCCGGCCTTGCCAAAACCCTGCTGGTGAGCACCCTCTCGAAAGTGATGCACCTGACGTTCAAGCGTATCCAGTTCACTCCCGACCTGATGCCGGCCGACATCACGGGTACCGATGTCCTCGAGGAAGACCGTACCACCGGCAAACGCGCGTTCCGGTTTGTGCACGGACCGCTGTTTGCCAACATGGTGCTGGCCGACGAAATTAACCGGACCCCGCCGAAAACTCAGGCGGCCCTCCTGGAGGCCATGCAGGAACGCACCGTCACCGTTGGCGGCGGCGACTTCAAATTGCCCGACCCCTTCTTCGTGCTGGCCACCCAGAACCCGATTGAACAGGAGGGCACCTACCCGCTCCCGGAGGCCCAGTTGGACCGCTTCATGTTCATGATCAAGGTGGATTATCCCTCGGCGGCGGAGGAGTTGGAGATCGCCAAAAAAGTGGCCAGCACCTACAAGGCCGTCCTCGAACCCGTCCTGACGGGCGACGACATCATCAAGCTTCAGGAGATCGTTCGCCGCGTGCCGGCCGCCGACCATGTCTTCGAATACGCCCGCGACCTGGCCCGCGCCACACGTCCCGGCCCCGCCTCCCCCGCCTTCGTGAGGGAACTGGTCCAGTGGGGTGCCGGCCCTCGCGCCACCATCAACATGATGATGGCCGCCAAAGCCCGTGCCGTCTTGCATGGCCGCTATCACGCCACCACCGAGGATGTTCGCGAAATGGCCGTCTGCATCCTCCGGCATCGTATAGTACCGACCTTCAATGCCGACGCCTCGGGCATCACCACCGATCAAATCGTGGCCCGGCTTCTGAATGAAGTCAAACCGTCGACCGCCGGCTCACTGACGTAACCGGAATGCCAGCCTAGACCCCGCCGTTGCCAGGATGCCTTTGAGTATGGACGATTCGTCTGATACAACCTCCGTCCCGCCTCACTTCCAGTTGCTGGATCCGGAGGCGATGGCCAAGATCAACAGGGTCGACCTGCTGGCCCGTCAAACGGTGGAAGGTTTCATTTCCGGGCGTCATCAGAGTCCTTACCGTGGCTACTCGGCTGAATTTGCCGAACACCGCGAGTATGCGCCGGGGGATGACTTGCGCGACCTGGACTGGCAGGTGTATGCCAAGTCGGACCGCTACTACATCCGGCAGTACATCGAGGAAACCAACCTCCGCGCCACCATTCTGCTGGATGCCTCCGGTTCCATGGCCTATCGCGGCGACCATGCCGACCAACACCGGGGTAAACCGCTCAGCAAGTTCGAATATGGCCGCTTCCTCGCCGCCTGCCTGGTCCGCCTGCTCCTGAATCAACAGGACGCCGTCGGGCTCGTGACCTTTGACTCGGCCGTACGGCGTTACCTCCCCGCCCGGACGCGCACCAATCACATGAGTGTACTCCTGGATGAAATGTTCAACACCCAGCCCGGCAGGGAGTCCTCGCTCGCCCCGGTCTTTGATGACATTGCCGAGCGGATCCACCGCCGGGGGCTCCTGATCATTATCTCTGACCTGTTCGACAAACCCGAGGCCATTCTCAAGGCGCTTCATCATTTCCGCTTCCGCAAGCACGAGGTCATCCTGATGCACGTTTTGGCGGATGAGGAGTTGACCTTCCCGTTCAAGCACTGGAGCCAGTTCAAGGATCTGGAGCAGGCCGGCAACCATCACGACATCGATCCGGAAGCCTTGCGCTCGGCCTACTTGAGCGAAGTCCGGACGTTCCTGGATGCCATTGAAAAAGGGTGTGGCGAAATGCGGATTGACTATGTGCCCTTCTCCACCCGTCAGGATTTCGGCCTGGCCCTGACGAGCTATCTGGCCCACCGGAAGAGTCTGGTGAAAAGATGAAGCAAGCCAACGAGAGGAAGCCCGGATTCAGGATTCAGCATTCGGAACTACGGAGGGTCGTTTCTGATGCCCGGATTCCGGATTCCGGGTTTCGGGTGCAGGGCTCGGGATGGGGGGCGCCATGACGTTCCTGAACGCCTTCCTGCTGTTCGGACTGGCCGCCATTGCCATTCCCATTGTGATCCACCTGCTGAACCGCAGCAAGCCCCGGCTGATCGACTGGGGTGCCATGCAATTCCTGCTCGCCTCCCTGAAGGCCCGTAACCGGCGGATCCAGATCGAGGATGCCATTCTGTTGTGTCTCCGTTGCCTGGGGCTTGTGGCCGTGGCGCTGGCCATGGCCCGTCCGTTTCTTCCCAGCCTGTCCGCCGTGCCCTGGGTGCTCATCCTCCCCGGCCTGTTGCTGGCCACACTGTGTGCCGGCATCGCCACGGTCGTCTGGCGGGACCGCCCCCTGCGCGCGCGGCTCCTGATAACCGCCGGCATCATGCTGGCGGTCGCGCTGCTGGCCTCGCTTGTTGAACGGCACATCCAGGCCCGAAGGTGGATGACGGACGGCGGCGGCAGCGACACGGTCATCGTGCTCGATGCCTCCCTGTCCATGACCCGGATGGCCGACGGGCGGAGCAATTTCACCCGGGCGAAGGAGGAGGCTTCCGGGCTGATCGAGCAGATGCGCTCCGCCGATGCCATTGCCCTTGTCCTGGGTGGTCCAGTCCCCCAGCCGCTGCTCCGCCGCCCAACCTCGGACCGCCGGGAACTGCTGCGGGCGCTCCGCTCCGCGGAATGCCGCCCGGCGGGGGGCGTCATGTCCGTGCTGGAGACGCTGAATCTATGCGCCACACTGCTGACCGACGGCCCCAATGTTGCCAAACGCATCGTGATCTTCACCGACGGACAGGCGGCGGGCTGGGAACCGCAGTCGGTGGCCCGCTGGGAATTCCTGGCGTCGAATTTGAAGTCGCTTCCTTCCCCGCCCCGTGTCTTTTGCCGTCGGCTGGAAAGCCCCGGCCCCTTCCGCAATGTCCTGGTCTCGGAGATACGCCTGTCGCGTTCCGTTATCGGCACAGACCGTCCCGTCAAAGTGGATGTCACCATCGGCAACACGGGCACCGTGCCCTTCCGTCCGGCGGCGCTGGAATGGGTGGTGGATGGCCGGAACGTGGAGCGTACCCCCATCATCCGGGATTTGCCGCCCCAAGCCTCGGAGGCCTTTCACTTCACCCATCAATTCGAGACGCCCGGCTACCATGTTGTCTCCGCCCGTCTGCTGGCCGAAGACGACCTGCCTGCGGACAACCTCCTGGATCAGGTCGTCCACGTGATGGACCGCCTCCCCGTCCTGCTGATCGAGGGCGCCCCGGCCGAGCGCCTCTTCTTCTTCAAAACCGCCGGCCTGATCCGCGTCGCCCTGACGCCGCGCGAAACTGCCGCCTCTGCCGAAGGGGCGTCCCGGGATATGTCCTACCTCGTGGAGCCCACCATTGTGCAGGCTGCGGACATCGGCACGATCCGCGATCTGGGAGCCTACCGGGTTATTCTGATGGCCGATGTACCTCGCCTTCCGGCGATCGAGGCCGAACGCCTGGCGAGGTTCGTCAAGGAGGGCGGCGGGCTCCTGATCCTGCCGGGCAATCGCGCGGAGCCCGCGTTCTACAACACCTGGCAGAGTCTGGCAGGTGAAGCGATTCCGCCGGCCCGGCTGGACAAGCGAATCTATCCGCCCGATCCGGTGCTGCTGGATCTGAGGTCCCTGACACATCCGGCGGTGCGGCTCGTGGCGCAACCGGATCAGTCGGACCTCCGGCTGGGACTCGTGGCCGCCTACTGGAAGCCCGGCCTGGAAGCCGACGCCCCGTCCGTGCGCGTCGCCGGCCGTCTCGAATCGGGCGACCCCTGGCTGTTGGAGCGGCAGATCGGTAAAGGGTATGTCCTCATGAGCACCCTGGCTTTCGATCGGCGCGATAGCAATTTTTCCTCATTGAAATGCTTTGTGCCGATGATTCACGAGATGGTCAATTATCTGGCCGCGCCGAGGATGCAAATCTGCAACCTTCAGCCGGGCGCGGAATACAGCCTGGCGGGCAGCCTGCCGGCAGCGCCCCCGCCCGGCACCAATGCCCTGAGCGCCGCCGTCATCCTGCCGACAGGCGAGGAAGCGACGGTCGCCATTGATTACACGGGCAAGGAATTCCGGCTGAGATTTCCCGGAACCCGTTTCCCGGGATTGTACCGCGTGCGACTTCCTGACCTCATCGCTTCCGCTATCGGCATCCCGACCAACCAGGTTCACGAAGCCCTGTTCGCTGTTGCCCACCAGACGGCCGAAAGCACCTTGACACCCCTTGGAGATGCCGATGTTTCGGCCCTGCGCAACCACATGGATCTCTTCCTGCCGCAGAACATCAATGAACTCGTGGCGGCCTTTACCGGCCAGGTGCCGGGCCAGGAACTGTGGAAAATCCTCATCCTCTGTGCCCTGCTGATCCTGCTGGCGGAAAGCGCGTTGACGCGCTGGATCACGCTCCACCGCCACCTCCACCAGGCCAAGCCGGTCGAGCTGCGCTCCCCCGCCGAGAGTGTGCGGGCAACCAAGGCCAGGTTGGAGCAACTGATGGAGGCCCCCCCATGAACCCCGAGACGCTGCCGCCCCAACTGGATATCACGTTGTTGATCCCGGCCTACCTGCTTGTCCCGGTTTTCCTCGTGCTGATGGCCGGCTGGATATGGAGCCACGTGTGGAGCCGCCCCCTGCCGGGCGTGCGGCGCCAAACGGCGGGCTTCCTCGCCAGAACCGTGCTGGGTTTTCTGTCGCTGATGGCCGCCTCGGAACTGGCTCGCCAGGGGGTTGTTTATTCGACCTCCTGGAACGTTTGGGCCCTGATGCTGATCGGAGCTGTGCTCGTCGAAACCAGCTTGGCTTTGTCCCGCCTGGAACGCACCCTCATCTCCCGGCGGGCCGGCCGGGCCTTGACCCTGCTCCGGATGGGCGTCGTGCTGGCCGTGCTGGTCATCCTGTGCCAGCCGGTGCGGATTTTTGATGCCATCCGCCGCTTTGAACGCCGTGTCGTGGTGCTGCTGGATGTCAGCGCTTCCATGCAAGTGCCGGACAACAACATGACGGGGGGCGAAAAGGTGCGCTGGTCCGAAGCCTTGCACATCCCCGCGGCTCATCGGACCGTCACCGTCGACCGCGTGGCCGCCACCATCAAGACCATCGGCCAGGACATGCAGGCGCAGTCGGACGGATTGAATGCCCTGGCCGCGACGCCCCCGGAAGTGCAGGTCCGCCAGATTGAACGCCAGGCGCCGGCGTGGAATAGAAAGTTCAAGCAGTGGCGCGACACGCTCGTGACGGCCGATGGCGCGCTGAAGGACGCCGCCGCAGCCCCATTCCTGACCAGCAACAGCGTGGCCCACGCCGCAGCCATCAGGAAGGTCTCAGCCGACCTCACCGCGGAGGGGATCCAGCCGCTCGACACGTTGATCACGTGGGCCGGCGACAGCCGCGTCGCCGCGACCGGCACGGTCGCTTTTGCCAATGCCCGGAAGGTGCTGGGACAGGTGGCCGCCTCACTCCTGAACACGGAAAGCCGGCTGTCTCCGGCGGGCGACGGCATTGATGAAGCCTTTTACCGGTCGCTGTCAACCCGCGATCGCGAGACCGTCGACCAGGTCGCCGCGCTGCTCCGGAGCGAAGTGGCCGCCCGTCTGTTGCTGAACAAGTCCGGCTCCCGGCTCCCGGATGACCCGGAGCGTTCACCGGCACTCCTTGAACGCCTCCACCGTGAATACGGCGTGCAGTTCCACACATTCGGCGCGTTTCACGCGGGTCTCCAGCCCAGTGTCCTGCTGGACTCGACCAATGCGTTCAACGTCACGCCTGCCGTCGGGCAGATGCTGGGGACCGATATCGCGGATGCCCTGGAGAACGCCGCATCCGATCTGCCGCCGGAGCAAGTGGCGGGAATCATTCTGCTCTCGGACGGACGGCATAATGCAGCAGGCTCGGTGGAAACGGCGGCCAGACGACTCGGAACCCGGCGGATTCCGGTCTTTCCTGTGATCATGGGCGCCGCCACCCATCCGCCCACCGACGCCGCGATTGCCTCCCTCTCAGCACCGGAATCGGTGAGCACCAACGACAGGGTTTCCTTTACCGTGGATCTTAAACTGGACGGTCTGGCGGGAACGAATGTAACCGTCACCCTGCTGGACGGCCTCAGCGGCGTAGCATCCAACACGATGGTTCCGGCGACGGCCGCGTTCAGGAAGCAAATACTGCTGTCGGATGTCCCCAAGGCCGACGGCTTGCATCATTATCGCGTCCAGGTGGAGTCCTTCCCCAGGGAGGTGGATTACACCAATAACGTCATGGATATGCCGGTCATGGTCAGCAGCGACCCCGTAAAGGTTCTTCTGCTGGATGCCTATCCGCGCTGGGAGTTCCGTTACCTCAAGAACCTGTTTATGCAGCGGGATAAAAATGTGCGGCTCCAGTATCTGCTGCTGCATCCGGATCAGGTGGCCGGCATCACGAACCGGCCCCCACGGGCCGCCTCCGTTTCGGGAGATTCATCCAGCGAGACCGAGGCCACGCTCCTGCCGGCCAACGAGGCGGAATGGATGAAGTTCGATGTCATCATCCTGGGCGACGTGGCGCCCCATGAACTGGGTCAGGAAAATCAGCGGATTTTGAGGGATTACGTGGTCAAACGCGGGGGTTCCCTGATCGTACTGGCCGGAGCCCGCCATATGCCTCAATCCTACGACCGAACCCCGCTGGCGGAGGTCTTCCCGGTGACCTTCACGCCATCCAGCCGTCCGCTCCTGGCCGCGCCGGAAGCGGAGTTCCGCCTCAGCCTCACGGCGGAGGGACGCAACGCGATGTTCATGAAGCTCGATGACGACGCGGCGCGGAACCTCGCGATATGGAACGGCATGCCGACACTCTACTGGCGCAACGGTTCCATCAAGGCCAAGGACGGCGCAACCGTTCTGGCTTATGCGGAAGGGGCGCGCCGGACCGTGGGAGAACCGGTGCTCCGCATTCCCGACGCCGAGGGTCTGGCGCGCCAGCGGCAGACGGAGAAGGATAAGCCGCTTCTGGTCACCCATCAGGCGGGGTTTGGATCCGTCCTGCTGTTTGGATATGACCACACCTGGCGCCTTCGCTATCGTACGGGCGATGAGCATCATCACAAGTTCTGGGGCCAGATTCTCCGTTGGGCCACGGCTGAACGGATCGCCGCCGGATCCGCCACGGTACGGGTGGGCACCTCGCGCTCGCGCTACACGGCGGGCTCACCCGTGCGAGTCATCGCCCGCCTGGCGACGGATGACTACCTCCCCATCACCAACGCCTCGCCTCGCGTCATCATCCGTTCCGAGACCGGCGCGATGACGCTTCAGCGCCCGTTGCGCTACCGCGAGGGCTCGCCGGGCCTCTATGCCGCGGAGATCAGTTCGTTGCCCGAAGGCCGCTATCGTCTTGACTTGGAATCCGCAGGAGCCGGAGGAGGTGATTCCGAAACAAACCATGTTTTCAGCCAGTTCGCCGTCACGGCGGCGGCGGACTCCGAAAAAGTTGAACTGGCCGCCGATAGCGGCCTGATGAGCAGTATTGCGGCGCTCACCGCCGGCCGGGTTCTGGACCCCGGTGATCTGGCCTCCCTCCCCGAAAGGCTGGGCCCCCCGCGAATCACCCAGGTGGAACGACGTCAGATCGATTTGTGGAATTCATGGCCATGGCTGCTCCTGATCGTGGCGTTGTTGACGGCCGAGTGGGTGCTGCGAAAGAGAGTGAGGCTGCCCTGATGAATGAGTATCCGAAAGATCAACCGCGGTCACTGCCGGCCCCGATGATAACGGCCCTGAATGAATTAATCAGGCGGGAACGCAACGTGCTTATCGTCCGGGGGGTGTGCGCCTCCTGCACGGCGGGTATCGGGGCCTTCCTGATCGTGATGTTTCTGGACTCGACGCTGGTGCTGTTGCAGGACTGGCCGCGCTGGACCCTGACGCTTTCGGCCTATGCCTGCTGGGCCGGCGTAACCGGCTGGTATCTGGTACGGCCGCTGACCCGGTCATTCACGCTGACCGGCATGGCGCGCCTGATCGAAACCCATCATCCTGAATTGCAGGAGCGCATCAGTTCCGCCGTGGAATTGCTCGCCAGCCAGGATATGCCCTCCATCCGGGGTTCCGAAACGCTGATCCAGGCGCTGACAGAAGAGGCGGTCCGGGAGACAGCAACCCTCCGGCCCCGCAAGGAGATTTCCTTCCGCAGCGCGATGCCCTTCGGGATCGCCGCCGTTCTGGTGATCGCCATTATATCCGGCCTGTCGGTGGCTTTGCCGCGCCAGACCGGGTTTCTCATGGCCCGCGCCGTCGCCCCCTTTCTGAATCTCCCCAATGTCCGTGCCGTTGACGTGGTGGTCGAACCCGGCGACACGCTGGTTGCCGCCGGGAGCAGCCTGCAGATCAACGTGAAAACCCGCAATCCCGCCGTGACGTTCGCCCGTTTGCGAATGATGGATTTCGAGAAGAATGAAAGGGTGGCGGATATGATCGCCATGCCGGCGGCCAGCAACCAGACCAGCCGGAGTTATTCCGTCACGCTTCCTGAAGTGCTCCGGGAATTCCGTTACCGGGTCCAGGCGGGTGACGCCGTCTCCCGCTATTTCACCGTCCGGGTGGCGGTGCCGCCCGTCATCACGCAACGGGATATCCGCTATCGCTATCCGGATTATGCCGGCATGGAGCCGCGGCTGGACCGGGATGGCTCCGGCACGATCCGGGCATTGGCGGGCACCGAGGTGACCGTTTCCGTTAATCTGAACAAAGCCGTTCAGTCGGCGGTGATGGAAATCCAGGGCAGCCAGGCCACCAATCTCATCCCGGGCGTCCTTCGCGAAGGCACGGGAAGCGTGGTCTACGATTTTTCACTGGTCTTGCCCAAAGGGCTGACGGGGGTCTGGACGCTTCGCCTGACGGATGAAATCGGGCTGCGCAACTCGCCGTTCGAACAGACCATCCAGAGCATCCCGGATGCGCCTCCGGCGGTGGTTGTCTCCAATCCGCGCCAGCGGGAACTGCGCTTGAACCGCGATACGCGCCTGCCGGTATTCTATACCGCCGAGGATGACCTCGGTCTGCAGGCCCTCGCGCTCGTGTTCACGTTCCCTGGCAACCCCCGCGAGGTTATCCGTCCCCTGGCCATGCCCGCGCCTGTTTCAGGCCAACCCGGCACCAAAATCACCGGGGATACCGCCATCGATCTTCAGGACTCCCTGTTCACGAATGCGCCGCGCGTCTCGGTCAGACTGCGCGCCACGGATCGCCTGCCAGCCGATGCCCAGGGACCGCAGTCGGGGCAATCGGACGCCTTCACCATCATCCTCGACACTCAGGCGGACGCCTGGCAGGAACAGGTATTGGCCAGTCAGGACAAACGCGCCACCGAGGGGTTGAAACTGATCCAGCAGCAACTGAACAAGGCCAACGCAGAGGCAGCCGCCCTGGCCGCCCCGCTGGAGAAACAGCCTGCGTTGACCGCCGACTCCTCGCGCCGGATCGACGCCTTGCAGGATGTTTTGGCCTCTGCCGAGAACGCCCTGCGCGCCACCGCGCAGGAGCTTGAGAATGGATTCTTCGAAGCGCTGGCGACGAATCTCAACGCCCTGGCCGAAGAGCACGTGGCTAAGGCCGAGAATCTGACCGGACAAATCAAGCTGATGGATAATCCCGCCGAGCGTTCCACCCTTCGCAGCAATGTGACGGCGGAGATCACCACATCGATGAAGGTCGTAGAACAGGCGATCAGCGACCACGATAAGGCCCGCATCGCCGCCAAGCGGGCCGTTGAATTGGATGTGATGAGCGGCCAGCAGAAGCAACTGGCCCAGGAGCGCCGGGACCTCGAAAACGCCGATGCGGCGGGAGCCACCAACGCGGTGGATAAAGCCGCATCTCTGGCCGCGGACAAGCGGTGGGCCGGCGAGCAGGACGCCGTGGCCGACGACCTCGCCAAAATGGCGCGGGAAACGCCGGAAGCCGCAGCGCACGTGGCCGGTTCGGTTAGCAACCAATCCGTACGCGCGGCTGACGAAGCCGACCGGCTTGCCAGGCGACAGGCTGAACTGGCCGCGCTCACCCGCGAGGCGGCGGAGCAGCAGCAGAAGCAGGACGCGCAGTGGCGCGATCTCACCGCGCGGCAGGACAAGCTGGCCGAAAGCGCCAGGGCGGAACCGCAGGCCTCCCAACAGGCCGACGCCATGAAGCAGGCGGCCCGGGAAATGGAATCGGGCCTTCGCGAACAGGCCCGGCGCCGGCAGGCGGAAGCGGCGGAATCCCTCCGCCAGGCGGCCCGGGCACTGGATCAGCCGCCGGCTGCCACGCCGACCGCCACGCAACCGAAGTCCGAGGGACAACCGCCCCCGACGGGAAAACCGGATTCGCGCCAGGAGCTTGCCGTGAAGGCCGGGGCGTTGAAGGCGCAGCAGGAGAAAACCCTGGCCGATAAGACCCGCCCGCCGGCTGAAGCCGCGCGCGAGTCGGCGCGCACCGCCGAACAGGCCGGGCAGTTGGCGGAACAGGCGGCCCAATCCGCCGAGAAGGCGGCGCAACAGGCGGAGCAGTCGACCCGCAAGGCCCAGGAGCAGGCCGATGCGGCGAAGGCCACCGCGCAACAGGCGGAACAGGCGGCCCAACAGGCGGCACAGACGGCACAACAGAGCCAGGGCAAGCCCAGCCAGCAGGAGGCGGCACGTGCCGCCGAGGCCGCGGCGCAGAACGCGCAGGCCGCGCGGGAGAATGCGGCCGAAGCGAAGCAGGACGCGCAGGATGCGAAGCAGAACAGCCAGAGCGCCCAGCGGGAAGCCCAGCAGGCCCGGAAGTCTGCGGAGGGCGCGAAACAATCCGCCCAGCAGGCGGCCCAGCAGGCGCAGCAGGCCGCCTCTGCCGATTCGCCCAAGACCGCCAACCAGAAGCAGGAGGCCGCCGCCGCGTCGGCGGCGACCGCGGTGGCAGAAGCCGCGGAGGCCGCGCAATCGGCGATGCGTGCCGGCGAATCCGCTCAGGCCGCGCAGCAGAAAGCGGATGCGGCAAAATTGGCCGACCTGGCCCGCAGGCAGGAGGCGTTGCGGCGGGAGTCCGATGCCGAGAAGGCCGCGGCGTTGAAGGCGCAGCAGGAGAAAACCCTGGCCGATAAGACCCGCCCGCCGGCTGAAGCCGCGCGCGAGTCGGCGCGCACCGCCGAACAGGCCGGGCAGTTGGCGGAACAGGCGGCCCAATCCGCCGAGAAGGCGGCGCAACAGGCGGAGCAGTCGACCCGCAAGGCCCAGGAGCAGGCCGATGCGGCGAAGGCCACCGCGCAACAGGCGGAACAGGCGGCCCAACAGGCGGCACAGACGGCACAACAGAGCCAGGGCAAGCCCAGCCAGCAGGAGGCGGCACGTGCCGCCGAGGCCGCGGCGCAGAACGCGCAGGCCGCGCGGGAGAATGCGGCCGAAGCGAAGCAGGACGCGCAGGATGCGAAGCAGAACAGCCAGAGCGCCCAGCGGGAAGCCCAGCAGGCCCGGAAGTCTGCGGAGGGCGCGAAACAATCCGCCCAGCAGGCGGCCCAGCAGGCGCAGCAGGCCGCCTCTGCCGATTCGCCCAAGACCGCCAACCAGAAGCAGGAGGCCGCCGCCGCGTCGGCGGCGACCGCGGTGGCAGAAGCCGCGGAGGCCGCGCAATCGGCGATGCGTGCCGGCGAATCCGCCCAGGCCGCGCAGCAGGAGGCTGATTCGGCAAAATTGGCCGACCTGGCCCGCCGGCAGGAGGAGTTGCGGCGGGAGTCCGATGCCTTGCTGGCCGCACAGCGGCGGAATGCCGATGGGCTGGAGAGCACGATCGCCCGGCAGGTGGAAGCGGAGGAGCGGACGATCGCTCAAACTGCCGAGGCGCTGGCGCAGGCGATGAGCCGCCAGACCCCTCCGGAAGGCGCGGCCGAACAGACCGCCGCCGCCGCGCGCGCGGCCCGCCAGGCGGCCGACGAATTGCAGCAGGACCGCGGGGCTCAGGCGCGCGCCTCGGCGCAGAACGCGGAACAGGCGCTGAATCAGTTGGCGGAACAGATGCGGAGCGCCGTCCGCGGCATGCCCGGTGAACCGCTGGAGAAGCAGGCGGCCCTGGAGCAGATCGCCCGTCAGGCGCAGGAACTCGCCGAACAGCAGGAGCAACTGGGCCGGCAGATTGACGCGCTTGCCGCCGACCGGCCGTTGGACGCCCTGCAGGGGCAGCAGGAGCAGGTCGGCCAGGCGGCCGACGATCTGGCGCAAGAGGCGGCTTCCATTCAGGCGCAGGCGAGCGAGGCCCTGGCGCCGGCCCAGGGCGCCCGCCCCGCGGCAGCCGCAGCCCAGGCGGCCCAGGCCATGCAGCGCGCCCGTCAGGCCGCCGAACAGGCAGGACAGCAGATGCAGACCGCGGCGGGCCGGAAAAGCCCCGACGGGAAGAGCCCCTCTGCTCCGGCCATGCAACAGGCGGCCCAGCAGGCCGGCCAGAACCAGCAGGCGGCCGCGCAGGCGATGCAACAGGCGGCGCAGAACCTGCGTCAGGCGGCGCAGACCGCGGCGGCCTCACCTGCCCAGACGGACCCGCAACCACTGGCCGACGCCTACCAGAGCGCCCGAGAAGCGGCGCAATCCAGCGAAAGCGCCGACGCGGCGGAAGCCGCCGCCCAACTGGCGCAGGCCGCGCAACAAGCAGCCGGTCAGGCGCAAGCCATGGGCGTCAATCCGCGTCCCTCCACATTGCAGGCGGCCTCATTGGAAGGAGGGGGGGCCAAGGATTTGCGCACCGAGTCCGAGGAACTTCCCGCTTTTGACCGCCGCCTGAACCCTCAGTTACGGGACTGGATGCGCCTTCATGGCGAGTTGAAGGACGACGTTCTGCAGGCGATCAACAGCGAGGGTCCCGAAGAGTACCGGCCCATCATCCAGAAGTATTTCAGGGAAGTCTCGCGACACGGGGAGGAAAAATGAAACCAACGCTTGTGGCCGGTATCATCCTGGGCGTGGCTTGCGCCGCCGGGCTTGCGGTGACGGAATCGTTGGCGCAATCCTCGGTGCTGGAGGATGTCAAGTATCAGCGGGCCTTTGATGAAGCCGTGGACAAAGGGTTGGCGTTTCTGGCCCGGTCGCAGGCGGCCGATGGGTCCATTGGCGGGGCCTCAACCCCGGCCATCACCTCGCTGGCTGTCATGGCCTTCCTGGCCCGCGGCTACTCGCCGGGACTCCCCCCCCAAGGCGACGTCATCAACCGCGGCATAGATCACATTCTTTCACAATCCCAGCCGAACGGCCTGCTGATCGGACAAAACGGACGGATGTACAGTCACAACATCTCCACCCTGATGCTTTCCGAGGTGTCCGGGATGGTGGATCCTGAACGGCAGGCACGGATTGACGTTGTGCTCCCGCGAGCCCTGCGCATCATTCTCGCGGCTCAGGATGTTCCGAAAGGTGAATCCCACGCGGGTGGGTGGCGCTATGAGCCGACCAGCGGCGACAGTGATATTTCCCTGGCCGGTTGGGCGTTGGCATCCTTGCGGTCCTCACGCAACAACGGAGCGCCGGTCCCGAAGGAGTCGATTGAGAAAGCCGTGAAATTCATCCTGCGTTGCCGGGTCCAGCAGGGTGGCGGATTTGCCTACCATCCCGGCGGTCCGCCCAACCTGACCCGGACCGGCATCGGCCTGCTGTGCCTGGAGCTCTCCGGTCGGCACCGGGACGAGGTGACCCTGGCGGCAGGGAAGTACATTGCCGACAATTTCAAGAACGAGTCTTCCCTGGGCGGGGAGACCGAACCGTATTACGCGTTTTATTACATGGCCAACGGGATGTTTCAACTGGGCGGAACGGAATGGGAATCCTTCGCGCCCCGGTTGTATGAGACGATCCTGAAAATCCAGGGGCCGGATGGCGCCTGGCAGCCCAGGGGCGCTGCTCCCAACGCGCAGTACGCCACGAGCATGGCCATCCTGTCGTTGAGCGTCTCCTACCGCCAGCTCCCGATCTACCAGCGGTAGCCGCCAACGGGGAAAACGCCGCGAATGAATGGGGGAGAAGCCCTCAGGATGGAGAGGCCCGATGAAAAACCCCCACACCCACCCGGCAGGTCGCACCGGCTATCGATCCGCCATCAGCCGATCTTCGCGCATCCTGCAGACGGCGTGGTATACCGGCAGATGAAGTTCCTGAATTCGGTACGTCTCAGACTCCGGCACCTGGATGCAGGTCTCGCATAGCGGCGCGAGCGCGCCGCCGCTGTTTCCGGTAAGGCCCAGGACGCGCAGTCCCTTCGCGCGCGCCACCGTTGCCGCCCATCCAGTTCAGCAGGCTCTCTCATTCGGCGGTCACGACCGTCGGTTGATCAAGGCGGCGGCCACGCCGGCGCCAAAGCCGTTGTCAATGTTGACCACGGTGACGCCCGACGCGCAGGAGGTGGTCATGGCGAGGAGGGCGGTGAGGCCGTTGAGCGCCGCGCCGTAGCCGACACTGGTAGGGACGGCAATGACCGGCTTGTCGATCAGCCCCGCGACAACAGAGGGAAGCGCGCCTTCCATGCCGGCGACCACGATCACGGCGCGGGCGTCGGAAAAAACCGGCAAACGCCGCAGCAGCCGGTGCAGGCCGGCCACGCCGACATCGTAGACCCGTTCGACGCGGGCGCCCATGCGGGCCGCGGTCACGGCCGCCTCCTCCGCCACCGGAATGTCGGCGGTGCCCGCGCAGAGGATCGCGACCTTGCCCCGCAGCCGGGGGAGGGGGGCGACGTCGCGCGTCAGCGTCCGGCTGATGGGCTCGTAAACGGCGTCGGGAATCTCGCGCCGGACCGCCCCGGCCTGTTCCGGGGTGACGCGCGTGGCGAAGGCGTTCTGTCCGGCTGCGTTCAGCCGCGCCACAATTGCGGCCAACTGCGCGGCGGTCTTGCCCGATCCGAAGATGACCTCCGGAATCCCCCGCCGCCGCAGCCGGTCGAGGTCGAGCCGGGCGAAGCCGAGGTCGGCTTCGAGCGGCGGGCGACGGGATTGGGACGTTCGTTTCATTCGTGGCGAGAGGAGAGCACCTTGACGTAGTGGGCGCGCTCGAAGCCCTGGCCGTCGCCGAGCACGCGTTCGCGCAGGGTGCCGCGGAAGGCGGCGAGGTCGGCATGGCCTTTGCTCCGCATCCAGGCCTCAAGGCCGGCGAGCAGGCCGCCGATCACGGCGCGGCGATCGGGGTTGTGGAACAGCGCGGAACAGCAATAGGCGACGTTGGCGCCCGCCAGCAACCCCTTGACCAGGCCGTCGCCGGTATGCACGCCGCCGCTGATGGCCAGGTCGCACCGCACGTGGTCGCGCAGGATCGCGACCCAGCGCAGGGGCAGGAGCAGATCCTGCTCGCGGGAGAAGTTCACTTCGAAACGCAGGCGCCCGGTTGCGACGTCAATATCGGGCTGGAGGAACCGGTTGAAAAGCACCAGGCCCTTGACGCCCAGCCGGTCGAGCCTGCGCGTGAAGGCGAGCGCGTGGGTGTAATAGGGCGAGAGCTTGATCGCGACGGGAAGCTTGACCTCGGCCCGGATCGCCTGAACGAGCGCGAGGTGGCGCGCTTCCACGGCCTCGGACGTCTCATCCGGATTCTGCGGGATATCGTACACGTTCAATTCCAGGGCGTCGGCACCGGCCCTTTCGATCTTGCGGGCGAAGGTGACCCACTGGTCGGGCGAGATGCAGTTGATCGAGGCGATGACCGGGATGGTGACGGCTTTGCGGATCGCCCGGATGACGTCGATGTACTTCTCGGGCCCGAGGCGCATGCCGAGATCCGCGCGGAGGTAATCGAGGGCGGCCCCCGTGCCGTCGTCGGCGAGGGCCGTGTCCATCGAAGCCGTCTCGGCGCGGATCTGCTCCTCGAAGATCGAGCGCACCACGATCGCCGCCGCACCCGCCGCCTCCAGGGCGGCCACGCCCGCGACGGAACTGGTCAGGGGGCAGCTGCTGACCATCAGCGGATTCTTGAGTTCGAGACCGAGGTAAGACGTTTTTAGATTCATGGGCGCTTTCTCCGGGGGCGTTCACTCAGCGGACGACACGGGCGGAGCCGCCGCCCATGAGTTTTTCGACTTCGGAAAGGGAGGCCATCGAGGTGTCGCCCGGGGTGGTCATGGCGAGCGCGCCGTGGGCCGCGCCGTAGCGCACGGCCTTGTCGGCATCGCGGCCCGTCAGGAAGCCGTAGATCAGGCCTGAGGCGAAGCTGTCGCCGCCGCCGACGCGGTCGAGCACCCAGAGATCCCGCATGTGCGGCGCCTCGAAGAAGGCGCCGTCATGCCAGCAGACCGCGCCCCAGTCGTTGACCGAGGCCGAGTGGACGGTGCGCAGGGTGGTGGCGCACGCCTTGAAATTCGGGAACTGGGCGACCGTTTGCCCGATCATCCGCTTGAACGACGAGATGTCGAGCGAGGAGAGATGCTCGTCGACGCCCTCGACCGCGACGCCGAGGCAGGCGGTGTAGTCCTCCTCGTTGCCGATCATGACATCCACGTAGCGGGCGAGGCGGCGGTTGATCGCCTGGCATTGGGCCAGTCCGCCGAACGATTTCCAGAGCGAGGGCCGGTAGTTCAGGTCGTAGGAAATCACCGTGCCGTGCTTGCGCGCGGCGGCCATGGCCTCCTCGATCACCAGCGGCGCGGTCGCCGAGAGGGCCGCGTAAATGCCGCCGGTATGGAACCAGCGGACGCCCTGCACGCCGAAGATGTGCTCCCAGTCGATGTCGCCCGGCTTGAGCTGGGCGGCGGCGGTGTGGCCGCGGTCGGGGATGCCGAGCGCGCCGCGGATGCCGTAGCCGCGCTCGGTGAAATTGAGCCCGACGCGGGTGTTGCGGCCGATGCCGTCGAACGGCAGCCACCGGATGAGCGAAACGTCCACCCCGCCCTGCAGGATGAAGTCCTCGACCAGTCGGCCGATGTCATTCTCGGGAAAGGCGGTGACGATCGCCGTCCGCAGGCCGAAGCACTTGCGCAGGCCGCGGGCGACGTTGTACTCGCCGCCGCCCTCCCAGGCGGTGAAGGCGCGGGCGGTCCGGATGCGCATCTCGCCCGGATCGAGGCGCAGCATCACCTCGCCCAGCGAGAGTTCGTCGAAGCGGCAGGAACCGGCGGGTTTGATTGTCAGCGCGGGCATTTTCGGGGTCTCCTCCACGCGAGCGCCACGGAGGACTCGCGATCAACGGAGTTTACTCTCAAAACGACGGGGAAGACAAGCGGAAAGAACCTGTGAACCCTGCCCCCTGAACCCGGGTTTCTCACACCAGGCTTTTCCACAGCTCGACGTTTTCGAGTTTCAGGCGGATGGCGTTGGCGAAGCGGGCGCCGGTCGCGCCGTCCACGATGCGGTGGTCGGCGGAGAGGGTCATCGCCATCCGTGTGCGGATGCGGACTTCGCCGTTGACCACGGCGGGCGCCTCGCGTCCGCTCGCCACCGCGAGAATGCCGGCCTCGCCGGGATTGATGATCGCGGCGAAGGAATCGACGTCGAGCATTCCCATGTTGGAGACGGTAAAGCTGCTTCCGGTCATCTCGTCGGGGGTCAGCTTGCCGGCCCGCGCCTTGTCGGCGAGCGCCCTGACGCGGTCGCGCAGTTCGGCCAGGCTCAGCGTCTGGGCGGCGCGGACCACCGGCACCACGAGTCCGTTCTCCACGCTCACGGCCACGCCGAGGTCGACATCGCCCCGCCAGGTCACCGTGCGGCCGTCGGTTGTGGAATTGACCGCCGGGAACTCATCCAGCGCGAGCACGACCGCCTCGAGGATGAAATCGTTGACGCTGTACGCGCTTCCGGCCGCCTTGAGCGCGGCGCGATAGCGCATCAGGTCGGTGATGTCCGCCGTCACCGTGACGTAGAAATGGGGGATCGTCTGCTTCGATTCGACCAGGCGGCGGGCGATCACCTGCCGCATGCGCGACAGCGCAACCGGCTGCGCGCGGATCGCCCGTTCGACATCTTCGACCCGGATCCGGCCGCCCTCGCCCGAGCCGCGGACCGTCAGGATGTCCACGCCCTTCTCCTGCGCGAGCCGTTTCGCGGCCGGCGCGATGCGGAGGGCCTCGTAGTGCCGCGCCGCCAGGTAGGCCAGGACGTCCTTCTCGGTGATCCGGCCGTTGGGGCCGGTGCCGGTCACCGGGGCCGGATCCACCGCCTTGTCGCGCGCCAGCGCCTTGGCGCGGGGCGAGATCGCCCGTTTGGCCGCAACTGCGGGAGCCGGGGCGGGAGTTGGGGCGGAAACTGGGGCGGGCGCGGATGCGAGGGTCCGGACGGCAGCCTCCGCAGCACGGGGCGCTTCGGCGCGCGGCACCGCCGCCGGAACGGACGCCTGCGCGGCTGCGGGCGCGGCGGCCGGCGCAGGCGGCTGGGCAGGCACCGGCTCTCCGGCTGCGCCCACGTATCCCACGACCGTATTCACGGGCACGGTGATTCCCGTGCCCACGTAGATCTTCAACAAGATGCCCTCGAAGAACGACTCCACCTCGAGATTCGCCTTGTCGGTTTCGATTTCGAACAGAATGTCGCCCTTGGCGACGGCCTCGCCCTCCTGTTTCAGCCACTTGACGATCAAACCCTCTTCCATCGTCTGCCCCAGCTTCGGAAAAATCACGGCCTGTGCCATAGCTTCGCTCCAGATTGTCGGCGACGTTGCCGCCCGGTTGTCAAAAAGAGTGGGGTTTACTATACAGACAATTGGCCCGGACGGGAAGAACAGAAGGCTGTAAGTTCAACTTTGTTCACGTTTGGTACAATACCATTTCACGGCCGCGTCTTCAACGCAAAAACAGGACATGAAGAGAATATCGCGCCGCAGGCCAATGGGTCCGCGCGTGCAGGGCATGCGTTTGCCGTTTGCCGCAGACCATCAGGCTTCCCCATCATCAGCGGCGCGGCGAGACGCCGCAGCCCTACCTGACGCTTCGCGCCTTTCCCTGATCTGAGATACGTCAGGATCTATCGGGCGACAATTAAGACAGGTCTTCTTTACAGTCCCAGCCGCCCGTGATCGCGCAACCTGTTATCGAGACGACGACGAGAATGAACCTAAGTTACGACACAGCATTTACGACCGTGTGTACGTAGGTCACTCGTTCCGCAGCGCCGAAATCACGGGACCGCGCATCGCCACGTGCACGGCCAGCCCGATCCACAGCAGGCTG
>CAZDLY010000001.1:0-145311 GCA_964506575.1 uncultured Akkermansia sp. | reverse complement strand
CCGCTGGCGAAAAGGGCTTCGAAAGTGGATTTGACGATGGCCTCGGGCACGGGCGCGTTCGCCAACTGCCGGAACTGGGACGGATACCAGCGTCTGGTCCCTGCTTGCCGGCTGATTGCAAGCGTGCCGCGCAGCGGCTTCAGGACGCAGTAGAGGTACTGGTGCCCTTCGGCAACCCGGGAGATATAGCTTGCCGCGCAATGCTCCTGTTCCCACCCTTCGCGGGCAATCGCCTCCACCGTTTTGAGCGGTCGGATCCATTCGGTGCCGGGAAACGGTGGCAGAGGCAGCCGTTTGTACGACACCCCCTTTCGCATCCGAAGAACCCAGGCGATGCGCCACCCCAGGTCGCGGTGCAACGCTTCCAACGCCTCCAGTGACCTGAACAGAACCGGGCACCGCTCCCAGTTGACGGCCTCGCACATGCGCATCGTGTCGTAAAGTAGTTCTTTCGGAGACTGATGAAACACAGGGTACTCTTGCGGCTCGATCACGCACAGGTCCAGCAGCAGGCGCGGGGTCAGATGCGGGCGCACCCGCCTGCTGGTGACCAGGCGCAGCACGATGTCGTTGATCCGGGGCAGGTGCTGCAGAAGGACCAGACAGGCGGGGTCGGGCAGGTGCTCGCGCAGCCAGAGGAGGCGCGGGACGGTCAGGGCGTCGGGGCTGATCTTGGCCAGCAGCCGCCGGACACTCTCCGTGGCGGGAAATCCGAGCCATTTCAGGATCACGCGCTGCTTGCGATTGATCAGGCTGCGGGCTGCCCGCACGGGCCACTGCACCGCCGGTTTGTGGAAGGCCCAGTTGCTGGCGAGCGCGAAGAGGAGCGCGGGGTTGCTGCGGCTCAGATCCATGGCACCGGGACAGCGGGCGAAGAGGCCCAGCAGGTGCCAGCGCCGCTCGGAGTAGCAGCGCAGTTCGGCACGAACCGGCTCCGGGATGGGGCTGAGAAAGCGGTGCACGGCCAGCCGTTCCTCGTACTGGCCATAGTTGCGCACGGCATCGTAGTCGTTGTTCGGTGGCTCGGATTCGGTCTGGACATCGTACTCGGGGAACTCATCGTTCAGAGGGGTGTCGACCAGCGCGCCGCCAGTCTTTTTGTCCCCCGGAAAATCGTAGAGATGGGCCGGGAGTTCAGGCGGTTTGTCGTACTCCGCGTTGCCAACATAGCTTGAAAACAAACGGTCAGCCTGCTTGCGCGAGGCGTGCCAGCCACGAGTCAGATTCTTAATCCAGGCCCGCGGGTCGGGCCAGGATTTGAACACGAGCATGGAATCGTCGGAAAAGTAGTAGAACTTGCCGTTCTTAAAGGCGACGCCGTAGCGGCTGAAACGATAATGGGGCGTGTCGGACATGGCTACTTCTTGCGTGAAATGGGCTTTGCGCCTGCATGCAGCTTACGGAACGCCGCAAAGCACTCATCGTTGGACTTGAAGTCGGGCATCGCCGTCCCATCCTATTTCCACGTCCAGGATGTCAGTTCGTGCTCACCTGACAGTTTCCGCCAGACCACCGCCTCGGCCTCCTTGACCTTCCCATCAACCTTCACCTTGAGCCGCAGCCGGTAGTTCATTCCGGCCACAACCTGCTGCCGGGCCGAAAGAAGCTCGACCAAGGTGATGACGATCTTCTGTTCTGACGTGGCTGCCTGGGCCTTGACGGCGAACTGGGCTACCGCAACGACTTCAGCGTTCGTGACGGAGGTCTCGGAATAACCGCCGACAATTTGCTCCGCAGCCTGGGATGGGCAGACGGCTCCGACCAGAAGACCGCCGGCCACGAGAAGCGCAAGGCAGAGGGATGTTTTCATGCGTGCAAGCATACCACGATGTTCTGCCGATGACCAGCGAACGCAGCAATCCGACAGAAGCGCTGTTGGGATCGTCAGGCTATAAATGTCTTCCCCAAATTTTCCCCTCTTTTAAACGCTTTGACCGGTTATATTCGTGTTTGGACGGTTATGCCGAAATCAATCCGGCGGGCGCTTTCTGCTCTGTATCAAAGGTTTACGAGGCTTTTCAATGTTTTCCTTGGGTTCGAGTTTGTGGGGAAAAAGGGTTCAACTCCCCCCGCCTCCACCATTTTTGGTATGCTTAAAGCGCTGGCTTACAGCGCTTTACGCATTTCTGCCTCCTGTGCCGGAATCCCATTAGGGTTTAGTGGGGATGCTGGAGCCTGCCGAACTGTCGCCCCGAGTGCCTCCACAACACCCCGGACACGATCCTCTTTTGTCCGTACGTACACGTTCATTGTGAGCGTGGGTGTGGAGTGACGAGCCAGTTCCTGTGTTGTTTTTGCTGATGCCCCATGGTCATCGAGCAAGCTGCAATAACTCATGCGCAGGCTGTGAAAAACGACTTTCCCTTCGCCCGGCTTGAAAATAGGAATCCCAGCCCGTTCCAGATCGTCCGCCTGCATTCTCGCCGCATGACTTTTTTGTACGCTGAACAGAGGGGCGTCAGGTGACACCCCTGCCGCAGCAGCCAACAATTTATCCATGAGCCAACGAGGTATTGGCTGAAATCCATCCAGCCGGTTTTTTGTCCACGACGCCTCCAGACGTAGGCCAACCCGAAAGACATCGAGGTGCCTGGGCGTGATATGCCGGAGTTCGTTGGCGCGAAGTCCGGAACAAATCGCGATTTCATACAGCAGGACACGCTCGGGAAGACAGGTCTGTAGCAACCGACCAATCTCGTCAGCATCCAGAGGACGCCGACGACGTATGGGATCGGTATTGATCTTTGTGAGTTTGCGCAGCGGATCGTCTGCTAAATAGTCGCGATTAACACACCAACGGCAAAAGGCCTGTAAAGTTTCTACACGGTTCCAAGTTGTCTTTCCTGACCGCCCTGCCGTTATATGCAGACAGTGGATGACCCGTTCCACCCGCGATTGGCAATCAATCAGGTCCATCTGCGTCCGCAAACTCAGTTCTTCTTTCCAGAACTTCAGGTTTTGTTCACGCTTGCGTGCGTGCTCAGAACCCCAAGGGTGACCTCGGCGGCCGCCTTGGGTGTTCCCCCAACGAAGATACTCCGCGATTACCTGATCGACGTTGCGCACCTCGTCCGTAGACTTCGGAGCCGCCGCTACTCCGCAGCGGATGGCGTATTGTTTCCCCTGCACCTGTGCCGCGATCTTCTCGGTTTCCTTGCGGCTTGTAGTGCCAGTACCCTTGCGCTTACGCCCAAGATGGTCGTAGAATTCGTATCGCCACAGTGGGTGCGGCTTGCCGGTGAGCTTTGCGATTGTCTGGTAGATATTGGGCATCGTTATAACCTCCCCTGAACCATTCGCATCGAAAGCTTTCGTGCCTCCATTGCGAGTCGTTCGGCCTCAGCAGCCAAGTACTCGATGATCTTGCCGACCATCCAAACCCTCCTGCCTCCCAACTTCACGCCCTGTGGCATCTGGCCACGGACCACCATTCTATGCAATGTCCGAGTCGACACGTCAAGCACTGCCGCCAGTGCTTTCTCACCCAAAAGTGCGTTGGATGGCAATCCTGCCAACCCCATCATCAGGAACCCCTGTTCTTTCTCTTCCTTCTCTTGCGCGCTTATTGTCTGCGACAATGTGGGATTCACCAAATATGTTACATTCGTCGCCACGTTTTTGATTGCGTTTTCCATGATCTGTGACCCTCAACAACGTCATCGTATCTCCTTTGCTAAGCGCTATGCGCAATCACTCGTTTGAAACCAATCGTTTACTGTTTAGGATGCCCGCCCGGCATTACCGGGCAGGCATCAAATATCCAACCGTGCTGGCTAGGCCTGCATCTGACTTGCGCCGAACGTGTGGACTTTTCGGCCGCTCGTCAGCGCGACATCCGCGTGCATAAGCACGCACGACTGAGTGCCTACTCCTCTACGGAACGTCCGTTTGTTGCCGGGAATAAGCGCAACCTTCACGGTACGGGCGCTGATCTTGCCGGCCGATTCGAGCTGCCGCATGATGTCGGCAACAGGCCTGGTCGAGTAGACCGTGCCGTCAACGTCACATGCACAGCAGCCGCTTGCCACCAGATCGAAGTGCGGCAGGTCATGGATTGTCCGAACCGGCTCCACGATTCGCCCCCTGAACTGGGTCATGTAGGGCTCGATGAACCAGCGTGTGCTTGACCGGACGATCTGATTGCTCGGCACGTACAGGAAGTAATACTCCTTGCCCGACCTGCGACATTCGTTGTCCATCTGGCACGCTGAGCCGTCGCGAACCAGATGATCAAGGAGTTGATCGCTTCGGGCGTGATAGGCGATGTGGTGAATGTGCAATCGCTCGAGCCGGTGGGTTACTGGCATCAGGCGCATTCTTATGTGCGCGGCAACTGGCGTCGCGAGGGGATCTCTTCTCCCATGCTGCTCGCGAAGTGTTGCCATGATGTGGACTGGATTCGGTTCATCATCGGCCGCAGATGCGCCTCCGTTCAGTCCTTTGGCACGTTGAAACACTTCCGGACCGACCAGAAGCCGCGCGGGGCAACCAACCGATGCCTGGACTGCCCGCATGAAGCTTCCTGCCCGTACTCGGCGAAAAAGATCTACCTCTCGCGTGTGGCGCAAGGTCGCATGGGGTGGCCCGTCGATGTTCTCACTCCGGACGTGAATGCGGAACCACCGCCAGCCTCACCATGACGGCGTTCACCGAAGCCGACCACCGCCAGACGCGCATTTTCGGAACGCGGGGCCAACTTGTTAGCAACGGTGTGACGATTCGACTTCTTGACTGATACCTGGGAAGAGCTCCGAACGGAATCGGGTGACCATTCGATCCTGGGCGGTCATGGCGGGGGAGACTACGCCATCATGGAGGCGTTCATTCATGACGTGCGTCACCACGATCATAGCCACGTTTTGTCCGGACCGGAGGAATCCCTGGAAACACACATGATGGTGTTTGCAGCGGAGCAGTCACGCCGCGAAAACCGGGTCGTCAGCATGGAGGAAATGCAGGCACAACCGAGCGATTGAGGAGACGGCCCAAAGGCCGCCAAATTGAATGGACCAGTGGGGGCCGACCAGGGACGGGCCGTCCATCCGCTCATGTTTCAGGAAGCGCCGTTTCAAGGGGCAAAAGGCTTGAGCACGCGTTCCAACGTCGCAGGCCCCTGGAAATAGGAGAGCAGGACGCCGTAGTTGGTGATGGGCACCCCCACGGTTTCCAGGTCGCGCAGACGGGCCTGGAACTTCTGGGCGCTGATCATGCAGCCCCCGCAGTGGATGATCAGCTTGTACTGCGCCAGCTGCTGGTTGTCCTGAAACTCGCGGCCGAAGTTGTGTTCAATCGTGACGCCCGGGTAGTGTTTTGCAAAGTGGTTCGGGATTTGCACCGTGCCGATATCTTCGCCGATCCGCGAATGATTGCACGCCTCCACGATGAGGACCTTGTCACCGGGCTTCACCGTCTCGAGCGCGTGCACCCCCGCGGCAAAGGTGTGGAGCCTGCCCCGGCTGAAATAATTGATCATCACAATCGAAAACGTCGTCAAGCCGATATCCGACGGACACCAGTCTTTCATGATGTCCATGGCCTGCGAGTCGGTGATCATCGCGTGGGGGCGCTTCTGGAAATTATTCAGAAAGCGCTGAAACCGCGTGTTCTCCTCTTCCGCCTGTTCGCGCGGGCCGCGGGCCTTGCCCAAATCCAGACGGAACGAGACCGGATAGGCCCAGCGCCGGGTGATCGATTCTTCGACCATGGCCTGGGGACGCAAGTAACGGCCCGGCGGCGTCTCGACATCCATCGGGATGATCAGCACATAGTATTCGTCTGGCCGTACAAAGGGGAGCAGTTCGGTGGTGTCGTGCTTGGGGACATAATTCTTGAGAATGAAATCAATGAGCCCGGCGCGGTACTTGACGTTGTTGGCTTCGATGTGTATTTTTTTGTAAAACCGGAGCAGGTCCAGCGCCTCCTCGATCGGCGCCGCGGGGGTCGCGTCAAAATGATTATAGACAATCAGGATCTGCTTGTCCAAATCGCGCGCGTGCGCGATGACGTCCTGTTCGGTGCGGACATCCCGGGTCGCCGGATCAATGACCAGAAGCACCAGGTCGCACGCCTTCAGGTCGTTCAACGTCTTGTGGCGCTTCTTCTCGCCGAGCGTCCCCGCCTCGTCCAATCCCGCCGTATCGAACAGCTTCACCGGCCCGATGCCGTGGATCTCCTGCAGGGCGATCTTGGTATCGGCTGTCGTGCCGGGTGTCGGGTCGACGAGCGAGGTTTCCTGCTGGGTCAGCAGATTCATCACCGAGCTTTTGCCCGAGTTCATCTTGCCGAAGATCCCGATATGATCTCTTTCCACGAGTACAGACATGGGGGTGAGTTTACGCCTCGCCCCGCGAGGTGTCAAGAACCGGCGACCCTGAACGGTAACGGCCGCTGCTAGATGCGGCTGACGATGGAACTGGCGCGCTCGAAGAACCACTTGAGCGTGTCGTGCTCCACTTCCGGCGGGATCGAATGGTCGGAGTGGACGATGTACCCGCCGCCGGCTTTCAGGACCGGGAGGATCTTGCGGTTGATCTCTTCCTCGATCTGCGCCCGGTCATTGCTGGCGATGATGCGGATGTCAATATTGCCGCAGAAGACAATCCGGTCGCCAAACCGGGCCGCCATCCGCGGCATGTCCATGCCCGCCTTGACCTCCATGGCCTGCAGGCAGTCCATGCCGGCCCGGATCAGGCCGGGCACCAGCGGCTCCACAAAGCCGCAGGAATGCACGATCACCTTCATGCCGCGGGCATGGGCATCGTCGAACAGGAGCTTATGGCCCGGCTCGACGATGTCGCGGTACATGTCGGGCGACATGAAGGGCTTGTCCTTGAACCCCATGTCCTCGAAGTACCACATGAAATCGGGCGCCCCCTCCTCCGCGAAAAGCACGGCCTGGTGCAGGAGTGTCATCTGGGCGAAGGTCAGGACCATGTCGAGGACCCAATCGGGGTCGAGGGCCATGCCCATGAGCATGTACTCATGGCCGCAGACGGGGTGCATCTGTTCAAAGGGCGCCACGCCGGACCAGCCGAACGCGCGGTTTTCAGCGGCGGCCCGCGCCTTCTCGTGGCGATACCCCTCGAAGGGGATGCGCCGCCGGTCCACCGTGAGCAGGTGAGGCTTGATCAGTTCCTCCCAGGCGGCGCGCTCCTTGACCTTGAAATCGACGTGCTCGGGCGTGCCGCTTTTCGCCTTCCAGTACCGCAGCGAGGCGCCATTGCCATCGAGGACCAGTTGGGTCTCCGGCGTTGACTCCAGTATCTGATTCCGGAATTCAAGATTGGCGGTGCTGTTGAGCCAGCCGCCCCCGCGCCAGCTCATGTCAAAGTGCGTGCAGACATCCTCGTCCTGCCCCAGCTTGCCCTGTTCGATATACTTCTGCCGGGTCTCGCCCCAGAGACCGTCCCCGTAGGCCAGCGCATCCACGGGTTTGCGATTCAACGTATTGAGCAGTCGTTCCTTGTGCGTCATCCTGTGGGTCCTCTCGTGTTTCCGCTTTCCGCTTTCTCTTCACGCCTTGGGATTGGTAACAAACGCGCCGCCCCGGCAGTGCTTGAGGTAGTTCAGCGCGTGGACCTGACCCGTCATTTCCAACTCGCCGCGATAGACGGGGTCGTGCCATCCCTCGATGTCGATCGACCCCTTGAACCCGGCCCGGCGCAGGTCGCTGATGATGTCGGCCCAGTTGCTGTCTCCAAAGCCCGGCGTGCGGTGGAAGGCGAACGGCTCCTTCCCGTAGACGCCGTGCTTCTGCACCACGTCGCGCAGGATCGTGGCATCCTTGCCATGCACGTGGAAGATCCGGCTGGCCCACTGGCGCAGTTGCGGCATGGGATCAATCAAGGCGACCATCTGATGACAGGGCTCCCACTCCAGGCCTACGTTGGCAGCCGGCACGGCATCGAACATCAGTTGCCAGGCATCGGGATTGTGCGCGATGTTCCAGTCTCCACTGGCCCACGTGCCGCCCATGCTGCAGTTCTCAAAGGCCAGCCGGACGCCCTTGTTCGCCGCGCGCCGGGCCAGATCCCCGAAGACATGCTGGAAGCGCGGAATGGAATCCGGGATCGGCCTGCCGCGGATCCGCCCCGTGAATCCGGCCACGATATCCGTGCCGAACAGGTGCGCGTGGTTGATCAGCGCCGTCCATCCCTTGCGGGTCTCCTTGTCCTTTTCGTCGTTCTCCAGCGGATTGCCGAAGATGCCGAGGGAACTGATGACCACGTCCCGGTCGCCGATGGCTTCCTTCACATCCCGGGCGAGCTGCTTCAAGTCGGTGTCGCCGAGTGTTTGCCAGAAGGTCAGTGAGATACTTTCGAAGCCGTGCGGCAGGATCTGCCGGATGTATTCCCCGGCGCTCTTCCCTGCGTTGACGAGGGTTCCGATGCGGATGTCTCGATGCTTCTCGTGTGCCGTCATGGTACCTACTTCTTTTCGAATGCCGCGTCGAACGCCACCGCGGAAGGCGCGAAATCCAGGCGCTTCACGAACGTGCAGGCCTCCTGCGCGCCATGCTCGCGGTCCATGCCGCTGTCTTCCCATTCCACGGAGAGCGGGCCGGTGTAGCCGATCGCATTCAGCGCGCGGATGATCCGCTCGAAGTCCACATTGCCGCGGCCGAGCGACCTGAAATCCCAGAACCGACGGGAGTCACCGAAGGCCAGGTGGCCGCCGAACACCCCGGACGGTCCCGGCGTCTGGCGCCACGCCACGTCCTTCATGTGGACGTGGAAGATGCGGTCGCGGAAGCGCTCGATGAACGCCACATAGTCGACGCCCTGGTAGCCGAGGTGACTGGGGTCGTAGTTGAAGCCAAAGGCCGGATGGCCGTCCACCGCTTCAAGGGCGCGCTCTGCCGAGACACTGTCAAAGGCGATTTCCGTGGGATGGACCTCCAACGCGAACTTCACGCCGAGCTTCTGGTACTCGTCCAGGATCGGCTTCCAGCGCTTGCCAAAGTCTTTGTAGCCCGCATCGATCATCGCCGGTGAGACCGGCGGGAAGGCATAGAGCAGCGGCCAGATCAAACTTCCTGTAAAGCCATTGACCACGCTCACGCCCAGTCGCTTCGCGGTCTTCGCCGTCTTGATCACGTCCCTGGCCGCGCGCCGGCGCACCCCTTCCGGATTGCCGTCGCCCCAGATGTGCGGCGGGAGAATGGTCTTGTGCCGTTCGTCGATCCGGTCACAGACCGCCTGGCTCACGAGGTGCGTGCTGATCGAGAACAGCTTGAGTCTATACTGTTCCAGCAGTGCGCGCTTCTGCCGGCAATACGCGGCATCCGCTTTCTCGACCTCGAAATGGTCGCCCCAGCAGGCCAGCTCGAGGCCATCGTAGCCGAACGACTTGGCCTTCTGGCAGAGCGCTTCCAGCTTGAGATCCGCCCATTGTCCCGTGAACAGGGTCACCGGTCTGGCCATGGCAGCATCCTCCTGTTATCAGCCGGGCTTACAGCGCCGGCATCTTGGTCCATTTCTGATTGCTCTTCGAACTCTTGACCACCGTTTCGATAAACGCCATGCCGCGCACGCCATCCTCCACGGTCGGGAAATCCAGGGCTGCGGCCGGCACCTTCTTCCCGGCCTGCGCCAGCGCCACGGCCGCTGCGAAGCTGCGGTAGAGATTCGCGAATGCCTCCAGGTACCCTTCCGGGTGACCGGCCGGCAGGCGTGTGGCCTTGAGCGCGGGGGCGGAGAGGAAGCCATAGCCGCCACCCGTGCGCAGGATCTGCCGTGGACGGTCCGGCCACTTGAGGATCAGCGTGTTGGGATCCTCCTGATGCCATTCGAGGCCGCCTTTCTCGCCGTACACACGGATCGCCAGGGCGTTCTCCTCGTCAATCGAAATCTGGCTGGCGCTGAGAATGCCCCGCGCGCCACCCGTGAACCGGAGCAGCACGCTGCCGTCGTCATCCAACTTCCGCCCCGTGACGAAGGTCGTGAGCTCGGCGCAGACGGACTCGATGTGCAGCCCGGTGATGTACTCCGCGAGGTTCTCCGCGTGGGTCCCGATATCGCCGATGCAGCAGCTCGCGCCGGCGCGCGCGGGATCGGTCCGCCAGTCGGCCTGCTTCTGTCCGGTCGCCTCCAGCAGCGAAGCCAGCCACCCCTGCGGGTATTCGGCCACGACCTTGCGGATCTTCCCCAGTTGCCCGGAGCGCACCCGTTCGCGCGCTTCCCTGACCATCGGGTAGCCGGTGTAGTTGTGAGTCAGCGCGAAGATCAACCCGGTCTTGCGCACCAGGGCCGCCAGGGCGCGGGCCTCCTTGAGGTTGAACGCGAGCGGCTTGTCGCAGATGACGTGGAAACCGTGCTCCAACGCCAGCTTCGCCACAGGGTAGTGCAGGTGATTCGGCGTGACGATGCTCACGCAATCCATCCGCTCGCCGGCCGGCAGTTCCTTCTCCCGCTTGAACATCTCGGCGTATGAGCCGTAGACGCGGTCGCCCGGCAGGAAGAGATCCGCACCCGACGCCCGGGACTTGGCCGGATCGGCGCTGAAGGCTCCGCAGACCAGTTCGATCTGCCCATCCAACTGGGCGGCTATGCGGTGCACAGCGCCGATGAACGCGCCCCGTCCGCCCCCGACCATACCCATCCGTATCTTGCGCTTGGCCATGCCCACCTCGCTTACTTGTACTTCGGTTTCAGGGCTTTTCCGGCCTTGGCGCTCCGGCAGGCCAGATCCAGGATGTGGATCGGGCGACGCGACCACTCCGGCGTGATCACCAGCCGGGTCCCCCTGACCAGATGATTCGCGATGTTCCGGTAGAAAAGGTGTCCCTGCGACGGCGGCGTGGGGAACTGCGTGGTGACCCGCTTGTTGCCATCCAGCGTCGTGACCTCGGTATTCCCCCAGTCCGGCGTCAGGGTCCCCCGAGTCCCGACCACCTTGAACCACGGCTGGTTGGGGCGGGCATCCAGCGAGGTGATCTGAATGGTCGCCCAGGCGCCGCTGGCAAACCGGATGACCAGGTGCCCCTCGTCCTCGTTCGTGTCCTTCTTCCAGCGGGTCTGGCCGGCCCAGACGCCGGACCAGGTGTAGCCGGTCACTTCGCGAATGTCGGAATCCGCGATCTGGAGAATGTATTCACAGAGGTGCACGCCCCAGTCGTACAGGATGCCGCCGGAGATGGACTTGCTGGAGCGCCACCAGTCGCCCGGCTTGGCCAGCCGCCCCATCTCCATCTCGATGCGCACCACGTCGCCGATCGCGCCGGAGCGGATCTGTTCCAGGGCGCCGAGGATGATGCCGTCCCAGTGCCGGTTGTGGTAGGTGGAAAGCACGACCTTCGCGCGTTTCGCCGCCGCAATCATCGCATCGCATTCCGCCGTGGTCACGGCCATGGGCTTTTCCGCCACGACATGCCGGCCGGCCTTCAGGCACTTCATCGCCAGCGGCGCATGCGTGTTGTGCGGCGTGATCAGCGTCACGAGGTTCACGGACGACTTTCGCAGCATCTCGTCCACGGTCCGGTAGGTCTCGATGCCGGGGAACTCCTTCGCCGCCACGGCCAGGCGCTCCGGGTCGATCTCCGCCACGGCCCGCGGCGTCATGCCGGCCGCCCGCATCTCGTTGAAATGGGCGCGTCCCATGTTGAACGCGCCGCCGTATCCGACCACACCGACCTGGATCTCACCGGCCTTCGAAAACGATTTCATACGTCACTCCTGTGCGTGTTGCTTGCACCTGCCGAATCGGGAAGCGCTGAATATGATAAACCGGAAAAGCGCGTTCGTCCATGCGAATCCGATAATACGAACGACTCAAAACAGTTCGCCCTGTCTGGGGGAGGTTGTCACCACGGGGGCGGGTGCTGGGGCCGGGGCGGCGAGCAGGCGCGCCTCCAGATCGGATTCGGAGAGGATGGGGATGCCGAGGGCGAGCGCCTGGCCGTGCTTGGCGCCGCCGGGGGAATCGCCCGCCAGCAGGAAGGTGGTGGCGGAGGTGACGGCCTCGGTCACGCGGCCGCCGGCGGCCTTGATCCGGCTGGCGATGGTCTGCCGCGGGGCGGATAGCGTGCCGGTAATGACCACGGTCGCGCCGGCGAGCGGGCCGTCCGGGGCGGACGCTGACGCGGCGGCGCGGACGGGATCGATGCCCAGCGCGGCGAGGGCGGCGGCGGCGGCGCGGCCGGCCTCGGATTCGAAGAAGACGACGAGGGCGCGGGCGGCCTCCTCCTTGACCGTGGTGGTGTATTTGGCGGGACGGGAGGCGTCGGCGGCGCGCCGGGCGGCGCCTGCGGCGACGAGGGACTCGCCCAGGTTCTCGACGCGCGCGCAGGCCGCGTCGAAGCGGTGTTGCAGCTCCGCGCGCCCGGCGTCATCCCGCTTGCGGTTGGCCGCGCCGCGCGGGTTGGTCTGCTGCGCCTCGGCCAGGGCGTCGTAGAGGCCGACGATATCGCGAAGGAGCTGCGAGGCGGCGAGGTCGGAGAAGCGCGCATGGCAGGCGGCGACGGCTTCGGCGACGGTCGCGCCGATCTGCGGGATGCCGAGGGCGAAGAGCCAGCGGTGGAGCGGGAGCGCGCGGGCGGCCTCAATGGCCTTGACCACGCGATCGGCGTTTTTCGGGCCGAAGAGGCGGCTCTTGCCGGCTTCGCCGAGATCGAGGGCGGCGAGATCGTCGCGCTTCAGCCGGAAAAGGTCGAAGGGCGTGGCGACCAGCCCGCGCCGGACGAGCGCGTCGGCCACCACGCCGCCCATGCGCTCGATGTCGAGCGCGTCGCGGCCGGCCATGTGGTCGAGGCGGCAGACGAGCTGCGCGGGGCAGGCGGGGTTGGCGCAGCGGAGGGCGACCTCGTCCGCGAGCCGCACCACCGGGCCGTTGCAGGCGGGACAGGCGTCCGGCATGACGAAGGGTGTGGCGGCGCGGGGCCGTTTCTCGGTGAGGACGGCCTCGATGGCCGGAATGACGTCGCCGGCCTTGACGATCCAGACGGCGTCGCCGATGCGGATGTCCTTGCGGGCGATCTCATCGGCGTTGTGCAGGGTGGCGCGGCTGATCTGCGAGCCGGCGAGCAGGACCGGCTCGAGCTCGGCGACGGGGGTGAGGACGCCGGTGCGGCCGACCTGCACGGTGATGGCGGTGACGACCGTCTCGGTCCGCTCGGGGGCGTACTTGTAGGCCCGCGCCCAGCGGGGGCTGCGGGCGGTCGCGCCGAGGGCGTCATACCGGGTGCGGTCGGCGAGCTTGATCACGGCGCCATCGATCTCGAAGGGGAAGTCGTGGCGCTGCTGCTCCAGGGCGTCGATCGCGGCGAACACCTCGGGGATGTCGGCGCACACGCGGCGCCAGGGGAGGGTCTTGACGCCCCAGGAGCAGAGCGTATCGACAAACGCCTGGTGCGTGGGGAAGGCGACGCCCTCCAGCACGCCGGTGGCATAGATCACGGCGTCGAGCGGACGCGTGGCGGTGACGCGCGAATCGAGCTGCTTGAGCGAGCCGGCGGCGGCGTTGCGCGGGTTCATGAAGGGTTCGGCGCCTTCCGCCTCCTGGCGGGCGACGAGATCGAGGAACCCCTGGCGGGGCATGAAGACCTCTCCGCGGAGCTCGACGGCGGCCGCGGCGGTGGGCAGGGTCAGGGGGATCGAGCGGATCGTGCGGACGTTGGCGGTGATGTCGTCGCCCACCTCGCCGTTGCCGCGGGTGGCGGCGCGTTCGAGCCGGCCGTCGCGGTAGAGGAGGCTGAAGGCCACGCCATCGACCTTGGGTTCGACGACATACACCGGCGTGAAATCGGGGAACTGGCGGCGGATGAAGAAATCGAAATCGAGCAACTCGGTCTTGGAGTGGGCCTTGTCCAGACTCATCATCGGCGGGTCATGGCGGACCGGCGTGAAGCCGTTCTCCAGGGGCGCGCCGCCGACGCGGCGGGTCGGGGAGTCGGGATCGTCGAGTTCGGGGTGCTGACGTTCGAGCGTCTCCAACTCGCGGTACAGACGGTCATAATCGGCATCGCCGATCTCCGGCCGGGCTTCCACATAATAGAGCCGGTCGTGCCGGGCGATCTCCCCGCGGAGGAACGCGGCGCGCTGGCGGATGGCATCGGTCACTGCGGTCATTTCGGCGCTCCGGTGAAAGGGTCGTTCAATCGGCTGAGCCCGGTTCATTCGGCGGCGAGGAGGGTCAGGACGGGTGCGACGGAGCCCGCGGCGGCGGCATGCGGGCGGGAGGCGTGACGGGAAAAACGGGTTGCGCGTCCACCGGCCCGCGTTCCGAGATGGGCGGGGTGTCGGGATGCGTGCGGGGGCGCAGTCCGGCGAACGCGTCTTGCAGGCGCTGGTAAAGCCCGGCGGGGTCGCCGAGGCGGTAGTTGGCCAGGGCGGCGAGCCAGAGCGCCAGAAGCAGCCAGAGGATGAAGCGGGAGAAACCGCCGTGGTCCTCGCGGTGGCCATGACGGAAGGATTTCAAGAGGGCGCGACCCTCCGAAGTCAATGCGACGCATGACGACGTGAGCGTCGAACGCCCGGTCCCCAGTTGCGGGCTGCGCCGGATCGGCTTGCCATCGAGCAGCCGGTTGAGGTCGGTCAGCACCTCGCCCCAGGACGGATAGCGGTGATCCGGATCCTTCATGAGCAGCCGTTCGACCAGGACGCATACGGAGATCGGGGTGTCCGGGCGGATGTCCCGCAGGCTGGGCAGCCTGGCCTCAATCTGGCTGTGCACCACCTGCTCGGGCGGCTGGTCGCCAAAGGGAAGCCGGCCGGTGAGCCCAAAGTAGAGAATCATCCCCAGCGCGTACATGTCGGCACGGCAATCGACCGGGTGTGAACGGGTAATCTGTTCGGGCGCGATGAAATTGGGCGTGCCGACGACCGTGTCCTCTTCGGGCTGCGCAGTCTCGCCGCCGAGCGTCATCAGCACGGCCATTCCGAAGTCGGTCAGCTTGGCCGTGCCGGCGGGGGTGATGCGTATCGCCGTGGGTTTGAGGTTGCGGTGCACGAGGCGGTCACTGGTCCACGCCTTGCCGAGCGCATCGGCCAGGTCTCTCGCATACCGGAGCATCTGAGTCACGGAACAGCGCTGCGTGGCCTGGATCCGATCCGAAAGCACCTGCCCGACGACATCTTCCATGACCACGTAATGAATGGCCTGCGCGCTGCGTACGTCGAAAATCCGGCAGAACGCATCGGCCTTGATACGGGCGATGGCGCGAAAAACCGAGACGAACTGTGCGACCTGCTGCGGATCGGAGGCGGCTTCGGGCAGCAGCGCCTTGACCATAACATGGCGGTCGAGCGACCGCTGGTAGGCGCGCCAGGTCGCGGTGTTGCTGGTCTGCGAAATCGCGTCAAACGACTCCAGCCCGGGTATGTCGGGGGGAAACATGGCGGCAAGATAGCACAAACCGGAGCGAGAGACAATTACTGTATGGCCTCGGGCTTCATGTCGCGCGACATCAGGGCCTCGACCGAGTCGCGGGGGGATGCGCCCTCCTGGCACCAGCTGCAGACCTGTTCGGCGATGGGGACGTCGACGCCGCAGGCGCGGGCGGCGTCGCGGACGGCCTTGGCGTTCCAGACCCCTTCGGCCACCATCTGCATGCCGGCAAGGATCGCGCCGATGGACTCGCCCCGTCCCAGGCGCTCGCCGACGGCATGGTTGCGGCTGTGGCGGCTGGTGCAGGTGACGATCAGGTCGCCGACGCCGCTCAGCCCGGCGAAGGTCTCGGGGCGCGCGCCCAGGACGCACCCGAGACGGGTCATCTCGGCCAGGCCGCGGGTGATGATCGCCGCGCGGGTGTTGTCCCCGAAGCCCAGCCCGTCGGATGCGCCGACGGCGATGGCGATGACGTTCTTGATGGCGCCGCCGAGTTCGACCCCCAACGGGTCGGCGGAGGTGTAGACACGAAACCGGGGGCCGTTGAACAGCACCTGAATCTCCCGTGCGAGCGCCGCGTCGGTGGCGGCGGCCACGACGGCGGTCGGAATGCCGCGGGCAACCTCCTCGGCGTGGCTGGGCCCGGAGAGGACGGCCACGGACGGAAGGGCCAGCACCTCGGCGGCGATCTCGCTCATGCGGCGGCGGGTCTTTTCGCACAGCCCCTTGGTGAGGCTCACGACCGGCGTGCCGGCGGGGATGAGCCCCGCGAACCGGGCGCAGACCTCCTGATAGAACCGGGACGGGACGGCCAGGATCACGCGGTCGGCGCGGTCGGCGGCCCGAGCCGGGTCGGCGGTCCACGTCAGCGCGCCGGGCAACGCCACACCGGGGAGGAAGCGGATGTTCTCACGCCGGCTCCGGATCTCCGCGAGCGCGTCTTCAAACGGCCCCCAGAGCGTGACCGTGTGGCCGTAACCATTGAGCAACAATCCGATGGCCGTGCCCCAGCCGCCGTCGCCGATGATGGTGATCTTCATGCCGATGCCTTCTTCCTGGACGTGAAACGCGACTCGGTGCCCGCGCGCAGCCGGGCGATGTTGGCGCGGTGCTTCCAGACGACCAGCGCGGCGAGGCCGCTCAGAACCGCCGGGAACCAGGGGCCCGCGCCGTGGACGGAAGGCAGGAACCAAACCCCCACGCCCAGCACGATGGCCGCGGTGATCGAGGCGACCGAGACATAGCGCGTCGCGAGAAACGCGAGCAGCCAGGCCGCACAGGCAATGCCGACACCGGGCGGCGTGAGACCGATCAGCATCCCGGCGCTGGTGGCCACCCCTTTGCCGCCCTTGAACCCGAGAAAACAGGTCCAGTTGTGGCCCGTCACGGTGAGGATTCCGCAGAACAACCGGAGCGCTTCCGGTGCAGCCGGTTCCGTCAGACGGTTCTGAATCAGCAGCGGGATCACGAGGGCGCCGCAGACCCCCTTGGCCATATCGAGCGCGAAGGTGAGCACGCCCAGCGGCTTGCTCACCGCGCGGAAGACATTGGTTGCGCCGATGTTGCCGCTGCCCACCGTGCGGATGTCGATCCCGCGGCAACGGGCGATCAGATAACCGAACGGCAGCGACCCGAGCAGATAGGCCAGCGCGCCGGCGAGCGTCCAAAGCAAGATGTCGGAAGGGTTCATGGCGGCGGATTATAGCGGATACCGCCGCCGATGGAAAGGCGTCTAAATCCAGAAGCCAACGGGCTTGAACTGGACGGCGTCGAACAGCCCCCGGTCGGTGAGCTTGAGCGCCGGGATCACCGGCAGGGCCAGAAACGAGAGGGTCATGAAGGGCGCCCGCAACGCGCAGCCGCAGGCGCGCACCGCGGCATCGACGCGCGCATGGGCCGCCGCGGCCTCCTCGCAGGATCCCGCGCTCATCAGCCCGGCGACCGGCAGCGGCATCACCTGCACGCCCGTGCCGTCGGCCACGGCCAGTCCGCCGCCGTGCGCCACCACCGCGTTGACCGCCGCGGCCAGCGCGTCGTCGTCGGCCCCCGCGGCGATCACCGGATGCGAGTCGTGGGCCACGCTGGCCGCGAACGCGCCGCGCCCGAGACCGAGACCGGAGGCGAGCGCCAGCGCCGGCGGCGCGGCGGCGGCATAGCGGTTGAAGACGGCGAGTTTTGCCAGGCCGCGGGCGGGATCGGCGACCACGACGCCGTCGCGGACGGTCGGAAGACAGGATCCTGAATCGGTCACCAACTCGCCCTCGCGCACGCCGATCACGCGGCAGGCGCCCGTGCGCGCCGGCATGCGGAACGCCTCCGCCGACACCGGCCGCAAGGCAAACTGGTTGGGCCGCTGCAGCGGCGCCAGCTCGGGGATGAACGACCGCCCGTCCGCCGCCAGCACGCGGCCGCCCATCACCGTCCGCCGCACGCGGAAATCCCGCAGATCCCCGACCTCGATCCAGTCGGCCCGGTCGCCGGGGCGGAGCTGCCCGACCGCGAGGCCATACTGGCGCACCGGGTTGACGCAGGCCGCCCGCAGCACGTCAAACACATCCAGGCCCGCCCCGACCGCCATCCGGACCAGGTCGTTGATGTGCCCCTCCAGCAGGTCTTCCGGGTGCTTGTCGTCGGAGCAGAACAGGCAGGCGCCGGGATGCCGGGCGAGGACCGGCAGCAGCGCCTCGAACGTCCGCGCCGCCGATCCGCGCCGCAGGATGAGGCGCATTCCGGCGGCCACTTTTTCAAAGGCTTCGTCCAGGTCGAGGCATTCGTGATCGGTGGAGATCCCCGCCGCGACATAGGCCTGCAGCGCCGCGCCGCGCAGGCCCGGCGCATGCCCGTCGATCGGCTTGCCGCGCGCCCGCGCCGCCGCGAGCTTCGCCAGCAGACCGGGATCGCCGGCGAGGACGCCCGGGACGTTCATCACCTCGGCGAGATGGGTCACGCCGGGACGATCGAGCAGCGCGGCGACGGCGACGACGTCCAGCGTCGCCCCCGCCGTCTCGAACGGCGTGGCCGGGACGCAGGAGGGAACGCCCGTCGCGACCGCGAACGGGGTGCGGGCCGCCTCGGCCAGCATGAAGTCAACCCCCTCCACGCCGAGCACATTGGCGATCTCGTGCGGATCGGTCACCGCCGCAACCGTCCCGTGCCGCACCGCCGCCCGCGCGAACGCGGCGGGGGCGATCAGCGCGCTTTCGATGTGGATGTGCGCGTCGACAAAGCCCGGCAGGATGAACCCCGGGCCGGGCGCCGCCTCGGGCACCACGGCTTCGATGCGGCCCGACGGCCCGACCACGATCCGGGCGCCGAACAGCCGCCGCCCCTCCACATCCACGACCGTCCCGCTGACACCGGTTATGCCGTTGCCGATTGCCGATGCGGGGTTGCGCCCAGTGATGCCGCCCTGAAGATGCGCGTCCATGCCGGCAAGGATGCCCAAACGGCACGGGGATGTCAAGCGCAACGCCGGAGCACGGACAAGGGGTCACCGGCGCGGCCGCATCAGACGGCGCGGGTCCGCGCGGCCTGTGCCCGGTCGGTGACTCCCGCCCAGACGATCCATCCGGTCCACATTCAACCCGTCCCGCGCGCCCGTCGCGGGGAGGCGCGACGTCTGGGGGGATGGCCTGACAAGCGCCGCCAGCAGCAGGGCGAGAAGCGCGGCGGTGGCGAGCGGGAGGTCGCCGAACCGGGTGTAGGGGGTGCCCGGGATATCGGCGCTGGCGATGCGGGTGAGCAGGAAACCGTTGAAACCGGCGGAGGGGGCAAACCCGCCATCGAAGCGGGTGACGCGGCCGAAGGGGTCCACGGCGCAGGTGACGCCGGTGTTGCCGCAGCGGAGCAGGGGGACGCCGTTCTCGACGGCGCGGAAGACCGCCTGGCGCATGTGGTGCTCGGGCTCGATCGACCCCTCGAACCAGGCGTCGTTGCTGATGTTGATCAGCACCCGCGCCCCGCGGCGCACGGCGCGGCGGCTCAGGGAACTGAACAGATCCTCGAAACAGATCAGCACGCTGAAGGCGAGCTCGCCGGGCCGGCCGTCGCGGCGGCCGACCCGCAGCACGCTGCTCTCGCGGCCGGGGGTGCAGCTGAAACCGGTCGGCGCGAGGCGCGCGAGTAGCGGAATCCAGGCGTCGCCGGGGATGAATTCGCCGAACGGCACGAGGTGCTGCTTGCGGTAGCGGCCGATGGGCAGGCCGTTGGTGGCAAAGAGCCACGCGGCGTTGTAATAACGGATCTGCCGGGGCAGACCGCCGGGGCGGTCGAGCGTCTCGACCTCCACGGCACCGGTCAAGAGGGGCGCGCCGGCTTCGGCGGCGGCGTCCGCCGCCAGCTTCATCACCGCCGCCTCGACCGGAACGGCGCCATTGACCGCGGTCTCCGGCCAGACCACGAGGTCGGGCTTGACCCCCGCGGCCAGACGGGTCTGGTCGGCGAGCACCCCGCGCTGCGTGTCGACGATCGCCTCGGTGATCGAGAAGATCGAGGGGGTGTTGGGCTGCACGAGGACGACGCGCCAGTCGTCCGCCGCGTGGCGCATCGGGTTGTGGTGCAGGCGCCGCACACCCCAGACCCAGACCCCGAGGATGAGCACCATCGGGACGAGCGTCTCGAGCGATTGCACGAACGTCCGCCGCGGCCGCGCCTCGGACGACCGCCCGGCCAGGGCGCGCGCAACCGGCTCGGCCGTGCGTTCGATGATGCTGGCGATCGCGGCATTGGCCAGAACGACGAGCGCCGAAACGGCGAGCGCGCCGCCGATGGCGGCGATCTGAATGAGCGCGGGGTTTGGGGCCAGCGCCACACCGATCCCGTTCCACGGGAAGCCGCTGAGGAGAATACCGCGGAGGAATTCAGCCGCCACCCACAGCAGCGGTTCGCCGAGCCAGACCCGCGCGAGGCGTCCCGATCCGTCAGGCGCGCGCCCCCGCCGCCACAGCCGGGCGGATGCCCATCCGAAGAGGGCGAAGAAGGCGGCGCACCAGGCCGCGAGGAGGCTCTGGCCCAGCAGGACGAGCGCCAGCGGCCCGCCGTTGCCGACGAGCTGCCAGAACCAGGACAACGCCGGCACCCAGAAGCAGAGGCCGGCCAGTCCGCACCATGCGGCAGCCGCGCGGGGCGCGCTGTGACGGGCGATCAGAATCAGCGGAACCAGCGCTATCCAGGCGCAATCCTGCCGGTCGAAGGGCGGCAGCGCGGCGGTGTAACACACCCCGGTCAACACCGCCCCCGCCAGCCGCAACAGGTTGGATCGGTCGGAAAAGAAGACGTGCATGCAACGCGCGGCGTGTGACATAAGGGCGATACTATAGGCCAACTCGCTCGGGTTCGGCAATTTCAAAAAACGGAAAGCTGAAACCGTCCTTTTCCTCCCGCACGGGGATCCCCGGTTCATGTCTTCCTCAGCGATGCGCCAGCTCCCTCGACAGATTCAGATAGCGCTTCACGGCTTCTCCGGGAACGTTGAAGGGGATATGATTGCCGACGCACATCATGTACCCGCCGGACATCCTGCCGGTCTCGGCCATGGATTCCACCATGCGCCGGATTTCGGACGGATCGTTTCGCGTGAGGACGCGATTGTCGCCTTCACCCGCGATGAAGCAGTCCGGGTAGCGGCGCGCTATGGCTTTGTAGTTCGTGAACGGTTCGCTGATGATGCCGCGGGCGCCACAGGCCATCACGTCGTCCACAAAGGCGTCGACGCAGCCGTCCACCATGAAGATCACCTCTTTGCCCGACGCCTTGAGCAGGCCCCAGAACTCCTCGTATCGAGGAAAAATGTGTTTCCGCATCCAGCCCGGACTGCACACGGGCCCGTTCGCCAGCACGATGTCGTCGTGACAGATTACGAAATTCACCGGCAGCCTGGCAAACGCGCGGAAGACCCGGCGGTTGATTTCCGCAAACTCGTCCATGATCCGGTCAAACTCGGGCTCGAGACACAGCGTCATGAAGTTCTCGTATCCGAAGGTCAGCATGGGCCACATGAACATCGTGTTGTAGAAGAACGCCGAAGCGGACGATCCCGCCGGCGCCTGATTACCCCACTTCTGCGGATAGTTCCGGCGATATCGGGCGTAGAGGGCCTCCTCGTCCCGGTAGTCGCCGTCTTCGACCACATGCCATCCGGTGAAATCCGCGTGTGCCAGCGGGCTGAACCGCAGCATCTCCTCCAGCGAACCAAAGCGATGGCTCGCCCGATCCTGCTGCCAGTGGTCGCGGTAGGCATCGCCCCATCGCCCATGGCTTTGGTCCGCCTGCTCCTCGGGCCTGGGCTTTGGGTCATCCGTGTCAAATACAGACAGGTCGAGCTCGGGATACAGTTCCCGCATCCTCAGGCGGCAGAGCCGCGGATGCGCGTAGTAGTCTATGCCGGTCAGGTAGGTCTCCGCATCGGGATTGGACCAGTGTTCCCAGTGCACGATCTGTCGGGGGCCATGCCCCATGTAAGTCTCATAGCGTGTATCCATTGCGACTTTCACTCTCATTTCACCACCGGCCCGTACCCCGCGGCCTGAAGATGCCGGGCCCCCTGCACCACGGACGTGGTCCAGATGCGCGACCGTTCCGCCGCCAGATAGTCCACCAGACGGGCGTGCTCGGCGGTCTCGATAAACCAGCCGTGCGTGCCCGCGCCAACGCCATGGAACAGGAAGATGACCCACCCGCCGGCAGCCGCCGCCTGGTCGATGTACCCCCGGATCCGGTCAAACCCCCAGCGGTCGCCACCCAGGTGCCCCAGGCTTCCGTAGTTCAGGCAGGCCGGCGTGATCACCCGCTCAACGTACGTCCCCCGCCCCGCCACAAACAGGCGCCGGATCGGTTCGGCCAGGTCAACCTCGTGCGGCTTGCGACCGAGCGTCGTCTGGCAATATGTGTTTCCAAACGTCCGCTCCGTCTGGCCGTCCGTCAACCGCAGCAGGGCGTTGGCGATCCGCATCTCATCCAGCCACCGCTCCACCGTGTAGTCACACAGGTTGTAGGGGTCCGCCCCGGGGCTGAGTTCCTCGCGCCGTCCGGGATGGAACAGGGTGTGGTTCCCGAGCTCGTGCCCGAGTGCCGCCACCTGCCGCCAGGCCCCGGCATGGTCGGTGAAGCCGGGGCTGCCGTTGAGATAGAACGTCGCCGCCAGGCCCCGGGTCGCGAGCAACGGCGCCACGGTCTGGTGATGCACGGGCAGCGCGTCGTCATAGGTCAACGATACGGCGCAGCGCTGTCCCGAAGGCCACGTGAATACGGACCGGTTGTTCATGCGACTCCCATCTTTGCGGATACTTTGACCCGTGCGCCAGTGGAGGCGAGAAAACTGCGGTTGCCGGCGACCGGCCGGATTCATTGGTCGCCGATGAGCGCCGCGGTGGCGAACAACTGCGGCTGATGATTGCCGCCCGGCGCCGCCGGCCAGGTGCTGATTTCGCCCGGGGTTACGGCGTTGCGATTGCGGACCACCAGCACCCGGAGGGTTTTCCCGGCCTGTGGCGTGGGCGCGCCAAACGTTTTCCACGGCATGGCGAGTTCCACGGTCCAACCCCCGGCCTCGCGGCCGGTGGCCACCTGGTAGTCGCCGTTCCAGGAACTGTCGAACCCTTTGCCGTCGTAGATCATGCCGGCGGCATTGACGACGATCTGGTAATACGGCTTCGCCGCATCATCGAAGGCGACGAAGAATTCGACGGAATCGTCGGCGAAAACCGCCGCGTCCCGCTTCTTCGCGGCAAGCTGCAGGCGCTCGAGACGGGGCTCGGTGCAGCGGGCCGCCAGGTAAAGGCCCTGTTCATCCCACGTCAGCCAGACCGCGGTGGGCTGGCCGAGGGGCCGGTCGAAGCCGGATCGGACCAACCGGGTGATCGCCGCCGGCCCCGACCAGACGTCGTCGTCCAGCCGGCCGTCGATGGCCGGCGGCCGTGACACCCGCTTCACGTCGATCCGCGGGCGAGCCCGCTCCTTGCGAATCAGGTCCAGCGGGAGCCCGACCGACTCGGCCGACTCGGTCCCGAACCCGGTCTGCACCTGCAGTTCGCACCGGCAGCCGGTCGGGAAGAAATCAGCGGTGCGAAACGGCTCCCCGCGATAGTGGACCCGGAACGGGACCGGCTCGACCACGCCCTTGTCCACGCGGGTCTCCGCGCGGGCGGGCTCGATCGCCCAGCCGCTGTCCGCCGGCAGCTCCCACTGCATCGTCAGCGTGCCGCTCGTCGTCGGTTGCAGACCGTCGACGGCGAAACGCAGAGGAATCGCGAGCGAATCGTTGGTCGTCTCCGGGAGGATGACGCGGGGGCTGAGGCCGACGTTGTGGATCCGATCGCCGCGCCGGGGATAATACCCGAGCTGCGGAATCAATGGCGGCGCGCCGGCCCCGCCGAAATACAGTTCCACCGGCGGTCCTGCCGGGTTGTCCAGGGCGGCCGCCGCCGTGACGGCCAGGCGGACCGCGTGCCAACCCGGCTCCAGCGCGACCGGGTAGGTCCGCCACGGGCCGCTGCCCGTCGCCGGAAGGCTTCGCCCGCTCACCGTCAGTTGGACCTCGCCGCGGCTCCGCACCTGGAATTGATGCACGTCGTTCGTGCGCGCCTCGATGGCGCCGTCGATCGTCAGGTTGCCGCCCGGCGCAATCTCCGCCAACTCCCACCACGACTGAATGCTGTGCGTGCCGCTGACCACCCGCGCGCCGTTGGCGTCGATCACCCGGAATCCGACTCCCAGCGCCTGACCCTCGGCCAGGGTGTCGGCCGGGAGGGGGCCGGCCACCGCGGGCCGATCGCGCCGCGTTGACGCGGCGTGCGCCCGCTTTTTTCCCCAAGGCCGGCACAACGGGTCGCCGACAATCAGCAACTGGTAGGGACCGGCCACCGACTGGTAGAACGCCTCGGCCAGTGAAGCGCCGCGGACGTAGTGGACCTGGATGAAGGGGTCGGGGAACTTCGCCTGGATCGCGTACGGTTCGGCCACCGTGCCGGATGCGCCGGCCGCGCCGTGGCGGAGAAACTCGGTCAGCGGCGTCTGGCCCACGCCCCACTTGACGATGCCGCCACCGCTGGTCAGGTGCTCGCAGATCGCGCCGGGCAGAATCCGCCCGCCGGAAGCGGCCATATCAAATGTGGCGACCCCGACCATCGCCCCGGCAATATCCTGACGGCCGGCGGGCAGCGCGCCCTTTTCGATGACCGCCGCCACGCCCGCCTCCTGCAACAGCCGGATCGCGGCCTCGAATCCCCATCGCCGGGTCCGGGTGCGGACGTCGTCATTGGTCATGTAGACGATCGTGCCGGCCGGCCGGGTTCCATCGGCCGCCGCCGCCCGGGCGAGACCGTCCACCGCTTCGCGCAGCGACAGGCCGCGGCCGCTGGTGACGCCGAGCATGGTGGACAGCAGGTAACGCCGCCCGGCGGGCGCGTTGGTCGGTTCTCCGTTCCGAGCCCAGGCGGTGCGGGCGCGGAACCGGCAGGCCGGCTGCACCTCGAGATCGCCCGGGTGGGCTTGACGCAGCGCCGCCGCCCCGTCCGGGCTCAGCGGCGGTTCCAGCTCGCCCCGGTACGCCCGGCGCGCATAGAAGTTGCTGTCCAACGCGGTGTAAACCTGGGGGGCGCGGGCAAGCACGGCCTCGTAGAGATAGGTCAAGCCCGTGAGGGCGCCGACCTCGCCGACCTCCGGCGGGTACGGCTTGTCCTCCAGGTCGCCGCGGAACGAGATTGCGAACGGCATGTCCGAAGAATAAGCCACGCAATCGACCGTGTCTTTCAACCCGCGCCGTTCCAGCTCGGCCAGGACCGGGGTCAGGATCTTGCCGCGGAACTCGTCAATCCCGATCTCCTCGAAACTCGACAGCCCGCTCACGGCGATCACATGATTGGAGGGGATTCCGCGCAACTTCACGTAGGCGTCAGCCAGCGCCGCCGACGCCCAGCTATCCGCGTTGACCACCACGACAACGTTTTCCGGCTCCAATGTAGTATCCACGTGTGCTCCTCCGGCGCCCGGCGTCAGGGTCCGGCACGACGCCAACCCCACCGTCATCAGGCAGATTGTAGCAAGCCCCGCCCGTCTTGTCAGCTTCCGGCCGGCTGGCTTCGTCGTCACACGCATGGCGATTGATGATTCAGGATGACGGTTGTTCATGATCCAACACCTCCGTGAGCGTCCATCGGCGAACGGCGACGCGGGCGTCCTGACGGCTTTCTCCGCGCCCGCGCGCGGCCTGCTCGCGCGCCGGAGCGCGCGATCCACCCTTATGACCGGCTTTGCCTTGCTCGGCGTTCCGCTCCATAACGTCCCGGGCACCGGCTTGCGGCTGGAAAGGGCACAGGTACAGATAGTAGCTCTCACCCGAGATGGATGAGGCGTCGATGCTCTTCAGGAACCGCGCGTTGAGTCGCTCGGCGTCGGTCTTTGGCAGGGGAAAGCTCAGGATCAGGAAGGCGTCCTTCTGCTGGCTGGCGATGAGCGGCGGGACGCGGCGCACGAGTTGTCCGCTCGGGCCCCAGCTCCAGCGCCGGTCAAGAATCAGGTGCGCTCCGAACTCATTCCGGTCCGGATAGAAAATGCGGTCAAGCGGCAGATAGCCGACCACCGGGACCGCGTTGGCGGAATCGTCGCCGACGAACACCAGCCGGCTGCGGTCGGGAAACGCCCCGCGAATCCACGCGGCGGCGGCGCGGGCGTTCGAGAAGGTTCCGCCCCAGTCCTGGCGGAGGGCGATGCTGGCGCCCCACACGTGCACCAACAGCAGCGGGAGGAGCAGCGTCATCCGGTGACGGTCCCAGAAGCTCAAGCCCGCGTCGAGCCATCGCCAGGGCGCGCGCCACCGCGGGTAGTGCGTCGACAGCCAAAGCGTGGTGAGAAAGAGCAAGAAAAGAAACCCGTGGTGGCGGGCCGATCCGATGTACTTCACGTAGAAGAGCCCGCACAGGGCCAGGGACCCGGCGATGTACGGCACCGCCATCCAGGGACGCGTCAGGAAGAACAGACAGCCCGCCATGAGAATGCAGACCGCGACGGTGATCGTGCGGTCGGCGGGCACGGCATACCACGGGCGCGGCGCCCCTTGGCCGCCGGCCTCGATCAAACGATTGCCGTACCAGAAGGTCAGGCGGTCCGGCGGCAGCGGGACATACGCCCGGGTGACAACGCCGGCGACTTGCTGGACATGGGCGAGTTCCCATGTGAACCTCCACTCCGGCGCGAACCCGCTGTCGGGCGGGGGTTTGATCTGGACCACAGCCGTGGCCAGACCTGCGGCAATCAGGACAAAGCCGAAAACGATGCGGCGCCGGCACCCGTCCAACACCGGCCATTTCCTGATCCAGGCCACGGCGAACTCGACCAGCAACACCGCAAATAACACCGCCACGAGCAGCAGGGAGTGCACGTTCGTATGGCAGAGCAGAAAGAGCACGATCGCGAGCAGTGGAAATCGCTGCCAGCGCCGGCCATAGAGCGCACAGAAGATGAAGAACAGCAGAACGCTGATGGCGTAGTTCCGCGCAATCACGGCCCATTCGTAGGCCAGGAAATAACCGGCGGCTGTGGCCATGCGCACCGGCCAGGAAAACGGAGCGTACCGCAGCAGCACGAACACCGCCGCGGATGCGATCAACACGTGCAACCCCTGCATGGCCGCCGGATTCCAGGTGAGATGCGCCACCGGCCAGAGCAGCAGGTGCCACAGCCCCGGATGCCCCTCGTACTTGATCATGGAAAAGAGATCCCACGGCGTCCGGGCATCCCGCGCCAGGAGCCAGGCGATGATTTCGTCCTTCCACATCTCATGGCGCGCCGCCGCCGCCGCCGCAGTGAGCAGGAACAGAAGTGTCAGCAACGCCGGGACCAGAACCGTCAAACCGCGCCATCGTGCAATCATTGCGCTGTGCCCCTTTTCATCGGATCCCACCTGACAGGAAATCGTTCTTCAAGCCCGTACGGACACACGCCCGATGGAACCCGTCTGAAGGAGCGCTTACATGGGCCGCCATGTCCGTCGTGAGCGTCCATCGGCGAACGGCGAACGGTGACGCGGGCGTCATGACGGCTTTCTCAGCGCCCGCGCGCGGACGCCCCGGCTCCGTCCGTACTCGCCCAGCGCGTACGCCAGGAATCCGGCGCACGTGGCAAAAGCTTCGCCGGTTTCCGGCTCGCCCGTGTGTTCGTTGAAACTTTCGCAGGCGAACCCGTTGTCGAGCGGGATGCGCCGCAGGATCGCCGCCGCCTCGTCGCCCCGGCCGGACAGGAGACTGTTGCACAGCCCCAACGTCCACGGATGCGCCGCATGGGCGCACCCCACTTCCGCCAGAGGGCGGTCATGGAACGAATACGGATTGTGCGGGGAATGGATCCAGGCCACCGTGTTCCGGTGGATCGGGTCGGCCGCCTTGCAGAATCCGAAGTGCGGAAGCAGCTTCAGACTGCCGGGCGGCTCATCGAACAACTGCGGCCGGCCGTCGCGGTCCACGGCCCAGGCAAACATCTTGCCACAGGGGCCGTCCACCACCAGATGCCGGAGGAGATCCCGCCGGATCTGCCGGGCCAGCGCCGCGCAGGCCGTCGCCCGCTTCGGCTGACGCAGCGCGCGGTAGATGGCGGCGCAGTCGTTCAGCATCCGCCAGGCCAGGACGTTGTCGTAGCAGAGGTACGGGTACTCGGCGAAATCGTCCGAGGGCGACGAGAGCGTCTCGTACAGCGACCACCGCGGATGACGCCGGGCCGCCAACTCGGCCAGGATGCGATCCAGCCCGGCCTGGACCCAGGGCGCCGAAAGCACGGCCTGGTCGCCGGAGACATCCCAGTACCGCTTCAGCGCCAGGACCGGGGCGCACAGTTCGTCCAGTTCGAACCCGGGCTCCAGCACGGTGCCGTCAATATACCGGCAGTGAACGCCGACGTTGCGGATCTGCCTCTGGAACACGTACTCGAGCATCCGCCGCGCCTGGGCCGGATCGCGCTGCACGACCGATGGGAAGCTCCAGAGCAGGCTGTCGCGGTCCCAGTAGGCGGCGCTGACGTAGTAGCGGTGGCTTCGCGAGGTCACCAGCACCAGTTCCTCGGTGTCGAGCGTCACGCCGGTGGCGAAGAAGTAGTTGAAGAAGTAGTTCTTGTTGGCGATGTCGTCGAGCTTGGCGTCGCCGGTCAGGCGCGTGGCCCGCGTGAGCCAGGCGGTCGTTTCGTCCAGCAGCTTGGAAATGCGCTGCCGCCTCATCTCCACCACCGACGTGGCGGCGCCGAACTCCTCCTGGCCCAGGCCGAAGCAAAAGTCGGTCGTCTCCGTCTGGCCGGCGGCGACCTGGGGGAGCGTGAGCAGAGCCCGGAACGAGAGCGGCGTGTCCGCGGCGACCGCCTGCGCGGCTACGCCGGACCACGTCAGCTTCTCCGGACGGTCCGCCGCCAACACCAGCGAGCACACCGGGCCGGGGGCGCTGAACTCCAGCGCCAGCCCCATCCCCCACCCTTGCGAACCGGCCGTCTTCATGCCGTGGATCGGCTTCGAGGCGTAGATCCGACTGGTGACCTGGGCCCAGTGGAAGGCGAACCCGACCTCCACGTTCACCGGCCCGCCCCGCTTGAGGCGGACGCCGAGGCGGTAGACGAACCCCCGGTGATCGATCGGGGCGAAGATCAGGCCCGCGACGGCCACGTCGTCGTTCTCCCAGGTGAACTCGGGCAGCCAGTACTGCCGGCGTTGCCACGCGGGGTTCTCGATCCGCTGCTCCTTCCCGCCGACGATGATCAGCGGACGGAGCAGCGGCTGGTCGTCCGTGCCCGCGAGTTCCAGTAGGCCCTTGAAGCGCATCGAGAGCGTGTTCAGCCGTTCGATGCCGGCGTTGCCGTCCACGATGGAGGGCAACGACACGTATTGATTGCCGGTGGGATGATAGCGATGGGTGATCATGACGATCTTCTCCTCTGGGTCGAAACAGGTTGTACGCGGCGCCGTTGTGCGGCCGCCATTCACCGGAAGGTCGGCAGGTACTTGCGGTATTCCTTGTAGTAGTCTGCCCAGATCGCGCGCGCCTGGGTGATGCTGCGGACGTACGGGTCCAGGCAGAGGGCCTGTGTGGCGAGCGCCGCATCGCCCTCGACGACGGCCTTCACCACCATCTCGTGGACAGCGATCTGCCGACGGCAGACCTCGGCCGGCCCCGGGGGAAGTTCGCCCACATGCACGCTCCGGATGTCGCCGCCCTTCACCACCACGGGGCGGTCCACGATGGCATCGTACGGCAGGTTCGAGGCTGCGCCATGGTTGAAGCCCACGCACGCGTCCAGGTACAGGAGCTGGTTGGTCTCGAGCGCGCACACCACCTCGCCCGGCGCCTCGCGGTAGTACGGGTGCACGTGATTGCGCGGGAACGGCGGCTTGCCTTTCGCCTGCCGCCCCATCAGGCGCTGCATCTTCAGGGCGTGCTCCAGCATGTTGGCCTGCGCGGCCATATGCTTCTTGAGTCCCGCCTTGACCCCCTCGCCGAATCCGTGATCCTTCCATTCCTCCGGCTCGTAGAAGAAGGACATGTATTCCAGGATGTGATCGTCATAGCCGATGGGATACAGGCCGAACGTCTTGAACACGTCCAGGCTGAACCGTTGACAGGGCAGAATCTTCTCCGGGTGGTTCTCGGTCCAATACACGGATTTTTGGATGCGTTCCGTGAACTCCTTGAGATAGCTCTTCCCCGTGCTGCGTCGGCGCAGATCGAACAGCCAGTTCAGGTGATTGATGCCCACGCTGATGCATTCGAGTTCCCCGGGCTTGAAGCCCAGCATTTCGGAGATGACCCCCATCACGCCGTGCACCTGGTGGCAGAAGCCGGCGCTCTTGATGCGGGTGTGTTTCAGCAGATAGGTCACCAGCATCGACTCCGGATTGGTGAAGTTGAGCAGCCAGGCGTCCGGACAGATCCGCTCCATGGCTTTGACGATCGGCATGAACAGGCTGATGTTGCGCATGGCGTGGATCTGGCCGCCCGGGCCGCCATTCTCCCCCATGTACTGGCGGCAGCCATGCCGTTCGGGGATCTCGATGTCCCTGACCCAGAACTGCCATCGGTTGATCTCGCAGGAGGCGATGACGTAGTGGCATCCCTCCAATGCCTTCTCGAGGATTGTCGTCGCCTCCACCTTGACGCCCAGCTTCCGTTCCTTGACGAGCTCCTGAACCGTCCGCCGGGCGGCATCGAGACGCTTCTGGTCGGTGTCCACCAGGGTGAAGATGCAGTCGCGCAGCACCTCGTGCCCCAGCGTGGTCGCTACTGAAACCGTAAAGCCCGATCCCGCGCCCAGCATCACAATCTTGAGTCGTTTCATCTCATTCTCCTGCCGCTTGCATGCGGACTTCTACCGTGTCACGTCGTCTCTCCCTCGATGACGGTTCTGCCCGCCGCGCAGGCGACTTCGCGCACGCCGCCTTTCCGTGACAGTTCCAGCACAAAGGGACGATCCGCATCCACCACGATTCGATCGCCCTGCGGCCCGGGTTGCTGCTCCAGACGCAGGGTGGTCGGACCCAGCGGATAACGTTCCACGCCCACCGCCTCGCCGGGCGGCGGCGTCCAGCGCAGGCGGCGGCGCACGGCGTCCGGCTCGAGCCCCAGCACGACCTCCAGCAGCAGGGCGATGGGCCCGACGGCCGACCAGGAGTACTGCCTGCAGCTCTGGCTGCCGCGGGTCGAGGCCTCGCTGCAATAATTCTCCCAGATGTAGCCGGTATCGCGGAGCACGTCGGCCATGCACTGGAGGTGCCGCACCACGAGGTCGCGGGCCAGGTCGGTCCGGCCCGCGCGTTGGAACCCCTTCGCGGTCGCGCAGTTCGTCGGGGCCCATGTCGAGCCCAGCCAATAGCAGCCGCCCGGCTGGAACCGGGGCGAATCCGCGGCCAGGCTCGGCACCGGGTGGTGGCGCCAGAACGACGCGGGGTCCTTCAGGTGGCGGGCCAGGTGTTCCACGCGCTCCGGCGGCACTACGCCGGCCCACAGCGGCCAGAACCCCGTGACCACCTTGTGGGGGTTGTGCTTCCCGTCCGGGAGCGAGGTGGAGTAGAACTGCAGCTCCTCGCTCCAGAGCCGCGCGTTCAGCGCCGCCCCGATCTCGGCGTGCTTCGCGCGCCAATGCCCGGAACCGGCGGCGTCCCCCAGCAGGGCCGCGATCTCGGCCAGGCACTCCGCGACGTGCGCCATCTGGGCGGTGAGGCAGGGATAGCCGTCGCCGAGCGACGGCGAGTTGTCCAGCCCGTTGGCGAGGCCGGTGGTCCAATAGGTGCCGTCCGGGAGGCGGCGGTTGTTCTCCAGCCAGGCGAACAGGCTCTCCAGCACCGGCCGAACCTGGTGCAGCCGGCCCAGGTCGCCGGTGAGCCGGGCGAACTGCAGCTCGACCACGGCCGGCAGCGGCGGATTGGGCGAGAAATCGGGCTCGAACAGGGTCGGTAATCCGCTGTTCGTGTCGTAATTGCGGTGCAGGTAACCGCCGTCGAACTGGCGGCTGTAGAGCATGTCCATCGAGGCCGTGTAGGGCCACTCGCGCCACCCGTAGGCGTAGGCCAGGGCGGTGAAGGAACTGTCCCAGACGAAGACCTCGTTGGCGAACCCGTCCAGGGCGGTGGTGACGTAGGCGTTGGGCAGGCCGCACTCCGGCCGCGGCGTGCGCGCCAGCAGGCAGAGCATCCGCCAGGCTTCCCGCCAGAGGTCGTTCATGAAGGCCCACTTGGCGGGCAGGATGGGCGCCGGCAGGCGGCTCAGCAGCGCGTCGGGATCCGCGGGGAAGCGGACTTCGCGCCATTCGCGGCGCGGCGCGTGCCGGCCGAGGGACTCGAACACCGGCATCGTCACGCGCAGTTCGCAGGTCGCGCCCTCGATGCGCAGTTCCGTCCAGGCCGCCACCTCGCACTCGGGCTCTGGACGGTTCTCGACGCCGGGCTGGCGCAGGGGCGGCAGGGAGCCGGTCGCGCAGACCGGGACGTAGAGCCGGCGCCCGCCCGCGCCGCGGTCGGCCTCCGTCGTGGCGTCGTGGACCTGCCCGGGCCAATCGGCCACCTCGAGCGGCGGCCAGCCCGGCATCGCGTCGGACGCCCGGAACGCCTCGGTCGTCGGCGGCTGGATCCAGTTGGCGAACTGCCGCGCCTGGACTTCCTGCCAGGTGACGCCGTCCCGGTGGAACTGGGTCGGGGTGAAGACGAACGAGAGCGGCGGCACCGATATGTCCGGCGACAGGCGCGCCCGCAGGGCCAGGATGTCCGGGAACCGGGCCTTCACCGCCGCATTGACGGCCAGGCGGTTGCGGGACGGGGAATGCTCGTCGATGAAGGAATAATAGGCCGGACGCCCGCCGAACTCGACCAGCAGCTCCCGCTTGCCGGGCCAGATCGGGGCCAGCACGGCGCCGCGGATCTGGCGCTGGAAGGAACGCCAGCTCAGCGGCTCGTCGAAGATGATCTGGCCGTCCAGCCACAGCCGCAGCGGCTGCGGGCAGGTCAGTTCCAGGATCAGGGTTCCTATCGTCGGGCAGTCGAGCATCGCACGCTGGAAACGGGCGCCGGCAGCGATGGGCAGCCGGCCGTCGGGCGGCGCGGGAAGCGATTCGTTCAGGGCCTTGTCGGCGCGCTCCGCGGCGCCGTGACTCCAGGATACGATCATGGGATATTGCCTCGGTTGTGTGACGGACGTCCGCCGCGATTGGACCTGCGGGCCTTCATGTCGGAATCGCCCGGCTCAGCGGCGAGCGCCCGTTGGCATTGAACGCCTCAATGGCCGTCCACACCGGGATGCCGGCGGTCAGCGCGTTGAGTTCCAGTTGGCAGGCGTCGAGGACGTGCCAGCAGGTGTACAGCTTGTCAGGGGCGATCCCCCAATGGACGATGTAGCCATCGGCGCCCACAACGGGTTTCCACGCGATGTCCGCCGTCCGCGGATCATTCGCGCGCCGCGCGGCGCTCAGTCCGGCGACCGCCGCCGGCGCCTTCCCGCCGCCGTGGCCGAAGACGCGCAGGCCGGAGACGGCCGGGAAGCCCTTGCCGGGCATGTGCAGGATCGTCAGGCGGACAAAACGCGCGTCCAGCGGGGCGTCGAACTCGACGTAGGCGTGCGGCGTGTCGGCCCGGCTGTGCTCCCGATCGGCGACCGGCTGCCAGGCGATCCCGTCCCGCGACGCCTCCAACCGGAACCCATGACGCAACGGCTCGCCTTCGCGCTCGTACTGATCGCAGTCGTGCTCCGTGAAGTTCACCTGTATGGCATGGATCCGGCAGGCCCCGCCGAGGTCGGTCTGCAGCCACTGCCCCGGCTCGCGCGTCGCCGCCGCCCAATAGGTGCGGATCTCCTCGTCCACCGCCTGCGTGGCCGGATGGTCCGGCAGGGCGGACGAGGCGGTGACCGGCTTGCGGTACGATAGCAGCATCCAGCCGGCGAAGGGATCTCGCCAGGGATCCCAGGGGCCCGCAGGCACACGGGTCGGGTAATCCGCGAACACGGTATTGCAGAAGAGCACGCCATCCTGGTCGAAGCCGGCCGGGAACAGCCCCAGCCGGCGCTCGAACTTGTGGCGCACGGTGATGCGCATGGTGGAGATGTGCCACCAGTTGCCGTGGCGGTCCTGGAAGGTGCTGCCGTGCCCTGCGGCGGTGATGAAGCCACCCGGCTTGAACGAGAAGGGATTGTGCGCCGCGTGGGTGAACGGCCCGAGCGGGGCATCGCCGACGCACACGCCGTCGGCGTAGGTGTTGAAGGTTGTGCCGGGCGCGGCGTATTGCAGGTAATAGCGGCCGGCGTGCTTTGTCATCCAGGCGCCTTCGATCCAGGGCGCTTCATCACCGATGTTATTCTCGCCGAAGCGCTCCCAGCCGCGCGCGGCCGTATTGCCATGAATCAGCGCCCGCCGTTCGCCCCGGTCCTTCAAGGTGACGGGATCGATCTCGACGCCCCAGATCGGCCGCTCGTTGGAGCAGCCGCCGTACAAGTAGACGCGGCCGTCATCGTCCTGGAACATGTTCGGGTCCCAGTGGGCCGGCACCTCGCCCAGCAATTCCCACTCGTCCTTTTCCGGGGCTCGGCTGCGGTAGATGGGGGTGGGGACGCCGTGCCGGGAGGCGGTGAACCAGATGGCGTCATCGATCACGCGCACGTCCGGCGCGTAGTCCTCGGGCGGCAGGACCCGCGTCGGCACGAAGGTCCACGCCAGCAGATCGGCGGAGTGCCAGTACCCGCCTGACTTCGAGGCGAAGAGCCAGTAGCGGTCACAATAGAAGACGACGGATGGGTCCGCCGCCTCGCGTAGGCAGCTATCCGACCAGCCGCGAATTTGGAACCGGTAATCTAGATCCATCGGATTACAGTAGGTTTTCATCCGTTTCCATTACTCCACTCTATAAGTTTCTGCCCAAGGCAGTTTCGTATACAGCTAACTCGTTCTCCACCGGCAGGTCGCCTGCCAACGCCCGCGCACGGTCCGCGAAAGGCCGGGCAGTTCCACGACGGCGCTCACGCCGCGCGGGAGGTCGAGCGCCACCTCGACGTTCTCAGGCCCCGTCCGCCGCCATTCGGCGACAATGGGGCCTTGCGGCGAAGGCACCGTCGCCTCCGCATGGTCAACCCCCTCGGTGAACACCGGCGCGAACCGCACCTGCTTCCAGGCGGGAGCGCTCTGCCACAAGCCGGCCAGGATGTTCACCAAGTGATAGCTCGGATGCGCGGTCCAGGCGTGCGAGCAGCTTGCGCCCGATCGCTCGTTCCATTCAAAACCCTCCCACGTCGTTCCGGTCGAAAGCATCGGCTTCCAGCGGCGGCGGATGAAGGCGATCGCCTCCGCCCCGTAGCCGCGCTGCGCCGCCTCCTCGAGCAGGTAGGTGCACCAAAAGGCGGACGGCGCCGCGCAGGCGAGCGGCTCGCCGCGCAGATACGGAAGGAGACGCCGCTCGACCATCCCCGTGTGCGCAGCCGGCGCCAGGCCGGTCATCAGCGCCAGCACCTGTTCATGGACCGAATGACGCGCGACCGGACGCCCCTTCGCGTCGAGCCCGTCGCGGAACAGGCCTGCCTTGCGGTCAAACAGTTTCGCGAGCGCCGCGCGCTCCACGACCGCCGCCTGCTTGCGCAGCGCCACCGCCTCGCGCGTCATGCGCGCCGCGACGAGGCACTCGGCCACCTGCCGGAGCGCATAGATGTACCAGAGGTTGAGGAAGGTCGGGATCTCGCCCTTGTACAGGTCGGCCCAGTCTTCGAACAGCCAGTAGCGCGTGTCGTATCGCAACAGGCCGAACCGGCCGCGCGCCTCCGGCAGGTCGAAGTAGCCGAGCACCTCCTGCATCCGGGGCCATTGCTCCTTCACCATCTCGGTCGAACCCGTCTGCCACCAGTGGTCGCGGATGGTGAGGAGCCAGGTGAGGGCGAAGTCGGGCAGGATGCAGGTGTAGGCGCAGGTCGGTGCGTGGCCGTAGGTGAGCCCGTGGGCGGTGCGCTGCCCCGCGATCGAGCGGATGCCGCGCGCGAGGAGCCGCGCATCGCCGTCGAGGTGGAAGGTGTTGCGCGCCTGCACGCGCGCATCGCCCCACCACTGCGCCTGCTCGCGCCACGGCGTGTCCACGTAGGCGTCCAGCGAGCAGAGCTGCTGGGTGGCGCGGCAGGCGGCATGGATCCTGTTGAGCAGTTCGTCCGAGCAGGTGAAGCCGCCTTGCATGGTGAAGGGGTAGCCCACGGCGCGCGCCCGCACGCGCAGCTTGAGCGGGACCGTCAGGTCGCGCGCGATCACCGTGACGTGCCGGAAGCCGAGAATATGGAAGAACTCGTGCGTGTTCGCGCCCGTGGCCAGGCGGAGACGGTTGGCGAGCGCGATCGAGCAGCCTTCGCCCGGCTGCAGGTGCTCGGAATGCCCCTGTCTCAGGCACTGGTCGTGCTGAAAGTCGAGGATCTCCCCGCCCCGGGCGCCGTCAACCTCGACCAGGAGGTTGGCGACCGCCATCCGCCCCAGATCGAGGGTGACTGCACGGAAGCGCCCCGTCCCGGTCGGATCGAGGACGACCGAGAACACGTCCTGGCCGCGCTCGGTGCGCAAGTCCGAACCGTCACCCCACGCGGCGATCTGGCGGGCCTCCTCGACCCAGCCCCACGAAAGGTTCTGCCGCGTCCGGTAGTCGGAGCGGCTCACGCCCTCGGCGTGCGCGGTCGCGCACACCGGCGCGATGAGCTCCTCGCGCAGCATCGGGATGCCGCGCGGCTCGACGCCCTCCCACGGGGCCCGGCTGAAGGCGATATCGGTCCAGAACTGCCCAATCTGCCCGTCCGGCGGGTACCAGGGGCGCATTTCAACCAAGCACTCCGGCGCGAACAGCCAGCCGACGTCATGCTGCGCGAGGTCAACATCCTCCTGGAAATCCTGCTGCAGCGAGTAACGCGCCGTGTTCGGATTGTGCGCGGCCGAGCGGCGGTACACCCAGCCCGGCCCGCTGACCAGCTCAAACCGCCCCCAGCGCGCCGCGCACAGCAACCCGGCATGCGCCTGGTGCAGGTACTGGAACGTGCTCACCCCGGGATTGTAGGCCACGACGCCGATGAAATTCCGCCCCCGGCGCAGGTGCGGCGCGAGATCAACCTCATCATAGGGCCAGTGAGACTGGTAGCCGCGCGCCGGCCCCCGGCAGACGTAGGCGCCGTTCACGTACAGCTTGTACGCCTTGTCGGCGGTAATGAAGAACGGCGCCTTCTTCGGCACCGACGCGAGGTCGAAGTCCTTGCGGAACTGCGCGTAGCAGTTCGTGAGGTACAGGTAGGCCTCGGGCCAGATCCATCGGGCGCCGCGCAACGGATGATCAGAAGGCAGGACATCTGTGGTAGACATGCGCTTCTCCCCTGCGGCAACAGGTCATCGATTGAGGGACGCCACCGGCAGGCGCAGGATCGTCAGCGACCAGCCGGGCAGTTCGCGGGTGAGCGGCGATCCGCCGACGGTCACTTTCCCCTTTACCGGCACGACCGTCGCCGGCGCCGGCAGCGTGTTCTCCACCTGCGGATCCGCGTGCGTCAGCATCACGGACTCCGCCTGTCCGCCAAGTGCCAGCCCGCCGAGGTCCAGGCGCACCGCCTGCTGAACCCCGCTCAGGTTCACGAGCTTCACGACCAGCTCCCGGCCGCCGGCCGCCAGGCCTGCCGACGCCCAGACCCCCGGCTGGTCCGCCGCGGCCGCCGCGGGCGGCGCGCCGGTGACCGCCACCGGCAGCACGCGCTGCACGCGGTTGGTGGAGAACATCTGCTGCACCCAGTAGGACGGCGTGGGGCAGACGCGGTGGTTGTCCAGGATGATCGCGTCCATCTCCCACCGGCGCTCATTGGTGTGCGTAAACAGCGGCGCGTAGGAGGCCATCACCACCGTGTCGCCGTTGCGCTCGAACCCGGTCATCATCGCCGCCTCGGCCAGCGCGGCGTGCAGGTTCCCGAGGCCGACCTCCTTGACGTGGCCGCAGCAGGCGTACTCGCCCACGTAGATCTTCGGCAAACTCCGGTCCCGCCGGTCATGGGCCACGGCATACTCGAACATGTTGCGGACGCCTCCGAAATAGTGCTCGTCCTGCATTTCGTGCGGTGAGCCGCTGTCCGCAACATTCGAGATGACCACGATCTCCGGGAAGCGCGCCTGGATCGCTTGCCGGAACAGCGGGAAGTTGCGGTTGTAGCGCGGCCCGCCGTTCTCGTTGCCCACCTCCACAAAGCGCAGGTTGAACGGGGCGGGGTGCCCGGCCTCGGCCCGCCGCCGGCCCCAGGTCGAATCGACCGGGCCGTTGGCGTACTCCACGGCATCCACCGCGTCCCGGATCCATTGCTCCACGGCTGCGTCGTCGGCATCCTCGAGGTGCGAGATGCCGGAATTGATCACAAAAAGAGGCTCCGCGCCAATCCGCTCGCAGAGCAGCAGGTACTCATGCATCCCCAGCCCGTCGTGGCAGTGATAGCCCCAGAAGCCGTTCAGGTGCCCCTTGCGGTTGGCGGGCTCGCCCAGCGTCTCCTTCCAGCGGAACGCCTCGCGCTGCCAGTCGCCCTCCACGAAGCACCCGCCCGGGAAGCGCATGAAGGAGGGCTTGAGCGCGACGAGCAGGGCCAGCACATCGGGGCGCAGGCAGCCGCAATTCTCCGGCCGCAGCGCGTCCACCGGCATCAGCGAGACGTAGTCGAGCCAGAACCGGCCGGTTCCCTCCACCCACACCTCGAGACGCGCCTTCGGATCCGTGGCGCTAGTCTCCAGCACCCGCTCGATCCGCCGGTGCGACTCGGCCTGGCCGAGTTCCGCCGGGCTGATCACGGTGCGCGCATACTCCTGGCCCGACTCCGACGCCAGCGTCACATGCACGGGGCCGGTCAATCCTTCCTGCCCGGCGTCCAGGGTCAGCTTATAGCGGCCGCCTGCCCGTACGGCGATCCCCCAGTAGCCGCGGTTGAGCACGCCCACCCGCCCGCCATCGGTTGTCACCACATGCAGGCGAAGCAGCCAGCGGTTCGGCTTCGCCTTGTCCGGGTGCTGCGCGGCGCCCATGCTCCAGTAGGCGCCGGGCCTCGTGCCGAACGGCTCCCACGAGCCCATCGGCTCCGGCGCGTTGAACGCCCGGTTCTTCACCATCTCCGCGTGGAGTCCGCCCTCGATCGCGTGATTCAAATCCTCCAGAAACATCCCAAACAGGCGCGGGCTGATCTCCACCCCTGCCGCCGCCGTGTCCACCTTGATCGTCGTCGTCATATTCTTCCTTTCCTCTCGTTTGCTTAGAACCCGTTCTACGCCGGGAACTGCATCCCGGCTCAACCTGCACACTTCGACAAAATGGAACTCACCGCCGTGCACCCGCACGGGAGGACCCGGCACACGCCGGCCGGTTCCTTCAGGCCCGCCTTCCCCCGCGCGGCCGGTAATTCATCTTCCGCACCGGGATCGTTCCAGAGGTAACGTCCAGAAACGGCTGTCCCTTGCGCACACCCACGGTGCCGAAGCCGGTCGCCGTGCACAGGAACGCCCGGAAATCGCCGGACACGGCCGGTTCCAGATGCAGGGTCTGCTCGACCGCGTCGTAGCGGGCGCCGGAAAGCGCCTGCAGCAGGCCATAGGAGGACATGGCGCGGGCGTACCAATGGCCGCACTCGTACTCGTCAAAAGGATTGCGCCACTGGCCGTCGTAGCGCTTGCGAACGGCGCGCACAATCCGCAGACCCTCTTCGGCCTGGCCGGTCATGATCAGGTGCGACGCAACATGGTACTCGATGCCGGTCCAGACTTCATCGCTGTAGACAAACGGCAGCGCCGGCTTGCCGCCCCTGGGCCACGAGCAGAGCAATAATCCCCCCTCCTGTGGGAAGGCGAAGCCCGGCCTCTGCGGATTGGCGTGGTCAGCCAGCGATGCGCGGAAATTGTACTTGAACACCGAGGCGAGGTGCTTGGCGGTCTTCTTCCCGTCCACCACCGGCCCGACGCCACAGCAGCGCGCGATCCAGTCGCCGAGCACGCCGTCGGCCAGGCACCCGGCGCCATACTGGTACTTCGGCCCCTCGCGCTTGAGGATGGCCTGGGCTTCGGGCGTGTAGCCCCCGACCATGGATTTCATGTCCGTCGGATCGCCAGCGCGCAGCCCCTGCCATTGCACCTTCTGGATGAACCATGCGCCGTTCCAGAGGGTTGTGGCCAGGGCCTTGCGGGACTTGGCGAGCAGGTCCTCATAGGCGGAAACGTCCTCGCCGCAGGCCCGCCCCATGACCACGGCCGCGGTCAGGGCGCCGGCGTAAAAGCTGGTGCACATGCCGTCCGCGCCCCAGAACTCGATGTCGTACGTGTTGTGGTGCGGCTCGACCAGCGTGCCGGTGTGATCCGGGTCCCAGGTCCCAATGCAGTAATCGAGGCTCTTTCGCGCTGCCGGCCAGAGCTTCCGCAGCCAGCCGGTGTCGCCGCTGATCCGCCACTCGCGGTGCAGCTTCATCAAGCCGCCGAGCTGGCCATCGGCCGCGGCGTGGAAGCCGTGATCCGTTGGCTGAATTGGCAGGGCACTGCGGAAAGTCTGGTGTCCGCGCTTGTCCTGGCTGACTAGAAATTCGGTTTCGCGCAGGGTGCGTTCGAGGTCGGGGAACAGGTGCGGAATCGCCTGGGCGTAGTTCCAGACATGCGTACAGGTGCCGTGGCAGCAGCCGCTGCCGGAGAAGCAGCCCTCCCAGCCCCAGAGCCGGCCGTCGGCCTGCCGCAGAACGGTGGGACTCTTGAGAATCGCCAGATTCGCCGCGACCGATTCGATGGCTTCGGCCGGCAGCGTCGTATTGAAGAAGCAGTCGCTGAACGCCGCGCTCGCCGCGCGCAGGCGGTCGTACTGGCTCCGCCAGTGCGCCACCACCGCGGCCATGTCGGCAAACCGGGTCGCGTACCAGGGCGAGTAGAAAACCGGTACGGCTTCCGCAGCCGGGCCGCACCCGCAGTCGCTCCCGCAGGTTGCCGGCGGCTCCTGCAGACTGGCGAAGATTCCCCACCCTTTACCTTCCGCACGGTCGAGGACCACGACGATCTCGTGCTCCCCCCGGGAGAGCGCCACGCGGGCCTTGGTCCGCGTGGGGGGCGCCGGGTTGACCGTCCCTGGCGTGGCGCCGACCGGCTGGCCGTCCACAAAGACGCGAGCGCCGCCGTCGTGGCCGACATGCAGAATGCGCTCGACCTTGGCCTCGACTTGGATCCGCCGGGCCAGGTACACGAAGCCGGAGGGTCCGCGCAGATCGTGAATGTCCACGAAACTGCCGGCCGGCACGTCCGTCCAGCCTGCGTCCGCGTCCAGCCCGAGGTGCGGCGCGGCCGTCACGTCGCCGGCTGGCATCAACCGGGAAACCTTCCATCCGTCCGAAATGAAAGGCTCGCCGCCAGCGAGATTTTGCACCCCGCCCACCCGCGCGGCGCTGCGCGGCACGTACCAGGCGAACTGGAGCCGGATGGTCTTCTCCGCCCGCGCCTTGAGCGTAAACGGCACGTAGAGGCTCCCGCCGTTGCCAGGCGCGCCCTCGGCGTGGGGCGGCTGCGAAACGACCTCGCCGGCGGCCACGTGGTTCCAGACCATGGTGAACGCGTCCCACCAGCCGCCGCGAAACCAGGCGGCGTCCACCGCGGTGGCAGGGTCGTCCGTGAAGGCCGCAAAGGCGCCTTCGGCCTCGGGCTTGTCCGGCGCCGGGGGTTGCTCCAGCACGAAACCGCGCTCCGTGGTGCCGATCCGCGCGTTCTCGGTCAGTTTCATGAAGTTCGCGGCATGGAAGGAGAAGACGGCCTTCACGGTCTTCGCCGAGCGGTTCGTGAAGCGATACTCGATCGCCGCGACCGGCAGGGACGAGTCGTCTGCCGCGCCCGGTGTGAACGGGCTCCAGCCCGTCAGCTCCACGGCGACCGGCATGGTGGGGTCGTTCAGTGACACGGTGGCGAACGGGAAACGCGCCTGGAATGACGCTTCAGCGAAGCGCGGCAAGCCATAGGTGCGGCCGGTGAGGCCGTTGCCGGCCTCGCTCAGTCCGCCCGGCGCGACGCTGCCAAACGCCTTCCACATCGGCACCGGCCCTTCAAGCACGCGAGCGGTCTTCGCGCCCTGCACGTGGAGGGCCGCGAAGACCTGCGGTTCGTGGTACACCTCCGGCCGGTGGCGCAGCGATACCTGCGACAGCGCACCGGTTCCCTCGATGCTGATCATGCCGGCTCCGATCCCGCCCATCGGAAAAGCAACTCGGTCCAGGTTCGGTCCCCGGTGGCTGCCCCTCTTGGCCGGCGTGATACGGAATCCCGGCCGCATGGCCTTGGCCGCTCTCTTCGCGCTCTTCATTGCCCTCTTCCTCTCGCTATGGCTTGTCGTGATGTGCGGTTCCCGTCCTGGCCTATCCTTGCACGACCTCCATGGCCATGCGCGCCCACTCGAACAGCCGCTGGGGCTCGTACTTCACCGTACTGATGTCCTTGAGAATAAGCTCCAGCGGACAGCCGTGGCGGGCGCAGGCGTCCACCGATGCGCGGAGGTGCTCGCGGACCGCGGCTTCATCAAACGAGGGCCAGGCCAGCAGCGCCGGACTCGGCTTCCGCGAATACACGAAGTCTCCGCCGATTTCCGCGGCGCCGATCTCCTCGTCAACCCAGGGGCTCATGGACACCTTGCGCAGGTTGGGGATCTTGCGGACCTGCGCCATCTTCTTGTCGAGCGGCTCACAGCAACCATAGTAAACCAGGCCGAACCGCTGGAAGAGCGGAAGACACGGTTCGATCTCGAACGCTTCGTGCATCGCCGGCGACACGGTGGAGAACATCTGGGCCATGCCGAACATCCAGAGGTCCCGGGTGCGCGGACGGCCGGCATCGAAGCCCGGCGAAGGCAGGTCGTCCGTCCAGGCGCCCGTGCAATGAATCAGCGGTTGGGGCTGGCAGAGCAGCCCCTGCGCCTCCAGTTGGTCCAGCATGGCGAGGTTGCCCGTGACGACGCGGCGCACAAGCTCTGCCATGAATTCCGGACGATCGATCAGGCCATACAACGCGCCTTCGACACTCATCCAGAAACTGATGGGGTCCCATACCGTCATGTACGACGGATCGTACCCCTGCTCGACAACCCCCAGGATGCCGTCAAACAACCGGTGCGCCACCTCCATCCGGCGGGCCGTCTCCGCGGTGTCGTGGGTGATCACCGGGGTCTTCACCTTCTCCAAATCGGAGTCCTGCTCGAACTGGTTGAAATAGTGATGGCCGGCGACGTCACTGGTCGGATCACTGACGGCAACCTCCTGGCTGACGCCCACACCGTGTCCGGTATTGTAAATCGCCTTGTACACCCGCATGAACGGTTCGACCACCATGTCCACCCGGAAGTGACGCCACTGAAACAGCGTCCGCCGCAACCGGTCTTCGTAGCCGCGGCATTCGGGATCCTGGCAGTGCAGGGTCAGTTCGTCGTTCACGTTCATCTCGTTCCAACACACCTGGTCGATCATGACCATCGGCCGGTCGGGCTTCAGCGCGTTCAGTTTGCGCCACATCGCCTGTTTCTCGCGTTGCGCGGGCAGCGCGGCAATCTCCGCGACCTGCGCCGCCAACTCCCGCACGATTTTAACATCATTCCTGTTTGGCATATCCATGTTCCTGCAAACCAGCCTCCAATAGGCAACACAGCAACGACCCGTACGCCACCCCGGCGTCTCCACGATACGGTCCAAGAACCTTGATCGGCGGCCTTCAGTATGCGGGGGGGGAGTGAAAATAGTCAATCCCCGATTCAACCGTAATCGCAATCGTGGGGCTCCTGCCCATGAGATTGGCAGTCCATGGCCAGTGGGATCGGGGCTCCGCCGTTCATTCCTTTGGACAGCTCTATTTCAAAGGATTTGAGCGTTTCTCAGATGCGCCGCGCCGTTGGCGATGGACCGACCCGCGATCACGAGAGACGTGGCGGGTGGGGTCCACGGGAACCAGCGCCCGGCATCGGCACCCATTCAAGCCCCCTACGGCGCCTACTCCGCACGCGTCCCGATGGTCGCGTTACTCTGCGTTCCCACCCCATAGGCGCCCGGCGCAACGGTGAGGGTCACCACCTTGGCACGCGTGTCGCCCAAGTTGAAGCTGGGAACAATCGGCAGACGGACCTCGGCAGCGCCCGCGGGGATGATCGCCGGGCTGTCGAGCCGGTCGTAGTCACGACCGTTGATGGCCGTGCCGGCGAGGGTGTAGTTCACCGCCAGCGCGCCGCTGGTGGCTGTGGCCGGGCGGAAGATGATGAAGTCGGCCGGGCTGGATTCCGAACTCTCGCGCTTGCTGGTCTTCACTCCGACTGCGCCGGTGAGGAAACTCACCGGCGCGTCCGCCGCCACGTTGGTCGTCGCGTTGGCGGCGCCGAAGGTGTAGTGGTACATCCGGTTCGGCGTGAGGCTGATATTCGTGGCCGGGCGCGTGTCGCTCTTCCAGGCCCCCGCCTTCCACCCGTTGGTGTGGGCCCACGCGCCGGTGGCGGCGCCATTCTCCTCGCCCCACAGCACATACACCGCCGCGACCGAGGTCCCCATGCTCGCCAGCAGCGCGTTGAACGTCGCCGAGTTGGTGGTGAGGGCCGTGACGGGCCGGTTCGCAATGTTCGGGGTGTCCGCCTCATACCGCACGATCACGACGCCCGAGGCGCCGTGGCCGCCGCCGCCGTTGGCCCCGACGGCGGCGGTGCCACCGCCGCCGCTGCCGTAGGTGTTCCCGCTTTGCGCTTTCACGCCGGCGCCGCCGCCGCCGCCATTGCCGCCGGCGCCGCTGCCGCCACCCTTTCCAGGAGGTGGATGTCCGCCTTCGCTCCGCATCCCGCCGCCGCCGCCCGCAGCGTAGATGACGGGCGAGGCGCCAAACGGTTTCGCGGGGGTGTAACCGGGGCCACCGGCGCCGCCGCTGCTCGGGGTTGCATTGCCGCCGACACCGGTGGAACCCCCACCGCCACCGCCAGCTTGAGGTTCACCTCCGCCCGATCCTCCGGCAAAGCAGTTGGTGGCGGGGGTTCTCGGGTTGCCGGCGTTGGACCCGCCGCCGCCCGTGGAGGCGACGGTCCCCTCCGCAGGAGCTGTATTGACGCCAGCGCCCCCGCCCCCACCGAGGGCCATGATCGTGGCGCCGCCAAGAACCAGTGTACTGGAACTCCCGTTGCCCCCGGGCGAGTTGACGATGCCGGCGCCGGCGCCGCCGGCGCCGACCATGATGGTGATGGCGCCCGCCGCGGAGACGTCGGCGGTGCCCTCCCTGACCTGACCGGCGCCGCCGCCGCCTGCAACATAGACGCCATTATCCGTCGAGCCGCCGCCGCCGCCGCCGCCGATGACCAGGTAGTCGATCGTGCCGCCGAATGTCACGACAAGGTTCGTATCGCCGGTGGCCACGTGGTTCGTGGTGAAGATGTGGGCGGTCCATATTTTGCCGTTGGCATCCGTATAGTTCGTCACGGTTCCGCCTCTGGCCACGACCGCCGCCGCCCGCGGCGCACCGGCGCCGAGCAGCCCGGCTACGAGTAGCAGTTCGATGGTTCCCGTCGTCAGTCTGTTGCGTTGCATCGTATGAATCCTCCCTTGTCCGTTTTTACAACACTCAGCGCGCGGCATCGATACCCATTCAAGCCCCCTACGGCGCCTCCGCACGCGTCCCGATGGTCGCGTTACTCTGCATTCCCGCCGCATAGGCGCCCGGCGCAATCGTGAGGCTCACCACCTTGGCACGCGTGTCGCCAAAGTTGAAACCGGGAACAACCGGCAGACGGGCCTCGGAAGCGCCTGCGGGAATGATCGCCGGGCTGTCGAGCCGGTCGTAGTCACGACCGTTGATGGCCGTGCCGGCGAGGGTGTAGTTCACCGCCAGCGCGCCGCTGGTGGCTGTGGCCGGGCGGAAGATGATGAAGTCGGCCGGGCTGGATTCCGAACTCTCGCGCTTGCTGGTCTTCACTCCGACTGCGCCGGTGAGGAAACTCACCGGCGCGTCCGCCGCCACGTTGGTCGTCGCGTTGGCGGCGCCGAAGGTGTAGTGGTACATCCGGTTCGGCGCGAGGCTGATGTTCGTGGCCGGGTGCGTGTCGCTCTTCCAGTCCCCCGCCTTCCACCAGTTGGTATGGGCCCACCTGCCGGTGGCGGCGCCATTCTCCTCGCCCCACAGCACGTACACCGTCGTGGCCCAAGCCCCGGTGCTGACCAGCCATCCGTTGAACGTAGCGCCGCCTGTCGTGACATCGGTTGCGGCCGCGTTTACGATAGCGGCCACCGCGGGGTACCGCACGATCACGATGCCTCCGGATCCCGCGCCGTTGAGCGCCCCGCCGTTACCCGCGGTGCCTCCCCTGAACGGATGGGTGGAATCGCCCGGGGTCGATTCCGAAGCGGGCGTCAACCTTACGGACGAAACCAACTTCGGATGGCAGTACCCTGATCCGCCGCCGCCGCCGGAGTTGCCGGGCGGGTTGTCGCCGTTGAAACCTGCGCCGCCGCCGAAGTAACCGCCGCCGCCACCGCCGCCGCCGCCCTGGTCCCCCGCGACTCCGGCGTCGCCCCCCAGCAGTGCGGAACCGGAACCGGCACCGCCGGCGCCCATGCCGCCCGCCGTCGGGGAGCCTCCGGCGCCCGCGTTGGGGCCAGAACCGTCGCTGCCAGTTGTTATCCCGCCGCCAGGCCCGCCGTTGCCGGCGTACCCACCTCCGCCGCCCCCGCCCGCGATCAGCAGCGCATTGGACTGGGCCACGGACTTCGCGAAGATTCCTGAATAGCCGCCGCCCTGGCCGCCGCCGCCAATGGCGCCGGGGAACCCCCCTCCTCCTTCCGGCCGCGTACCGACGCCACCGGGAGCCGGCCTGTAGTCGCCGCCGCCGCCCACAACGATGGCATAGGTTCCCGGAACCGCCGTCAGCGTGCCCTGGGCCGCCCCGCCACCGCCGCCCGTGCCGCTGGATTGCCCGCCACCGCCACCGCCGCCCCAGGCATAGACCTGGAACTTGCCGCCAATCGAAACCCTGAGATTCGTTGTGCCCTGGGCATCGAACACGTGGATGGCGTAGTTGGTTCCGTTCTCGCTGTACGTCGTGACCGTTCCGCCCTCGGCCTGCGTGCCATGGGCAACCGCTGCGTATCGCACCACCACGCGCCCGGAACCGCCGGCGTTGTTCCCGGAGGCTCCGCCGGTTCCGGCGGAGCCGCGAAGCGGATTGGAGGAGTCGCCCGGCGTGGCATCCGATCCCGACACCACGGCGCCGGTCACACGGGCGGGATGGGCATAGCTCGATCCGCCGCCGCCCGCGGAACCCGGGTTCACGCTGGAACCCGCCCCGCCGCCCCAGTATCCCCCGCCCCCGCCGCCGCCGCCACCACCGTCACCGCTGGCCCCGCAGTCGCCTCCCAGCAGCGCACCGGCCGCCGTGGTTCCGTCAGGGCCGACTCCCGCCGCCGTCTGGCTTCCGCCGGCCCCGCCGGCGACGCCCCCCGCGCCGCCGGCAACTCCGTGAGTGCCGCCGCCGGCCCCGCCGGCCGCGCCCTCCCACGCACCGCCACCGCCGCCGCCGGCAATCAACAGCGCATTGGACTGGGCCACGGAGTACGAGAAGATTCCGGAGTAGCCCCCGCCCTGTCCGCCATGTCCGGCATTTCCAGCCATCCCGCCGCCGCCGTTCGGCCGCGTCCCGGATACGCCGGGTGCCATTGACGCGCCGCCGCCGCCCACCACGATGGAGTAGGTTCCCGTCGCCAGCATGATCCGGCCCCGGGCCGCGGCGCCGCCGCCGCCCGCTCCGGAACCCGTGTTGTACCCGCCGCTGCCGCCGCCGCCCCAGGCGTAAATCTCGGCGTCGCCGCCAGCGATGACGGTGAAGGTGTACGTTCCCGGCGTTGAGAAAGTGTGAACGATGTAGTTGGTGCCGCCCGACTTGTTCGACTGCATCCCCCCGCCGATAGCGAAGGCGCCGGCCTCCGCCCGCGGCGCACAGGCGCCGAGCAGCCCGGCCACGAGCAGCAGTTCGATGCCTCCCGTCGTCAGTCTGTTGCGTTGCATCGTATGAAACTTTCCTTGTCCGTGTCCACAACACTCAGCGCGCGGGTTTTGCAGCCCCGTCCGCAGGGCTCCGCGGATCGAACCACTGTTCCCAGGTCGGCGCCAGGTAGCCCGGCACGCCTTGCAGGTCAATATCAGCCTCGACGTTCACCTGCTGCGGGTTGCCCTGGCCCGAGATGAACCGCGTCGAGGCGCCCGGCTCGATGCGCAGGAACCAGATCAGACCCGACAGCGCCGGCGGTACATCAATCACGGCTTCCTGCCGCGCGCCTCCTTTGACGTAGAGTTCGTCAACCAACCGGTTCGGCGCATTGATTTCAATCCGCAGGGCGTGCAGGGGATCCTTCACCTGGACCCCCACGCGGAACTGCTTCGTCCCTTTCGGCACGAATAGATACCAGTGCCGCACCGTCCCGGTCTCGAGCGCGAACCGCGCCGCGCCATTCTCGGCGGGCCGCCCCTCGATCACCACGGGCGTGGCCGGCGTGGTCCACGGGAACCAACGCACGGCATCCACGTCCACGCGGTACACCCCGGCGCCGGCAGCGGGAATCGGCAGCTTCCGCTCCAGCGAATGGCGCCCGAACGTAGCCACAGCCTCAGGTTTGGGCAGCGTATAGACGGTCGGCTGCACCGCGCCCTCGTGCAGGACTTTGCCCGTGGGGCTGGTGACGCGGATTTTCACGGGCGCCAGCACCTCGGCCGGTGCGGCCAGGTAGGTGCCCGTATTCAGATCCAGTGCGCGGTTCTCCGGGTTCAGCAGCCAGATGGTGTGCGGCCCGCGCCAGCCGTTGTAGTCCTCGTCGCCGAGGAACGGTGACGGCGAACAGATGTAGTGTGGGTACGCCTCCCCTGCCGGCGTGTCCTCCCACCGGATGCGCGACTCGTCATACACCAGCCGCGGCGCGGGCTTGCCGGTGGCCGGATCGAACCACTGCTCGGGCGCGGAGGCCATGCACGACGGCACGCCATCCAGCACCACCGGCGCGCCGCCGAAGTTGTGACTGTCGCCGCCGCAGGACCAGACGCTCCAGAACCGGCCATCCGCGCCGGGGTCCACGTCGATGACGCGCGTGGTCAGCGTCGGTTCCCATGGCCGCGTGAATCCCGCGGCCGTTCCCGCGGTGGGACTCATGTCCAGCGGCTTGCCGCCGTAAATAGCGTCCACTCGCTGACCGCGCGGGTTGACGATAAAGAAGCCGTAGTCCTGACGGTGCGTGCCGCTGTGCGGCACCTTGACCGTAAACCGCCGTGTGCCCGCCGGAACGAAGAAGTACCAGCGCCGCGGCAGGATGGTCTCCATGTGGAAGTCGCCGCAGGCGACCATCCGCTCGAGGGAACACTCGACCCAGTGCATCCCGTAACCGCCGGGCTTGAACTCGATGCGATAGATGCCGCGATCGCCGGCAGGGACCTTGATCTCCGTGCTTCCGCTGTCGCCGGGGATCGTCCCCGTGGCGACCTGATTCGAGGCCGGCCCGAAAACCAGAACCTGATACGCCCCGTTCGCCCACGTGCCCGACGCCTTCCAGACGTGGCGGTGGGCGGTGACCGTGAACGCCTTCCCCTCCGGGTTGCTCGCCAGGATCCGCGGGCTGCCCATGAAGAAGTGGCCGGCATCACCCAGCCAGGACCGGGACGCCGGATCCTGCGCGCGAGCGGCCGCGGCCAGCATGATGAACAGCATGGAGAGACCTGCGGACGCGTGGTTCAATCGTTTCATCGGTGCATTTCTCCTTTTATTTAGGTTGCTGCGGTTCCTGGGTTGGGGCGCCGGCGCGGATCTTTTGCAGTTCGGCCAGAACCATGCCGGTAATGGCTTCGGCAACCACGCCGCTCGGCGGGAGGATCTTGATGTCATAGCCGGGGAACTGAACGGCGCAGTCGCCGAACGGCCAGTGCTGCTCCACAAACAATTCGTCTGGATTCATGCCGGGAGGCGGCTGGACCGGGCGGTCCTGGTTTTTTTCGTAGGTGGAATAACTGGCCATGAACGTCGCTCCCGCCTTGCGCGCCGCATCGGCGAGCGTGTTGTCGGGAAAGTTGAAGCCGACATAGAAGACGGCATCGCCCGGTTGAAACCGCCGCAGATTGAAATTAACGCCGGCCAGCTTGCAGAGCCGGTTTTGATTCCCCGAGGCCGCGTGCGTCCCGGAGAGGAAGGAGAACACGCGCCCCTTGGCTTCCGCCGCGGCGGCCGTCGCGGCCACCCGGCGAATGTTGTCCATTTCGTTTGAATGGATCCTCCCGAGGATCGCCCGCAGTTCGCGCAGGTAGTCTTTCCCGGCAAATCCGGCTTCGACCGGTTGGGGTTTCTCGGGGTGAAACATCCGTCCGCTGCCGAAGCCCGACCCCGTCAACACTTCGGGACAGCCCAACTTCTTCGCGCGCTCCATGCCATTGTCACCGAATCCCTGGAACATCAGCGGCATTTTTCCCAGCCGTGTGCAGGCCGCGGCAAACTCGCCCGTCCAGACCCAGAGGGCCACGATGTTCGCGTTCTGCGCGGTCGGCACCACCCAGTTGGTGTTGTCTGCCGGGAAGAGTCCGTTGTGCTCAGCCGCATGGCTGTCGATCGTGAAATCGAACGGCGCGCCCCTGGCCAGCGCACGCTCCAGCACGCTCCGGCTGCCGAACCCGATTTCCAGACTGTTGCCGCCGGCTGGTCTCTTCACCGGCCCCTGGCCCTGGTACATGTCGGCCGCGACCAGACCCGTGATCTGAATCGCCCGCCCACCACCCGTGGCGCTCGTGCCCAGGCTCATCAGGCCGCCGGAACGTCCGAACGCCTCGTAGGTGAAGGACAGGTCATCGCCGGTCACCGCGATCCGGCCGTTGTTGACGTGGATCCGCGCGGCCGCCTCCGCCGATGCGATGATCCGGGGCAAATCCTTCTCGACGCCGTCCACACAGCTCATCAACCAACGGTAATACATTTCCGCCCCCTCCCCGGTTCGTCCGTCAGAGCCGACCGCGTTCCCGGCCGACAACGGCAGCGTGTTTAACAACAAGGCGGCTGTACCGGCGATCAGTCGGCTGGAAAGGCGGTTTTTCATCGCCCTTGGACTCCGCCACCGCGCAGCGCCGACAACCCCAGCCGCTGCAACGCGGCCGACAGGTCGATCGGTTCGTTCGTCTGGGCTTGCAGCTCCGCCGCGCGCCGCTCCGCGGCCGCCGCCAAATTCTTCTTCCCGGCGCCCTGTTGCGCCATCGCCAGCAGGGTATACGTCAGCGCATCCAGCGGGTCCTGGGCCAACAACCGGTCGAGCGCTGCCACCGCCTCGGCATGCTGGCCGCGCAAAATCGCGAGTCCGGCCACGAGCTGCAGCGCCGGCGGAACCCGCGGCAACCCTTTCGCCGCCGCCGCCGCCGCCACCGCTGCCTCCTTGGTCTTGCCCAGTTCGGCCAGTGCCCGCGCCAACCCGAGCTGGGCCACCGGCTCGTCGCCGCCCCGGGCATAACAATCCGCCGCCGCCTGCGCGTTGCCCAACCGCCACTGGGCTTCGCCCGCCAGGATTGCGGCTTCCGGATTATCCAGGGCCGGTTCCAGCGCGGCAACCGCCTCGGTCAACCGGCTCTTCTGGAACCCGGGCACCTGCTCGGGCGCCATCAGGGGCCGGTCGGGGCTGCGCAACTGGGCGTCCACCATCAGTGTCCGCGCCAGCCCCAGCCGCGCGCCGACGTTCTTGGGATTGGCCGTGAACGCCGCGCGGTACGCTCCGGCGGCGAGCGCGCTGTACGGCTGCTTGTCGCCCGTCGGGCCGCGCCACAACGGATGATATTGTTCGCTCCGCAGCAGACCGTTCCCTTCGGCCTCGCTGAGCGCTTTTCCGGTGAACCGCGGCGTCATGCGCAGGCCGGGATCGGGCCGGTCGTCGCAATTGATCAAGAGCCGGCCGTCAGCATCGGTGACCCGCAAGTCCAGCGGGATTCGGCCCGGGGCGCGCGGCAACCGGTGGCGCAACGGTTGGTCGGGTGCGAGATCGGCCACCTGCCGCCACCAGGTGCCGTCCAGCCCCACCAGCGAGACCACGGCGCCGGGCACCCGATGCGATAGGCACACCCCGACCTCCACATAATCGGCGCCCCGGGTGAGATTGACGGCGCCATGCTCGTTGGCTTCCCGGAAACCGCCGCTGCCGTGCACCGGCATCCAGGCATCCCGGCATTCCCGGACCGCGTAGCCTTCCCACCACACCGGGTCCTCGTGCACCAGCGCCGGGCCGCTCCACAGCTCGAACCCGCTCCTGGGCGAAAGCCGCGGCGGATTCTGCTCGAATGGGATGTACCAGAGCTTCACCCCGGGTTGTTCGCGCCGGTCAAACAGCCGCGCCGTGCCGCGATCCAGCGTGTGGTAGTAAACCCCCGAGAAATCCCGCTCCACCTGCAGGGCAAACACGCTGACGTACCCCCCCGTGTATTTCCAGTAGCAGATGCTTTTCTCGTCATAGTCCGGCCAGGGCCACGGCCACACGTCCAGGTTGTTGACGTTGAACCCATGCGGCACCACGAATTGCGAGGGAATGATAAACTGCAAATCGTCGTTGTAGGGGAAGAGCGTGTTCACCCAAGGCGCAAATCCCGTGGAATACGGATTCAGATTCAGATAACGGCAGACGCTGCTCAGCAGGGAACTGCCCGGCCGCAGCGTGATCCGCTGCACCACCCGCTGCTGCAAGTGCTTGTCCGTCCAGCCCACCACCACCACCGCCGTCCCGTCCGCCTCGCGATTCACCTGCCAGTTCCAGTTATCCTCAAAACTGTTGCCGTGGTGAAAATAGGGAAAATTGACAATGATGCCGCCCAGTTGACTGTTGGCGGTGCTGTACCGCATCGCCGGGTTCCAGACGATCGGCGGGTATTCCTTGAGGAACATGTCTGCCTTCGCCACCTTGTCGTACACCTGCGCGATCCGGCCGCCGAGCTGGGGGAGGATCACCGCCCGGACATACTCGTTCTCCAGCACGATCTGCTGCAACTCCACCTTGCGGACCGGATTCGTCCCGCCCGCAGTGATCTCGAACGGGGCCTTCTCGGTCAGCACCGTCACCGGCGCCACGGGTTCCGCCCCGAGGGCCGCCGCCCCCGCCAATCCGGCCGCCGCCGTGAGCGCCAGCGGCATCCGGCAGTTGCGCAGGAACGTGCACGAAAGAACCTTCGAGTATCGTATCCAGGTTGTCATCCGTTGATCCTCCATTGTCTAATGTCTTTAACTGCGCAGACCGTGTTCACTTGCCCGGCGGGTCGATAAGCGGTTTGTCCTTGAGATAGCCCTGTTCGATCAGGAACAGATCCGTGTCGCGCATGGCGCGCAGCGTCAGCGCTTCGCCCCCATAATTCGGCAGGTGTCCCAGGATGAAAGCATGGGCAACCCCTTCGTAGGTCAGCAGGCGGCAGGCGTTTTCCGCCTTCTTCATCGCCGCCTCGTAGCGGACGCTCTGTTCGATCGAGACGCAGGTGTCCTGGGTGCCGTGGATGACCAGGCAGGGCGGCAGCTTGGGACCGACGTGGAAAATGGGCGAAACCAGGCGGAGCTTGGCATCCGGCGGGAGATTGGCCCCGGGTCCGCTGGTGATCGCCTGGGGTATCCCCGGCGTGCCGTGGGCCCAGGCCAGCGTCGTCAGGTCCACCTCCGGGTTCCAGAGAATCACGGCATCGGCCTTCTCCCACTTCGGGTCCAGGCCCATCTCCGCCGCCGGCATCGCCACGCCGAGACAGGCCGCCAGATGCCCGCCGGCGGAGTCGCCCGCCACGGCGACCCGCTGTGGATTGACCCCGAGTTCCTTCGCGTGGGCGCGGATGTACCGCAACGCCGCCTGGACGTCTTCAAGGCAGTTAAAGAGGGTCGGTCCCCCCGCCGCCGCCAGCCGGTAGTCGACGTCGAACACCACCAGCCCGCGCCGGGCAAAATAACGGGAATGGGCGAAAAACAGATCGGGCGCGCCGCTCACCCAGCTCCCGCCGTGAATGATCATCAGCGCGGGACGCGGCGTGGCCGGGTCGAAATCGGTCGGGGTGAACACGCTCAAGGCCAGCTCTTTGCTGCCGCGGGTCGCGTAGATCACGGACCGGTCCGGCTTGGCATCGTTGAGCTCCTTCCAGGAAAACCCCGCTTCGCCCGCCCGGCAGGTCAGAACCACACTGCCCACGACAACAGCCATAACCCATGCAAGATGTGTCTTCATCAGCGCCGAGTCTCCATCTGATCACTCTTTTCTTGTGTTATCGGAACACGACTTCTGTACGTAAGCAATTATCGTGCTAGAGACGCAATCCGCATCGGCATAGCCGGGTTCGTTGAAGGATTCGCCGTTTTTTCCGGTTCATCGCCCACGGTTCACCGTGCGGAGGCGGCTGTGGGCACAGACGAATCCGATTCTCCCGCGGGGTGTATCCGATCGTATGCAGGCCACCGGCTGATCGCTCGGAGGGGATCGACAGGTTCCGCACCCGCGAAGAGGCCAGCGGGTTCGTTGCAGCGGCGACCGGCGCGGCATGCGCCATTCCGGACAGCTCCTGGTTCGCGCGGGTGAGGCGCAAGCCAAACCCCTTGTGGCAAGGGGTTTGGCATGAGTCTCGGGTGTTCAGGCTGTTCACCTTTTTTCGACAACCTCCAGGCGCGTTCCGGGGCGGAACCCGGGATGCTGCCCTTTCAGAAACTCCTGGTAATAGACGCCTTCCGACGGAAATTCCAGCACGGTCTTGCCGACCACGCCGGTGCCGGCGGGTACGGTGCCGATGTCGCCGGCGGGGGGAATGTGGATGCGGATGGTGCGCGGCTGCGCGAGATAAAGGTCCTTGGCCGTCGGCATGTCGGGGCCGCTCACCCGGTAACGGGCGATGGCGTTGGTGTCAACGATCACCCCCAACCCCGGGCCATCCGGCACCGCGATCATGCCGTCTTTGACCGCGATGCGTTCGGTCAGCAGGTCGTCTTCATAGAGTTCATGACAGGTGACGCCCGGCAACGTGGCATGGGAGTAAACGGCGCCCAGGTGCGCCATGAAGGCCGCAGTCATGCCGGTGCCGACCAGTTGCAGCCAGAAGGGGCGATCCGCTTGGGCGCACACCTCCTGTTGGCCGCCCGTATAACCCAGAGGGATGTAGTTGGAAGTCACCACGAATCCGTCCGCGGCCTTCGCCTGCGGCAGGCCGTCATGAAAATGCTCATAGACGGGCTTGGTCATCGCGGCCATCAGCCGCATGGCGCCGGCAGTGTCGTCCTGGAGATAGAAGGGACTTTCGTAACCGCCAACCAGGGGGCGGGCATCGATCCGGCTCAGGTACGCCTGCGCCTGTTTGGCGTCCAGGAGAAATCCGTTGAAGTCCAGGACGACGGTGAACCCCGGGGGAACGACTTTCTCGATGGCGTCGAGCTGGGCCATCAGATCCCACCAGGGCCGGGGTTTGAGCTTGGCCGAGGTGTAGCCCCGGCGCACGGCCTCGGCCATCTCGGCGGCCAGGTCTTCCGGCGGCATATCAATGTCCCACCAGGCGATCGGCACGCGCGAGCGCAGTTTCTTGCCCAGAAGCCGCCAGGCCGGCACGCCGAGCGAACGGCCGACGGCGTCAATCGCCGCCATCTGAAAGCCGAAGTGGGCGCCGTTTTCCTTGATCACGTCGGCCGCGTTACGGCCCACCAGTCCGGGACCGGCCGCCCCGTAATCACCGATGCCTTCGCCCCAGCCGACCGTGCCGTCCGCCAGTTCGAGCCGGTAGATCATGACACGCTCGCTGTGGCTGGCGGATCGGTGGATGTGGCGGCGCACCCGCTCGCAATAGAACGGAATGTGCAGGACCAGTCGCTCCGCCCGGCGGACAACCAGCCCCTCGCGGCCGGCGGGGACCGTGACGGGGCCATCGGGGTCCGCCGCGGGCGCACTCTGCACGGCCATCGCCAGGGCGAGCAGCAGGGCCGGCAGCACAGCGGTTAGACGGGTTCCTGTCATGCGTAGTATCGGTCAATCGTGTCGTTCACGGTGGCCGCCCACTGGGTCAGATTCCCGGGATTGTTGGCGATCGTGCTGATGTCCTTGAGCACAAACTCCAAGGTGGTGCCATGCTTGAGGCAGGCCTCGCAATACCCCGCGATCTCCTGTTTCACGGGCTCGGGATTGAACGGGAGGGTCGCCACGAACGCCGGATTGGGCTTGGCGGCCATCACATAGTCCCGGCCGATGGCCTCCGCCGCGCGGTACGGATCGGCCCAGGGCGTAATGGAGATCTTGCGCAGGTTCTTGAAGCGCTTGCGCAGGATGTCGATCTTGCGGTCCATCGGCTCGCAACAGCCGTAGTACAGCAGGCCGCAGTCCTTGAACAGCTCCTGGTTGTAAGCCAGGTCGAATTCGTCATGCATCTCGGGGGATACCGCGCTGAAGATCTGGGCGGCGCAACGGCCCCACACGTCCTTCGGCCTGAAACGGCCGGTGCAGTCCGCCGCCGGGAGCTCGCGGGCGCACGCCGTCGTGCAATGCAGCAGGTACGGGAGCGGGCCGAGCAGCCCCTGTTCCTCCCCTTGCTTGAACAGCGATTGCCCGATCTCCATGAAGCGCCGGGCGGTCCGGTGCATGAAGTCGGGACGCTCCGCCAGGTCCATGAGCAGGCCGTCGACGCCCCGATAATAGGCGATGGAGTCCCAGATATTGTAATGAAGCCCGCCCCAGCCGATCACTTCCACGGGCAGGAGGCCGTCGAAGGCATCCTGCGCCACCGAAACGGCGGCTTCCGTGGCGGCCCGGTCATACACGACCTCGGGGAGATGCAGTTTGGCCAGGTCGTCCTCGGTCCGGAGTTGGTCCACAAAGGCGTGGGAGGAAATGTACGTTCCCGTATCGCCCGTGATCTGCCGGTCCTGCACCTCGATGCCGATGCCGCGAAGCGAGCGGCTGCGCTTGAGGACCTGGAAGGCGGGCGGAATCACAAGGTCAACCTGGAAATGCTCCCACTGATACAGGGCACAGCGCAGGGGCCTCTCGATCCAGTCCAGTTCGGGCGCACAGACATTCGTCAGCGCCGGGTCGCGGATTTCGCCCCAGGGGATTTCGTCAATCAAAACGACCGGCCGGACCTTCTCCATCGCATTGGTCCGGTAGTACCGCTCGATGCGCTCCTTCTGCACATCCCGGTGCGCGATTTCGCTGTAGCGTACCGCCAACTGCCGCAATGTCATTTTGTCTTGTGGACTCATGTGCATGTCACGCATCTCCTATCCTTTTCGATACGGTTCCACGCGCCGCGCCAGCGCCTCGGCTTCCCTCGCATCCTTGAAGATACACAGAAGGTACAATCCTTCCGGCCCCACGGCATCGAGCAGCGGCACGACCTGGTCGGGGCGAATCTGCCAGACCTGCACGCTCTTGCCGGCCGCCTTGATGCGGCGGTAGAGGTCGTACCAGCAGGGATCGCCCCCCGGCGGCACCTTCATGTCCGGCGTCCACTCGATCGCGTCCAGTTCGGGAATCTCCAGCAGGGCATCCAGGTGCTGCACGGCCTCCGATCCGTCCAGGTGATAGCAACTGTGATCCAGCCAGGCGCACTGCTGCCGCAAGGGCGGCACCACGAAGCGCCGGAACATCTCGGGGCCGAGCATGGCCGAGGCGTCGCACTGCACTTTGGCCACCTTGCCGGGACTCCACAGGAGGTAGGCCCAGAACACGCTGCCGCCGTCGGCCAGCCGGATCCGGTCATAGATCCGCTGGTAGGCGGCGAACCAGACCTCGTTGATCTCCCACAGCTTCTGCTCGACCCACGCCGGGCGGTCCATGAGATCCATGAGCAGCGCCATGTTGCCCCGCAAGGTCGCGAGGACATCGATGTTCTCGATAAGATCCGGGCACCCGACCATGAACGTGTCCTGCGACCGGGCCACCATCGCGTCAATGACCTCCAGATGCTTGCGCCACCACGCGTTGCCTTCATCCAGCCGCAACGGCGGCGCCGCTTCCGGGTTCGCCAGGTCCGCCCACGGGTGGTCATACCAGATGGTGCTCTCCCCGAATTGCGGTTCGCAGCCGAGGAAGGTGCCCAGCGAACCGGGGCCGAATTCCGGCACCGCCACAGGCAGGATATCCAGCCCGTACCAGCCGGCCGCCAGTAGCCGCTGCATGCGCTGCGCCCGCGGACCGGCCTCGCAGAACGCGCTTCGCCGGTCCGGCGCCGGTCCGGGATCGGGCACAAACTCAATGGGGGTTTCCACGACGGGCGGGTTCCACGCGCCCACCACCAGCCCCTTGTGATCCCACCAGTCCAGGAAATGCTGACGGGTCTGATCGAAATTCGGTTTGTACTTCAACATTGGGTGAGCCTTTCCGTCTTTGACGCCTTTTCTTGGCCGTCTCTACACCACGGCATTGCGCGCGATGACGTTCTTGTAGAACTCGGCGCTCAATTTCGGGGTCCGCTTCAGGGTCTCGTAGTTCACGTAGACCAGCCCGAACCGCTGCGTATAGCCTTCCTTCCACTCGAAGTTGTCGAGCAGGCTCCAGACGAAGTACCCCTTGAGCGGAACTCCTTCCTGCACGGCCCGGTTCGCGGCGATGAAGTGGTTGCGCAGGTACATGACCCGGTCGGTGTCGAGCACCTCGCCGTCGGTGGTCAGCCGGTCGTCGCAACCGCACCCGCTCTCGGTGATATAGACGGCCGGGACGTTCCAGACTTCGCGGGCCAGGCGCGGCGCCCAGTAGACGATCTGGGGACCGACGTTGATCCAATCCACATGCATGTGCGGGTAGCCCTTGGGAATCGGCAGCTTCACGTAGCCCTGTGGCGACTGCGGAGCCGCCCGCACGTAGGTGGGCTGGTAGAGATTCATGCCGAGGAAATCGAGCGGCGCGCTGATCGTCTTCATATCGCCTGCCTCGATGGTCGGGGCATCGGCGCCCATTTCCTTAAGATGGGTGTCGAGGTACTTCCCCTCCATGATCGGCGTGAGGTAGCCGCGTTCCTCATACCGCAGCGCTTTGCGCGCCGCCTCGATGTTCTCGGGCGTCTCCACCACGGGCACGAACCCCCCGAGGTTCTGGGCCAGGCCGACCTGCAGCGGCCGGCGCGCCTGGGCGCGAAGGGCCTCCACGGCGACGCCGTGGGCCAGGATTACGTGATGGCGCACCTGGTTCGCGCGCTTGGCGGGCAGCGTCTTCTGCGGCGGATTGATGCCCCAGGTGTAGCAGCAGTCGGCGATCACCCACATCTCGTTCAGGGTCATGAAGTGGTGGACGCGATCGGAGAAGCGCTGCGCCACCAGGGCGGCAAAGTCGCCGAAGCGCTTGACCACCTCCCGCGATTCCCACCCGCCGAACTCGTCCTCCAACGCCTGGGGCATGTCCCAGTGATAGAGCGTAACCCACGGTTCGATGCCGTGCGCAAGCAGTTCGTCAAACAGGCGGTCATAGAAATCCACGCCCTTGGCATTGACCTGGCCGGCTCCGGTAGGCAGCAGGCGCGACCAGGACAGCGACATCCGGTAGGCCTTGAGCCCCAGATTGGCCATAATGCCGACATCCTCGCGATAGCGGTGGTAGTGGTCGGTGGCCACTTCCCCGGTATGATCCTGCAACACCTTGCCGGGCTTCGCGCAGAACGTGTCCCATACGCAAGGCCCGCGGCCGTCCTCCGCCGCGGCGCCTTCGATCTGGTAAGCGGCGGTTGCCGCGCCCCACAGGAAGTCCTTCGGAAACACGTAGAAGTCCTTCATGGTCTTTGCCTTCTGGGTCATACTCGGCTCCTTTTTCATCCGTTACGGTAGTCAAACCAGTCAAAATCGGCCGGCGCGGTCGAAACCTGGCCGCAGCCCGTCGCGTACATCGCGAGCACCAGGCCAGTATAGACGTTGGCCAGTTCGATGGAAAGGTATTTGTTCTCGGCTGAGACGAGGGTTTGGACAGGGCCGTCCGGCGCCGCCGACCAACCCAGCGAGAGGCGTTCACCGTCGCCGCGGATTTCCAGGACCACCGGCCCAGCCGGCAGCGGCAGGGCCGGTGTTTCGATCCGCACGTCGCCGATCCGCCGGCGGGCCAGCACCACCCGCTGCCCGTCGCGCCGCGTCACGAGGACCTCGTAATGATGCCGCGGGTCCAGATAGGCGGACAGGCCCGCCTCCTGCGTGAGAGCCGACGGCTCGAAGGACAGCCTGACGGCGGCGCGGAACGTCAAGCTCTCGGCCGCCCGGGCGACGAATGCGGGGGCGTCAGCGTCATCCAACGCAGCGGCGTTGCCCGCCATGCGGAGCCAGCCCCGCCGCGCCTCCAGCGACCACGAGCCCGCCCGCGGATTGCGCAGGTGCTGGTATTGCAGGCCCAGGGCCGGCGCATCGAAATCATCACGCTCTGGTTCAGCGGGCCAGGCGTGCAGCGGCAGCGTCGGAGCCGGCATCTCCAGCTCGATGGGCCGGCCGTCGTTGACGACCGGCCAGCCGTCCACCCACGCCACGGGAGCCAGGAAGGTCTCGCGGCCAATGACGTTGAGCGCGTCCCAATGGGCCCGCCGGCAGGCCAGGAAGACGATCCACCAACTGCCATCGTGCGCCTGCACGAGGTCGCCGTGCCCGGCGCAGCAGATCGTGTTGCCCGTCAGGTGGCGGTGCGTCAGGATCGGGTTGCGCGGGCAATGCTCGAACGGCCCCCAGGGCGAATCCGACCGCGCTATGGTTGCCATATGGCCGAACCGCGTGCCCCCCTCGGCGGCCAGCAGGTAGTATCGCCCGTCGATGCGGTAGAGATGGGGGCCTTCCATGTCCGGAGAGCAGCGGCCACGGTCGAGCGGGCGCAGTTCATCCTGGAGCCTGCCGGTCTCCACGTCGATGCGCGCGCCCAGAACGTTGCCGGGGGCGGCCCGGTGGTAGTACACCTGGCCGTCGTCATCGAACAGCAGGGAGGGATCCCACGATTTCGGATCGATCCACAGGGGCTCGGTCCATGGGCCGGCGGGGTTCTCGGCGGAGATGAGAAAGTTCCCCTTCTTGCCCGTGTTGGTCCCGGCGACATAGAACCGTCCGGCGTGATGGCGCAGGGTCGGGGCCCAGATGCCGAAGGGCGGCCGGGTCCCTTCCAGATCCAGTTGCGATGGCCGGTCCAGGCAGAAGCCCAGCCGCCGCCAGTTCACGAGGTCGCGGCTGTGGAAGATCGGCAGCCCGGGGAAGTATTCGAACGAACTGGTGACGAGGTAGTAGTCCCGGCCCACACGACAGATGCTCGGGTCCGGGTGGAATCCAGGGATGACGGGATTACGATAGGGCATGGTCTCCTCCGTGAATGTTCCTAGGATCGTTGCGCTTTCGGCATCAGCGTGATCGCGCGGATGTCCCCCAGCGCCCCGCCGGGCATGGCGTGCGGCGTCAGCGTGACCGCCACGCGCCCGGCAGGCAGATCCACCGTTCCGAGCGGCACCGACTGGTAATCGCCCCACCCGGCCGTGCCCTTTATCACGCCGGCAACCCGCGCAAGGCCCTTCACCCCCAGGGCCGCCCGGACGGCCGGCTCATCGGTCAGGTGCTGGGCGCCCATGCGCGCTACGTTGTCGCACGGACGCTTGAATTCCACCGCATAGACGCTGCCGGAAAATTCGACCGGGCACCCCTGTTCCAGGGCGACCTCGTAGCCGCCGGCTTCCGGAACTTCGACCAGCCACTCGGCGCGGGCCTCCCGATGGTTCCACAGGCCGATACAGCCGGACCCGTCGGGAGCCAGGCGCACGCGCGGACACCCCGGCCTGGCCGTGTAGATCGCGGCCCATTCCGCGCCGAGGCGATAGGAGCCGTCCTCCGCCCGGCGAATGAGGCCATCCACCCGCGCGGGGCCGTCGGTTTCCACGTCCAGGACCGTCATCGGCCAGGAGAGGCCGGCCCGCGGCACCGTGACGTGCAGATCCGTGTTCGCCTGCCGGAACGCCAGCGCCTGGCCGTCGAAAACATGAACCGATTTCACCGGCGCCTTGACCCCCGCAAAGGTCACCACCGTTTCCCCGGCGGCACCGGTCAGCGGGTCGCCCGCTGCGGCGAGCGCATCCAGCAGCCGCGTCTGTTCGGTGAGGAAGAAGTAGGCGTGATTGTCGCGCTTCAGCGTCAGTCCCTGCGGGTTGACGCGCGGGTTCAGTTCGGCGCGGGCGCCGAAGAAGGCGCGCCCATGCCGGCGCACGAAGCGGCCGAGGCCGCGCAGCGCGGCGACGGACCCCTCGTCGAGCGAGCCATCCGGCTTCGGCCCGATGTTCAGCAGGAAATTGCCGCCGCGTCCCACCGTTTCGAGGAAGTACTGCTGCAGGTAGAGGGGCGACTTGAAGTTCGCGTCTCCCGGCACATAGCCCCAGTTGTCGTTGACCGTCTCGCAAATCTCGAAGACCCCCGGGTCCTGGGTGTCGAAGAGCGGCACGCCGGCCAGTGTCGGCCGGCCGCTCGGAGACGGCGCCCCGGACTTCTCGCCCACCCAGTAATCAGCGTTCATGGTCGCCGCGTCGGGCTGCAGGCCGCGGATGATGGCCACGGTTTTGTCGAAGTCGTAGTTCAGATTGCCGCCGCCGCCGGTATCGAACCAGAGGCCGGTCAGCGGGCCGTACTTCGAGCACAGCTCACGCACCTGCCCCTGGTAGAAGTCGAGATACCCCTGCCAGCGCTTGTGCAGATAGGAGCGTTGCGGTTCGTGGTCGTAGGGCGCGAAGTCCGGGTGGTGCCAGTCCCACAGCGAGTAGTAGGGGTGAAAACCGAGGCCGTGCCGGCGGCAGGCGGCGGCGAGTTCGCCGACGAAATCGCGGCCGGCGGCGCTCTTCACGGTGGTGTAGTCGGTGAGCGCGCTGTCGAACAGGCAGAACCCGTCATGGTGCTTGGTCGTCATCGAGACGTAGGTCATGCCGCATTCAACGGCCAGGCGGGCGATGGCCTCCGCGTCAAAGCGTTCGCCGCGGAACTGCCCGCGCAGCGCCTCGTATTCCGCGGCGGAAATTCGCTCGTTGTGCAGCACCCATTCGCCCCGGCCGAGGATCGAATATAGGCCCCAGTGAATGAACAAGCCGAACTTGCGATCGGCAAAATGTTCTTGTCGGCGTGCGTCGTCGTTCATTGTACTGCTCCTTGGTTTGTCAGGCGCTGATGTTTTCATCGTATTGTCTGCTTTGCTGTTGGTTGTATTCTGTGTGTTCTCAGATGTTCTGGCACCACCGATACGCCTCGCGGCGGACGTGCCGCCGTCACGCGAGCCCCTTCTGCAGAACAATCCGTTGGGCAGCCGCGCGCCGGCGACCCTGTAAGGAGACGCGCCACACGCCCGGACCGGCGGCGTCCAGCCCCACGTCATCAACCCCTTCGGCGGCTGCCACCGTCAACGGTGCCGGAGAGAGGACGACCAGACTGCCGTTGGTCGCCCCGGCGGATGGGTTCAGGTGAATCTCAATACGCTCGCGCGTGGAGCGCACTTCGCGCAGGTCCGCCGCGCCCAGGGTGATGTGCAGATCGGAACCGACCAGCAGCGGCACGTCCGGGTCCGGGGCGACCGGCGTCAGGCGCAGGAGCACACCGCTGTGCGCGCCCAGGTTGCGGAAGACATGGCCGCCCTGGAGGATGCCGAGGTACTCGCCGGACCAGAACGACCAGGCGTGACACGACCCGCTGCCCAGCAGGGCGTCGAGATCAAGGTCGAGCGCCACATCCGCCGGCACATCGAGAGAGTTGTACACCTGCACGGCGGCGAACCGGCCCCAGGGGCGCGCGGCAGTCAGGCCGAACCGGGCGCACATGAGATCCGTGCCGGGATGCAGCGGCACGCCGTGCTCCTGTGCCGGCGGCGTGAGGATTTCGTACATACGCAGCGCCTCTTCGGTCTGCTGGCTGGCCTGGAAAAGGAGATCGGAAACCAGCGCCATGCCGCCGAGCAGGCCGACGAAGCCATGCCACACGCGCAGTTCCTCCAACGTCAGTTTGCGGACGGGCAGCGTATAGGTGACGTCCGGGTCGTTGGCGTACAGCACGCCGTTGGCAAAAGCGGAATTGGCGACGGGAGGAATGCAGTCGCGGATGCAGCAGGGATGTCCGGCGTGCCACTCGGCAACAGAGTCATGCCCGATCCGCGACGCGTCGGCCAGACCGATGGTGGCCCGCGTAAGTCCCGAGCAGGAGAGGAGAAAACTCTCCTCCCCGATCTCCTCACGGTAGAGCCGGTACAGGTCGCGATACGCCTGGAGATGCGTTTTCTTCGGATTGTACAGGCGGCCGAAGATCGAGTTAAAGTCGATTTTGAAGTAGCGGAACCCCTCCTGCATGGCGTGCCGGAAGATGCGGCGGATGAAGATCTGCGCGCCGGGATGCGTCGGGTCGAGCCAATAGCCCGTGGGCCCCCAGTTGTTGACCGAGGTGTCCAACTCGCCGCGCGCGTTGCGCTGGAACCAGTCCGGATGCCGATCGAGCAAGCGGCCCTCCTTTTCGCAGTTAAAGTTCGGTCCGCCGACCTTCTCATGGACGGCCAGCGGCGCAAACCAGATGCCGGGGATCGCCTGGGCCTCGCGGATGGCCTCGACGACCGGCTGCCAGCCCTCAGGGAACTTGTCATTGCACTCCCAGTCACCCACCTGGCGCTGGAACCCGTCATCAACCTCGATGGCCTGCATCGGCAGCCGATCGCGGTGCAGCGCAACAGTGCGAGCCAACTGGATGACATCCTCGGCGGTGACGAAGTGAAACCGGCTATACCAACTGCACCAGCCCACCATCGGGCCGCGGTGCGTCCGGCTGCCCAGCCGGGCGGCGAGCCAGCGGAAGTAGGTGTCAGCCGCCTCGGCATAGGGCCGGGCCAGGAACAGGACCGTTTCCGAGCAACGCGTTTCGCCGGGGTCCACACGCACGTCGCACATGGCACTGGAGACTTCCAGCTCGCAGCACTTCCCATCAACGTGCCAGGCGAAATTGACGTTGGCCTCTTCGCCGACCGCGCCGGCGTAGAATCCGACGCGACCCTTGTCGGAATACAGCGTGACCACATCCTGGAACAGCCGCCAACGGCCGTCGTTGGAGCGTTCGTCCGTCGGCAGTTCGAAGGGGATCGGCAATTCCCAGGCCTCCCACATCTTGCGCGTGCGCTCGTTGGCGCTGGGCCGCGTCTCGGCGAGGGTGCCGCCCTCATGCGTCAAACCGTGGAGATGCCAGACGGCAGGATCGCCGGCCGTGGTGACGCGCGTAGCGTCGGCGCCGAGCAGATGAATATTCCGCAGACGGAAGGGTTCCGCCCCGGCGTTGCGGACCGCGGCCTGCAGGGTGAACCCCGTGCCGTCGGCGAGCGTCCCGACCCGCCAGGAGAACCCGACGTTCGCCCCCGCCTCCGGCCAGTCGAACTGCCGCACGCGAATCACCCCGAGCGGCGACGTCTCGCGGAACTCGGCGACCGCCGCCGCCCGGCCGGCCGGCCGCACCTGCACGTTACGCTCGTCGGGACCGAGCAGAATCAGCGCCGCGGGGGCGCCGCCTCGCAACTCCACGCCGGGGATACAAAAAACAAGCTCACCGCAATCATTACCAATCATTGTTTCTCCTTCGTTCATTTAGGTTAACACGGCATGTCCGTTCATTCGTCAGTTGTTCCTTGTCGGCCGTGGCCGATGCCACGGATGCTCTGTTCCGCCTTACCAGCTCTGTTTGCGCGGGCCGATCAACTCCACCGGAATTGGCTGGAAGCCCTCGATGCAGCGGAACACCCGGCTGTCCGGCTTCAGGCGAAAGTCACCTTTCTCGAAGTCAACGAGCCCGGGGTCCACGTCCGTCAGCAGGTTCGCCGACATCTCCTGCTGAAAGGACTCGAACCCCGGCATGCGCCGGCAGCGGTTGATCGACAGGAAGTCGTTGCACTTGTATGCCACGTTGCGACGAATGGTGTTGCGGTCGGGGTATTCCGCCAGGTCCTTCAGGTCGGGATACGCCGTGCTGAACGGCGGCGAGGTGATGTCAACGTCCTCGAACAGCCAGGTGCGCAGATCGCAGCCGGGGTTGTGGCAGTTGATGTGATCCTCCCACTGCTTGCGGCCGCAGGGCATGGTTCCGATGGCCAGCTCGCAATCGAGGAACAGGTTGTTCTCGATCAGCACGTCTTTGCCCATGTGGATGAAGATGGCGCCCATGCGCGCGTTGCCCAGCGTGCCGGCCTTGTAGAAGAGATTGCCGACCACCGCGCCGAGCGCCCCGTCGTCGAAGTACACGGCGCTCTCGCCCTGGTGCAGTCCGCTGCCGATATGGTGGAAGAAGTTGTGCCGGACCATGACCCCCCGCTCGCTCATGTTGCGGCCGATGTAGAAGGCGCCGGTGTCGGAGGAATCCAGGCAGACGCGGTCAATCTCGTTGAACTCCACCAGGTGATCGTTGCCGTGCGCCCAGACCGCGAAATGCGGCGCGTGATGGATGTGGTTGTGCCGCACGCGGTGCCCGACGCCATAGAGGTTGACCCCGGGATGGTAGCACGGGTTCAGCCGGCTGAAGTCGTGGATGTCGCAGTCTTCCACGCGGTTGCCGGCCGCGGCCAGCGTGCGCCGGTCGCCTCCGTTCAGGTACACCCCGCCCTGGCCGAGGTCGTGCAGACGGCAACCCTCAATGCGGTTGTTGAGGCCGGAGACCGCGCCAGCCTTGCCGCCGCAGTTACGGATTTCGCAGTTCACAAGGGCGTTGTCCATGCCGCCCGCGATGGCGAACGCGTCCGCCCGGCCGCCTTCCAGGATCAGCCCCTGCAGACGGACATGGCTGGCTTCGTTCAAGACCACCAGCGGCTGTTCCAGCAGCGAGAGAAGGAAACGCACGTTCGCGCCGCCGGAGGGCGGCACCAGGTACAGCTTGCCGGAGCGCCGGTCGAGGCAGTACTCGCCTTCCGCCGACAGCTCCTCGAGCACATTGAGGAAACAGAAACGTTGCCCTTTGTTGACGCCGTAGTTCGTCTTCTCCGCCAGCGTCACACGATCCCCCGCAATGGAGGCTATCGGGTGTCGTGACGGCGACCAGTCATACATCCAATACCCGAAGGCTCCAATCCCGCGCCCGAGGTCCCACCCCGACATGCGCGTATCCTCGCACGTGAAGACCGTGTTCTGCGCCGAGGGCTTTTCCTGGGTCGCCCCGCCCTCCACCACTTCGCCGACCTTCAGGTAGCCCTCCTTGGGCCAGCGCGAGACCCGCAGCGGCCGGTCGTCGGCATAAACCTCGGGGTCGGCGGGGATGTCCGGAAACCCGAACCCCAGCGTCGTGAACGGGCCGGCGATGGACGCCCCGCGTTGTGCAAGGTCAATCTGCCGCACCTGCGCGCGCACTTCCGAACGCAATTTCGCCGCCACCGCCGGATCCGCGACCGGCGTGAGCTCGGCGGCGGACAGCGTCACGCCGCCGCTGAGCCGCACCTCCTGCCCGTCCGCCGCGCGCCACGTCACCGGTGCGTCCGTCGTGCCCGAGTCTTCCGGCCCGAGCACAAAGGACTCGGTCATGGGATAGTTGCCGCCGCCGATCACCACCTCGGCGGGGCCCGTGCCGCCCGCGCGGCGCCACGCGCGCACCGCATCCCGCGCCCGCGCCAGCGTTGCGAACGGGCCATCACCCGCTTTGGCCTCCGCCTCCGCCTGCGTGCCGGACCACCGATCATCGCCCTTCATTGCCACACGCCATGTCGTCATCTCGTTGTTTCCTTTTCGTACGTCAGATTCACTTGCCGGGTCGTCACTCGCCGTCAAAGTCCTCGGGACCTTCGGCCGCGACCTGCAGGAGGAAGCGGTCCTGTTTAGGCTCAAGCAAGAGGACCGTCGTCGCGCGGGCGGTGTCGTCCCTGCGCCCTACACTTTCACAATGCGGCGTTCGGCGTCGCTAACCACGCAGGCGTCGAGGACCTTCTGGATGGCGGCACCGCGCGCAAAGTCTGGTTGGTCGTTTTTGCCGGACCGGATGCTCGTGATGAACCGTTGGTAGATCGTGGGGGTCTTGGGCACGGAGACCGTCTTCCACTGGGCAGGGTCGACATCCTTGCCCAGGCACAACTTGATCTGGTCCCACGACTCATCGAGGTTCACCTGCAATGCGCCCTGGTCGCCGTGGATTTCCAGCCTCAGGCTGTTCGCGTGACCCGTGGCCCAGCGCGAGGTATGGATGGCGCCGATCGCGCCATTGGCCAATGCGACCGTGATGACCGCGGAATCGTTGGCGTCCAGCACGTACTTTCCGATGCGTCCGCCGGGAGCTTTGTCGAACGTCTTGAGCCGGCAGTGAACGTTCCGGATGTCGCCGGCCGGGTAGGTGGCAAAGTCCACGATATGCACGCCGATATCACCCAACACGCCCATGGACCCGTGTTGGGTGCTCAGACGCCAGCCCCAGCTGTCGCCCACCCGCCAGTCACCCCAAGCCTTCGACACCAGCCACGACTGCAGGTAGCTGGCCTCGAAGTGGATCACGCGGCCGATCTTTCCGTCACGGACCAGTTGGGCCGCGCGGTGGATGGCGGAGGAGTTGCGGTAGGACAAGTTGACCATGTTGATCACGCCTTTCCTGGCGGCGGCGCTGGCCATCTTGCGCGCATCGGCGTAGCAGGGCGCCAGCGGCTTCTCGCACAGCACATGTAACCCCCGGGCGATGGCCTTGAGGGTCAACGGCGCGTGGAAACGGTCCGGCGTGACATTGCTGACCGCATCCAGTCGCTCCTTGCGCAGCATCTCGTCCATGTCGGTGTAGTAGGCCGGGATGCCGAACCGCTCGGCGAACGCCTTGACGCGCTCGGGGACCACGTCGCAACAGGCCGTGACCTGACAGCCCTTGATCCGGTTCTGAAACCAATCGGCATGCCCGCCGGCCATCCCGCCGGTCCCTACGATGGCGATCTTGATCATCCCTCGATCCTTCTGGTTCATTTGTCCTTCATCAGCGCGTGCACCTCATCGGCGAAAAACGCGCGGCCCTGTATCCGGAAATCGTCGAGTGCCGGACCGCGGACATGTTGTCTCTTTGTCCCTATCTTGTCAATCCCGGCGTTGAAAATATAAACTGAGGCGCTTGCAAAACCTCCTTCGCCGGATAGGCAAGAGCATCCGTTCTCCACGCTGGCGAAAGGAGCCAGGTGCGAACGCTACTGCTCCGCCGGCAGGGTCAGGCTGCCCCATCGCACCTTGCCCGACCAGGGCGGGCCCATCGGGGGCGACCAGGCGAACACGCGGCGCGGCCGCACCTTGCCATTCGCCTCGACCGCCTCGATCACCCGCCCAAACTGTACCGACAGGGGAGCGGCTCGGCCAGCTTCGACGCCCAGCGCTTCGGCTGCGATCTTGACCTCGACAATCCAGGCGGCATCCTGGCGGTCGTTGCGGATCACCTCGGCCTTCAGGTCCCCCTCGTGGCTGACCTCGGCGGCGCTCGTCCAGGCGGTCTCGACATTCCAGGCGGCTTCCTCACGGTCGTCGCGGATCACCTTGGCCCTGAGGCCGCCCAGGCTGTTGCCATCGGCACCGATCGTCCAGACGAGCTGCGAATGGGGGTCCTGGTCGGCCACTGTGATCGACAGGCTCTCCTGCGGCGGCAGCGGGGCGATTTCCGCCGCGGTGATCTGCACGTAGAGGGCCTGACCGTCCCAGGCCGCGCGGACGGCCGTGGCCGGGCTGGCCTCCCGGCCGAAGTTGCCCTCGGACATCAGGGCCGCCGGCAACTTCGCCCAGATTGCCGCATCAGGCACCCCCGTCACCTTCGCCGCCGCATGCGCCGGGGCGTGGCCGAGCCACTTGTGCGCCAGGCCGGCCTCCTCAAAGAAGGCGTTCATGGAACTCTTCATCCACGCCACGCGCCGGGTGTAGAGGTTGGCGGGATCCTTCGGGCAGGCGGCCCCGGCGGCGGCCAGCAGCCCCTTGAGCCGGGCCACCGCGCCGGCGGAGAACGTCTCGCCGTACATCTGCTCGACCGGAATGTAGCTGTCGGGCAGCTCGCGGCTCCACTGGACGTTCTCGTAGCGGTCGCCCAGCAGCTTGTAGAACGCTTCCATGGGCGCGCCGGCCGGTCCGTAGAACGACGTGCAGTAGTCGTGAAGCAGAGCGTCGACATCGGCGTGGCGGTCCCACAGCAGCCGGTGCCACATCCAGCACATGTAGTGCTGGCGCTGGAGGTCCTGGCCGTAGGGGTTGATGAACTCGCCGCTGGAGATTTCGTAGGTGTCGCGGAGCCACTGCTGGAGGCTGTGCGGAAAGATCAGCGGCGCCTCGGTCCAGAACGCCGGCCAGCAGGGGTAGTTCCACACGTACAGGCGGTCGCGGTTCCCGCCGACCTTGGCGGACCAGTCCTTCAGGAGCCTGACGTTGCGCTCGTGCCAGTAGGGCTCCTTGTTCATCGTGCCCGACCACATCTGGCAGACCATCACGTCGAGGTTGTCGGGCAGCTCGAAGTCAGGCGGCAGGGTGTAGTCCCAGTAGGCCAGCATGGACACCCGCCGCTGCGGCCAGCGCCTGCGCACTTCCGTCGCCAGGCCGGCCCCGTGCTGGAAGATGATGTTCGAGACGGTGCCCCAGCGCCCCTTGACGCGCTCCGGCCGGGTGGCGTTCCGGCACCGCTCGCACTGGCACCCCTCCTGGGCCGTGTCGCGCGGCACAAAGGGGACGTACTTGGACGAGGGCGCAAGCCACCCTCCGACCCACTTGCCGCTCGTGTAGTATTCCTCGACGTTGGCCAGCCGCTGGGTCAAGACGGCCGGTTCGCTGTAGCACAGGCTGGCGTGGTGCCGGGTGCCGTCCTTCCGGAGGGCGAAATACTCCGGATGGTCCTTGCGGTAGGCCTGCCCCCACTGCTCGTCCGTATGGTTGCAGAAGAAGCCGGTGGCCGCACCCTCGCGCGTGCACCGCAGCCAGGCGGTCGGGTCTTCCCACGTAGGGAAGCCCGCCTGGCGCTGCGGGAAGTCGGGGGACAGGTCCAGCGCATAATCCCCCGGCACGGCCACGTCCTTCACCGACGGCGTGACCAGGCCCAGCTCCGGATCGGCCGGGAAATGGAAGTAGAACCGGTAGCCGACGACCCGTTCGAGGAACTCGTATACGCCGAAGAGCGTGCCGCGGTCCATCTCGTGGACTACTTCGTGGGTACCCTTGGGCGCCACCTCGCCCAGGATGGCCACCCCGCGGCCGCAGGTCGCGATGCGCAGCCCCTCGGGCCGGGTCGGAAGCTTCAGGCCAAGCTTCTCCGTCAGGCGGCTGCGCCCCACCAGCACCAGCGGCCCGGCTTTCGGCGCTTGGGAGGCCGTTACGATGGGAAGCTTCGCGCCGGTGGCCTTCTCGATGAATCGCTGAAGTTCCCCGGCCGCGTACGCCGTCGTCAACGGAACGGGCTTGTGCGTCCCGGAATCGGTCGTCGTCCCGGGAATGATGAGGGGCTCGTCGGCGATGACGATGGTGGCCGCCGGCTGCCCGTCGTGGACGAGCGAGATGGTTTTCTTCCCGACGTTAAGGCTGCCGCACCCCATCATCGCCAGGAGGCCGAGCATCCCCGCCGCCGGCAACGCCTTGGCCAACCGTTCGAATATCGGTGCTCCTGGGCTGAAAGCTCGCGTCACGGCCGCTCCTTTCTCGTCACCCTCAGGAAGACCGCCTCGGTTGCCCCGACCTTCAGGATCGTCCAACGATGGGTCTCGCCGCCACGCAGCTTCACCGTGTCCGATCCGGCCGACGTGCCGCCGCGCCAGGTCGCGACGGTGTAGCGGCCCTCCCGGAGCGCCTTCAGTTCCACGGGCACGTCGGCGGGCGCCATGCTCTTGGCGGCGTCCGGCTTGAGCGGCGCTTCCGGGACGTACAGGATGCCGAGCATGGTGTCCTGGTTCCGCTGCAGGAGGCTGACCCGCGCCCCGGGCGCCGGCGTGCTCATCATGGCCGCGCCCGGGCCGGGCACGCCGCCGTGGACCACATCCGCGTTCGCCTCCACCATGGCCGCGAAGCTCCGGTAGAACTCGCCGGCGGCATTCGGCTTGCCGTCGGCGCCCATGAGGCCACCGTAGTCGTAGGTGGCGTACCCCTGCGCGCCGCGTTCGATGCTGTTGATGGCGTAGAGTTGGAACAACGCCTCGCAGCCGGTCCACAGCCCGATCTCCGAGGAGACAAAGATGGGCAACCGGTAAGCGAAGCGGTAGTGCTGGTCGAGGTTGTCCCAGATCTTCGGGCCGGGGGACGTGAAGTAGAACATGCTGCTGACCACGTCGATATTGCCCTCGCCATAGGTGGTGGCGTCCACGCCCTCCCGGTCGATCCAGTGCGGGTCGCCAGCCTCAGCCCGGGATCCCTGAGTGTTGAAGGACGTCAGCTTGTACGGATCGCCCTGGTGGAAGGCCGTGGTGAACTGGCTCCACCAGTACTTGACGATCGCCAGCTTGAAGGCGAGCCAGTCCGTTGCGCCGGTCTTCTGTTTCCATTCCTCGAAGATCTGCGCGGTGACGGGGTTGAAGTCGGCGGCGAGCTTCTGCGGCCCCGCCGGGTGCTCGGGCAGGTAGTTTCCAAAACCCGCCTCGTTGTCGATCTGGACGCCGATGACCGCGTCCGAGTCCCGGTAATGCTCCCCCAAGCGCGTGAGCATTCTCAGCAGCCTCGGAAACACTTGCGGATGGCCGTATGCGGGGAAGATCTCCCAGCGCTCGGGGAGTGTGGCCAGCTTGGCCATGCTGTCGTAGACGACGCCGTTCTCATCGCGGAACCACTGTATCGCATAATCCTTGCCATCGCGGCTGTCGAGCCGGTACCCCCAGAAATCGTGTAGCTCGCGGGGGTGATCCTTCTGGCAGTGCAGGAACAGCACCCACCAGATCTTGATGCCGTTTTTCTTCGCCCGTTCGACGATTTTATCGGTGTACGAGAAGTCGAACGTCCCGTCCGCCGGCTCGACGTCGGCCCAGTGGATCATGAAGAACGCGGTGTTCGCACCCAGCCGCCGGTAGTTGGCAAAGACCGTGTCGAAGTCGGTCCCCTGCGCCGCCCGGCGCGTGTCCCAATAGCCGGTCTCGATGCCTCGAACATAGAAGGGCTGCATCGTCCCGGTGCTGTCGCGCGCCATGATGGCCAGCTTCCGATTGGACAGGCGCGCCAGGGCCACGGGGGCGTGCAGGGACCCCATTTCAGCTTCGGAGACGATACGTACGGGCTGAGGCTCGAACGTTGGGTCGTAGAGTACGGCGGTCTGCTGCGCGAGCGCCGGCAGGCATACGAGAAGCAAGCCGAGAGCCTTCATTCCGTTCTCCTCCACTGTCTCACGCACATCCGTATCAATCGAAGCCCGGCACGAGGCTGGGATCGGCCGTTCTGGTGCCCACCCCGGTTCCCGTCAGCCCGAAATCCAGCGCGGCGGGCCGGATCGAGCAGCGGCAACGGCCCCGCAGGAGTCCCACCTGGCTCGTGTCGATCGGCTGGAAACCGAGCGTGAGTGCGGGTGAATCCGCCTGCAGGGCGTAATGGTCGCTCGCCGGGTCCACGAAGCGCGGATCGGCAATGAGCGAATCCCGATCGAAGCCCAACTTCTGCCAGTCGGCCAAGCTTGCGCAGCCGCGGACAATCGGTTCTTTACCGCTGATGTTGAAGTACAGATTGCTGTTGATGCGAATGATCTTCTCGTCCAAGCGGCCGCAGGCAAAGAGCAGGGCATTGGGCTCGGCGTAGCGGAAGATATTCCGCTGTAACACCTGGCCGGTCGAATGGTTGTCGTAGTTTCGGATGTATGCCTGGCTGAAGGCCGAATCGACGAAGATGTTGTTCTCGATACGGTTGTCTTTGCCCCCTTGGAGCATCACGCCGCCGTGGCTTGAACGGTACGTGATATTGTGCGTTACGGTGTAGTCGCTCGCATAGGAATCCAGATAGATGCCCCATGCCAGGAACACGGACTTGGGGCCGTCGGCCGAGTAACCGATCGTATCTCCCACGACGTTGTTGCGAATTACGCTGCCGCTGCGGGGATGCTTTTCGTTCTGCGTAACTTCGATTCCGCCGGAGTCATAGGTTTCCAGGTTGGTGTTCAGGATACGGTTGTACTCGATCCGATTGGTCGTGCCGGCGTTCTTCAGCGAAATGCCGTAGCGCGGGACGTCGTGGATCATGTTGTGCGCGATCAGATTGTCGCTCGCCCCCCCGCCTCCCAGCACCACGCCGCCGATGTGTTTGTAGACGTGGCCGCAATGATGGATGTGATTGTCCGAGACGGTGTTGCCGCCGCTATTCAGCAGAAGCACGCCGCCTTCGGCGCCGCCGGAGATGTCGTTGCCGCTGATCGCGTTGGCGCCGCCGCCGGACAGGCAGACGGCATACTTGCCGATGGCGCGGAAGGCGCAGTTCTCGATCGCGCACTGGGTGGCGTCCTTCAGATAGACGACGCCGTCATTCCCCGAGTCGTAGCCGATGCAGCCGTCATCGGGCGTGTAAGCGGTCGCCTCAAAGGCGAGACCGGAGAAGGTGAGGTGGCTGACGGTCTTCTTCTCCGCGGCGTTGCCGAGCACCTGAATGACGCGACCCAGCACGGGGGCAATCACTTCAGTCGTCTCGGTGAAATCGGCCTGCGGCCGGTAGAAGAGCTGTCCGGTCTCGCGGTTCAAATACCATTCGCCAGGGCTGTCCAGTTCTTCAAAGACGTTTTCCACAAAATAGCGGTCGCCCGAAAGAATCGGCACGACGCACTCGGGCCCGCCGATGGTGACGCAACGCTCTTTTTCGTCCACCTTCACGAGCGACACGATCTCCTTGAACGCCCGGCAGGATCCCGACTGGAACACATGAATCTCCGCCTCGCGAGCCTTGACCCAGGAGGGCTTGAACGTCCCGGCCGCATACCAGAACTGGGTGCACGAGCCGCTGGTGGTGCCGGAGGCCGACAACGGGTTGCCCTGGACCTTGCGGTCGGCGTAGAGAAATCCCTTGCGATACGGATCGGATGGCTCCACGTTGGGATAGCGTGCGCGGGGCTGTCTCACGCCGTCGGCGAAGAGCGAACGGAAGTGCCATGTGCCGGCTTGCACCTCGGGGATGCGCGCAACCCGGATCTTGCCCCGGTGACGCCGCCAGCCGGTGATCCGCTTGCCGCCGCAGAGCACGGGCCGCTCCCCCGCCGCCGCTTCGTAGGAGATGGGACACTCTTTTGTGCCCGAATCTTCCGGCGTGAACGTGAGCGTCTCAGAAAGGAAGTAGGTCCCGCCGCGAATGCGCACGGTGACCGGTTCCTTCAGTCCGCCTTGCGCCTTCCGTTCGCGGATGGCGTCCCGTGCCCGCGCGAGGGTCGCGAATGGGCCATCGTTGTCTCTGGCCTCAGCCGATTTCCCCGTCCAGGCGTCGTTGCCATCCGGCGCGACATACAGCGTCAAGCCCCCGGCGCGCGCGCCCGCGCACCACGCAAGCATCGCCACCGCCAGCAGCACAGTCGTACGCATGAATTCTCTCCTCGAGAGAAGCAAATGATGATCCACGAACATCGCCTCCTCCTTGACCCCATTCCCGTCACTCCTTCATCAGCGCCTGTATCTCGTCGGCGGACAGGGCGCGGGCGTAAATCCGGAAATCGTCGAGGGCGCCGTTGAAGAAACGGCCGGCGCCCCAGCCGCTGCCCAGCCGGAAGTTCAGCTTCGGATTCGGCGTGATCGGATTCCGGCCGGCGCCGCGGGCGACCTTCTTGCCGTTCAGGTAGATGAGCACGTCCTCGCCGTCGCAGACCACGGCCACGTGCTGCCATTCATCCGCCGTCAATTGCAGCGAGCCGGCGCTCCCGCCAGCAGGCGTGGAACCATAGCCGAAGGAGTACCGGTTGAGTGCCGCACCATCCTGCTGCATCACCAGCCCGGCCGTGGAACCCTCGTGGTTGCCGAAGATGTCGGCGTAATCGCACTGGTTCGCCGCCGGATTCACCCAGAACGCAAAGGTGCAGGGCAACTCCAGGCCAGCCAGACTCCACCCGGTATCCACGTACTGGCCCTTCCCGTTCAGGCGCAGCGCGCCGCCGAGCCGGCCCGCCTCCCACGTTGGTCCGCCGACGAGCGTGCCCGGCAAGCCGCCCCACGCATCGGCGGCCACCGTGCCGCTCGTCTCGTCGAGTTTCCAGCGGGCCAGATCGACCGGCGCCACCGTGAGTTGCGCGGTCGCCGCAACCGACGGCGTCCCCTTCACGCTTGCGGACACCGTATACTCGCCCTTGGTGCCATCGCTGTGGAACCTGCCGTGCCGATCGATCGTTCCGCCGCCGGAAACTGACCATCGGAGCTTCGCCGGGCAGGGGTCGCCAAACTGATCCGCCACGCTGGCTGAGAGACGCAACGCCTCCTGCGGTGCGCATCTCGGGATTGCCGGGGTTATCGTGACCACCCTGGGAACGGGCGTGCCCAGCCGCAACCGGACCGGTATCAGGATGTTCTCGGAGGCATCCCGGGGCGTGACGACAATCTTCGACGTGTAGAGCGCCGACGGCCGGTCGCCGGGCTCCACGGACACGGAAAAAATCTGCCCGTCGCCCGCGCCCGATCCCGGCACGATCTTCACCCAGGGATCGGCGGCGCTGACCGAAAAGGCCTGGGTCGGGTCGGCTTCTCCGCGACAGGTGATCGCCACCGCCGTCGCCGCCGCCCTTTTCGAGCGGTTGGCGACCGCGAAGGAGAGTTCGCCCGGCCGGGTAAACCATTTCGTTTGCCGGTACGCGATGACCGCCGCGCCGGGCTTGTCCTTGATCTCCACGGTCAAACCCTTTTCCATCAGGTCCTGGCCGGAGACGGTCATCGAACCGTCCTCGTCGAAGTTCTTGACCGCGTACACCGCCGCCGGATCGAGGCCGCGCAGGCGGAAGAGCCGCGCCGCCTCGCCGCAATCTTTCCGCCGGAAGGCCTGTACCATGCCGGCGCCTTGTTCTGGCCGGTTGAACTGCCAGGCCATCCACCGGCCGGCATCCAGGCTGTATTTCGTCAATGGATAGTAATCCCCGTAATAGTTCGGGGCCACCTCACGCCAGCAGGCGATCGTGCGGCGCAGCGCTTCCCAATCGACAGGCTCCCGGGCCGGGTCGTAGCCGACGCCCATCGCCGGGCACATGTGGCTGCGGAAGGAATAGGTGTCGTTGTAGTACTCGCCGGTGCCGTAGTACGGAATCCACATGGCCATTCCGTAGCCGTGTCCCTGATTCCCCGCGCTTATCACGTCCCGGCTCACGGCGGGATGCGCCGGCCCCTGGTAATCGCTGCGCAACAGCGGCACCCCCCGCCGGAGTGTCTCCAGATCGTTCCGCCGACCGCCTGACGCGCACGAATCAATAAGCATGTCCGGATACTGACGCCGCAGCGCATCCCAGAAGGCCAGGTACCCCTGCACATGGAGGTTCTCCGTCAGGCCCTGGCGCTCCGGCGCGTCGTTCTTTCTCCAGCAGTCCAGGGGGTCCTGGTTGAAGTCCTGACGGTAGAGATCAATCCCTTGCTCCGCGATCACCCGGATGACGTGGTCGGTCAGCCACTGGCGCGCCGCCGGATTTCCCAGGTTCAGCAACCGGCCGCCCAATACCCAGTCCGGGTGATTCGTGGCCACCCAGGTTCCGTTGTCGACCGTCTCGGGCTCGAACCAGAGCACGAGTTTCATCCCCTTGGCATGCGCGTAGTCGGACACGGCCTTGATCCCCTTCGGGAAACGCGCGGGATCAGGCTCCCAGGTACCCCGCCCGGCCCACCAGCCAACGCCTGGATACCAACCGGCGTCCATCCACCAGTAATCGTGTTTGACCCCGCCCTTCAGGTATGTATCCATGCCCTGGATTTCGCTGGCTTCGGATTGGCGCAGACCCAGGCAAATGGAGTTGAACGGCGCGGGCAGCCTGCCACCGGGCCGGGGGACGTTGTGCGCGATCATCCAGCGCCGCCACAGGTTCTGCGCCTGCACCACGTCCCCTCCCTTCCAGAACAGCAGGGCGATCAGGGGGGTGCGAATCTCCTCGCCGGGGCGCAGCAGGAGATGCGTCAACTCCTGCCCGGCCACAATCCGAAGGCCGTTTGCCGCATCCCGCGTGAAGGCGGCCGCCCACTGCCCCGGCCAGCCGACCGCCAGTAGAAGGCCGCCACCCGGCGACTGGAGATTGTAGTAGGGAAACCGCTCGTTGGTCGGCCGTCCGCCCTCGGGAATAAAGCGGTGCTGCGTCTGGGGCCGCAAAGGAAGTTCATAGGGCTGATAACTCTCCCGCGAGTTGGAATCGCCGGTGATGCCATGCAGCACGAATTCCCCCCCGGCACACCGCTCGAACCGCGCATCGAGCCCCTGAATGTTTTCCAGGACCGGCGTGTCGGCCTTGCCCGTGTTCCTGAACCACACCGTCCACTCGATCGCGGGATAGTCCGCGTAGTCCACCGCGACGCAACGGACTTCCAGCCCGGTTTTCGGATCACTCCACGTCAGCGTGCGCCGGGTGCGGGCGGCGTCGAGCCGTTCGTCCGCCACCCGCACCGGCCATTCCGCGAGCAGCGGGGCCGAGGGCTGCCCGTCATAGGTGAACGAGAAGGGCAGGGCCGACTGGGATCCGGCCAGATGTTCCTTAACCCAGGCGTCTTTCACCTGGGATTCTTCCCGTTCCGTTGTCCCGGCGAAAAGAGTCGTCGCCGCGGCCAATAACAGGAGGCATGCCACACGTGCTGGTTGTTGATCTGGCATCGTTATTTCTCCGAATGCACACGCCGGTACGCCAGCACCGCCGAGCCGGGCGCCGTGACGCGATGGTCCCGCAACTCGCGCGGACCGCCCACCGCCAGCACGGCGGAGTGCCGCCCCCGCACGAAGCGCACCACCAGCAGATGCTCGCCGCGCGGCAGGTCCACCGTCACCCGATGATCCCGAACGGTCACCGGAAAGGACACATTCCCGCTGGACAGCGTCTCGCTGATCACGGCGCCGTCCAGGTACGCCTCGTACCACCAGTCCGCGCCGAACCCGAAAGTCGCGCGACCGGCTTCCGGCGCGGTCAACGGCAGATAGACGAACGCCACGTCGCCGTCGTTGGCGAGCAGGCTTTCCAGGTCCGCGGCGCCGTCCTGAAAGACGAACGGCCTGCCCGGGGCGCGCGCGCCGCCCAGCGCCAGTTCCGACGGCACCCGGCGCAGCATCTCGACGGGCGGTGCACCGGCCGCGCGCAAGAACGGCCCGAACGCCAGGCCCTCCGCCGGCAGCGCGATGTCGAGATTGCCTTCCGGAGGCGGCAGCCTCTCAAAAGGCTGATCCGTGATCTCCACCGTCAGCCCCTGCTCCATCAGTTCCCGGCCTGTGCTGAGCGTAGTCGCACCATCGGCATCGAAGTTCGTGACCGCGTAGCGCGCGGCGGGATCAAGGCCGCGCAGGCGGCAGACCTGCGCCGCGCCCGCACACCGCGCCCGCCGGAAGGCCAGCAACACGCCGTCGCCCTCCCCGGGCCGGTGGAACTGATACCCGTACCACGCATGCGTGGCGGCGCAGTGCGGAAACAGCGGGTAGAAGTCGCCCAGCATGTAGGGCCGCAGCATCCGGTAGACCGCGACGCTCTTCTTCATCCCCTCTTCCGTCTTGGGATCCGTGCTGGAGACGCAGAGTATGTTTCCCGGCGTCATGGCGCTGCGGAAGCTATACGACGGTTCGAGTCCGAAGTTCCCGCAACCATGCAGGGGCACCCAGCGGTAGAGTCCGCCGTTCTGCAACTGATCCGCCTCGGGGTGGCTGCCGGTGCACTGCAGGTCGCTGTGCCAGAGGGGGAGCCCGTGGCGGCCGGCCTCGATATCCAGGCGCCGCCCGCCGCTGGCGCAGTTGTCGATGATCAGCCCCGGATGACGCCGCTGGAGCTCCGCCCACATGCCGTAGAGTCCTTCCATATGGCGGATTTCCGTAATCCCTTGTCGGTCCGGCGCATCGTTCCGCCGCCAGAAGCCGAGCGGTTCAATGTTGAAGTCCCACCGGACCCACGTGAGTTGCGCCGTGGTGACGTGGGCGTCTATCAGATCCGTCAACCATTCCCGCGCCTGCTCATCGTGCAACCGGAAGAGCTGGCTCCATTCGCCCTGGCTCTTCATGACCCATTCCGGGTGCTCCCGGTCAATCTTCGTGCCGGGGTGGACCCGCTCCGGCTCGAACCAGAGCAGATACCCCAGTCCTGCCGCCCGGATGGCATCGCCCAAAGGCTTCAGGCCGTTGGGGTACTTGGACGTGTCCACCTCCCAGGTGCCCGTTCCGTTCGGGAATCCGCCCGGATACCACTGCTGCGGGTCCATATCGGACCAGAACACCTCGATACCGCGCTCCTTCATGGGCGCGATCGCGTCGAGGTGCGGCTTCTCGTAGGTCCCGTCCGGAGCGACTTCGCCGGTGCTGGCACAGATCGGCGGAAAGACCGGCAGACCGTCCTTCTGCGGCAGGTAGTGCTTCAGTACAAGCTGGCGGAAGATGTTGTTCCCGCGCAGGTCGTCCGGGCCTTGCCAAAATGCGAGCACGATGCGCGGGGAACGTACGGTCTCGCCGGCATGAAGCGTGAAGTGCGTCAGTTGCTGTCCGGCGCGGACCCGGAGACTGCCGTCGGCCAGCGGCTGGAACCCGGCCTCCCACTGCCCCGACCAGCCGATGGCCAGCACCATCCCGCCGTCATGCCGGTCGACGTTGAAATACGGCATGTTCCCGTCGGACGAGCGGCCGCCATGCGGAGCGAAGACACGCTCGCGCCAGTCGCCCCGCGGAAGCGGTTCGTCCACCGGCGCGAAACTCAGCCCGGAATTTGACTCGCCCAGAGCCCGGTGCAGGACAAACCCCTTTCCGGCTCCCGGCAGGTTGCAGTCCAGCGCCTGGATCTTCGCGATGATCGGAGAATGGCTCTTCCCGGTGTTCGTGAAATGGAGCAGCCACTCGACCGCCGGGAAGTCGGCGTAGTCCACCGCCACGCAGCGGACTTCCAGCCCCGTCTTCGGGTCGGTCCACGTGAGCGTGCGCCGGGTGCGGTTGGCGTCGAGCCGTTCGTCAGCCACCTTCACCGGCCACTCCGCAAGCAACGGCGCGGAGGGCCGCCCGTCGTAGGTGAACGAGAAGGGCGGGCTCGATTGGCCGTCGGTCAGATGCTCCTGGTACCACGCGTTCTTCATGCTGGCCTCTTTCTTGTCCGCTGACCCGCGGCGGTCGCGGCACCCGCGGCCCAACGTTCCCGGCTCCCGCCAGCTAGAGAACGGCCATCGCCCCAAAGCCTCCGGCCCGCAGCGGCGTCGTGGTGACCCCGATGGTCAGCCCCGTGAGCTGCACATCGCGCACGGGCGCCTCGGCCGTGCCTGCCAGACGCACCACCGCCGTCTGCATCGGCGCCAGGGCAGCTGTCTCTGTCCGCCGGTCCTCCGCCATCGGCCAGTAGACCCACAGCCCCCGTTCCCGATCCAGATACCATGAGCGCTCCTTTCACGTTCTATCTCCGGCTGGCCTTGGTGCAGAGACCCGGGTGCCGCGTACCCCTCACGCGTGCCGGCGCCGCGGACCGATCAACTCCACGGGAATCGGCTCGAACCCGGGCACGCGACGGTAAATCGCGGAGTCCGGCTTGAAGCGGAAGTCCTCCTTCTCAATGTCCATGAGGCCGGGATCCACGTCCGTCAGCAGGTTGGCCGACATCTCCTGCTGGAACGACTCGAACCCCGGCTGGCGCCGGCAGCGGTTGATCGACAGGAAGTCGTTGCACTTGTACGCCACGTTCCGGCGGATGACGTTGCGGTCGGGGTACTCCTCGATATCCTTGATCTCCGGGTACTGCGTGGTATAGGGCGGCGCGCTAATATTGATGTCCTCGAATAGCCACGTGCGCACATAGTCGCAACCCGGGGTACGGCCGTGGACGTGATCCACCATCTGCTTGCGGCCACAGGGCATGGTGCCGATGGCCAGCTCGCAGTCCACGAAGAGGTTGTTCTCGATGAGCACATCCTTGCCCATGTGGATGAAGATGGCGCCCATGCGCGCGTTGCCCAGGGTGCCGGCCTTGTAGAAGATGTTGCCGATGACCGAGCCGAGCGCGGTGTCGTCGAAGTAGACCGCGCTCTCGCCCTGGTGCAAGCCGCTGCCGATATGGTGAAAATAGTTGTGCCGCACCATGACCCCGCGCTCGCTTGGATTGCGGCCAATGTAGAAGGCGCCGGTATCCGAGGTGTCGAGGCAGACACGATCAATCTCGTTGAACTCCACGAGGTGATCGTTGCCGTGCGCCCAGATCGCGAAATGCGGCCCGTGATGGATGTGGTTGTGCCGCACGCGATGGCCGACGCCATAGAGGTTGACCCCCGGATGATAGCAGGGGTTCAGCCGGCTGAAGTCGTGGATGTCGCAGTCTTCCACGCGGTTGCAGGCCGCAGAGAGCGTGCGCCGGTCGCCGCCCTCGACAGTCACGCCACCCTGGCCGAGGTCGTGCAGGTGGCAACCGTCGATGCGGTTCTGGACTCCGGAGACCGATCCAGCCTTGCCGCCGCAGTTCCGGACAACACAGTTCACAAGGGCATTGTCCATCCCGTCGGCAATGGCGAAGGCATCCCCGCGGGTGCCTTCCAAAATCAAGCCCTGCAACCGGACATGGTTGGCCCCTTGCAGAACCACCAGCGGTTGCTCCAGTCGCGAGAGGAGGATGCGCAGGTTGCCCGCATGGGCCGGCGGCATCAGGTACAAGATGCTGGAGCGCCGATCGAGGCAGTACTCGCCGGGTTCCGACAGTTCCTCCAGCACATTGAGGAAATAGAACCTGCCGCCTTGACCGTCGTCCTTGGCCTTGACGCCGTAGCTCGTCCTCTCCCCGAGCGTCACCCGTCCGTCCACGATGGAGGCGACGGGATGCCGGGAGGGTGACCAGTCAAAGAACCAGTACCCAAAGGCACCCACTCCGCAGCCGATGTCCCAACCCGACATGCGCGGATCGTCGCAGGTGAAGACACACCCCTTCTCCGCCCCGGAAGGCGTTTTCTGGAGCAACTGCGCCGCATCCTGTACCGTCCCGGCTTCTACCACCTCACGGATCTTGAGGTAACCCGCCTTGGGCCAGCGCGAGACCCGCAGCGGCCGATCGTCGGCAAAAATCTCGGGATCGGCGGGAATATCCGGAAAATTGAATCCCAGTGTCGTGAACGGGCCGGCGATGGACGCCCCGCGTTGTGCAAGGTCAATCTGCCGCACCTGCGCGCGCACTTCCGAACGCAATTTCGCCGCCACCGCCGGATCCGCGACCGGCGTGAGCTCGGCGGCGGACAGCGTCACGCCGCCGCTGAGCCGCACCTCCTGCCCGTCCACCGCGCGCCAGGTCACCGGCGCGCCCGGCGTGCCGGAGTCTTCCGGCCCGAGCACGAACGACTCGGTCAGCCGGTATGTCCCGCTGCCGATCACCACCTCGGCGGAGCCCGTGCCGCCCGCGCGGCGCCACGCGCGCATCGCTTCCCGTGCCCGCGCCAGCGTTGCGAACGGGCCATCACCCGCTTTGGCATCCGCCTCCGCCTGCGTGCCGGACCACCGATCATTGCCCTTCACTGCCACATGCCATGTCTTCATCTCGTTGTCGCCTTCCTGTTGGCTACCGAGGCTCTGGCAAAACCCCTGCGGACGCGATGACGCGCGTCCCTCCAGTATTGCACAAGCCGTTTCCATCGATTTCTGGAGGGCCACGATTGGTCGTGGCCGTGTTCGATGAAGGTGAAGAAAAAAGGATCGCACATTTCGAGGCGTTTGTCCATTTCCCATTTTTTTCTTAAATACAGTTATAAACTATTGCTCAATAATACTTTATAGTCACTCTGTCGCTAGGAATAACGGGTGTAAGCACGCAAGAAATACGAAAATATCACTACCCTTCCATGGAAACCAGGCATTCATCTCCCGCAGAGGCGCAGAGATGTCAATCGTTCATGAATAGCCTATTACGACAATCTCATTCTGCTCTCTGCGCCTCCGCGCCTCTGCGCGAAATCGCCTTTCGTCGGTTCACTCATCCCATGGGTTTCGACAAGCCAATTTTCTCGGCATAAAGGCGCCGGCAAGGAAAGGCCCCTCCCGTGTGGGCCTCTTGCGAAGAGAAGATTTCTCGCCAAGACGCCAAGCACGCAAAGAAGAGGGGCGAGACAGACCGAAGGCCCGTCCCTTGTAGCTCCCTTGTAGCTCTCAACAAGAGGCTTGCGCGGCGGGGATTTTGGGGTATCATGATCCGCCACGTTTGACCCGAAAGGTTCTCATGCGCAGGCATCTCACGCAGGATAACAAGGGACGGCCTTTTGTTGTAACTGGCGGGCCATTGAGTTCAAGGGACGGCTAGGGGATGAAAGAAGAATATCCACATGACAGACAAGCGACACACCTCCATGCCACCCACCATAACATCCAGCGGAGGCCGGGCGCGCTTTCAGTGCCTGCACCGCCATTGCATCCGCATCGAGTACGATCCCGAGGGGAAGTTCCTGGACCAGCCAACCCTGTTCGCGCGGGAGCGGCAGACCGCCCGCGGTGAATGGACTGTTGCCCGCAAAGGCCGGCGGCTCACGCTCTCCACCGGCGCCATCGAACTGTGCTGCCTGGATGACGGGCAACCCCTGGGGCCGGGCAACCTCTCGGCCCGCATCCGGCGCGGCGACGAATGGGTCGTGTGGCGGCCCGGACAGGCCAACTTCGGGAACCTGGGCGGCACCCTGCGCACGCTCGACGGGGTGCGGGAGGCGCAGCCTTTGCCGCCGGGCCTGCTTTCACGCGACGGGTGGTTCCTGCTGGACGATTCGGGAACGCCGGTGCTGGCCGCCGACGGCTGGGTGAAGTCGCGCGCCCAAGAAGGAGCGACGGACTGGTATCTTTTCGGCTATGGCATGGACTACCGCGCCGCCTTCCAGGCCCTGGCGGCCATCTCCGGACCGGTGCCACGGCCGCGGCGCTATTGCCTGGGCGCCTGGTACTCCCGCTACTGGCCCTATTCCGACGCCGAGTTCCGCCGCCTCGTCAGGGAGTATCATGAGCATGACTTCCCGCTCGACGTCATGGTGATGGACATGGACTGGCACATCAACGACATCCGCCGCGCGCCCGGCGCCAAGGCCGCCTTCGACAACCAGGTCTGGACCGGCTACACTTGGGACCGGAAGTTGATTGCGAAGCCCGATAAACTCCTCGCCTGGTTGCGGGAACAGGGACTGGCCGTCACCCTCAATGACCATCCGGCCGACGGAGTGCAGCCGCACGAGGAGATGTATGCCGCCTTCATGCGTGAGCTGGGCGCCGACCCGAAATCGCGCCAGACCCTCCCCTTCGACGCCGGGGACCGCCGCTATCTGGATGCCTTTTTGCGGCACACCCATCTGCCCCGCGAGAAGGAGGGCGTTGATTTCTGGTGGCTCGACTGGCAGCAGTATCCCGACACGCGCTCCGTGGCGGGCCTCACCAATCTGCAGTGGCTCAATTACCAGTATTACGAGTGGCAGCGTTCGGCGGGGCGGCGCGGCGCGTCCTTCAGCCGCTGGGCCGGCTGGGGCGATCACCGCCATCCCATCCATTTCTCCGGCGACGCGGACAGCGGCTGGCCGATGCTCGCCTACCAAGTGCCATTCACGGCCACGGCCGGCAATGTCGGCTGTTTCTTCTGGTCGCACGACATCGGCGGCCACATGGGCGGACGCAACGAGGAGTCGTACACCCGCTGGTGTCAGTTCGGCGCGATGAGCGCCGCGCTGCGCTCGCACTCCACCCGCGACAAGAGCATGGACCGGCGCCCCTGGGGTTACCCCAAGTGGGCCGAGGCCTCGATGCGGCGCAGTTTCCACCTGCGCTCCGAGTTCTTCCCCTATCTCTATTCCTGCGTCGTCCAAGCCTGCCGCGACACGGTGCCGATGCTCCGCCCCATGTACATCGAACATGCCGGGCGCGAGGAAGCCTATGTCAATCCGCAGCAGTACTTCCTGGGCGAGCATCTGCTGGTGGCGCCGGTGGCCATGCCGGGCATCGGGCCGCGACGCCTGGCCAACCAGGCCGTCTGGTTCCCGCCCGGCGCCTGGTACAACGTCTTCACCGGCGAGCGCTTCGAGGGCCCGGCCGAGCGCCTGGCGGCGGCCGACATTGACGAGTTCCCGCTCTATGTCCGCGCCGGAGCGCCGTTGCCGACCCAGCCCTACACCCCGCGCATGGGAAGCGAACCGCTGCGCGAACTCATCATCCGGATCTGGCCCGGCACGGAAGGCGAAACCGTCGCCACTGAACTGATCGAGGACGACGGAATGACCGAAGCCTATCGGAACGGCGAACAGGCGCAGACGCTTCTGCGGTGCGAACGCCGGGACGACATCCACACCGTAAGCATTGAGCCGACCGCGGGTGTCTTCCGCGGCCAGCCGGCGATGCGGAAAGTCACGTTGATCCTGCACGAGACGCTCGCGCCGACCGCCGTGACGGTGGACGGACGCGCGGTCAAGGCAAAGTACAGTGACCGCGACCGGAAGCTAACACTCGCGCTGGGCGCGCGCGATATCCGCCAGGGGTGCGCGATTGTCGTTACCGCCGCGGCGGCGGACCCAGCGGTGGCCGCGGTCGCCGCCTATGCACGACGTGCCCGCCTCGCCGCAGTTCCACCGGGCACAACGTCGGCAAAGCTTGTGGCGGCCGCTGTCGCCCGGCCGGACGAAATCGAACGGGAGCTGGCGTTGCGGGCGGCGGGCATCGCGTTCTTCGACAAGAACGAATCGCCCTACGGCTTTCCCCCCGAGCCGGACTTCTTCCTCTATGCCCCGGCGGAGTTCGCGGTGGACAGGAAGGTCACCTTGCGGCCGGGCGATGGGGCTGAGATGCACATCCCGCTGGGCGCGGACGGCAAGACCCCGGTGGATTCTAGGCAGTTCACCCGTCGGCCGCGGGTGCCGCCGGATGAACTGCTGTTCCCCGGCCAGATCCTGTCGTTGACCGCCGAGTTCAAGGCGGCCGGGCATGTCGTGCCGTGCGGGCACTTCTCCCTGCCCATCATCCGGCCCGACTGGCCGTTCCGGCGCAACCTGGCGCCCCGGGCCACGGTTACAGCCAGTTCCTTCCTTGAGGGACATCTTGCATCGGCGGCTGTTGACGGCGTAGTGGACGGTTGGCCGGGGAACCATGCCCACGAGTGGGCCACCCGCCAGGAACAAGCCGGCGCGTGGCTCAAGCTCGAATGGCCTGAGCCCGTCACGGTCGGCCGTGTCCTGCTCTTCGACCGCCCCAACCAGGCCGACCACATCGTGGCCGGCCGGCTGGTGTTCGACGACGGTTCGGTTTTCGCGGTCGGGGAACTTCCGGCCGACGGAAAGACCCCGTTCGAACTGGTCTTCCGGCCGCGGCGCGTCCACTGGATGGTCTTCGTGATAACGTCGGTATCCGCCACGACCCAGTGGACCGGCCTGGCCGAAATCGCGGTTTACGGCAAGAAACGAAAGAACACGTGAGAATTCAGGTCAACCCATGAAACTAACGGATGATACCACCATGCAGCAATGCAAAGTGACACACGCCGCGAATACCCGGCGGAGCGCCTTGAAGGCTTCTCCGAACGAAGGGGAGATCGCCTTCGCGAACGTTGTGAAGCCCGAAGAGATGGAAGAGGGCCGCCGGTTCCTGGCGGAGATGCTGGATAACCTCACCGTGACGGTGGAGACGGGTTACGTCCCCGCGGACGTGACCTGCGTGTCGCAGGGATGGGGGACGCTGCAGCAGGGCCGCTCCGTCAGCGAAGAACCGCTGATGCTGGCGCAACGGTCCTTCCGATCCGGCCTGGGCACCCATGCCGACAGCGAGATCCGGGTGCGCCTGCCGGCCGGGGCGAAGCGGCTCACCGGCTGGTGCGGCATCAACGACACGCCGGGAACCCGGGCGCATTCGCATGCCTTGGTCTTCAGCGTCGAGGCCGGCGGCAAGGAGCTGTGGCGCAGCGGCGAGCAGCGCGTGGCCGACGAGCCGGCCCGCGTGGATATCCAACTCGGCGGCTGCCGGGAGCTCACCCTGCGGGTCAAGGGCCAGAATATCTCCTGGAGCCACGCGGTCTGGGCCGACATGAAGGCGACCTTGACGACTGGCAAGACCGCATTAATCGGCGGTTCGTCCCCTGTGGAAACCGGCTTCCGCTTCCGCTACGGCGGGGTCTCGTCCGAGAACCTCCTTCCGGCCTGGAGCCTGAAGAAGCAGCGGCTGCCCGAGCAGGACGGCGTCATCCTGCACCGCATCACCCGCGCCGACCCGAAGACCGGCCTGGCCCTGATCTGCGAGATCAAGGAATACACGCGCTTTCCGGTGGTGGAATGGGGGCTCCGCTTCAAGAACACAGCCAAGAAGCCCACGCCGATCCTGGAAGCCGTCCGTTCGCTGGACATCACCCGCAACCTCGGGCAGTATCCCTACCTGAACCACTGGACCGGCGACTACCTGTCGGCGGACGGCTACGAGCCGTTCCGAAGCTCGTTGGCGCATGGGGAGGCGTACCATTTTGCGCCCGGTGGCGGCCGGCCGACGGACTGCGCCTTTCCCTACTACAACCTGGAGTGCCCGACGACGCAACGCGGCCTGATCGTCGTGGTCGGCTGGTCCGGCCAGTGGTCCGCCGCGTTCCAGGGGCACGGCAACCAGAGCATCCACGTCACCGCGGGTCAGGAACTGACGCACTTCAAGCTGCTGCCCGGCGAGGAGGCGCGCACGCCGCTGTCGGTGCTGATGTTCTACCGGGGCGACCGGGCGCGCTCGCGCAACCTCTGGCGCCGCTGGTTCCTGGCCCACAACCTGCCCCGGCCCGGCGGGGAACTGATGAAGCCGCACCTGGCCTGCGCCGCCACGGACGAGGGCGAGGAGTTCACGGCCGCGACCGAGGAGAACCAGGTCCGGTACATCAGTCAGTTTAACCAGCGCGGCATCAAGCCCGACGTCTGGTGGATCGATGCCGGCTGGTATCCCTGCTACGACGAGAACCGCCGCCGCTGCTGGTGGCGGACCGGAACCTGGGAACCCGACCCCGAGCGGTTCCCGCGCGGCTTGAAGCCGGTCTCCGACCACGCCGCCAAGGCTGGAGCCGATCTCCTCGTCTGGTTCGAGCCGGAGCGGGTGTTCGAGGGTTCGAAGCTCTTCAAGGAACGACCCGAATGGTTGCTCTGGGACGGGGCGAACGCCGTCACGCGCCTGTTGGACCTGGGCAATCCGAAATGCCGCCGGTGGCTCACCAACCACGTGTGCCGGATGATCCGGGAGAATGGCATCAAGATCTACCGGCAGGATTTCAATTGCGGCCCGCTGGGGTTCTGGCGCAAGGGCGAGGCTGCGGACCGCCAGGGGATGACCGAGAACCTCTACGTGCAGGGGTATCTCCAGTATTGGAAAGACCTGCTCGCGCGCAATCCGGGGCTGTGGATCGACTCCTGCGCCTCCGGCGGCCGGCGCAACGATCTGGAAACCCTGCGACTGGCCGTGCCCCTGCATTATAGCGATTACGGCTACGGCGATCCGCCGGTGAAGTTGGCCTTCCATTCCGCGTTGTTTGAGTGGATTCCCTACTTCAAGGAGTTCTCGCTGGCCTGGGACCGCCGCGGCAATTCGCGCTTCGACCACGAGGTGGACCGCTTCTCGTTCCACTGCGGCATGGCGCCCATGCTCTTTGCCACGCTCGACATCCGCCGGGACGATTACGACTTCGCGCTGGCGTCGAAGATGATCGACATCTGGCGGCGGATCGCGGACCTGATGCTGCAGGGCGACTACTATCCGCTCACGCCGTACCATCGGTCGGCGGACCAGTGGGTGGCTTGGCAGTTCGACCGGCCCGAGGAGGGGCGCGGGTTCATCCAGGGCATCCGCCTGCCGGCGGCGGTGCCGGAAACCCTCACCGTTTGTCCGCGGGGATTGCAGGCGGAGGCGGTCTACCGCTTCGAGAATCCCGAGACCGGCGAGACCCGGGAACTGACCGGCGCGGCGCTTCAGGAGCAGGGCTTCGCCATCACCCTGCCGAAGCGGGCCGGGGCCATCTGGATGTATCAGCAGATCGACTTCCATAGAAGTGGGGCAACGCGGAGGAACACCAGTACCAGTGGGGAGGCGAGCCGGTTGCCGGCAACCACGAAGTCCTCTTCATGCGCTTGCGCTGCCACCATCGCCAGGAGACGCTCGGCTGGGCCAGACAGGACGTCGCCACCGTGCTGACCAACTGTCCGACCGTTGTCGGCGTTGCGCTCGACTACTACGGCTACCAGAACTACCGGGATTGCCGGTGCGCCTCAAGATCGACCAGGCGCTGGCCTGTCCGTTGATCCGTGCATTCAAGGTCATGGGTTGAAAAGAAAGAAGGTTACGGATGCGTGAAAAGGGCCATAACAGGAAAACACGGCAGGCGATGCTGGTCGCGCCGCGGCGTTTCGAGTTGCGCGAGACGGAGCTGAATCCCGGACCGGGTCAGTTGCTGGTCAAGGTCGCGGTCTGCGGTTTGTGCAACTGGGAGCTGAATCATTGGACCGGCCAGTTGGGGACCTGTCCGCAGACGCTCGGCCACGAGTGGGCCGGGACGGTGGCTGCGGTCGGCGCGGGGGTCGAAGGCCTCGCGGTGGGCGATCGGGTGACGGGGTTGCCGGACTCGCTGAGCGCCTTCGCGGACTACCTGGTGACCGGCGCCGCGACCTGCTTCAAACTGTGCCCGGACCTTGATCCCGCGCAGGCGCCGGGGGAGCCGCTGAAGTGCATTGTCACCGTGCTGCGCGTCTCCGCGCCGGAAGCGGGCGACGTCGGCGTGGTTCTCGGGTGCGGTCCGATGGGGCTGTGGTGTCTGCAGGGGCTCGCCGGCCATTTCCTGGGCGCGCTGATCGCCGTCGACGTGTCGCCCGCGAAACTGGAATTGGCGCGGCGGTGCGGCGCCACCCACACGATCAACCCGCGTACCGACGATGCGGTCGCGCGCATCCGCGACATCGGCGGCGGGCGCCTGGCCGACTTCGTCATCGAGGGCACCGGGATGCCCGAGCTGGTTGGCGCCGCCGCCAGCTACCTGAGGTCCGGCCGCGGCCGGCTGACGCTCATGAGTTCCCACGAACGCGCCGCCCGCGAATTCGACTGGCGCGTCGTGCTGGGCCAGGGCATCACCATCACCGGCGCGCATCCTTCCTGCTCGCCGGACCAGCTGGACGACATGCGGCGCGCGGTGCGGTTTCTCAACAACGGCGTCTTCCGCATGGACGACATCATCAGCCATCGCTTCCCCCTCGACCGCATCCAGGAAGCCTTCGAGACGCTGGAGCACAAGCCGGCCGACTACATCAAGGGGGTCGTTGTCCCGTGATCAGCCGGACCGATTGCTAAACGCAACCGTATTCTTCTCCTGTGCGTTCAGTTTTGCTCCCCGCCCGGCATCCCGGTAGTCTGGGTTGCCTGGTTTGGTTCCTTCGCGGGCGACAGCGCCGCGCTTTCAATAGAGACGAGTCCCCCGCCCAGTGTTCCCAGCCAGATGGTCTGGTCGTCGGCCTCTATTGCCCCGATCGCCGGTGTTTCTATTCCGCTGTCACGGTTATAGAAGGTTCGCGGCTGACCCGTCTTGTCGCATACGATCAAGCCGTGATCGGTTGCCACAAGGATGTCATCCCGCAACGGGTGGATCCCATGCACCGGCATCCACGCGCGGCTCTGCGTGACCGGTTCGGCCGGCTTCCCGGCATCGCGCAAGACATAGAGCGAATCCCGGGTTGCGATCCACAGGCCCGCATCCGTCGGCCACAGTCCCTGGAGATCGGTCAGTCTGGAATGCTCCTGCGTCTGTTTCCAGGAACCGTCCACACGGGTATAGAGTCCTTTCTCCGTCGCGATAACAAGGGACGGGCCTGAATGGCGCTAAGTTAAGCGATGCTTCCGATCATAATCTTAATCGTAATCGTAATCGTAATCCGTGCTCCACCAAGAGATTAAGATTAGGATTAAGATTACGATTAAGATGGCAATAGCCCCTTAACTTAGCGCCATTCGGGACGGGCCTTTTGTTGTATCAAAACCTGCTTGGTCCTGCGGTCTCTCTTTCCAGGATCACTTCGCCCGACGAACTCGCCGGTGCGGCTTGTGCTCGAGGCGGGAGGACATGGAGGAAACGGCCTCGACGCCCTTGCTCTCGAAACCCGCGGCGCCCTCGATGGCCGGCAGCTTGGACGACGGCAGCCCTTCCAGGATCTCCTGCTTGGAGACGTTGCGGCGCTCGAAGCGCAGGAAGATGCCCCAGGCCTGGCCGCCGTTGGAGTCCAGGGCGACCAGCACCTCGTGCATGCCCTTGGCCGCCTGCAGGATCACCTTGGCTCGGTCCGCCGCCGCCGGGTTCGAGCCCTCGGGGTCGGAGTAGACCTCCTTGCCGTCGATCCACATCTTCACCGGGCCGTCGTAGCCCAGCAGCACCTTCAGCGGCATCGCCGCGGCGCACTTGAACTTGGCGGCATAGTAAACCAGGGCGGCGCCGGCCTTCTCCAGTTCGGCGTGGCGATTGCAGAAGTTGTCCCTGAAGGTGTGGGACTTGAGGCCGAGCGCCTGCATGTCGGCAGGATACGCGACCTGGTCAATCGGCTGGTGCGGCAGAATCCGGCTGATGCGGGGCGCGCGCACGAAGCCGGTCACCGGCGGATCGCCGCCCATGACGGCCACGGTCTTGGGCTTGGCGCACCAACCGGGAATGTGGTCCTTCTCGGCGGCGAACAGTTCCTCGGCCATGGCGCGGATCTCGCCGAGCGCGCAGACCGCCGCGGAGAGCGGGTCCACCATCATGGCGTGGATCACGGCTTCGCGGTCGCGGTTGAGCACGCCCTGCACGGCCAGTTCGAACACGGCCATGTTGGCGCGGCAGAGCGCCGCGCACTGCTCGGGCAGTTCGCCGTGGTACGTGGGCAAGAAGCCGCGCCTAACCAATTACCCATCACCCTCATTTGGCCTCACGCCAGGCCGCGAGGTACCCGGCGATGTGCGCCGCCTGCAACCGCGCCACGGGTCCGGTAAAGTGGCACATGTCGTAGAAGATCTCCTTTCCACCCAGGCTGGATGTGAAAGAGCATAGATCGAGCACCGGCACTCCCTTTTTCGCCATGAGTTCAGCCGCGGCCGCGTTGTACGCCTCCACGTCGGCACTGTAGTGCTTCACCTCGATGTTCTGCTCGCGGCAGTAGGCTTCGTTCACCGGGGTCGTGTTCACCCAGATGACCTGGATTTTCCGCTTGGCCAAGGCGTCCAGCATGATGGTCAGGTTCTGGATGTAGACATCCAGCGGGACCTGCTTGACCTTCGTGACCGGGTCCATCGTCGTCAGGTCGTGAATGCCCGCGTTGAGCAGCATCACGTCGGGCCGCCAGTTCGGATCCTTCAACATTCCCTCGATGTAGACGCGACCGTCGTTGGAATGCTTGCCGTTGTCCCCCCCCAACCCCCAGGCCCGGGTGCCCTTGAGTTGCGGCTCGAAGCCGGTCTTTCGCGAGTATTCAAATCGCGATGCGACCATCTTCTGCAGGAAGAGGCCGTATTGAATCGAGATGCTGTCTCCGAGGACAAAAAGCTTGGGCTTCTTCGCCGGAGTCACTGCTTGACCTGTATCGTTGGTGGCTGCGGTCAGCGATGACGCGGCGAGCAGACCGGCGACGATCAGGGCAGAGGCCTTCGCGATCGTCTGCATCGGGTGTCTTGCCTTCATCCTGTGCTCCGGGTTGGTGCTGACCTTCTTGCATTCACTGGCCGGCTTGAGTGCTTCCTGTTCTCTCATGTTCGCCCTTTACTCCGGGTGTGGGTGGTTCTGGTTGATGGCGCCTCGAACCGCGCCACGACATTCTTAAGTCGTTCCTTTGATCGGCTGATACATCCAAATGGCTCCGGCCCGCTTGGGCAACGTGATGGCGAAGCCCTGCTGCTGCAGCGCCGCGCCGGTCAGTTCCCGGGTCTCGCCGGTCTCGGGATTTTCGAAGCGGTACACCGCCTCAGCCTGCAACCCCTGCGGATAGACGGTGAGGGTGTCCGGCGCCGCCGCCGGCAGGCGGATCGCCTGGATAAAGCCGCGCCCTTCCTCCGGCCGGTCGAACTGCCGCGCCACCCACTGGTCCGCCGAGCGATGATACGGCGTGAGCGGATAGTAGTCGCCCTGCAGGATCAGGTCGGCGATCCGCCGCCAGATGCCGATCATCTTCGCCGCCAGCTCATAGTCGTAATCGTCGCGGCGGATGTCGAGCGTGGCAAAGAGCATGGGCGCCATGGCGCAGTGGAACGAGAAGCTGTCCACCTCGTGATCGAATCGCGAATACCCTCGGGGATCCCAGGAAAGGGTGGACTCCTTGAAGTAGGGAAACCACTCGAACAAGGCGGAGTGGAAGGCCAGCTTCAACGGATTGTCTCCGTAACCGCGATCGGTGTAGTGCAGCGGCACGGCCAGCCGCAGGGTTTCGAGGTCATTGCGCCGGCCGCCGGAGGCGCAGGAATCAATCCACAGCCCGGGATGGCGCGCGAGCAGGTCCTTCCAGTATCGCAGGTAGCCCTGCACGTGCAGGTTCTCGGTCATCCCCTGGCGATCTGCGGCCTCGTCATGGCGCCAGAAGGCCAGCGGGTCGAAATTGAAATCCTGCCGGTAGATCTTGATGCCGTTCTCGCGGATCAACCGGGACACGTGGTTCGTGAGCCAGCGGCGGCATTGCGGATTGCCCAGGTTCAGCATCCGCGTGACGCCCGGCGCTTTCTTGGGGAGCCATTCCGGATCCGGTCCGTTCTTGAGCAGCCATTCGGGTCGTTCCTGGTCAAGCCTGGAACCGGCATAAACCCGTTCGGGCTCAAACCAGACCAGCAGGTTGGCCCCGGCCTTGGCGGCGTGGTCGGAGATGGGCTTCAACCCGCGGGGGAACCGTTCGGGATCGGGTTCCCAGGTTCCGGTCCGCCACCAGCATCGCTGGTGATTCTCGTCGTAGCAGGAAAACCAACCGGCATCAATCCACCAGACATCGGGCTGGATGCCGCGCTGGTGGAACTTGGTGAGGTACCGGAGTTGGTTCCCCTCATTCGCGCCCGTAAACTCCGCGCCCTCATCCACCGCGGCGCAGGCGAGGTGAGGCTTCATCAGCTTGCCGCCGGGCCGGGGCAGGTTGTGGGCCAGGAACCAGCGGCGCCAGAGGTTGCGCGAGCGCGTCCGGTCGTTGCCTTCCCAGTGCACGCCGTCAATCCGTCGCACAAGTTGCCCAGTCGGCGCTGCTTCGCCCCGGTAGAACATCAGCACGGAGAGCGGCGTGCGCGCCTCCTCGCCGGGCAGCAGCTTGAAATGCGTCAACTCCTGGCCCGCGGTGATGTGGACGCTCTGGTTGCCATGCCCCTTGAACGCGGCGGACCATTGGCCGGACCAGCCGACCACGACGATCAGGCCGCGCTGCGTCGCCGGGCACTCCAGGTTGTAGTAGGGAAAGGCACGGTTCGTTGGCCGGCCGCCCATGGGAGCGAAACGGTATTCCTCCTCGTGTCCGAGCGGAACCCGGAACGGCTCGTAACCATCCGGGGAACAATAGTCGCCCGTCCGGTAGTTCAGATACGGGAACGCCCCGAGATTGTGGGTGATGTCGAGCGAACGGACGGCTTCCAGGATCGGCGTCGGCTTCTTGGATGTGTTCTTGAAGCGGAGCCCCCATTCCACCACCGGGAAGCGGGTGTATTCCTTGACTTCGCAGATCAGAGCCAGGCCGGTCTTCGGATCGGTGCGCGTGATCCGGTGCACGATGACGCCATCCTTTTCGGGCAGCCGCTGCTGCTTCAGGCTCCAGGCCGGCAGGAGGGTTTCAGATGAGACCCCGCCGTAGCGGAAGCTGAAACCGGTGGCCCCGCGGGAGGTGTCGCCGATTCGCGCAGTCTTGCCGTTCGTCAGCGTCGCCCGTAGGTCGCCCCAGGCGGGCTGGGTGCACGAGATGTTGCGGCCCTTGACCCGCAGGGTGAACTCCCGGCAGCCGGGGAGGTTGACATCCACGCGGGCCGGGGCGTCGATCGTGCGCCGCTCGCCGCTGCTCCACACTTCCCGGCCGTCCACCTCGACGCTGAAGACCTGGGTCACCAGGTATCCCTGGCTTTCCTGCGTGTCGTTGAGGCCGCACCAGCCGGTGAGCCGTTTCGCTTCGGCCGGCAGGCGCACGCGAATCTCGCTCCCGGCATGGGTGACCAGGCCGGACTTACAGCGCCGCAAGACCAACGGATCCCGGTCGAGCGAGCGGCCCTGCTGTCCACTCCCCTGCGACACGTAGGTCACCGTCGCGGGAACGACGTCCTTCCCGGCCTGTCCGGCGAGGCTCTCCAGCATTTCCGCCAGGAATTGGCGGCTCTCGTCCATCTCTTCGGGTTTCACACTATTCGCGTGGTTCATGGGTCCTATTCTCTCTGCATGTCGGCACTATTCTTGTTCCGTCCGGTATTCCGCAAACGCTTCGTACATGGCGATGACGTTGTCCAGCGGCGTCTCCGGCATCACGCTGTGGCTGGTGCCGCCGATGTAGCCGCCGCTGAATTTCCCGAAGAGGGACACCAGTCCGCGGATCTCGCGCTTCACGTCCTCCGGTGTGCCGCGTACCATCGTGCCCTGCACGTCCACGCCGCCGTTGAAGCACACCTTGCCGCCGAATTCCCGTGACAACTGCCGCACGTCCATGGCCTGCGGCTGGACCGGGTTCAGGACGTTGAGCCCGATCTCGATCAGGTCGGGGATGATGGCGGTGACGTTCCCGCACAGGTGCATCCAGACGTGCGCGCCGCGGGTGCGGGCGCGCTCGAACATCCGTTTGTACGATGGCTTGTAGAAACGCCGCCAATCGTCCGGGTTCATGAGCAGGCCGCGCTGGCAACCCCAGTCGTCGGAGAAGAACACGGCGTCGACTCCGCGTTGGGTCCACTGATCGATAATCGCGAGATTGTATTCGACCACCCGATCCCGCAGCCTCGAGAAGTTGCCTTCGTCCATGTAGGGGTCTGTCAGCATGTTGTCGAAACCGCGCAGCATCCAGAGCCGCTCAAAGAGCGTGAACCAGACCCACCCCAGGACGTAACGGTCGCCACGCTGTTTCAATTGTTCGTCGGCGGCCTCGAAGCGGCCGGCGCTATTGGGGTCGGGGAAGACGTAGTCGGCGAGGGCCTCATAGCCGCTCTCGATCGGATAGATCTCGGTCTTGGCGCCGTGTCCGTCATCTTCCCAGCCGGTGCCCCATTGATCCTTCCAGCGGTGTACGCCGTCCCGGGATCCCAGGTCCACGCCGAAATCCCTTGGAAAGGCCGGCATGACATCATGAGGGAGGCGAGCGGCAAGCGTGCGCACTCGTTGCCGCTTGCCTTCGTCCCTGTCCTGCAGCCAGTCGAGAGACACATCCACCTCGCAGGGCAGATACGCCGGCCCCTTGAATTCAATGGCCCGCTTGATGTTCTCCTTGCCTGTCATGTTCGCTACTTCTTCTTGTGTTATATGTTATGGCTGATGGCACGCCGCGAACAGCGCCACGACTTTCCTAGGTCATCCCTTTCATCCTCTGATACATCCAAATCGCCCCGGCCCGCTTCGGCAACGTGATGGTGAAGCCCTGCTCCTGAAGCGCCGCGCCGGTCATTTCGCGGGTCTCGCCGGTCTCGGGATTCTCGAGGCGGTAGACCGCCTCCGTCTGCAATCCCCGCGGATAGACTGTGAGTGATTCCGGGACCGCCGCCGGCAGGCGGATCGCCTGGACGAACCCGCGCCCTTCCTCGGGCCGGTCGAACTGCCGCGCCACCCACTGATCCGAGGAACGATGGTGCGGCGTGAGCGGGTAGAAGTCGCCCTCGATCATCAGGTCCGCCACCCGCCGCCAGACGCCGATCATCTTCACCGCCAGCGCGAAATCGTAGTCGTCCCGGCGGATGTCGAGCGAGGCAAAGAGCATGGGCACCATCGCGCAGTGGAACGAGAAGCTGTCCACCTCGTGGTCGCGCAGCGTGAGCCCGTGGAGATCAAACTGCAGTGTGAATTCCTTGAAGTAAGGAGTCCACTCGAACAACGTGGAGTGGAAGGCCAGTTTCACCGCCGCCTCGCCGGGGGGATTGCCGAACCCGTAGTCACTATAGTGCAGCGGCACGCCCAGCCGCATGGATTCCAGGTCGTTGCGCCCGCCGCCGGAGGCGCAGGAGTCGATCCACAGCCCCGGATTGCGCGCGAGCAGGTCCTTCCAGTACCGCAGATACCCCTGCACATAGAGGTTCTCGGTCATCCCCTGGCGATCCGGGGTCTCGCCGTTGCGCCAGTACGGCAGCGGGCCGAAGTTGAAATCCTGGCGATAGATCTTGATGCCGTTCTCCCGGATCACCCGGCACACGTGGTTGGTGAGCCAGCGGCGGCATTCCGGAATTCCCAGGTTCAGCAGGCGATTGTCGTCCGCCCCGTTCTTGATCAGCCATTCCGGATGTTCCAGGTCGATCTTCGTCCCCGCGACCACCCGCTCCGGCTCGAACCAGATCAGCAGGTCGGCGCCGGCCTTGGCGGCGTGGTTGGAAACCGGCTTCAGGCCGCGCGGGAACCGCTCGGGATCGGGCTCCCACGTGCCCGTCCGACCCCAGTTCCCCTGGCAGGGATACCAGCCGGCGTCGATCCACCAGACATCGGGCTTGATGCCGCGCGCGTTGAACCGGTCAATAGACCGGATCTGGCTCGCTTCGGTCGCGCCCGTGAACTCCACGCCCTCGTCCGAGCCGGCGCAGGCCAGAAGCGGCTTCATCCGCTTGCCGCAGGGCCGGGGCATGTTGTGGGCCAGGAACCAGCGGCGCCAGAGGTTGCGCGAGCGCGAGCGGTCGCCCCGGTAGAACATCAGCACCGACAGCGGCGCGCGCGCCTCCTCGCCGGGCAGCAGCTTGAAATGCGTCAGCTCCTGGCCCGCGGTGATGTGGACACTCTGGTTGGTGTGCCCCTTGAACGCGGCGGACCACTGGCCGGACCAGCCGACCACGACGATCAGGCCGCGTTGCGTCGTCGGACACTCCAGGTCGTAGTAGGGGAAGCCGCGGTGCGTCGGGCGCCCGTTCCACGAGGGGAGGGAGAAACGGTACTCCTCCTCATGCGCGAGCGAAACCCGGAAGGGTTCATAGCCATCCGCCGCGCAACAATCGCCCGTCCAGTGGTTCAAATAAGGGGCGTGCCCGAGGCTATGGATCAGGTCCAGCGAACGGATCGACTCCAGAATCGGCGTCGCCTTCTTTGATGTGTTCTTGAAGCGCAGCCCCCATTCCGCAACTGGGAACCGGGTATACTCCTTGACCTCGCAGATCATGGCCAGGCCGGTCTTCGGATCGGTGCGCGTGATCCGATGCAGGATGACGCCGTCCTTTTCGGGCAGCCGCTGCTTCTTCAGGCTCCAGCGGGGAAAGAGGTTCTCGGACGAGACCCCGCCGTAGAGGAAGCGGAAGCCGGGCTCCAGGGGCGACGTACCGCCGATCCGCGCGGTCTTGCCGTTCGTGAGGGCCGTCTTCATGTCGACCCAGACCACCTGGGCATAGCTGGAGCTGGCCCCCTTGACCCGCAGGGTGAACTCCCGGCGACCGCCGAGCTGGACATCCACGCGGGCCGGGGCATCGGCCACGCCCTGCTCGCCGCTGCGCCAGAGCTCCCGCCCGTCGGCCTCGACGCTGAAGACCTGGGGCTTCGCATGCGTCCGGGGGCCCAGTGCGTCGTTGATGCCGCACCAGCCGGTGAGCCGCTTCGCGCCGGCCGGCAGGCGGACCCGGAGCTCGCTGTCGGCATGGGTGCCCAGGCCGGACCAGAATCGCCGTTGCGCCAGGACGAGCGGCTCACCGGTGACGGAGCAGCCCTCGCGCAAGGTCCCCCACCCCTGCGACACGCAGGTCACGGTGGCGGGCACGACGTCTTTCTCCGCCGTCACGCTGAGGCAATCCAGCATCTGCTCCACAAACCGGCGGCTCTCTTCCATCTCTTCGGACTTCACGATGTTCGCGTAGTTCATGATCATCTCCTGAGGCTCATGCAAAACCCCGGCCAGCCAAAGTGGCGCGGGCATCCGGCCCTGATTCATGGGCCGCCTCCTGACTTCAGATGCGCCCTTATCGTCCGGCCCTGGATGCACGCCAGGCGGCGAGGCGCCCGGCGATGTGCGCCGCCTGCAGCCGCGCCACGGGTTCGGTAAAGTGGCACATGTCGGTAAAGACCTCCGGGCCGCCCAGGCTGGACGTGAAGGAGTGAAGATCGATCACCGGAACGTCCTTTCTCGCCATGAGTTCCGCCGCGGCCGCGTTGTACGCCTCCACGTCGGCATTGTAGTGCTTCACCTCGATCTTCTGCTCGTGGCAGTAGGCTTCGTTCACGGGGGTCGTGTTCACCCAGAAGACATGGACCTTCCGCCGGGCCATGGCGTCCAGCACGGCGGTGAGGTTCTGGATGTAGACGTCCAGCGGGACCTGCTTGACCTTCGTGACCGGGTCCATCGTCGTCAGGTCGTGAATGCCCGCGTTGAGCAGCATCACGTCCGGCCGCCAATTCGGGTCCGCCGTCATCAGGTTAATGTAGTCGTGACCGTCATTGGAGTGCTTGCCGTTGGGTTCCCCCCATAGCTTGGAGTCCTTGAGCTGCGGCTCCGTGCCGGTCTTGCGCGAATACTCAAACTGCGACGCGACCATCTTCTCCAGGAACGCGCCATAATGAATCGAGATGCTGTCACCCAGGACGAAAAGCTTTGGCTTGTTCATCGAAGTCTCTCCTTATTTACCGTTCATCTTCTGATACACCCACACCGCCCCGGCCCGCTTCGGCAACGTGATGGCGAAGCCCTGCTGCTGCAGCGCCGCGCCGGTCAGATCCCGGGTCTCGCCGGTCTCGGGATTCTCGATGTGGTAGACCGCCTCCGCCTGCAACCCCCGCGGATAGACTGTGAGGGTGTCCGGGACCGCCGCCGGCAGGCGGATGCCCTGGATGAACCCGCGCCCTTCCTCGGGCCGGTCGAACTGCCGCGCCACCCACTGGTCCGGCGAGCGGTGGTACGGCGTGAGCGGATAGTAATCGCCCTCGAGGATCAGGTCCGCGACCCGTCGCCAGATGCCGATCATCTTCGCCGCCAGCGCGTAGTCGTAGTCGTCGCGGCGGATGTCGAGGGTGGCAAAGAGCATGGGCGCCATGCCGCAGTGGAACGAGTAGCTGTCCACTTGAGGATCAAATCGCGTGTTGCCGGCGAGATCCCAGGATAGCGTACATTCCTTGAAGTACGGAATCCACTCGAACATGGCGGAGTGAAAAGCCAGTTTCACCGGGTGGTCCCCGTACCCGTAATCGGAATAGTGCAGCGGCACGCCCAGCCGCATGGTCTCCAAATCATTGCGCCGGCCGCCGGAGGCGCAGGAATCAATCCACAGCCCCGGATTGCGCTTGAGCAGATCCTTCCAGTACTGGAGATACCCCTGCACGTAGAGGTTCTCGGTCATTCCCTGGCGATCCGCCGGCTCATTGAGGCGCCAGTACCCCAGCGGTTCCGTGTTGAAATCCTGGCGGTAGATCTTGATGCCGTTCTTGCGGATCAGGCGGCACACATGGTTCGTGAGCCATTGGCGGCACGTGGGCTCCCCGAGGTTCAGGAGACGGTGGAAGTCCAGCCCGAGCAGCCATTCCGGATGTTCGACTTCGAACTTGGAACCCGCGGTGACCCGTTCCGGCTCGAACCAGAGCAGGAGGTCGGCGCCGGCCTTGGCGGCATGGTCGGAAACCGGTTTCAGGCCGCGGGGGAACCGCTCGGGGTCAGGCTCCCAGGTGCCGGTCCGCACCCAGCGTCGCTCCCCCTTCTCGTCGCGGCAGGGATACCAGCCGGCATCGATCCACCAGACGTCGGGCTTGATGCCGCGCTCGGTGAACTTGCTGATGTACCGGATCTGGCTCTCCTCGGTCGCGCCCGTGAACTCCTCGCCCTCGTCCGTTGCGGCGCAGGCCAGGTGGGGCTTCATCAATTCACCGCCGGGCCGGGGCAGGTTGTGGGCGAGGAACCAGCGGCGCCAGAGGTTGCGCGAGCGCGCCCGGTCACCGCGGTAGAACATCAGCAGCGAGAGCGGCGTGCGGGCTTCCTCACCGGGCAGCAGCCTGAAATGCGTCAGCTCCTGGCCCGCGGTGATGCTGTTCCCCTTGAATGCGGCGAACCACTGGCCGGACCAGCCGACCACGACAATCAGGCCGCGCTGCGCCGCGGCGGATTCCAAATTGTAGTACGGAAAGGCGCAGTTCGTCGGGCGGCCGCCATAGGGCGCGAACCGGTACTCCTCCCCGTGCGCCAGCGGGCTCCGAAACGGCTCGTAACCATCCGCAGAATAGTAGTCGCCGATCCAGTGGTTCAGGTAGAGAAACGGTCCGAGGTCGTGGGTGATGTCGAGCGAACGGATCGCTTCGAGGATCGGCGTCTTCTTCTTCGACGTGTTCTTGAAGCGCAGCCCCCATTCCGCCACCGGGAACCGGGTGTATTCCTTGATCTCGCAGATCAGGGCCAGGCCAGTCTTCGGATCGGTACGGGTGATGCGGTGGAGGATGACGCCGTCCTTTTCGGGCAGCCGCTGCTTCTTCAGGCTCCAGACCGCAAGGAGGTTCTCGGCCGAGACTCCGTCATAGCGGAAGCTGAAGCCGGTGTCCAGGCAGGTCGAACCGCCGATCAGCGCGGTCTTGCCATTCGCCAGGGGCGCCTTCAGGTCGGCCCAGACCGCGTGGGCGTGGCTGATGTCAGGCCCCTGGACCCGCAGGGTGAACTCCCGGCAGCCGCCGAGCTGGATATCCACGCGGGCCGGGGCGTCGGTCACGCGCTGCTCGCCGCTGCGCCACAGCTCCCTGCCGCCGGATTCAATGCTGAAGACCAGGGCTTTCGCATACGCCCGGGTTCCCGGCGTGTCGTTGATGCCCGCCCAGCCGGTGAGACGCTTCGCGCCGGGCGGCAGGCGCACGCGGATCTCGCTGTCGGCATGGGTGCCCAGGCCGGAACGGAAGCTCCGGTTTGCCAGAACCAGCGGTTCATTGTTGACCGAGCGGCCCTGTCGCAAAGTCCCCCACCCTTGCGACACGCAGGTCACGTCCGCGGGAACGTAGCCCGTCTCCGCCTGCACGGTGAGGTTCTCGATCATCTTCGCCAGGAACTGGCGGCTCTCTGCCATCTCCTCGGGTTTCACGATATTCGCGTAGTCCATGGGTGCTCAGTTCTCCACATCGTAGTACAGCGCCCCGCCAAGCTCGCGGTCGGTATCGGCGAGATACTCCGGCTCAAGCTGGGGGTGCTTCTCGAAAGGTTCGATCAGCAGATCGAAGGTCTCTCCCGCCTTCCGCGCGGCCACCGGCTGGGGCTTCCGGTCCAGCAGGCCCCAGTGCGCCACGTTGACGGTCTTCTCCTTGTATTCGCCCTGCACGACGCCCGTGACTTCGTATTCCCCGACCACCAGGGCCTGCGTGTAGGGGCCGAGCTTCGCCACGTCCGGCGTCGCCGCCATCCGAAGCAGTTTCCCCTTCAGGCGGAGGCGCGGAATCGCCGGGCGGGCGGCGCGCTCCGCGTTCCAGCGCTTGCTTTCCGCCGCGATCTCCGCAGCGGCCAGGTCTCTGGCATAGAGCGCCACGGCCTCCAGGGCCGGCGCACCGGCCCTCACCTGCCTGGCCGTATCGCCGAGCACCAGCCGCGGCGCCGCCGCGCGGGCCGGGGCCCACGGCACCCGATGCACGCCCAGCGACTTGCCGCCGCCATAGAGCGTCACCGTCCCATCCTTGATCGTCGCGGCCAGCGCGAAGGGCCAGCGTTCCCGCAGCACCGGCAGCGGGCAGATCGTCGCCTTGCCGCCCGCCCATGGGCCTCCGATCTCCAGGGAGATCTGGTTGCCCGCTTGGATCACCGATAACAGGGCCGTCTCGCCGTCCATCAGGGCCAGCAGACGCCGCGGCCGCTTGTCCTCCAAGACGCCCGGAGTCACCCCGGCCAGCAGCGTCATCGCCCGGCTCTGCACGGCGCGGGCGACGACATAAGCCGCCGCGCCGGACACATCCGCCGGCGAGCCGCTCAGGATCAGCTCGTGGTTCGGGCCGTAATGCCGCCAGAGCGTGTGCTTGAGCACGATGTCCTTCACGGGCTTCCCGTCGGCATCGAATGCCACAGGCGGATTGGCAATCTCGTTGCCGTTGCGCAGCGCGAACACCAGTTCCCGACGCTCCGCCGGCCACGAGGGCCGTTGGGCGGCCGGCGCATGGGTCGAAGCCGCCGGAGTCGTCTCGGGCTTGACCGGAAGCGCGGGCTTCTCCGGGTCCGTCTGCACCCAGGCGTGGGACCAGCCGTTCCACTGACCGTTGTTGGTAATCTGCACCCAGGCCTCGATCGCGGTCACTTCCTTGTTGAAACGGCCCAGGTAGATCTGCGCTTTGCCATGCTCCGGCCCCATGATCGTGAAGATCCGCGGGTGCGTGCTCCAGCGCGGGTGCCAGACGTTCTCGCGGCCGTCGACGCCCGGCATGGTGTTGGCCTGGATCGAGCGCTGGTTAGCGGCCTGGCCGTCCTTCCAGTCATACATGATCATGTGCCGGTGCGTGCCCGTGAATGCCCAAAAACGGTCTTCGGTCGGCGAGTGGCTCGGGTCGCAGCCGCCGGTGATCGGTGTTACGGTCTTCGTCGCGATATCGAGCATCGCTTGTTCCTGCGAATCTCTAATGCTGCCCCACAGCCGCTTGCCGTCCGGCGTGGCAAACAGCCACAAGCCGCCGCGATTGGTCTCATAGATCGGCTCCCGCACGTCCGGCTTGTCCAGCCGCACCCGAAACACCTTCGTGAACGCGGACTTGTCCACACCCCAGCCGCGCTGGGCGGCGTCAGAGACGTAGACCCAGGTGATCTGGGTGGCCGGATCCACCCACGCGCAGTGCGCCCAGCCGTATTCCCCCTCCACCAGCCAGCGCTCGTTCGAGCCGTCCCAGTTGACGATCTTGGACCCTTTGCTCCCGCCGTCGGGATTGCCCATATTAAAGATCACCGCGCTCCCGTCCGGAGTAATGAAAGGCAACATCCAACCGCTGGAGGTGGAGAGCACCCGCGACTTGCCGTCCGCGGTATCGTACCCGATCAAGGCGGGATCGCCTTTCGGGTTCGGCATGGTGCCGCCGGGCAAGTGCGGATTCCCCTCCCAGACGATCTTGGTGCGCCCCCCGGTCAGCTCCTCGATCTTCTTCGGCAGTTCCTCCGCTGCCGTCGTGTTGAACTTGACGCCTTCGCGGATCGTCAGCAGGTGTGTTGGGGCGGCCCCCTCCCCGCCAATGAATTTGGCGTCCGCACAGGCCAGGTCTTTTTCGAGGGCCACCCGGTTCAAGTTTGGGCCGTCGCCTTGCTGCCACGTGAGCATGCCGAGCTTCACAGGCACATCGACGGTGATCGTGCGGCCGACGGCGGTGGAGCCGATCACAGCGTCTTCTTCCGCGTGAATCCCCACGCCGGGCGCGTAGCCGAGGGTCCAGTTGTTCGGATCGGACCAGTTTCCGCTGACAGTCGGATTGCCGTTACCCCACCACGAGTTGGCGCCGGTGATCCATTGGCCGCCCGGCTGGACCGTGACGTCCGGTTTGCCCGAGGCGTTCCTGGGGAAGAAGCGCGGCGCGCCTTCCAGTATTGCGCCGCTCTGCACTACCGCGAGGCCGGCGATCGGCCTTTGAACTACGAGTTTGCCTTCCATCACGGTGGTTGTGCCCGCATAGGTATTCGACGGACCGGCGATCACCAGCGTGCCGGGGCCGATCTTGCGCAGGCCGCCCGGGCCATCGATGGCACCTTTGAGGGTTCCCATCAGAGTCGCGTCCACGGCGACATCGCTGTCGGTCGCCAGCGTGATCGCCCGGGCCGATACTGTGGTGTTGATGAAGCGCAACGCGCCCTGCCCCTGATAGCCGGTGCCGTTGACGGTGTAGGCCTGCGGGGTCGCCCCGCCATCGAGGATTGCCATCGTGGCGCCGGCGTTGACGGTGATCCGCTTGGAGTTGAACATCCGTCCCTCCCAGTTGGCCGCCGTGACAACGCCGCCGTTGACCACCCAGCTTCCGCCGAAGGGGGGGCCCGGATGGAGGTAGCTGTTCACCCAATTTCCCGTCCCATCCTTCACGATCGTCCCGTCGCCTATCGGCCACATACTTGGGCGGTCCTGACTGGCCGTGGTGAACTTGACACCTTTAGGGATCGTCATCAGGTGCGTCCTGCCAATGGCGAAACCCACGCCGGGGAATGTGACTTCCGCACTGGTCAGGTCCTTTTCAAGGGTCAGGTAGTTGAGCTCCTCTCCCTGCGTCTGGTTCCAGTCCAGTCGCGCGATGCTCACCGGCACATCCACGGTGATGATGCGCTTGACGGCCGTGGAGGGGATCACCACGGTGTCGCCGGGGCCGGGCAGTTTGTCGGTGTCCCAGTTGGCGGGGTCGGACCACTTGCCGCTGTTCGCGGGATCCGTTTTCCCATCCCACGTGATGACCCCGGCGGCGGCGATGCCGCATGCCGCGACGCAAAGAAACGTCGCCATCACAATACCAGTTCTTTTCAATAACGTATTCATCACGTTTTCTCCTGAGTAATCCAAACAACCCACACGGAACACCATCCTCATCTCGCCCCCACCACCAAATCCCGATCGCGTTTGCCGGTCTTGGGATCCTGCAGCACCACCGCGAGCCCGTCGGCAAGAAACGGACCGCCATATTGATACGGCCCTGGACGATGGAGCTTGAGCGGCAACGCGACTTCCATGACCACGACGTTCACGCCCTTCCGAAAGGCGGCCGGCTTCGCCCCGACCCCGCCGCCCTTCATTCCACCCCAGTCGCCTTCCACCAGTTGGTCGTTGACCCAGATACGGCTGGGCGGTTTCGACCCGACAAACCCCACCTTCGCCTCGCGCGCGGTCGGCGCGTTCACGCAGGCCCCAGCCAGGATCGCGCCCGCGGCGTTGGGACCCTTGCCGGACAACAGGCCGGAAACCGACACGCCCCAGATGACGCTCTGGCAGGTGAGATTCGTCCACCCCGCCGACGCCGCCTGGCCGGGCTCGGCCGGCAGTCCCGGCGGGCTGTTCGTCGCATCGGTCGCCGGCTGGAACCGGGTCCACCAGATCTGCTCGGGTTCTTCGTCCACGAAAATCGTGGCCCCGTCGAACGGCTTGCCGTCCACCTTCACCGCCATGGGCAGCCAGTGATAGCCGGGGTCGGCTTTGGCCGAATCCGCCCAGGTGACCGCCTGCTTGACCGTCACCAGTTCTCCGGCGGGAACCTGCTGGCTGACCTGCAGGCCCTTGCCGGCCCAGCCTGGCAGTCCGGCGCAACTCAGTTCGACCTGCCGGTCCTTGTCGCTCAGGTTCTGGACGAGCACGTGGATCTCGCCGCCCGTGAGTGTGCCGAGGGGGTTGGGCTTGCGCAGCCAACGCATGATGTCCACGGTCCACTTCGTCTGCGCCACGGTCTTGCCCCCAATCTCGGCGCGCACACGAATGCCCTCGTTGTTGACCATGCGAATCAGCCCGATCTGGACCTGTTCCCTGGCGTAGTCCACGCCGTTGTACACCGTCAGGAACTGGTCCCGGTGCATGCAGAAGGTCAGTTCAAACGGCGTGGCCTGGCCGCCTTTCACCCGCAACGGAATCCGGGTCGTGCCGCTCAGCAGGGTTTCCGCCGGCATCCCGACGGTGACCACCGCCTCCTGCTCGCCTTCCACCGCGGAGCGGAGTTTGCCGCGGATCGTGGCGATGATGATGTCGCCCTCGATGCGCGGCACCGCTTCCATCTCCAGAGCGTACGGCACGGGTTTGACGCCCAGCGCCGCCGCCAACGCCTCGGGTTGGGCGCCGGCCTTGTCGGGCTGATGCCCCTTGCGCTTCGCGATCGTCGCCTTGCCCACCGCCCCGTCGGTCAGGTCCTGCACCTCGATCGTCCAGGTGCCGTCCGGATCGGTCACCGCCACCGGCAGCTTGATCACCACCGGGCCGGCCCCGGTCCCCCACTCGGTAAAGCCCCGGATCGCCTGGCCGTCCGGCCCCTGGGCCGTGACCCGGAAGGTATGTGCGTCCGCAATCGGAGCGCCGCCCGCCTGCCGGCTCACGCCCAGGTAAAGCGTCTGGCCGCCGGCCATTTCCTTAGCCGGAACCGCCGCGCCCAGCACGGCCGGGGTAATGGCCAACTCCGCGGCCGGGTCGGACTTCACCAGCGACAGCATCGTGCCGTTGCCGACTTTCAGTGTCACCTGGACGTACCGGCCGTGTGCATCCTGCTTCCACGGGAGGATCGTGCCGGCGCAGAGGTCGCGGACCGCCCGCACCGCCGGGTCCGCCGGACGGAACGCCAGGTCCGCATCGTATTCGGGAATGACGATCGCATACGACTGGGTGGCGTCCGGGGTCGCCACCTCGATCGCAAGCGCGTCCTGGTAGATCTGGTTGCTGCCCGGATCCGTGCAACGGAACGCGCCCTGCACCCCGGCCCATTTCAGCACCGCGCCCATCAGCGCGCCGTGCGCGACCCGGTTGCGCGCTTGGTTCGGCGGAATGCCCGGGCCCGGCAGATGCGCGTTGAGGATCACGACCTGGCCTTTGCCCACTTTGCCGACATAGCCCAGCGTGGTGCGATCTTTCGCCAGGACACGTTTCAGCGGGCTGTCGGCGGCCAACTCACCTAACGGCCCGGGCTGGGCCTTGATGGTCAGGCCCGTCAGACCCGGCACAAACTCGTTCAGCGGGGTCAGGTCGATCTCCCGTTCGGCAGCCTCCACCCGACGGTGGACCACCTTGTTGAACTCCTTCGGCAAACTCGTCGCCCCTTCCTCCAGGACCAGGTCGGCCAGGCCCGTCATCGTCAAACCGAAGGCCTTGGGGGCGTTGCCGCCATTGTCAACCTCGGCGGTCATGAACAGGCATGCGCCAGCTTCCACGGCGCGGCGCATCGGAGTGTAGTCCTGGCCCCCGAACGACGAGCCGTCCAGGATGATCAACTTGCGTCCCGCTTCTTCCTGCACACCGTTGGCCCGCAAGGTGGGTCCGTTGACCAAGTTGTTGACCTCCGGCTGTACGCCGTTGGCCAGCAGACCTTCCAGCACGCCGTCATTGGGCAGATAGTAGCCCGGATCCCACAAGAGCACCTCCGGGTTGAGGCGATTCCGCACCGACATCAGGACCGGCGAGAGCGGCTGGATGCGCGCGATGGTCTCAGCCGCCCAACGGCCCTCCGGCGTCAGATCCCCCAGTTCCCCCTTCTGCGGGACTGTGCCCTGCTCGACCAGCGATCGCGTGAGTTCGAAGAAGGGCATGCAGCGGCCTCCCGCGGCTACGGCGATCCACATGATGCGTTTGACGTGCTCCGCCCGTCCGGCGGGGTTATCCACATTCACCAGCCAGGTCCAGGGCCGGATGGCGCCGTAGCGCGGGACGCCCTGCAGGAAATGGCTGAGCGCCTCCACCGTGGCGGACGCGGCGTAGATGCGGGCGTGCATGGAATCGAAAAAGTGCTGGTCGCACCCCGCGCCCATGCCGGTTGAATGGTTGACATAGGGGTTTTCGCGTCGGCCGGACTCAATCCGCAGGCCGATGTGGTCGTATTGGAGCGCTTGCCAAAAACTCCATTCTACGGTGTTCTTCTCCTGGCCGTGATCCGGGAAACCATCGCGCTCCACCTCATCCCAGCTCAGGCAGTCGTTGCCCGAGCGCCGGTTGTACTCGGCGATCGTCGGCATGGGCGACGGCCACGCCTTGGGAAGACGCAACAGGCGTATCTTGTCCCGGCGGACGAGCTCCGGGTCGGCCCACGGAATCATCCCGCGCTCATCCCACTGGTCGAACACCACGAAGCCCGGATCCATCCCGATGCCCCACGTCTCCATCTTCCCTTTCAGAATATCTTCCGGCCAGGCGACCATCTGACTGAAGTCATGTTGGTTGTATCTCCAGCGATAGGGAAACTGGTAGCCTCCCCCCATGTTGAATCCGATCTCGACCATCTTCGGATAGTTCTTGAGATCGCCGTAGCCCTCCCCTGTCCAGAATCCCCAGAGCAGTTCGCGCCCCAAGTCCAGGTAAGACTGCATCCGGCCGATCGGCGTGCGCACGGCCGCCGTCGGCAACGGCGGCTTTTTCTGCTGCGCCCGCGAACCGGGAAAGAGACCCTCGGCGATCGCGTCCACCACGTCCGGCAGTTCGGCCATCGCCTGGCCCGAGCCATCTTTCAGGATGTTGTTCAAGAAATACTGACCGGGCGGCAGATCGGGGTGGGGAACATCCAGCTTCACCACGGCCTTGTCGGCCGCGTCCGGAGCGAGCTTGCTCTCCTGCAGCCAGAACACGCGGCCGTCCCGGTGGCTCAGGCTGCTGACCAGAGAGACGGGACCGCTGCCCGCTCCGGAAACCCGCTCGACGGTGACCGTCGCGGAAAACATGCCGGGGCCCTCCGGCAGGGTGGGGGGCGCCTGGACCACGAGCTTGCAGGACTCCTTCGCCGGTTGCGCCTCGCCGGTCGGTTCGGCGGCACGTGACACGAAAGCGAACATTAGATAGACCAAAATTGCGAATGACCACTTCATATATGTTTTCCTTTAGTTCTCCACATCGTAGTACAGCGCCCCGCCAAGCTCGCGGTCGGTATCGGCGAGATACTCCGGCTCAAGCTGGGGGTGCTTCTCGAAAGGTTCGATCAGCAGATCGAAGGTCTCTCCCGCCTTCCGCGCGGCCACCGGCTGGGGCTTCCGGTCCAGCAGGCCCCAGTGCGCCACGTTGACGGTCTTCTCCTTGTATTCGCCCTGCACGACGCCCGTGACTTCGTATTCCCCGACCACCAGGGCCTGCGTGTAGGGGCCGAGCTTCGCCACGTCCGGCGTCGCCGCCATCCGAAGCAGTTTCCCCTTCAGGCGGAGGCGCGGAATCGCCGGGCGGGCGGCGCGCTCCGCGTTCCAGCGCTTGCTTTCCGCCGCGATCTCCGCAGCGGCCAGGTCTCTGGCATAGAGCGCCACGGCCTCCAGGGCCGGCGCACCGGCCCTCACCTGCCTGGCCGTATCGCCGAGCACCAGCCGCGGCGCCGCCGCGCGGGCCGGGGCCCACGGCACCCGATGCACGCCCAGCGACTTGCCGCCGCCATAGAGCGTCACCGTCCCATCCTTGATCGTCGCGGCCAGCGCGAAGGGCCAGCGTTCCCGCAGCACCGGCAGCGGGCAGATCGTCGCCTTGCCGCCCGCCCATGGGCCTCCGATCTCCAGGGAGATCTGGTTGCCCGCTTGGATCACCGATAACAGGGCCGTCTCGCCGTCCATCAGGGCCAGCAGACGCCGCGGCCGCTTGTCCTCCAAGACGCCCGGAGTCACCCCGGCCAGCAGCGTCATCGCCCGGCTCTGCACGGCGCGGGCGACGACATAAGCCGCCGCGCCGGACACATCCGCCGGCGAGCCGCTCAGGATCAGCTCGTGGTTCGGGCCGTAATGCCGCCAGAGCGTGTGCTTGAGCACGATGTCCTTCACGGGCTTCCCGTCGGCATCGAATGCCACAGGCGGATTGGCAATCTCGTTGCCGTTGCGCAGCGCGAACACCAGTTCCCGACGCTCCGCCGGCCACGAGGGCCGTTGGGCGGCCGGCGCATGGGTCGAAGCCGCCGGAGTCGTCTCGGGCTTGACCGGAAGCGCGGGCTTCTCCGGGCCCGTCTGCACCCAGGCGTGCGACCAGCCGTTCCACTGCTTGTTGTCGGTGATCTGCACCCAGGCCTCGACGGCGGTCACCTCCTTGTTGAAACGGCCCAGGTAGATCTGCGCGGGCGCCCCATGTTCCGGCCCCATGATCGAAAAGATCCGCGGGTGCGTGCTCCAGCGCGGGTGCCAGACGTTCTCCCGGCCGTCGACGCCCGGCATGGTGTTGACCTGGATCTCGCGCCGGTTCGCCGCCTGACCATCCTTCCAGTCATACATGATCATGTGCCGGTGCGTGCCCGTGAACGCGAAGAAGCGGTCTTCGGTCGGCGAATGGCTCGGGTCGCAGCCGCCGGTGATCACGGTCACGGCCTTCGTGCCGATGTCCAACATGGACTGCTCCTGGGAATCGCGCAGGCTGCCCCACAGCCGCTTGCCGTCCGGCGTGGCGAACAGCCACAGCCCGCCCCGGCCGGTCTCGTAAACCGGCTCGCGCACGTCCGGCTTGTCCAGCCGCACCCGGAACACCTTGGTAAAGGCGCACTTGTCCGCTCCCCAGCCGTTCCGGGCGGCGTCGGAGACATAGATCCAGGTGATCTGGGTCTTGGGGTCCACCCAGGCGCAGTGCGCCCATCCGTATTCCCCCTGCACCAGCCAGCGCTCGTTCGAGCCGTCCCAGTTGATGATCTTGGATCCTCCGCGCGAGAACCCGTTCTCTCCCATATTGAAGATCACCGCGCTCCCGTCCGGTGTAATGAAGGGGATCATCCAACCGCTGGAGGTGGAGAGCACGCGCGACTTGCCGTCCGCCGTGTCGTAGGCGCTCAGGCCGTTCGTGGCGCCGCCGGGGAGGTGCGTAAAGCCCTCCCAGACGATCTTCGTGCGCCCCCCGGTCAGATCCTCGATCTTTTTCGCCAGTTCGTCTTGCGCCGCCAGGGCGGCCCCGGCGGCCAGTCCTGAGACCAGGAACGACATGATAAGGGATGATTTCAGTCTCATGGTTTTGCGGCGTCCATCTTGTTTGTGAGTGTCCCGAACGGCACCAGCGACCAGCCCGAGCTCTCGGTGAATTCCCGCGCCGCGAAACACCAGATGACCAGTTTCTTGCCGCTCAGATAGGAAGCATCGGCCTTGGCGCGGCGCTGCAGATTCATGCGGGCCGGGGTGGCACCCGAACCCCGCGCGCCGACCACGTCCACGGCGATGCCGAGTTCGGCCGCGAGCTGGTCCGCCAGCCCGGCGCCGACGCCGTGCAGCTCCTGGCCGGCGTGGAAGACGAGGGTGTGGCTGTCGCCCAGCAGCACGACCGGGCTGCCCTTATCTTCGAGCGTGGGATGGTCGGCGCTGGTAACCACCCGGACCGGGAGCTCCTCGGCCCCCTTGCCGTCCGTGAGATCGCCGGCGATCGTCCGCGTGGCCGCGGCCGTCTGGAAGTCGCCGGACTGGGCCCGCAGCCACGCGGGAGAACCGAGCCGATCCTTGATCCGCGTCGCAGCCAGCTCGCAGGCGTAGGGCGACCAGTGGGAGTCGGTCTTGCAGTACAGGACCGGACCCGCGCCCTTCGCCTTCGCGAACGCGTCGGCCAGGTCGAGCACCGTCACGCCCCTGGCCTCGAGCTGTTTGTAGAACGCCTGGTGCACGGTGTCGAGGCGGCCCTGCGCCGGGCCGCCCAGGGGCTCCGGATAGACCAGGGCCTTGCACGGCACGGGCATCAGGATGAGGTCAATCCCCGCCTTTTTCAGTTGCTCGCTGAAGTCGACGATCGCCGGGAGCGGGTCGGCCTTGTCGGGCGAACTCGCCCGGGAGACCTTGGCCGCCGCCTCGCCCCAGAACGGCCCGACACCGATGTGGCGCAGCTCCGAGCGCAGGAATAACCAGCCGTCCGCGCCGGCGACGGCCATGGCATCGCCGTCGGCCGCCTTCTGCGCGCAGGCGGCGTGAAACACCGCGGCAGGATCCTGCGCCTGCGCTGCGGGCGCGAGCAGCGAGAGGGCGAGAGTGAGAGTGAATGCGTGATTGCGTGAGGGCGTGAATGTGTGCGAGGGGGATTGTTTCATGGTTGTGTTCCTTACTTAGTTTGGTTCAGACAAACGCTTTCACCTTTCACGCATTCACTCATTCACGCAATCACGCATTCACATCCCCTACTCCCCCCACGCCGGGTCCGCAAGGAGCAGCCTTTCGTCGTCGAGCTCGCTGCGGTTGATGGCCTCGTACTCGCCGGCCAGGTCGGCCCAGGGGCGGAGGTTCAGCTTCACGGTGTCGCCCGGCCGCCAGCCCGCGGCCGGCGCCTGGACGTTGTCGCGCATGCTCCAGGCGAAAACCACGGCCTCCCTGCCGTCGGCGGCCGGATCGTCCGTCGACGCGAGCTCGGCGAGATGCACCATGATGATGTGGTCCTTGTACGGGACGGTGCCGGGCTTCGGCGCGGGCGAGGCGGCGCGCACCACCCCGCGGACGGCGACCGTCTTTCCAGCGGGCGGCGCATACAGCCCGGCCTCGCGCTTCTCGCCCACCGTCAGCGGAATGATCTTCCAGTCGCCGCAGGCGAGCTCGCGCGAGGCGAACTCCCAGATCACGAGCTTCTTGCCGGCCAGGCGGTCATTGCCGCGCTGCAACTCCTTGGCGAGCATCTCGCGCGTGGCGAAGCTGCCGGCGTCGTTGCGGGTGATCGTGTCGACCGGCAGGCCGAGCGCCAGGCTCAGATGCTCCGCCAGCCCCGCCCCCTCGCCCCAGCCCATGGGCGCGAGCGAGAAGATGTTGGCGAAGCTGTCGCCGAGGAAGAGGACCTCGGCTGTCGCGTCGGGCCGCCACGGCTCCTTCCCGTCCCGCACCTGCCGCACGGTCGCGGTCTCCGGCGCGAAGACCTGCCAGTCGGCCGGGAACTTGAGCATCAGCGCCACGTCCCCGAGGTTCGTGACCGCCTGCGCGGCCGCGGTGAAGCGGCCGGTGGCGGGGGACAGGGGCGCCGCCTGGCGCGCGAATCGGGCCAGGGCCCGGGCCGCCAGCTCCATGCCCTCCGGCGTCCAGTGCGTGTCGGTTTTCAGGTACAGCGGCCGGTCCGGAGCGGCCGCCCGGGCCTCCATCAGGAGCGGCGCGGCGTCGAAGCAGGCGATCTTCTCCCGGGCCAGCCGCTCGACGAAGGCCGGGAACGACGGGTTCTGCACCGCGCCCGCGCGCCCCGCGTAGCGGGCCGAGTGCCGATCCGGATAGATGGACGGCTTGACCGGCGCCGGCATGACGATCAGCGCGATGCCGCGCCGGGCGAGCTGGTCGCGGAAATCGACGATCGCCCGGAGCGGATCGGGCTGGGGCGGGACCTTGAGCTCGCTGCCGCTGGCGGCGCGGCGCGCCAGGATCTCCGGGTTCAGGAAGCCCCGGGCGGTGAGGGAATCAATGTCCTTGCGGTAGAAGAGCCAGCCCTCCCGGCCGCAGTAGGCGTCCTCGTTCCCGCCCTTGAGCCAGGCCGTGACCGGGATCTGCACGCGCGGGATCACCGTCTGCATCAGTGCGTCCCGCTCCTTCAGGTCGGTCTCGTAGGTCTGGATGTCCCGGAGCATCCGGTTGTTCATCCGGTTGCCTGCCGCCAGGACGCCGTCGGCCGCGAACGCCTTCAATTCGGCGCGGCTCGGCAGGAGGAAGGAGAAGACATCCAGGCTCTGCGGCAGCTTCCGGCCCGAGTCCCTCCCGACGCCACGGGCGGCGAACTCGCGCCCCATCTGCAGCAGCGGCACGGCCGTGATCAAGGCGAGAAAGAACAGGGTCAGGAACCGGTTGATCGCCGGCGTCGAGTCGGTGTGGCCGATCTCGATCTTGGCGATCTCTTCACGCGAATGGTGCTTGTGATGTGACATGGGTGTCTTCCGGCGCTCGGCCGATTAGAAGATGAAGTAGATGAACGGGTTGAACGCCTGCGTCTCCATGAGCGCCAGCGCGAGCAGCAGCATGGCCGCGGCGAAGACCGCCTTCGGCCAGGTCAGCTTGCGGGTGAAATCCCAGGTCTGCGGGCAGCCCCAGACGATGATCGCGGCGATCACGACGCTCAGGAGGAAGTAGGGCTGGTAGATGAGCCCGGCCAGCAGGTCGCTCCCGCTCTGGGGGGCGCCGAAGCCGAGCATGGTCTTGCAGTAGTTCACGGACGCGGTCAGGTCCTTGGCGCGGAAGAAGACCCAGGTGAACAGGACGATGACAAAGGTGATCGCCGTCTTGAGGGGCCCGGGCAGGCGGGCGTAGAAGCTCTCCTTGCCCTGCGTGCGCTCGAAGGCGAGCATGCCGCCGTGGATCGCGCCCCAGATCACGAAATTCCACGAGGCCCCGTGCCAGAGACCGCCGAGGACCATGGTGATGCCGAGGTTGATGTAGGTCCGCACCTCGCCCAGACGGTTCCCGCCCAGGGGGATGTAGAGGTTGTCGCGCAGCCACGTCGAGAGCGAGAGGTGCCAGCGCCGCCAGAACTCGGTGAGCGACTGGCTCTGGTAGGGCGAGTCGAAGTTTTTGGCAAAGACCCAGCCGAGCATGAGCCCCAGGCCGATCGCCATGTCGGAATAGGCGCTGAAGTCGTAGTAGATCTGGAAGGCGTAGGCCGTCACGCCGTACCAGGCGTCCAGCGCCGAGGCCGCGCCCGCGTCGAAGACCGTGTCGGCGACCTTGCCGCAGGGGTTGGCGAGCAGGATCTTCTTGCCCATGCCCAAGGCGAAGAAGGCGACGCCGCGGGCGAACTTCTCCATCGTATGCGTCCGAATCAGGAACTGGTTCGCGACATCCTGGAAGCGGATGATCGGCCCGGCCACGAGCTGCGGGAACATGGCGACATAGCACATGTAGTCGAGGATCGAGCGGATCGCCTTGGCGTCGCCGCGGTAGACGTCGATCGCGTAGCTCATCGACTGGAAGGTGTAGAAGCTGATCCCCAGCGGCAGGGTGATCCGCAAGGTCGTGTCCCAGTGCGCCGCATCCCACCCCGCCGCGCTCATGGCCGCGTTCCAGTTGTCGAGGCCGAAGTTGAAGTACTTGAAGAACCCCAGCAGGCACAGATTCGAGATGAGCCCCACGGCCAGGGCGAGCTTCTGCTTGCGCGTCCGCCTGCCCTTGGGCTCGAGAAGCGGGATCTCCGCCGTCGCCGGCCGGCCCCAGAGGCCGGCCAGCGTCATGCCGACCAGCCAGTCCACCACGGTCTGGAACATCATCAGCAGGACGAACCACGGGTTCGCCCAGCCGTAGAAGACGTAGCTGAAGAGCGTCAGCGAGATGTGCTTCCCGCGCATCGGCAGCAGGTAGTACACCAGCAGCGCCAGCGGCAGGAAGTAGAAGATGAAGAGATGCGAACTGAAAACCATGCGTGATCCTCGCTATGTCGCCCTGGCTGCAGGGAGCAACCGGGCCCGTTCACCTGGAAAAGGAGGCGCCGTGACCTCCGGACTCAACATTCATCTTACCTCGCCTCCACGACCAGATCCCGGTCCCGTTTGCCGGTCTTGGGATCCTGCAGCATCACCGCGAGCCCGTCGTCCAGATAGCCACCCACGGTAAACGGAGACGGGGGCGGACGATAGAGCTTGAGCGGCAACTCAATCTCCAGGATCACGACGTTCAGGCCCTTCTTGAAGGCCGTCGGCTTCGCGCTGACGCCGCCGCCCTTCATGGCACCCCAGGCGCCGTCAACCAACTGGTCGTTGACCCAGATGCGTTTCGGCGGCTTCGATCCGACGAACCCCACCTTCACGCCGCGCGCGGTCGGCGCATTCACATAGGCGCCCGCCAGGATCGAACCCGCGGCGGGAGGCTTTAAGGTATTGACAAGCGCCGCTCCCCAGATCACGCCCTCCGTGTCCAAACGCTGCCAGCCCGCTGCGGCCGCCTGCTTCGGATCCGGCGGCAGTTTGACCGGTGCCGCGGCCAGCTCGGGCAGCCACTGTTCGACGTCTGACTCGCCGGGCCCGGCCGCGAACTTCACGGAATGGTTCAGGATCCACCACGGCTGCTCGAAGGCTTCCTCCACAAACACCGTCTGCCCGTCAAACGTCCTGCCGTCCACTTTCACCGCCAGCGGCAGCCAGTGATAGCCGGGGTCGGCCCGGGTCGAATCGGCCCACGTCACCTTCTGCCGCACCTCCACCCGCTGCCCGGCAGGCACCGCGCGGCTGACGTTCCATTGGCCTCCGGCCCACCCCGGGCGACCCTCGCAGGCCAGCTCAACCCGGCACTCCTTGCCGCTCAGGTTTTCCACCAGGAAGGCATAGTCGCCGCCGCTCACGCTGCCGATCCGGCCGGCCGGCTTGCGGAGCCAGCGGTTGAGATCCGTCACCCACTTCGCCTGCGCCACGGTCTTGCCGGCGATCTCGGCGCGCACGCGGATGCCCTCGTGGGCGACGCGGCGGGCCAGACCGGCCTGTACGCCATCTTTGCCGTAGTCCATGCCGTTGTACACCGTCAGGAACTGGTCGCGATGCATGCAGAAGGTCGCCTCGAACGGCGTCGCCTGGCCGCTCTTCACGCGCAGGGGAATCCGGTTCGTGCCGCTCAGCAGGTACTCGGCCGGGATGCCGAGGCTGACGAGCGCGTCCTGCTCGCCTTCGACCGCGGACCGGAGCTTGCCGCGCACCGTGGCAATGATCACATCGCCCAGGAGATACGGCACCGATTCCATCTCCAGGACATACGAAGGCGGCTTGACCCCCAGCGCCGCCTCCAGCGCCTCCGCCCCGGCCTCCGTTTTTTCCGCCTGGAACCCTTTGAGCTTTTCGATCGTCGCCGTTCCCACGGCGCCATCGGTCATGTCCCGGACCTCGATCGTCCACGTGCCGTCGGGCTCGTTCACGGCCACCGGAAGCTTGATCACCACCGGGCCGGGACCGGTGCCCCATTCGGTGAAGCCCGGGATTACCTGACCGTCCGGCCCCTTGGCCGAAACCAGGAAGGTGTGCGCGTCGGCAATGGCCGCGCCGGCCGCCTGCCGGCTCACGCTCAGGTAGAGGGTCTGGCCGCCGCTCACCTGCTTCGCCGGGATCGGCGCGCCCAGCACCGCCGGGGTGATGGCGAACGGCGCCGCCGGGTCGGACTTCACCAGCGACAGCAACGTTCCCGTGCCGGCCTCGAGCTTGACCTCGACATAGCGCCCCTGCGCGTCCTGCTTCCACGGCAGGGTCGTCCCGGCGCAGAGATCGCGCACCGCCTGAACCGCCGGGTCGGCCGGCCGGAACGCCAGGTTGGCCTTGATTTCAGGCACGACGATGGCGTAGGACTGCGTCTGGTCCTGGGTTGCGAGCTCGATCGCCAGCGCCTGGTCGCTGATCCGGTCGCTGCCGGGTTCGGTGCAGCGGAGCGCGCCCTGCACCCCGGCCCACTTCAGCACCGCGCCCATCAGCGCGCCATGCGCGGGGCGGTTGCCCCAACGCTGCAGCAGGTGCGCGTTCAGGATCACGACCTTCCCCTTTCCGACCTGCCCCGCATAGCCCAGCGTGGTGCGATCCTTCGCCAGGATGCGCTTCAGCGGGCTGTCGGCCGCCAGTTCGCCCAGGGGCCCGGGGACCGCCCGGCAGATCAACCCCTTGAAGCCCGGCACGAATTCACCCAGCGGGGTGAGATCCAGGTCCTGCATCGGCTTTTTAGCCTCGCTCGTGACCCTCATCCTGAAGTTCTCCGGCAGGCTCGTGGACCCTTCATCCAGGACCAGGTCCGGCAGGCCGGTCAGCGTCAGGCCGAAGGCCTTGGGACCGTTGGCGCCATTGTCCACCTCGGCGGTCATGAACAGGCAGGCGCCGGCTTCCACGGCGCGGCGCACCGGGGTGAAGTCCTGGCCGCCGATCGATGAACCGTGCAGGATGATCAGCTTGCGCCCCGCCTCCTGCTGCACGCCGTTGGCCCGCAATGCGCGCGCGCCGATGGTGTCGTTGACTTCCGGTTGCACGCCGTTGGCCAGGAGTCCCTCGACCACGCCGTCAAAGGGCATATAGTAGGCCGGATCCCAGAAGAGCACGTCCGGGTTCAGGCTGTTGCGCACCGACATCAGGACCGGCGACAGAGGCTGAAGGCGGGCGATGGTCTCGCGCGCCCACTGGCCTTGCGGCGTCAGCTCACCTTTCTGCGGCCCGTCTCCCTCATTGGTCAGGGTTGGCCCAAGCTCGAAGAAGGGCATGAAACGGCCGTTCATGGCCACGGCGATCCACAGGATGCGTTTGAAGTGTTCCTCTTTGTCGGTGTCCACGTTCACCAGGTAGGTCCAGTAGCGCAGGCCGTAGCGGGGGAAGGCCTGCAGGAAATGGCCGAACTCCTCCACCGTGCTGGAATGGCCGTAGATGCGGTTGTGCATGGAGTCGAAGAAATGCTGGTCGCACCCGGCGCCCATGCCGGTCGAGTGGTTCAGGTAGGGATTCGCGAGGCGCCCCGCCTCGATCCGGCCGCTGATGTTGTCGTAAACAAGCGCTTGATCGAGGCCGTTAATGGACGCCTGGGCCTGGCCGTGGCCCGGGAACCCCCCCCGCTCCACCTCGTCCCAGCTCAGGAAGTCGTTCCCGGAGCGCCGGTTGTACTCGGCAATCGTCGGCATCGGCCAGGGCCACCCACGGGGTGTGCGGGCGTAGCGCAGCATCGTGTACCGCAGCGCCTCCACATCGGTCAACGAGGACAGGCTGCGCTCGTCCCACGTATCAATCACCATGAAGCCGGGATCCAGCGGGCCCGCGCCCACGGTCCTCTTCGCCGCCGCCACCGGATCATACTCCGGCCAGCCGTAGCCGGAACCCCAGTCGTCGAAGCTGACTTGCCAGCGATAGGGATACTGGAAGCCGCCGGTATTGAACCCGATCTCGACAAACCCGGGACCATTGCCATCGCCGGGGCTGTTTTCCCATATTCCCCAGGTCAGCTCGCGGGCCAGCTCCATATACGACTGCATGCGCGAGATCGGCCGGCGCACCGCCGCCGTGGGCAGGGATTTGTACGCCCGGGCCATCGCACCCGGGGAGAAATACTCGGTGATGGCGTCCAGGACATCCGGCAGATCCGCCAGCATCTTGCCGGTGGCATCCTTCAGGCTGCAGTTGAGCAGGTACTGGCCGGGCGGCAGGTCGGGATGAACGACGTGCAAGGCCACGGCCGCCTTGGCGCCCTCGAAAACGAGCGGCGCTTCGTGCTGCCACACGATTCGCCCGTGCTTGCTGGTGAGCGTGGCGAGAAGCGTGAGCGCCGACGGCGCCGCCGAGGCAGCGCGCGCCACGTTCACCGTGGCGCTGAACCGGCCCGGCCCTTCCGGCAACAGGTGCGGCGCCGCGACCGTAATCGTGTAGGGATCCGCCGCGCGCTTCTCCGGGAGCTTTCTGACGAGTTCGACCGTGATCCCTTCGAGCAGCAGCATGGGGTACTTGGCCGTTGCCGCGTTGACCGGCTCGCTGCGCTTCGTCGCGCGGTCCAGCAACTCCAGCATCTCCTTCGCCATTTCGCTCGCCTCGACGGGATTCTCCAGACTGGGGAAATCCCTGCCCTCCGCGACCCACTTCATCCGCGCCTTGACACTGTTCATCCGGCTGACAAAGGCCTCCGCCCTCGCCTCCGGCGTACCCCAGGGCACTCCGATCCACTCGACGCACTGTGCGGTGACCTTGACCGAACCTTCGCCGTTCTCGACCTGGATCGCCAGCGTGCCGGTGCGCGCCAGTTCCCGGACCGTCCCGATGACCTTCGCGCTCATGGGCAGGCCGGCGAGTTCCAGGCTGACAGGCATGTCGAGGTAGTCCTCGAACTTCTCGGTCTTCCCGTTGAAGCGCAGCCGCGCCGTCACCTGGAACACCCCGCGCGGCAGCACGAAACCGGCCGCCACCGGCACGTCCCCGATCACCGGCATCGGCTTGGCCGGATCGCCGAGGTGGGCCATGACCGGCCCCGCGGGCGGCGACACGACAATGACCGCGTCGTCCGTGGCCGAAGGCGCGCCGGGCGTGTCCGCCGCCAACGCCTGGGACGCCAGTGCACCCACCACCCATGATATCAGAATCCGTCTGACCACTTGATTTCTCCTGTCGTATGTTACGCTCTTGGTCCCCGTGTAGCCTGCTCTGCAGGCGCCGATCATCCGCAAAGTCTGAACGCCGCTCAAACACCCAGTGGCGCGCGAACTACCCTATGGTACAAAGCATAAGACATGCCAGGTTGCAAATGGCCTGGGCCTGCAGTATCAACGGTGCGAACCCGTGGTGTCGCAACGCGGGGAGCGATGGCGCCCGCGAGGCTCACATACGCCTGGCGTTGCGCGCGCCTGTATACTGCAACATGCGATTGCCTAGCCCATCTGCATACTGGTTCGTGTGACCATACGCTCTTCCGATCCTGCCATTTCTGGCTGCTTCACCTTCCCTGTTCCGTGTTTTTTTCCGGACGGACCCGGCCCTGGAATTGAGCCAGGTCATCGGGCAGAACATAGCGTGTGCCGGCCTTGACCTCGACGACGCGGGTCAGATCCTTGAGCGCCTCGCGGTCGGCCGCGATGGCCGCGGGCGGATCGGCGGGGGACGGATACCAGTGGCCGAGGCACGCCTTGCGGAGCAAAGCCTGATCCTTGTACAAGTCGGCGTCGGAGACGCCCTTGAGCTCCTTGAGATAGGTCGCGGGGATCGGAAAATCGGGCTCGATGATCCGGTAGTGGGTCGGGATCGCGATTTTGGGGCGGATGTAGTCCATCATCTTCCGCCGTTCCTCGGCGTTGAGCTTGGCCAGGGGGTAGAAGAGGACGTCGATCTTGCCCCGCATCCGTTCCATCTCGGGATACGCGTTCCAGAGGTCGCCGGTGTGGGCGAACGTCCGGCCGCTGGCCAGGTCCGTCACGATGTAGCCCAGGTTGGGGAAGGCGCCGCTGAGTTGGCCGGGGTTCTTCGGCGGCGGATCCTCATGGCTGCGGAAGGCTTCGACGCGGATCTTGCCGGTGACGACCTCGACCGGGCCGAACGGATTGCCGCCGAAGGCGTTGCCGTTGACCGTGTCGAGATACTTGGCGTACATCGCCACGGTCTTGTCCCGCGGCACGAAGGCGAGGTCCGCGAGCGGGGTGTCGGTCCAGTTGTTGGGACCGTCGAGTTGCGAGGCGTAAAACGCGCCGCGCGGCGCAAACAGCAACGCCAGCGGATTTCCGGCCGCCGTTAACGCCCGCAGCGTCGGCTCGTGGCAATGGTCATAATGGTCATGCGAAACGAAGATGTACTGAAAGCGCGGTTCGTCGGGCTTGATGTAGGGATCGAACACCAGATTGACATCCCCGAGGTTGAGCTCCACCGACATGTTGCCCCACCAGGTGATCGCGATCTCTTTCCGGGGCTCGGTGGCGCCTGCCTGCCAGGCGAACAGGATGGCGAGCAGAAAGACGAACTTCCTCATGGCTACTCCCCTCTTCTATTGGGTGAATTCACGGCCATCGCAAACGCTCATCACGGGCCGGTCAGACGGAGCCGCCAGCCATCGGCGAGCCAATGATACGGTTGGGTGGGTGAACGGTCGTCGGCGCCCCCGGCGGTGTGGAGCACCCCGTCGAGGGTGGCGGCGCCCAGCCAGGCCCGCGCCCCCGGGTAGACGGGCCCGGTGGACCATTGGCCGGCGCGTGTGTCGTAGATCTCGACCACGTTGGTGTAGCCGCGCTCGCCAATGCCGGCGATGCACCAGATCCGCGGCCCGTCCACAGCCACGGCGAAACTGCGGCGCGGCGTGGGCATCGGTGCGCCCGTGGTCCAGCCGTTGGTCCGGGGATCGAAGATGAAGACATCGGCGCGCAACGTGTGCGCGACGCCGCCGATGACGTAGAGCTTGCCCCCGGTCGCGGCGGCCACGTGATCTTCGCGGCCATCGGGAAGGGGCGGACCGTCCTGCCAGGTCCGGGCCTCCGGGTCATAGATCTCGACCCGCGACAGAAGCCCGTTCGTCGGCTCGCTGCCGCCCACGGCATAGAGCTTCCCGTCGAGGCCGGCGGCCGCGAGCCCGGCGCGGGCGGCGCGCATCGGCGGACCGGCGGACCAGCGATCGGCGCCCGGATCGTAGATGTTCAGGCTGGCGCGATACTGGTAGTGGCCGGCGCGGCCATCGGCTTTCTGTTCCTCCCCGGAACGGATGCGTTTGCCGCCCACGCAGTAGATCCGGCCGTCGATCGCCGCCGCGCCGAACCATCCGCGCGGCTCCGGGATCGGCGCCACATTCGTCCAGGCGTTCTTCGTGGCGTCATAGCGCTCCACGTCGGCGATCGTCTGTTCATGGGCGCCGGACACCGCGTAGAGCCGGCCGTCCGCGGCGACCAGTTGCAGATCGTGCCGCGCGACCGGAAGCCGTGGAAGCGGTTCCCAGCGGGCGGAACCCGGCGCCGGCGCGGACGCGCCGTCCGCGGTTCCCCCCGCGGCCAGGAAGGCCCACAACAGCAGCCAGGCGGCGAATGACGTCTTCCTGTTCTTCCTGCCGCCCGGCGGGGTGACGGTCGCGCTCCAGGGCAGGCGGGGCGCCGATGCCGGCCAGGCCGCCCGGTTGCCGTCGCCGTCCACGGCCTCGACAAGATACTCGACCGTCCCCGCCCGGAGCGCCTCGCCGTGGATCACGCCCGCGTAGGATTGCCGGAACCGCTTCACCAGCGGCGCCTCTTTCCAGGCCTTGTCGCCGACCATGCGCCAGCGCACCGCCACCCGCGCGATGTCCCGGTCCGAAAGCGCCACCACGCGCACCGGCAGGTCTTCGCCCGCCGCCAGCCGCGAGAACGGCTTGCAGGCAACCAGGCGCGGCCCCTGCTTCAGCCGGCCCACGGTCGCGCGCGCGGGATGCGACAGCGGGCTTTCCCACCCGGCTCCGTCCACCGCGCTCACCGCGTACTCATGGGTTCCGGCCGCGGCAACCGTATCGACGAACATCTTGCAGCCGCCCGCCAGCGGCTCCCGATTGACCCGTTTCCAGGCGCGCGCCCCGGCCGCGCGCCGGTAGAGGTTCTGCGACGCCGCGCGCGACCCGGGCGTCCACGACAGCCACACCTCTCCCAGGCGGCCACGGGCCCGCACGTCACGGGGCGGCGCCGCGGGAAGCAACGCCTCCAACTTCTCCATCGTCTGCCGGTACAGGCCCATCTGCTTCACGCAGAAGGTCGTCAGCGTGCCGAAGTCGCAGCGCGTGGTCAACTTCGCGGTCAATGCCTCCACGGCCCGCTGCATCCCGGCTTCCACCACCGCGGTATAAACCTCGGCCGCCAGCGCCGCCGCGGCCGCCGCGTCGCCGCGTTCCTTGCAGGCCGCCGCCTCGGCCAGCTTGTTCGCCCCCGGCTCCCCCTCCGCCAGCCGCATCGCGACCGCATCGTAGGCCAGCAGGAAATCCATTGTGGCGGCCAGGTAGTCCAGCCGCTCCAGCCGGTCCAGCCGTCCCTCCCGGCGAACCGGCTGCGCGGTGCGGTCCAGATCCCTCCGGATCCGCCGCACCAGGGCCATGCGTTTGGTCGCTCCGGCGCTGCGCTGCAGGAAGTGAATGGCCAGCAGGAATGTGTCAACCGCCTGGTACGACCGCGACGTCATGCCGAACGCCACGAGCTTCGGGCGCAGCGCATACACCTGCTCTTCGATCTCCCGGAACGCCTGCCGCAAACGCTCCTCGCCGCTTTCCGATTCCAGCGCCTGCAGCCGGGCCGCCACCGCCCGCATCTCGGCGACCCCCGGACGGGAACGGTCCGACGCCAGCGCATCGACCCTACCGGACCGCGGCAGCAGATGGAACGCCGCCTCGCCGTCCGCGGCCCGCGGCACCTCGGCCAGGGCTTCGGCCACGGCCTCCGCCTTCGGAATCAGATAACTCGCCGCCTGGGCCGTGACCTCGAACGGGAAGTGCGGGACCCATCCGCACCAGCTCATGCCCCCGCATTCCACGGTCCCCCGGACACCGGTCCAGTGCGATCCCAGGCGCTGAAGCGCGCGGACATGACGCCCCATCCGCCCCTCCAGGGCCGCGCCAAAGGCCTGCCGCGCGAACCGCCGGTAGAAGCGGTCGGGCGTGAGCGCGGTGTCCCACGCCACCTGCGCGATGTAGCCCGTCTCCTCCTCGACGTCCCGCGTCCGCCACTGCAACGTGAGCAATCCCTGGCACCCTTTACGCAAGGCGTCGGGGACGAGGCGGCCGAGCGATTCCACGTTCGGCTGGCGCGAAGCGCACTCGTCGATGTCGCCCTCCACCCACGGCATGGCCCAGCGCTCGCGCGCCGGCGGCAGTTGGCCCCAGGGGGTGCTGACGTTCGGGCCCATGGAGGCATCGATGTTGTCGTGGCAGGTGAACGCCACGTCCGCCGGCAGCCGCTTGTCATAGGCGAGACAGTAGTCCGCGAACTGCATCCACCGGTCCCCGCCCCACCCCACGAGCACAAGCCGCCGCCGGGGCGCGGTCCGGACCAGGACATCGTGCGCAATCTCCGCGAAGCGGCCGAACCGGATCGCCTCCCACACCCGCTGCTCGTTTCCGAGATAGGCAAACTCCGCCCGCTGCTGATCGAGCAGACGCGCGCCGGCCGTTCCGGCCGCGGGTGGCGGGGTCCCCACGCAGCCGCCGCTCTCGTGCTGCCACAGGGCAAACCGGGTGATGTCCGGGTTCCGCGCCAGGAACTGCTCCATCCGCGCCCGGAAGCGCGCCTCGACGCCCGGATCGGTCGGGTCCTCGCGCGGGGCCTCGAAGCCCGCCGCGATCTCGACCCCGACCTGCCGGGCGTAGCGGGTCGCCTCCGCGAACAGGATTTCCGTCCGCTTGATCTCGGTCAGCAGATCCGGCAGGTCTTCGCCCGCCGGGCTGGAGTAGATCTCCTCGTCGAAGAACCGGCCGGCGTCGAAGGGGAACTGGGACGTCCGAAGGGAATCCACGGCGCCCCAGGGGCGCGTCAGCGAATTCGGGGTCACCCCGCCGGTCCTGTATTCGCCCCGCCAGTGGTACGCCGCCCCCGGTTCGTCGTCATACCAGTGCATCAGCAGCAGGTTGCAGCGCATCCGGGCCAGTTGGTCGAAATAGAACTTGTAGTCCGCGAGACCCCAGTCCGTACAGCCGCACAGGAAATTGTAGTGGAGCATGTTCCCGCGCACCTGGAACGCGGGCCGGTCCGTTTCGTCCAGGTTCTCGGGAACTTCCGCCGCCGAAGGCAGGTCGGGGAACGAATCGCCGCCCGCGTAGAATCCCATGCCCAGCTTTTCGAGCAGGCCGTACACGCCATACAGGAAGCCCACCGGACTGGCCGCCGCGATGTACACCGTTCGCCGCGTCCCCTGTCGCACGGCCGCCAGGCGGTATCCCTGGCTCCCCACCGTCTCGCCCGACACGCCGACGCCGGCGCGCGCCGCCATCCGGGCATCCAGCGCCACCGCTACGCCCCGCGGAGGGGGCGTCGCCGTCACGCGGGACACTTCACCGGTCAGCAGATACAGATAGCGGGCCAGTTCACCGCCCGCCGTCCGAACCATGGCCGGAGCATCCCCCTGCACCACCACTGCGGCGCCTTTCAGCGACCACAGGGCTGTGTTGCGTTTCTTTGTCATCATGTGTAAGGCGCTTGCAAAACCTCCTTCGTCGGTTCTGCAAGCGCCGCATTCAGAAGCCAGTATTCAGAATGGAAAACCTCTCACAGGCAACGTGTTCAAGTCCTCACTCCACCATCCACATCCCCATGTCATTCGGGTGGATCCGCATTTCGGTGGGCACGTCGTTGTTCACGTTGAGCGCCGGGGTCTTGTCGCTCCACATATAACGGACCGCGTTCTTCGTGCCGCCTTCGTTGCCGTAGATCACGCCCACGTCGCCCTTGAGCTTCAGCCCCGGCGCGGGCTTGACCCCGATCACGCTCCAGGGCACGCCGACCTCGACGACGTAGCTTTCCTTCTCGGCCTTGCAGTTCATCGGCAGATCGTTGATCTCGCTGACCTCGTCGACCTTCTCCTTCCAGACCGAGGACTCGTACTCGTACTGCTTCGGCTTGTCCGCGCCCGCCGTGCGATAACGGATGATCGCCGCGTTCATCTTGTCGTCCGGCGTGCGCACCACCAGGATGCGGGCGTCGCCCACGCGCATCTCCTGCTGGTTCTGGCCGTGCTCGGGCCGCGAGCCGGTGTCGGTGCAGAACTGGATGTCCAGCGCGTCGCCGGTCTTGAACAGCGTGCGGTAGTCCGAGGCCTGGTTGCGCAGCGGCGACTCGTCGGTGACCTGGAAGCGGATCCACAGGCACTTGTCGTCGTAGCCGAGTTGGGCCTGCGCCAGGCGCTTGTCGGCGACCAGGACCGTCTGCGGCTGGACCGTCGTCCATTCGCTGTAGTTGCCGTCAGCCGCGGCGTTGGCGAGCTTCGACAGCCTGAACTCGCGCAGCAGCCCCATCGCCGATTTTTCGGCCAGCTTGTTCTGCTCGGCGTTTTGGCCCGACTGTGCGACCTGCGCGGTGTCCAGCGTGAGCTTGCCCCCGCGGATCTTGTAATCCTCGTAGCCCTTCAGTTCCCAGATGCGGCAGTCGGCGTCGCCGCCGGAGAAGTAGGTCTTGCCGTTCTTGAGATTGTTCCAGATCGTGCCGTTGAAGTTCTCGGTCAGCACCATGGTGTGGTCGTGCGTGTAGGGGGAGCGCTGGTCCTGCCCCAGCGCGGCCACGAACAGGCCCGTCTCCTTGTCGAGCAGGAAGTACTGCCCGTAGTAGCCGGTCACGCCCCACAGCCGTTTCGTCGAGGTCAGCAACACATTGAAGGCGCCGACCAGGAAGCCGGGCCTGTAGGCATCGCTGGTCCAGGCAAAGCCCCCGTGGAGGTTGCGGTATTCCCACAGCTTGCCGCCCTTGCCGTCGTAGCAGGTGATCCGGCTGCCCCGGCTCTGCGCCCGCTGGCCGCGGGCAATGGGGAGGCCGCCGATCATCTCCAGAATCCGCCCCTGGTCGTCCACGGCTTCGTAGGTGCCGTAGCCCGCGTCCCCGGGGATCGTGTCGGTCGCCACGGTCTCGCGCTTGTCAAAGGCCCAGGTCATCCCGCCCTTGTCGTTGAAGCCGGTGAACTTCACCCGATCCATGACCGGGTAGGGCGGGATCGGATCCAGATTCTTGGCCGTGGACATTTCAATATGGGGGCCGCGAAACGCGTAGAGGTTCAGATGGGAATCCATGACGTTGAAGAACATCGGGGTGGCGAGCTCCTCCGGCTGCAGGCGACCGTCATTGTTGTCGTCCCGCCAACTGTGCGTATTACCCCTCCACCAGGCGAGGCGCGGCACGAACTGATCGTTCACGATCTCCATGATGTTAAACCCAAATTCGCCCCCGATCCAGACGAACTCCCGGCCCTTGACGTTGGCGAACACCGTGTCCTTCGCCCCGGGGCCCACGCCAAAATTGAAGACCTCCGGCTTGGCGTTGGTCGTGGCCGCCGGGAGCTCCCACTTGATGCCGCGCGACATGACCCGGTCCATCTCCCACGTGCCCTTGTCGTAATCCACCTTGTAGCGCATGTTCGGGTTCACGTAGATATATTCCGGCTTCGCCGGGTTCACATACGCCCCCGACGAATAGGCCAGCGAGCCGAAGTACTCCTTCCAGAGCGTGCCGTCGGCGTTCCACACCGAGTAGCGCTTGGGTTGGTCGTCGAACTCGGCCACCCAGATGCGGCCGTTCTTGTCCACCGCCACGTCGTAGGGCTTCAACATCCCGCTCGGATCGAACTTGCCCTCCGCCGGCCGTCCGCCTTCCTTGCCGATCTTCTGCAGGAGCTTGCCCTCGGGCGAGAACTTCCACACCTGCATCGCCGGTTCCCAGATGCAGGCGTAGATGTTGCCCGCGGCGTCGCAGGTGAGCATCCGGCTGTCGGGCAGCTTGTCGGTGAGCGGCTGGAACTTTTTGGCCTGCAGGTCATAGCGCCCGATCCGGTTGCCGGCCACGACGTAGAGTTCGCCCTTGGGCCCCGTGGCCGCGCCGTACCACGGCCCCTCCAGCGGCAGTTTTTCCTGGATCGCCCCCGTCTCCGGGTCCACCAGATAGAGCGCCGCGTCCGGCACGCTAACCACGGCCAGCTTGCCGTCCACCACCGTCATCCCGCCGCCGCCACCCGTGTTGATACCCGTCGGGATCTGGCCGCGGCCGTCCGCGAACGCCTTGAGCTTGCCCGCGCGGGCGTCGAACCGGCTCAACTCGCCGCTCCAGCCCGTGAAATAGCCAATGCCCTTGTCCAGCGCCCAGAATCCCTTGGCGCCCCAGCCGCCGCCCCACTGCTTCCGGCCGTCGAGAGTCGTGCCGATGGTCTTGCTCGTCGCCTCGCCGTCGCCCGTGCCCAGCACCACCTGATCCCCGTCAATATCCACGACCACCGGGTAGCCGTAATCTCCCGCCCAGCCGCCCGTCCCCTCCTCGTTCTGGTAGGGCGGGTTGCCGCTGATGCCCACGTCGCAGACATATTTCTGCTCGAACCCTTCCTGGGTGAGCATCTTCCAAGTGTATTCGCCCGCCGGCACCGGCCGGTCGGAGTCGTCCAGCCCGTCCCACTGGTAGGTCTGCTTGCCCGCCTCCATCGGTTCCGCGCCCATACAGGTGCGGATGAGGCGCCCGTCCTTGTCGTAGACCGCCAGGCTGACCTTGGTCGCCTGCGCCAGCTCGAACGCGATCGGGATGTGCCCCGCGGCCCGATCGATCTTCGTCTTCTTGGCCAGCTTCAGGTTGCCCTTGCCGTGCACGATGCCAGTGCCCCACGATCTCGGCCCCATGTAGCCCAGATCCTTGCTCTCTTTCTGGCGGACGTCGGTCATGCTGACGATGCCCTTCTCGCCCGACTTGTCGCCCCACGTGACCTGCCACTGCGTCATCACCTTGTCGCCGTCCTTCCACGCCTTCTCCTGCCGCAGGATCTTCCACGGGATCCGGTACTCGAACGTGTACCCCTTGCCGTCCGCGTCCTTCTTGTAGACGGCCTCCACCTCCTTCGGGTTGAGGTTCAGGTCCTTGAAGCCGAGCGTGTACATGATCATGAAGCCGGGCTTCTGGTCGCGGGTCGAATACCACAGGAAGATGTAGCAGAGGGATCGCTGATCCTCCGCCGACATCGTCGACCCGGTGAAGTCAGCGATCGAGACCCCGGACTTGACCGCCGGGTCGGCGATCATGTAGAGCTGGACGCAGTCGGCATCCCAGACTGTGTTCAATTCGCTGGCGAAGTCGTGCGCGTTCAGCATCGGCGTCGGGTCCTTCACGCGGCCGCCGACGTAGAGCGCCTCCGCGTCGTACATGTAGGCGCCCTGGACGTTCATCGTCGCGCGGCTGGCCTCATCGAAAAAGAGATCGACAGAGCCCGACAGGTCCCAGTCCTTGAGGTCGCCGTCAATGACCACCTTGCCCGGCGCCGGCACGATGTGCATCTCCTGGTAGTCCGACTTGTTCACCGTCGCCAGGTAGGCATTCGCCGCCGTGGCCAACGCCAGACTCAATCCCGCCACCCACGCCCCAATGTTCCTTCCACGCATGGCTACTCTCCTTGCCTTTGATCAGTCGCTTGCGAAACCCCTCGTGGCATGGGCGTCCCGCCCATGAATCACGGGCACGATGCCCGGGCCACGTTGCGCGGCACCCCGCCGAGCTCACAACAAGCGGGAATATAGTCGCACATTCCGAGGCGTTTGTCTACCCTCCCGCATCTTTTTCAGAATTGGATAAACGTGTTCAAGTCCTCACTCCACCACCCACATCCCCAGGTTGTTCGGGTGGATCCGCATCTCGGTGGGCACGTCGTTGTTTACGTTCATCGCCGGGGTCTTGTCGCTCCACAGGTAGCGGACAGCGTTGACCGTGCCGCCGTCGTTGCCGTAGATCACGCCCACGTCGCCTTTGAACTTCAGTCCGGGCGCGGGCTTGAGGCCGATCACGCTCCAAGGTACGCCCACCTCCACTGCGTAGCTGTCCTTCTCGGCCTTGCAGTGCATGGGCAGGTCGTTGATCTCGCTGACCTCGTCGACCTTCTCCTTCCACACGGAGGAGAAGTACTCGTACTGCTTGGGCTTGTCCGCGCCCGGCGTGCGGTAGCGGATGATCGCCGCGTTCATCTTGTCGTCCGGCGTGCGCACCACCAGGATGCGGGCGTCGCCGACACGCATCTCCTGCTGGTTCTGGCCGTGCTCGGGCCGCATCCCGGTGTCCGTGCAGAACTGGATGTCCAACGCATCGCCGGTCTTGAACAGCGTGCGGTAGTCCGAAGCCTGGTTGCGCAGCGGCGACTCGTCGGCAACCTGGAACCGGATCCAGAGGTGCTTCTCGTCATACCCGAGCTGGGCCTGCGCCAGGCGCTTGTCGGCGACCAGGACCGTCTGCGGCTGGACCGTCTCCCATTCGCCGTAGTTGCCGTCGGCCGCGGCGTTGGCCAGCTTCTGCAGCTTGAACTCGCGCAGCAGCCCCATCGCCGATTGCTCGGCCAGCTTGTTCTGCTCGAGGTTCTGCTGCGACTGCGCGACCTGCGCGGCGTTCAACTTGAGCTTGCCCTCGCGGATCTTGTAATCCTCGTAGCCCTTCAGTTCCCAGATGCGGCAGTCGGCGTCGCCGCCGGAGAAGTAGGTCTTGCCGTTCTTGAGATTGTTCCAGATCGTGCCGTTGAAGTTCTCGGTCAGCACCATGGTGTGGTCGTGCGTGTAGGGGGAGCGCTGGTCCTGCCCCAGCGCGGCCACGAACAGGCCCGTCTCCTTGTCGAGCAGGAAGTACTGCCCGTAGTAGCCGGTCACGCCCCACATCCGTTTCGTCGAGGTGAGCAACACCTTGAAGGCGCCGACGATGAAGCCGGGCTTGTACGGCTCGCTGGTCCAGGCAAAGTCATGTTGGACGTTATGGTACTCCCACAGCTTGCCGCCCTTGCCATCATAGCAGGTGATCCGATTGCCGGTGCCCTGCGCCCGCTGGCCGCGCTGGATCGGGAGACCTCCGATCCGCATCAGGATCTGCCCCTCGTCGTCAACGGCAACGTATTCGGCTAAACCCGCGTCCCCGGGGATCGTGTCGGTCGCCACGACCTCGGGCTTGTCAAAGTCCCAGGTCAGCCCGCCCTTGTCGTTGAAGCCCGTGAACTTGATCCGCTCCATGACCGGGTAGGGCGCTACCGGATTCAGGTTGCCAATATTCGCCATATTCATATGGGGCCCGCGAAACCGATAGAGGTTCAGCTGGGAATCCATGATGGTAATCGGCTGCGGAGCGCTGACCTCCTCCGGCTGCAGGCGACCGTCGTTGTTGTCATCCCGCCAGTTGCGCGGATTGGGATTGGCGTATGAGAAGGGGGTGGCCATGTATAGCCGCGGCACGAACTGACCGTTCACGATCTCCAGAATGTTTCCCGCATACTGGTACCCGAACCAGACGAACTGCCGGCCCTTGACGTTGGCAAACACGGTGTCCTTCGCCCCGTTCGACACGTTGAAATCGATAAACGCCGGCTTGGCGTTGGTCGTGGCCGCCGGAATATCCCATCTGATGCCGCGCGACATGACCCGGTCCATCGCCCACGTGCCCTTGTCGTAGTCCAGCTTGTAACGCATGTTCGGCATCACGTAGAACTCCTCCGGCTTCGCCGGATCCACGTACGCCCCCGACGAATAGGCCAGCGAGCCGAAGAACTCCTTCCAGAGCGTGCCGTCGGCGTTCCACACCGAGTAGCGCTTGGGCTGGTCGTCGAGCTCGGCCACCCAGATACGGCCGTTCTTGTCCACCGCCACGTCGTAGGGCTTGTACATCCCGTTCGGGTCGAACGTGCCCTCCGCCGGCCGGCCGCCTTCCTTGCCGATCTTCTGCAGGAGCTTGCCGGCGGGCGAGAACTTCCAGACCTGCATGTCCGATCCCCAGACACAGGCGTAGATGTTGCCCGCGGCGTCGCAACTCATCATCCGATGATCGGGCAGCTTGTCGGTGAGCGGTTGGAACTTCTTGGCCTGTAGATCATAGCGCCCGAGCCGGTCGCCGGCCACGACGTAGAGTTCGCCCTTGGGCCCCGTTGCCGCGCCCCAGCCGGCACCCTCCAGCGGCAGCTTCTCCTTCACGGCCGCCGTCTCCGGGTCCAGGATGTACAGCGCCTGGTCCGGAACGCTCACCACGGCCAGCTTGCCGTCCACCACCGTCATCCCGCCGGCCCCCGTGTTGATACCCGTCGGGATCTGGCCGCGGCCGTCCGCGAACGCCTTGACCTTGCCCTCGCGAGCGTCGAACCGGCTCAACTCGCCGTTCCAGCCCGTGAAAAAGCCCGTCCCCTTGTCCAGCGCCCAGAACCCCTTGGCGCCCCAACCTCCACCCCACTGCTTCTGGCCATCGAGAGTCGTGCCGATGGTCTTGGTCGTCGCCTCCCCGTCGCCCGTGCCCAGCACCACCCGGTCGCCGTCCGCCTCCACGACCACCGGGTAGCCGTAATCACCCGCCCAGCCGCCCGTCCCCTCTTCGTTCTGGTAGGGCGGGTTGCCGCTGATGCCCACGTTGCAGACATACTTCTGTTCAAATCCTTCCTGGGTCAGCATCTTCCAGCGGTACGCGCCCGCCGGAGCCGGCCGGTTGTAGTCGTCCAACCCGTCCCACAGGTAGGTCTGCTTGCCCGCCTCCATCGGTTCCGCCCCCATACAGGTGCGGATCAGGCGCCCATCCTGGTCGTACACCGCCAGGCTCACCTTGGTGGCCTGCACCAGCTCGAACGCGATGGGGATGTGCCCTGCGGCCCGATCGATCTTCGTCTTCTTGGCGAGCTTCAGGTTGCCCTTGCCGTGCACGATGCCGGTGCCCCACGAGGTCGGACCCATGTAGCCCAGGTCCGTGCTGGTTTTCAGGCGGACGTCGGTCATGCCGGCGATGCCCCGTTCGCCGAGCTGGTCGCCCCACGTGACCTGCCACTGCGTCTGCACCTTGTCGCCGTCCTTCCACGGCTTCTCCGCCCGCAGGATCTTCCACGGCACCCGGTACTCGAACGTGTACCCCTTGCCGTCCGCATCCTTCTTGTAGACGGCCTCCACCTCCTTCGGGTTGAGGTTCAGGTCCTTGAAGCCGAGCGTGTACATGATCATGAAGCCGGGCTTCTGGTCGCGGGTCGAATACCACAGGAAGATGTAGCAGAGGGATCGCTGATCCGCCGCCGGCATCAGCGCCCCGGTCATGTTATTGATCGAGGCCCCGGACTTGACCGACGGGTCGGCGATCAGGTAGAGCTGGATGCAGTCGGCGTTCCAGACCTGGCTCAGGTCGCCGGCGAAATCGTGCGCGTTCACCATCGGCGTGGGGTCCTTCACGCGGCCGCCGACGTAGAACGCCTCCTGGTCGTACATGTACGCGCCCTGGACGCTCATCGTCGCCCGGCTCGCCTCGTCCAGAAAGAGATCGACCGTGCCCGACAGGTCCCAGTCCTTGAGGTCGCCGTCAATGACGACCTTGCCCGGCGCCGGCACGATGTGCATCTCCTGGTAGTCGGTCTTGTTCACCGTCGCCAGGTAGGCATTCGCCGCCGTGGCCGCCGCCAGAACCAGTCCCGCCACCCACGCCCCAATGTTCCTTCCACGCATCGCTACTCTCCTTGTCACGGATGACTGATGAGGCTCTTGCAAACCACCCCGGACGCGGCGCCTGACGGCTTGCGTCGCGGGGCGTTTTGTAAGTTGAAGAGCCGCGTCGCCCCGCGTGGACTCGCCTGACTCTCCAACCGACGCCCCATCGTATTCTGCGCGGCAACATACCACGCCCAAAACGAACGGGGACATGGTCGCACTTTTTGAGGCGTTTGTATATCCCCATTATTTAGAGAGGCGCTTGCAAAACCTCCTTCGTCGGTTCTGCAAGCGCCGTATTCAGAAGCCAGTATTCAGTATTCAGAAATCCCGATAGCCAACCGCACTTTCCACGTTCACTCGCTAGACCGATCCCGCCGCCCCCTCCACGCCCCGGCCGCACCTTCGTCGTCGTCCTCGTCCTCGTCCTCGGCTGGAAAAGGAAGGTGATCGACGAGGACGACGACGAGGCCCCCTTCAGGCCCGTCCCTTGCGGACCCTCAGGGGCGCCTTTTTGGCTAAGGGCGTGCCCTTCAGGCCCGTCCCGAATGGCGCTAAGTTAAGCGATGCTTCCGATCATAATCTTAATCGTAATCTTAATCGTAATCCGTGCTCCACCAAGAGATTAAGATTATGATTAAGATTACGATTAAGATGGCAACAGCCCCTTAACTTAGCGCCATTCAGGCCCGTCCCTTGTCGGGCCTCGTCCTCGTCCTCGTCCTCGGCTGGAAAAGGAAGGTGATCGACGACGAGGACGAGGACGAGAACGACGACGACGACGAGGACGCGGCAATAAAAGGTCCGCCCCGTTGAAATCTCACGTTCTCTCTTTGTGTTCCTTGTGCTCTTTGTGGTTAATTATTTGCCAGCGCCTCGGAGGCAAAGACCAAGGGCGCGTTGCCCGCTTGCACGGTCAACGCGCCCTCTCTCTTCTGAAGGCTGAACACTTCCCCGTCCGCCCGACTACCGCAGCAGGATCAATGTCCCCGACGGCACTGCCGGCAAACCGACATAGGTGAAGTTGTTGGGAACGTCCTGGTATACGCCGACCTTTGTCTGCCGGTCGGGCTTGAGACGGCTGACGTCGTTCGTGATGCGGCCGCCATCCAGGTAGCCCTGCAGCAGCGTGGTCCGGTCGCTCCCGATACCCGCGATCCGCACACCCCACAAGGGCTGGCCCGCCGGAGCGTCGGCAAGATACGCGATGAACAACTTGCCGCCCGCGGCGATGCTCAGGTCGTTCGTGTTGCCGCTGAGAATGTTCACCCCGGACGAGACGCCATTGACCGTGTTGGTGAGCCGCCCGGTGGCGTCGATCGTCAGCTTGCCGGACACATTCAGCAGCGTTCCGCGCAACCCGAGCAAGCTGGCGCTTACGGTCACGTTGCCCGCCGCCAGCGTACCGGCCGGGAACAGGGCCGAGCCTCCCGCTTCGACCGTCAGCGTGGTGGTGTCCATGGTCATGCCGTCCATCGTGCGCAGGTCCAGCACTCCGACGCCCCCTCCCGCGCTATTGCCCGCGCGCAGCAGGCTGAGATACGCGGTGAACCAACCGTTCGTCGCGGCCACCAGGCTCCCGTCGGCGATCTGTCCGTTGCTGGCGCCGGAGCTATACCCGAGAATGAGCTTGCCGCGGCTTGATGGCGACTGCCCCACGGTGAGCGACAGCCCCGCCGGCAGCTTCCAGGCGTTGGTTGCGACCCCCAGCCGGCCGTACCCGGCTTGCGCCACGCTACCGCCGATGCCCAGCGTTCCGGTCACGGTCAGGTTCGTCAGGCCGGAGGCCGGCAGCTTCACGTAGCCGTAGTTGTAACTGCCCCCGGCATTGGGGCCGCGCCCATCGCCGATCACCAGTTCCGTTGCCGCAAACCGCCCCCCGGCAAACGCGGCCGCGCTCGCATCGAGCGTGCCTTGTACAGACAAGGACGGATGCATTCCGCCGTCGATATTGCGCCCAACGCTCACCACACCGAGATTCGTTGCCACCCAGGTCATGTTCGAAAGCACCAGGCTGCCATCGGTAGAGGCCACGCTGTGCGGCCATGAGATGGGCATGTAACGACCCACCGCAAGGTCAGTCGGCTGGCCCGGCAACCCGATCTGGAAGGTGCCGTTGGTGATGACGGCGTTGACATCGTTGCCGAGATTGTACCCCGGGTTGGCCACATCCACGCCGCCGGTGGCGGTCAGCGTGTAGCCGCTGAGATCCGTGACGTACGTGCTGTTGTCCGTTCTGTTATAGATCAGCCGGTTGATCTGCCGGTTCATGTCCAGGATGTTCGTGCTCGACGCGATGTTGGCGAACTGTATGTTTCCCGGCGTCGGATTGGTCGGTATCATTTTCAGATCCCAGTTGTTGAGTTCCGACCAGGATCGCGTGGCCGCCCCGCCCGTCCAGATCAAATTCGCGGCGGTGGGCGGGGGCGGGTCGGGCCAGGCAGCCCAGTAGGTGTAGTCCGTGACGGGATCGTACTTCGGATACACATAGCGCGGACTGGACAACGCGCTGGTGTCGTAGGTGACCTTGATGGTTGACGAGGCATGGTTGCCTTTCCAACGCAGCCCCCAGTAGGGATCGTCGAGGCTGTCCGCCTCGAAGACCAGGTTGATCACACCCCAGGAGCCGCCGCTATCCGTAGTCACGGCGGCGTTGTTGACGTTGGAGACGTCCAAGCCGCACGAGGCGCCGCGGACTCGCACCACCAACCGCCCGTTGGCCTTCACGGCGATGGCGGATATGTTGGTAAGAAGGGTAGACCTCTGAATTTCCAGAAGCACTGATCCTGCCGTGCCGTCGCCCACGGTGATGGTCCCCACGGTTCCCGTTCCCACCGGCAGGTAGGCCGAGCCTCCCGTTAGGACCGTCAGCGTGGTGGCATCCAACGTCATGCCGTCCATCGTGCGCAGGTCCAGCACTCCGGAGCCCCCGCCCGAGACGCTGCCCAACGTCAATTCGCTGAGAAATCCGGTGAACCAACCGTTCGTCGCCGACTGCAGCAGCCCGTCGGCCAACTGTCCGTTGCCGGTGCCTTGACCATATCCGAGAATGATCTTGCCGCGGCTGGACGGCGACTGCCCCACGGTGAGCGACAGCCCCGCCGGCAGTTTCCAGGCGTTGGTTTCGACCCCCAGCCGGCCGTACCCGGTTTGCGCCACGCTGCCGCCGATCCCCAGCGTACCGGTCACGGTCAGATTCGTCAGCCCGGAGCCCGGCAGCTTCACGTACCCGTAGTTGTAAGTGCCCCCGGAATTGACGCCGCGTCCATCGCCGATCACCAGTTCCGTTGCCGCAAACCGCTGCTCGGCAAACGCGGCCGCTCTCGCATCGAGAATGCCTGTGATGGTCGCGCCCGGATGGAGTCCGCTTGCGTTGCGCCCCACGCTCACTTCGCCCAGATTCGTTGCCACCCAGGTCACGCCGTTCGTCAGGGTCAGGCTGCCGTCAGCCTCGCCCTGAAAGTGATTGTTGGCATTAGCGAGACGACCGATGCGCAGGATGCCGGGAGCGCCCGGGGCGCCAATCTGAAACACCCCGTTGCTGACCGTCACGCGGCTCTTCCGCGCGACGTAGCTGCCTGGATACACCGCATTGGCCACATAGATGCCGCCGGTCACGGAAAGCGTATGGCCCGCCAGATCCACGTAGTGGTTGACGGTATCGTTCCCGTCGAACCGCCAGTTGACGATGGTCTGGGTGGTGAGATCGACCGTGCTGGCCGATCCGCCGTTGGTGAAGACCGCCGTATCCACGGCCGTCGGCGCCTGGGCCGGACTCCAGTTGGCGACGGCGGTCCAGTTCGGGTTGGGGCCAGCGCCGACCCAGAGGCGATCGCCCGCCGGGAACGGCGACAACGTCGCGAAATTGGTCGCCGCGGACCACCCCTCGCCGGCCGCGTTGGTCGCGTAGGCACGGTACCAGTAGGTCACGCCGTTGGTCAGTCCACTGAGGGTGGTATTGAACGACTGCCCGCTGGCCTTGCTGCCGCACGGGACGACGTTCGGCCAGTCGTTCGTCGAGGCGGTCAGGTAGTCATTCGTGCCCCAGCAGAAGAAGACGGTCGTCGGGTAGCCGTTGCTCGCGATCAGCGTGCCGTTGAGCGTTGCCGCACCCACGCCAATGCCCGAGGCGGCGGAGACCGCCACAGTCGGCGGGCCGTAGGTGGTGAAACTCTGTGATCCGCTCGCGGCCGCCCAGACCCCGCCGGAGGCGTTCTGGGCGAAGAAGTTGTAGTAGTAGGGCGTGCCCGGCGTGAGCGTCTTGCCCATGTCGGCCGTATTGGTCGTGTAGGCTGTGGCGCCGATCGTATTGGTGCCGAAGAAGTTCGTGTTGGCCCACTGCGTCGTGTTGGTGGTGCCGTCCGTCGGCCCCCAGTAGACCCAGACCGCCGTGTCCGACGTGCCGGTGCTGGTCAGATAACCGTTGAGGTTGGCCGAGGTCGTGGTGATGTTCGTGGCCGGATCGTTGCGGATGGCGGGCAGGTCTGGCGGGATCACCGGTACAAGATACCGCACGACGACGAGCCCATTGCCGCCGTTGCCCGACGTCCCGTTCGAGCCGCCGACACCCACGCCGCTGACATAGTAGGGGGACGTCGTGTTGCCTGGTGTTGCGTCGCTGCCAGCCGTTGTGCTGGCGCCGCTGACGCCGGCGCCACCAATGTAGCCGGAACCGCCGCCGCCGCCGGAGTTGCCAGTGGGCGTGTCCCCATTGAAACCGCCGCCGCCGCCCCAGTAACCGCCGCCACCGCCGCCGCCACCGCCGTCGTCACCCGCATTCCAGGAGCTGCCGCCCTGCAACGCGCCAGCCAGGATCGCGTCGGTGTCCGTGTACCCGTTCGTCCCAGCGCCCGTTTGCGTGCCGCCGGTTCCGGGGTAAATCCCGGCCGATCCGCCGGTAACTCCATTGGCCCCCCCGCCCGCGCCGCCCGCGCAACTGCCGACCGCGCCGCCGCCGCCGCCACCACCGGCGATCACCAGCGCGTTGGCCTGGGTGTAGGAAGTGCCGAAGATGCCAGACAGGCCGCCGCCCTGACCGGCGAAGCCAATCCTGCCGGGCTGCCCGCCGCCGCCGGCCGGTGCAACAAGAGGCGAAGACGCATTGTCGGCGACTCGCAACCCGCGACCGCCAACCATGATCAGGTAGTTGCCCGCATTCAGAGCAAGGGTTCCATACGAGTAACCGCCGCCACCGCCGGAGGACTGCCCCGAACGCTGGCCGCCGCCAGCACCCCACGCCTCCACCGTTGCGGAACCTCCGTCCGAGACGGCAAACGTGGTCAGTCCGGTGCTACTGAACGTGTGCACGATGTAGTTAGTGCCGCCGATGTTGTTCGTCGTCACCGTGCCGCCCGATGCCTGCACCGCCTCCGCTCGCGGCGCGAGCGCGCCCAGCAGCAGGGCCGCCAGGACGATTGCCGATTGCCGATTGCCGATTGCCGATTGCATGATCCACCTCCCGATTCCGACTGTTGTTCCGACGCGTGTTGACACATTCATTGGTTTGCCCCTTTTTGTTTTCCGTGGTCAGCGGTCAGCGGTCAGCGGTCAGCGGTCAGTGGCGAATGGTTTGGCGTGGCATTCGCCTCGCCATCCGTCCCGTTGTCCATGCCCATCGGAAACCAGCACCGCGTTTCTCGCCCCGGACAACCGAATCCATCCATAACATGGGAATGAGTATAGACCCTGCGGGCTGCGCTGTCTATATGATATTGCGCAAGTTTTATGCGATCTTGCGCAAACCGTCGAGATGGTTTCAGGGGCGCCTTTTTGGCTAAGGGCGTGCCATTCAGGCCCGTCCCGAATGGCGCTAAGTTAAGCGATGCTTCCGATCATAATCTTAATCGTAATCGTAATCGTAATCCGTGCTCCACCAAGAGATTAAGATTAGGATTAAGATTACGATTAAGATGGCAATAGCCCCTTAACTTAGCGCCATTCAGGCCCGTCCCTTGTGAGCCCTCTTTTATGAATTCCCGGCCCCGCGGTCGGTGCGGAAGGGTCCGGCCGGGAAGCCGTCCGTGTTGATGAGGTTCGCGCCCTCCGGGTAGTCGGCCCAGGCGTAGCGGACCGCGGTCGGCGCCGGGATGTCCGGGCGCCAGGCCAGCAGGCTGCCGCCCTCGATGGCCGATTCGGCCGGCAGGAATCGGCCGTCGGCGCCCGCGATGACCAGTGTCCGGACCCGGTCGCCGTCGCGCAGGGCCAGACCCGCGCCGGCCTGGTCGAACAGGATGCGTATCCGGCCGCCTTCCACGCGGCATCCCCGGTAGATCGGTCCGCCGGGGACAATGGCCCGGCCGTACACCTTCGCCAGCGCCCACTGCGCGAGCCGGTGCCCGACCGTCCGCTTGTCCTTGGGATGGATATCCACCGGGTCGCCAACGTCGAGAATCACCGCCAGGCCGGTGCCCGGCAGGGCCAGCGCGTCCTGCTGCGACTCCCGCAGGAGCGCCCAGCTCGAATCGGGCTGGAAGGACTGGGGCGGCATGAAGCTGGTAAGCTGCACGATGCCGAAGGGGAAGTCGCCGACCCCGAAGTGGAAGCGCCAGTCCTCGATCAGGTCGCGGAGCAGTCGCCGGTATTCGACGGGTTTGTCGGCGTTGGATTCGCCCTGGTACCAGATGGCGCCGGCGATGCCCGCCGGCAGCAGCGGCTTGATCATGTTCTCGAAAAGCATGTACGGGGAGTTGGGCTGGCCGTGCCCCATGCTCGCCGCTCCGGTATCAATGAACCCGAAGTTGTGCTCGACCTGGAACCGCCACTCGCCCGCGAGCGGGATCGAGGCCCCGTTCGGCGCATCGGCGGCGACCAGGCGCATCGCGGCCGCCGGCCCGGTCAGGCCGCCGCCGAACCGGAACGAATAGGCCCGCACGGCGACAACCAGCTCCGTCCCTCGCGTCAGTTCCGCCGGGATGGTGTAGGCGCGGTGCTGCGCCCAGACGGTCTCGTCAAAGCCCTCGCCCGTCCGCCCGACTTCCACGCCGTTGACATAGGTGATGTCCTGCTTGTCCACGGCGCCGAGGTGCAGGATCAGCGCCTGGCCGCGGAAGGTTTTGGGCAGGGCGATTCGGGTGCGGAACCACATGACCGCGGAGTAGTTGTGGCCGTGTTGCTGCCACAGGCCGGGCAGCGTCATGAGGCCCCACCCGGCGTCGTCTAACCCCGCCTGGTGCCAGCCCTTCTCCAGTCCGCGGTTGCCGGGGTCAGCCGGCAGAAAACCTTCCGGGTTGCGCTTTTCCCAGCCCGCGGCGCTGTTGACCATCGCCTCGTAGTCGAGCGTCCAGCCGCGGGTGGCCGCATTGCGCAGGAGGCGCTCCCGGCTGATCCAGGTCTCGATGAAGGTGCCGCCCCAGCTCGCATTGATGATGCCGCACGGCACGCCGAGCTCGTCCTGCAGCCGCTGGGCGAAAAAGTTCGCCACGGCGGAGAAGTTCCCCATCGTGTCCGCCGTGGCGGGCCGCCACGCCCCCTTCACCGTCGCCTGCGGGGCCAGGTCGGCGCGGTTGGCAACCTTGAACATGCGGATCTGGCTCGGCCGGGCCGCGGCAATCTCGGCGGCGTATTCGGAGGACGCCATCGTCCATTCCATGTTGGACTGGCCCGAGGCCAGCCAGACCTCGCCCACCCGGATGTCCTGCGCCTCCACCCGTTCGCGGCCGTCCAGGTCCTCCACGATTAGCGCATGCGGGCCGCCGGCCGGCAGGGCCGGCAGGCGCAGCACGAAACGGCCGTCGTCGCCCGAGATGCCTTCCGCCCGGCTGGAGCCCAGCGTGGCCCTGACGCGGGTCCGGGGCCGATCGGTCCAGCCCCAGACCGGGATGGACTGATGACGTTGGACAATCGCATGGTGAGTGAGCAGGGGTGTGAGTTTCATTCAGCTTCCTTTAGAGATTCTGGATTCGTATGGGTGGGGGCCGGGGTTCACCGACACGTCGGCGGGGCCGTCCGTTTCCTGTAGAGGCTCTTGCAAACCCCCCCGCAACGCGGCGCCTGACGGCTTGCGTCGCGGGGCGTTTTGTAAGTTGAAGAGCCGCGTCGCCCAGCGTGGACTCGCCTGACTCTCCAACCGACGTCCCATCTTTTCTGCGCGGCAGCATACCGCGCCCACAACGAACGGGGAAATGGTCGCACATACCGAGGCGTTTGTCTATCTCCCCATATTTATTCTTGAAATAGGTGATGGTTGGCCGATGGTTTTCTCCATCCGATAGTCGTCCATTACGAACCCGGCTCCGATATCTTGAACGGTCGGGCCTACGATCGTGAAGCCCATCCGGGTGTACCACGCGATAGCGTCGGAGTGGTTGGTTGCCAGAACGCCGACCTCTCTGATGAAGTTTGAGACTACGCCCGCCGGCGTGTCAGCCGTTGTGGTCTCGCCCCGCACGATTGACACGAGAAGCGCAGCAATCAGTGTAGCAGCGATCATCTTCATATCATGCTCTTCCAGACAACATTTAATAGGCGATTGGCTGAACCCGTATTAGCTTTGCTTGCCTTCAATGGCGCATAGAAGAATAGCTGCCGCAATCCCAAGCCGCCTGTCAAGCAACCCATTGACATCCATCGAATAATCAAGATTGATCTTCATGACAAACGGATTAAAATTCTGCTTGAAAAGACAGACTTGCATGCCATTCACGAACCCGACAAATTTCTGCGGAATGAGATTGGTCAGCAAACGACGGATCAAGGCCAGAAGCATGCTGTCCTCTTGAATTAACCCGATTTCCCTGTTTTCAGCATCCATGATTATCCACTCGTCTTTGACAATGGATTTAATTCCTTTCCTCTTCAAGGCTCCTATTTTTCTATTGGTGGCGGGATCAAAAACGTCGTATGCGGCAGAAAAGTCCACTATCTGTCGTGCAAGAATAGTCAAGACTTCGGTCCGCATATCTTCCCCGGTATAGACTCTTATGTCCTCCTTCAGTTTAAATGCTTTCTGTTTGGAATAGAACGCAATTTTGCCACTGGGGTCATAAATGTGGAAAGCGGCGCCAAACAGTTTGAATATCTTTCTGCGCACAAGATAATGCGTGTATTGAAAAACCTGCGGGGCCGTTGATGGCTGTCGCTGTGCGTTGATGTCAGACATTGGTTTATCCTTTGTGTATTTGATGCCCATCGTCGCCGGTAAAATCCACCAACTTGTTGGCGGGTGATTATCTGTTAGCATTCTATCCCACGGCGGCCAGTGTAAGGCGGTTTCGAATGAGGAGCAAGCGGATTTTGTCGACGGCATCAAGATCGGGCGCATCCCCGTTTCACTGACTTGCGCATGAAAAGCAAGGGCGGGGCCGCCGGACCCGCCGCTGGCTTGCGGCGCTGCGACGAGCACGCTCGCCGCAGAAGACGGCGGGTCCGGCGGCCCCGCCCTGTGATCCATTGGTCGCAAGGTCAGTGAAACGGGGATGCGCCCGTTCCTAGGTTAAACGAAACGGCACGATTGACGGCACACACGAAATAGGTTACATTGTGTACCTAATGGATTTGCCATGCTGACGTTTATCGAACACCCCGCGTTCACGCGCCGGATTATCGAGATGGACGCCGAAGAAGCGTTGCGGTCGCTGCAAGCGGGACTTGCGGCCAACCCGGATGCGGGTGACCCCATTCGTGGCTTGGCGGGGTTGCGAAAAATCCGGATGGCCTTGCCGGGGCGCGGCAAACGCGGCGGCGCACGGGTGTTGTACCTGCTCTTTGTGCGCGAGGAGGCAGTTTACTTCGTGCAGGTTTATGACAAGGCCGACATTGAGGACTTGCCCCCCGACAAACGCCGAATCGTGGCAACGCTGGTCAAGGAGATCGCAAAGGAGTTTGCGCCATGAACAAAGAACCGAGAAAAGAATATCCATTCGATGCCGACGAACTGCTTGCCTCGTTGAAGGACATCCGCGACCATGTACACGGCACGCGCAAGATCACCATGCGCACCACAACGGTACGGATGCCAACGGCTGTCAAGACCGTGCTGCCAAACCAGGTCAAGAGCATCCGCGCCCGGATGAACGTCTCGCAGGAAGTGTTTGCCCGTCTGTTGAACGTGCCGCTCGTGACCGCCAAAAGTTGGGAAGCTGGCCGCCGGAAACCCAGTGGCGCCGCCGCGCGACTTCTGCGGGTGGCGGAACAAAAACCGGAGCTGTTGCTGGACGCGGTTGTCTCATAAACCCATCACAAAGGCCGCAGGCATTGCTCAAGGAGGCTCTTGCAAAACCCCTCCAGGGTGTTTGCAAGAGAGAAGTCAGAATACAGAAGACAGGAGTCAGAATAAATAGAACACGTTGCCCGTGAGAGAGTTACAATTCTTAATACTGAATTCTGGCTTCTGAATACGGCGCTTGCAGAACCGACGAAGGAGGTTTTGCAAGCGCCTCAGATATTTGTCAGGAAGGCGCGAAAAAGCACCTTGGAGCACATGGGGGTGCGGCAGTGGTGATTGAGGCCGTACAAACGAAGAACCCCGGTTTTATTGGGGTTTTCCCTATAAAACCGGGGCTGAAGATGGTAGCGG